>NZ_JAEBDZ010000016.1:0-226721 GCF_046548675.1 Amycolatopsis sp. cmx-8-4
GTTCGACTTGCATGTGTTAAGCACGCCGCCAGCGTTCGTCCTGAGCCAGGATCAAACTCTCCAACAATGAATAGTTTGATCGAGACTATGTACTCAATCATTCTCAAAGGAACCTCATACGAGGTTATATATAAGCTCTACTGGCTTAGTTCACTAGCACACTGTTGAGTTCTCAAGCAACACACTCCGGAATCACCCGCTTTATCCGCGGGCTCAACCTCGGCGATTGTTTCAAGCCTTTGTTGTTCCGAGGCTATCACCTCGGTTCAGGACCACCCACTCTACCACTTTCGTGGGAGCTTGGTTCGTGGCCCTGGCGGCCGCCCGGTTTCCCTGGCGACTTGGAGAACTTTACATGCCCCGAAACGGCCTCGCACAGGGGGGTCCCTTTTTTGCACACGAGGCCGCTGACCTGCGGTGATCTACTCCCGCGGCTGCCCGTGGGCGAAGACGACCGTGACGGCGACGAGCGCGGCCGTGAGCACCGCGGCGACGTGGATCGGCACCGGCGTGAACGACGCCGCGACGACGAGCACCGCGGTCACCGGGAAGCCGACGGCGATCGGCCGGCACTCGTTGGCCGGGCCGATGTGCAGCAGCCAGACGCTCAGCAGGAAGACCGCGACCGGCACCGTCGTCGCCATCGCCGCGGCGATCGGACCGACGTCGTGCAGCGTGTGGGTGTCGTAGCCGACCGCCACCTCGAGCCCGGCCCCGACCGCCGCCGCGGACGCGAAGATCAGGTAGTGGCCGTAGCCCCAGCTCATCGTCGTGAACAGGGTCGGCCGGCGAACCAGCCGCGCGTGCCCCGGCTGGTCGAAGTACAGCCACCACATGGCGAACACCAGCACCAGGCCGGCCGCGGCGAGCGAGATGAGCCCGCCGACGTGCTCCGCCTCGGCGGCGCCCTCCTTGATCGCGGTGGTCGCGCCGAGGATCACCTCGCCGAGCACGATCAGCGTGAACAGGCCGTACCGCTCGGCGATGTGGTGCGGGTGCCACGTGGTGCCGAAGCGGCGCTCCGCCCACAGCGGGACGGCGAGCTCGAGCACGACGAGCACGAAGAAGGCGATGACGGCCGGCGTTCCCGACAGCCACAGCCGGGCGATCCACAGCACCTGGACGGCGGTGATCCCGACGGCGTAGCGCAGGGCGGCGGGCCGGCAGGGCGGGTCCGACCGCGCGGCGCGCAGCCACTGCGCCACCATCGACAGCCGCATCAGCACGTAGCCGGGGACCATCAACCGGAAGTCGCCCTCGAAGGCGGTCTCCACCCCGGCCGCGACGGTCAGGCCGCCGGCGATCTGCACCAGCGTCGCCAGGCGGTACGGGACGTCGTCGGTGTCGAACGCCGACGCGAACCAGCTGAAGTTCAGCCAGCCCCACCAGATCGCGAAGAAGACCAGGGCGAAGGAGAACACGCCGTGGCCGATGTGGCCCTCGGCGAAGGCGTGGTGCAACTGCGCGGCCGCCTGGCCGACGGCAACCACGAAACACAGGTCGAACAGCAGTTCCAACGGCGTCGCGACGCGGTGGCGCTCACCGCGGTCGCGCGCCAGCATCGACCGGTGCCACAGGCGGATCCGGCTTCCGGGCCGCGGCGGCCGCTCGGTCATGGACCCTCCCGGGCTCGTGCCTGTCGGATCCGGTCATCCCAACATGATCACGAGCAGCGGGAAAGCGCGACACGGGCGAAAAGGACGGGCGGGCCCGGTTCCCCCTCACCCGGGCCCGCCCGCCGCCGTCACGCGCGCTGCGGCCGGCCGATGGGCAGCCCTTCCGCGAGTGCCGGACGGTCCCCCGCGGACGCCGACACTCACTGGACGGAAGGTGACCGAGTGTGTCCACTCCCTCGAACTCCGGACGCTTCGGTCGCTCAGACCGGTCACCCCATCCCCGGGTGGCCGATCGATTGCCACTGTCGGTAGCCGAAGCCGCGCAGTGAAGGCTCCATAAGATCTACCCGGTCGCTCTGCGTAGCACCAGTGCCTTTCCGCGCTCGTCACTCGTTTGGAGCATCGCGAATCTGCGGAAAGTAGTCTCCTAGCCCCGGTGGACGTCCGCGGCGGACGTCTCGGCCCCGCTGGCCGCCGGATCGTCCCCGGAAAGCTGCGCACGGTGTCTCCGCGCCCGCAGTTCGGCCACGGCGAGGCCCAGCGCGCCGCACGTCAGGACGGCCGCGCAGCAGAGCGCGACGGTGAGCGCCACCTGGTAGTCCCCCGCCGCGACGACGACCGCGCCGAAGACCGACGCCAGCACGGCTGTGCCGATCGCCGTGCCGATCCGCTGCCCGGTCTGCAGCGCGCCGCCGGCGACGCCGGCCAGCCGGACCGGGACGCACTCCAGTGTCAAGGTCGTGTTCGGCGAGATCACCATGCCGCCGCCGACCCCGGCCAGCACCAGCGGCAGCGCGAACGCCCATCCCGCGGCCGCGGGCGGGACCAGCTGGGCCAGCAACGCGACGATCAGCAGGCCGAGGGCGACCAGCGCCAGCCCGGTGACGGTGAGCCGGCGACCGAAGCGCGGCACCAGCCGGCCGGCGACGGCCGCGGCCACCGCCGAGCCGAGCGCGAACGGCGTCACCGACAGCCCGGACTGCAGGGGCGTGTAGCCGAGGCCCTGCTGGAAGAACATCGCGAAGACCAGCCAGATCCCGGCGAACCCGCAGAAGTAGAGCGCGCCCACCGCGGCGCCGCTGGCGTACCCCGGGGTGCCGGTGAACAGCCGGGTGTCCAGCAGCGGCGACCGGCCGCGCCGGACCAGCGAGTGCTCCCAGCGCACGAAGCCGGCGCCGAAGGCGAGCGCGATGACGAACATCCACCACAGCCGCGCCGGACCGCCGTCGTCGGACTCCACCACCGGGAGCAGGACGCCGAGGACCGCGACGGCGAGCAGCAGGATCCCGACGAAGTCGATCTCCGACCGCAGCCTGAGCCCGCTCTTCTCGCTGCGGGGCAGCAGCCGCAGGGCCAGGGCGAACGCGAGCACGCCGATCGGGACGTTGACGTAGAACACCCAGCGCCAGCCGTCCGGATCGCCGAAGACGGCGAGGATCACGCCGCCGAGGATCGGGCCGACCGCCGTCGAGATGCCGACGACCGCGCCGAACATGCCGAACGCGCGGCCGCGCTCGGGCCCGCGGAAGAGGTCCTGGATCAGGCCGGTGTTCTGCGGCGTGAGCATGCCCGCCGCCATGCCCTGGGCGAGCCGGGCGAGCACCAGCGTCGTCTCGTTCGGCGCCGCGCCGGCCAGTGCGCTGGTGGCGACGAACGCCGCGAGGGCGCCGAGGAACATCTTCCGGCGGCCGAACGCGTCGCCGAGGCGGCCGCCGGTGACCAGGACCAGGCCGAACGCCAGCGCGTACCCCGAGACGACCCAGCGGATCCCGCCGCTGCTCGCGCCCAGGTCGCGCTGGATCGACGGCAGCGCGACGTTGACGATGCTGACGTCGAGCAGGCCCATGAACCCGGCCGTCAGCGAGACGGCCAGCGCCTTCCAGCGCTTCGGGTCGGGTTCGTAGTCGTCCATCGAGGGGCTGACCTCACCGGTGCTCACGGGGCGGGGATACCCACTCAGCAAACACGAAGGGCCGGATCCGCGCGCGTTGTGCGCGCGGATCCGGCCCGTCCGGAAGCCGTGCTCAGGTCGACGCGGTGATCCCGCGGATGCCCTTCAGCTCGCCGATCAGCATCGAGCTGACCTTCACCGGGTAGTCGTGGAGCGCGAACACCGTCTGGTTCCGCCCGACCAGCTTGAGGTGGACCATCGTCTCGCCCTTGTGCGCGAGCAGCGTGGAGCGCAGCTCGCTCACCACCGACTGGTCGATCTTCTCCGCCGCGGCCAGCAGGACCAGCGGCGGCTCGTCGTCACCGTTGCCGGTGCCGACCTCGGACAGGTCCAGCGTCGCCAGGCCGCCGCCGAAGATCGACATCTTGTCTTCGCGCCAGTTGATCCGGCCCTTCACCAGCACCGCGTTGTCCTCGATCAGCTCGGAGGAGAACAAGGCGTACGACTTGGGGAAGAACAGCACCTCGAGCGAGGCGTCCATGTCCTCGACCGTGCAGATCGCCCAGGGCTCGCCCTTCTTGTTGACCCGCCGTTCGAGCGACGTGATCAGCCCGGAGATGACGAGCTCGCCCTCCCGGGGCGGGTCGGCCAGGATCCCGGCGATCGGCTTCGGGGCGTGCTTGCGCAGGATCCGCTCGGCGCCGTCGAGCGGGTGGGCCGAGACGTACAGGCCGAGCATCTCGCGCTCGTAGGCGAGCAGTTGCTTGCGCGGGTACTCCTCCTCGCCGAACTTCAGGTGCGCGAGCGGCGACGAGGACGGCGCGGCCTCCTCGCCGTCTTCCCCGCCGAAGCCGAACAGGTCGAACTGGCCCATCGCCTCCTGGCGCTTGAGCGGGACGACGGCTTCGACCGCGTCTTCGTGGACCTGGATCATCGACAGCCGCGTGTGGCCGAGCGAATCGAACCCGCCCGCCTTGATCAGCGACTCGATGACCCGCTTGTTGCAGACCACGAGCTCGGACTTGTCGAGGAAGTCGGTGAAGGTGGAGTACTTCCCCTTCTCCGCGCGGGTCTTGATGATCGACTCGACGACGTTCGCGCCGACGTTGCGGACCGCGCCGAGGCCGAAGCGGATGTCCTCGCCGACGGCCGCGAACCGCAGGGCCGACTCGTTGACGTCCGGGGGCAGCACCTTGATGCCGAGGCGGCGGCACTCGGACAGGTAGACCGCCGACTTGTCCTTGTTGTCGCCGACCGACGTCAGCAGGGCCGCCATGTACTCGGCCCGGAAGTTCGCCTTGAGGTAGGCGGTCCAGTACGAGATCAGGCCGTACGCGGCCGCGTGGCTCTTGTTGAACGCGTAGCCGGCGAACGGGAGGATCGTGTCCCAGAGCGCCTTGACGGCCTCGGCGGAGAACCCGCCCTCGAGCAGGGGGCTGGCCTTCATGCCGGCCTCGAAGCCGTCGTACTCGAGGTCGAGGACTTCCTTCTTCTTCTTGCCCATCGCGCGGCGGAGCACGTCCGCGCGACCCATCGTGTACCCGGCCACCTTCTGGCCGATGTGCATGATCTGCTCTTGGTACACGATCAGGCCGTAGGTGTCGGCCAGGATCTCCCGCAGCGGCTCGTCGAGCTCCGGGTGGATCGGCTTGACCTTCTGCCGGTTGTTCTTGCGGTCGGCGTAGTCGTTGTGCGCGTTCATGCCCATCGGGCCGGGGCGGTAGAGCGCGCCGACCGCGACGATGTCGTCGAACACCGTGGGCTCCATGCGGCGCAGCAGGTCGCGCATGGGCCCGCCGTCCAGCTGGAACACGCCGAGCGTGTCGCCGCGGGCGAGCAGCTTGTAGGTTTCCTTGTCCTCGACGCCCAGGGTGTCGAGGTCGATGTCGATCCCGCGGTTGGTCTTGATGTTGTCGATCGCGTCACCGATGACCGTCAGGTTCCGCAGGCCCAGGAAGTCCATCTTCAGCAGGCCGATGGCCTCGCACGACGGGTAGTCCCAGCCGGTGATGATCGAGCCGTCGTCACGCTGCCAGAGCGGGATCGCGTCGGTCAGCGGGTCGCACGACATGATGACCGCGCAGGCATGCACGCCCGCGTTGCGGATCAGGCCTTCGAGACCGCGGGCGGTGTCGAAGATCGTCTTGCACTCTTCGTCCGTCTCGACCAGCGCGCGGACCTCGGCGGCCTCGCCGAAGCGCTCGTGCTTGCTGTCGACGATGCCCGAGAGCGGGATGTCCTTCGCCATGATCGGCGGCGGCAGCGCCTTGGAGATCTTGTCCGCGATCGCGTACCCCGGCTGGCCGAAGTGGACCCGCGCCGAGTCCTTGATCGCGGCTTTGGTCTTGATGGTGCCGAAGGTGATGACCTGGGCGACCTTGTCGACGCCGTACTTGTCGGTCGCGTACCGGATCATCTCGCCGCGCCGGCGGTCGTCGAAGTCGATGTCGATGTCGGGCATCGAGACGCGCTCGGGGTTCAGGAACCGCTCGAACAGCAGCTTCTGCGGGATCGGGTCCAGGTTGGTGATACCGAGCACGTACGCGACCAGCGAACCGGCGGCCGAACCACGGCCGGGGCCGACGCGGATGCCGACGCGGCGGGCGTAGCTGATGAGGTCGGCGACGATCAGGAAGTAGGCCGGGAAGCCCTTCCCGATGATGACGTCGAGCTCCTTCTCGATCCGCTCGTCGTAGCCCTCGGGCGGACCGGCCGGGAACCGCCAGGCCAGGCCCTTCGCGACCTCTTCGCGCAGCCAGCCGCCCTGGTCGTAGCCCTCGGGCACCTCGAAGAACGGCAGCCGGTCCTTGTGCGAGTAGACGTCCTCGTAGGACTCGACGCGCTCGGCGATCAGCAGCGTGTTGTCCGACGCGCCGGGAACTTCCTTGTCCCAGTACTCGCGCATCTCGGCGGCGGCCTTGAGGTAGTAACCGTCACCGTCGAACTTGAACCGGGTCGGGTCGTTCAGGGTCTTGCCGGCCTGGACGCACAGCAGCGCCGAGTGCGTGTCGGCCTGGTCCTTGGTGACGTAGTGCGAGTCGTTCGTCGCGATCGGCTTGAGGTCGAGCAGCCGGCCGACCTCGAGGAGGCCCTCGCGGACCGACCGCTCGATCGGCAGGCCGTGGTCCATCAGCTCGAGGAAGAAGTTGTCGGCGCCGAAGATGTCCTTGTAGTCGGACGCGGCCTGGATCGCCGCTTCCTTCTGGCCCAGCCGCAGCCGGGTCTGCACCTCGCCCGACGGGCAGCCGGTGGTCGCGATGATCCCCGAGTGGTTCTCCGAGATCAGCTCGCGGTCCATCCGGGGCTTGCGGTAGTAGCCCTGCATGCTGGCCAGCGAGGACAGCTTGAACAGGTTCCGCAGGCCGGTGGCGTTCTGCGCGAGCATCGTCATGTGGGTGTACGCGCCGGCGCCCGAGACGTCGCCGCCCTCGCCCAGCTCGTCGGACCCGCGCTGGTTCTGCTGCCCCCAGAAGACCGGCTTCTTGTGGAAGCGGCTCTCCGGCGCGACGTAGGCCTCGATGCCGATGATCGGCTTGATGCCGTGCTTCTTGGACTGTTGGTAGAACTCGTCGCCGCCGTACATGTTGCCGTGGTCGGTCATGCCGACCGCGGGCATGCCGAGGCGCGCCGCCTCCGCGAAGAGGGGAGCGATCTTCGCCGCACCGTCGAGCATCGAGTACTCGGTGTGGACGTGCAGGTGGACGAAGGAATCGTTCGACACCAGCGAAAACCTCCCCTAGGTCGGTGGGACCGGCTGCGCGCGGGTCACTCACCCTAACCCGTGGCTCGAGTGGCCCGCGCACGTGCTCGCCGCGCTCGATTCTGCTCCTCGCCGGGACGGTTCCGGCGGTGCGACGCGCCACCGCTTCGAGCGGTGATGATCACGGCACGCGGTGCTGCCGGGCGGTCACCCGGAGGTGCGCACGCGCGTCAGCCGAGCGGGGTGACGAGGATCCGGGACGGCTTGGGCGCGACGGCCGGGGCGGCCACGTTCGGGTGAAATGCCGGGAGCGCGGCCTGCGGCGGGGCGTCCGCGGCCGCCGTGCCCCACGTCGGGTTCGGGGTCGCCGACAGGTCGTAGGTGATCGTGCCGCCGTTCGCGACGAACGACTCCGCCACCCACGGCTTGGACGACGGCGAGCCGTTCACGCGCACGCCCTGGACGTAGTACGTGTCCGCCGAGGCGCGCGGGGCTTCGACCGTGATCGTCGCACCGTTGCCGCGGTGGACGACCGCGCGCGGGAACAGCGGCGACGCCAGCACGAGGTCCGCTCGGCTCGGGACCTGCGGGAACATGCCGAGCGTGGCGAAGACGTACCAGGCCGACATGGTGCCGAGGTCGTCGTTGCCCGGCAGGCCGCCGGTGCCCGGGCCGTAGACCGTGTTCACGATCTGGCGGACCGTCTGCTGCGTCTGCCACGGCCGGCCGAGGTAGTCGTAGAGCCAGGGCGCGTTGATGTCCGGCTCGTTGCCCGGGTTGTAGTGGACGTCGTCGACGCCCGACAGCGCCCAGTTGCCCGCCGCGTCGTGGAAGAAGCCGTCGAGGCGCTTCACCGCGGCGGGCGCGCCGCCCAGGCCGCCGACCACGCCGGCGACGTCGTGCGAGGCCATCCACGTGTACTGCGCGCTGCTGCCCTCGACGAAGCCCGTGTCGGTCGACGGCTGGAACGGCGTCACCCACGAGCCGTCGGCCTTGCGCGCCTGGACGTACGGGCCGTCGGCGCTCGCGCGCGGGTTGACCAGGTTGCGCCAGTAGCCGGAGCGCGCGAGGAACGCGGCCGGGTCCTGACCGAGACGCGACGCCCAGTCCGACAGCGCGAAGTCGGCGACGGAGTCTTCGAGCGTCTCGGCGGCCGAGCCCCAGCAGTGGCAGGCGTCGTCCGGCGCGTAGTGCAGCTTCAGGTAGTCGGCCAGGCCCGGCCGCTGGCCGACGCACTGGATCGGGCAGCCGGCGTCGCGGGTGTCGTTCGCGGTCGGCACGGTGGCCGCGCGGGCCAGCGAGCCGAAGGCGCCTCGGACGTCGAAATCGCGGGCGCCGAAGGCGTACATCCCGGCCAGCGCGGGTGCCGACGGGTCGCCGGACATCACGTGCGTGCCGCCGTTGTCGTGCAGCCAGCGGTCCCACTCACCGCCGTTCTGCCCGGCGAAGTTGTAGAGCGACTGCGCGTAGTCGCTCGCCCGGGCCGGGTCGAGGAACGCGAGCAGCTGGACCTGCCCGCGGTAGACGTCCCAGCCGGAGAACGTGCCGTACTGCGCGTGCTGGCCCTTCGCGAGCCGGTGGACCTTCCGGTCGCTGCCGAGGTACTCGCCGGTGACGTCGCTGGCCAGGCTCGGCTGCTGCAGCGCGTGGTAGAGCGCGGTGTAGAACGTCGTGAGCTGCGCGTGCGTGCCGCCGCCGAGCTCGATCTTCGTCAGCTGGTCCTGCCACGCCTTCCGGGCCGACGCGCGGACGCCGTCGAACGTCCGGCCGGCCGGGATCTCGGCGTCGGCGTTGCGCTGCGCGTTGGCGGCGCTGACGTAGGAGATGCCGATCCGCGCGCTGACCGGCCCCTTGCTCGCGTCGAAGCCGACGTAGCCGCCCGAGCCCTTGCCGGCGCGTGCGGCGTCGGTGAAGCCCTCGCCACCGGTCGCGCTGCTCGTGCCCGGCCGCAGGGTGCCGTCGACCCAGGTGCCCTGGCCGCTGATCGGCTGGTCGAAGGTGACGCTGAAGTGCAGCGTGTAGTAGGAGCGCTGGTTCTCCTCGCCGCCGGTGGTGCGGCCGCAGAAGCCGCCCGAGTCGACCGAGCCGGTCACCCGCCGGTGCGCCGCGTCGATGCTGATCGAGGCGTTCGCGCTGCCCGGCAGCGAGTTCGACGTCCGGAAGAGCAGGTTCGCCGGCTTATCCGCGGGGAAGGTGAACCGGCCGAGCCCGGCCCGGTCGGTGGTGGTGAGGTCCACGCCGACGCCGTTGGCCAGGCCGACGCCGTAGTGGCCCGGCTCGGCGGTCTCGTCGGCGTGCGAGAAGTCGCTGGCGAAGACCTGGTCGGTGCGATCGGCCGACGGCGAGGACAGGACGGCGCCGGGGAACGGCATGATCGGCACGTCGCCGGACGCGCCCGGCGTGCAGCCGGTGCCGTTGAGGTGGGTCAGGCTGAAGCCGCGTACCCGCGTGACGTCGTACTGGTAACCGCCGGCGGCGCCGGTCCCGTTCTGCAGCCCCTTCGTCGTGGTCGGGCTCCAGGCGATCATCCCGAACGGCGTCGTCGCGCCCGGGTAGGTGTTGCCCGCGTTGGTGCTGCCGATCAGCGGGTCGACGTAGGACGCCGGATCGGTGACCAGCTCGACGCCGGCCGCGGCGGGCGTCGCGAACGCCGTCGCCGCGAGGGCCACCGCTCCGAGCAGGGTCAGGATCTTCCGCGCGGCCATGGCCCGCCCTTCGCCGGTGACGTGCGACAACGTTGTCAGACTGACGCTGCGCAACGCTACGGTCACCCGTTTGCACCCGTCAACGACCCGGTGAACTTCTGTCCGGTTGTCAGGGTGGCCGGTGAAGTGAGCCACAAGCGCGTGGTCCCGCGTTGACACCGCCGCGGCCGGGACCGAGCATCCGATCCATGAACCTGTCCGACAGCCGGACAGCCGGTCCCCGGCGGGTGAGCGCCATGGAGGCCGTGCTGGCCCACCTGCGCCGCCAGATCGAACGCGGCGAGTACGCCGTCGGCGACAAGCTGCCGTCCGAGGCCGCGCTGGGCAAGGAGTTCGAGGTCAGCCGCTCGGTGGTCCGGGAGGCGCTGCGCGGGCTGCAGGCGCTGGGGCTCACCGAGTCGAAGTCCGGCAAGGGCACCTTCGTCACCGCGACCGGGCCCGCCGAGCACCCGGTGTTCGGGCCGTACTCGGCCCGCGACCTGATCGAGGTGCGCCGGCACGTCGAGATCCCGGTCGCCGGGTACGCGGCGCTGCGGCGCTCCGCCGACGACCTCGACCTGCTCGGCCACCTCGTCGAGCGGATGGACGCCGAGACCGACAACACCGCGTGGGTCGCGCTGGACTCGCTGTTCCACATCACCATCGCCCAGGCTTCGGGCAACCCCGTGTTCGGGAAGGTGATCGAGGAGATCCGGGACGCGCTGGCCCGCCAGTCCGCCTTCCTCAACCAGCTCGGCGACCGCCGGCAGCGCTCGAACGTCGAGCACCGGGCGATCGTCACGGCGATCGCCGACGGCGCGGAAGCCGCCGCGGTCGAGGCCATGACGGCCCACCTGCGGCACGTCGAAGCCACCTTGACCAGCATCGTGAACGGGGACGAGTAGCACCTTGACCGAACAGACCCTCACCCCGGAAACCACCGCCGACGCGGGCGACGCCGGTTACCGCAAGGCCCTGAAACCGCGGCACGTGAACATGATCGCGATCGGCGGGGCCATCGGCACCGGCCTGTTCCTCGGCGCGGGCGGCCGGCTCGCCCAGGCCGGACCGGCACTGGCGATCGTCTACGCCGTCTGCGGGCTCTTCGCGTTCTTCGTCGTCCGCGCGCTCGGCGAGCTCATCCTGTACCGGCCTTCGAGCGGCGCGTTCGTCTCCTACGCGCGGGAGTTCATGGGCGAGAAGGGCGCATACGTCGCCGGCTGGATGCACTTCCTGAACTGGTCGACCACCGGCATCGCCGACATCACGGCCATCGCGCTCTACGCGCACTTCTGGTCCTTCTTCACACCGATCCCGCAGTGGGTGCTCGCGCTGATCGCGCTCGCCGTCGTGCTGACGCTGAACCTGGTTTCGGTGAAGCTGTTCGGCGAGATGGAGTTCTGGTTCGCCATCGTCAAGGTCGCCGCACTGGTGCTGTTCATGGTCATCGGGATCGTGCTGCTGGCCACGCGGACGCCGATCGACGGCGTCGCGGGCGGGCCGCAGCTGATCACCGGGCACGGCGGCATCTTCCCGGCCGGGCTGCTGCCGATGGTCATGATCGTGCAGGGCGTGGTGTTCGCCTACGCGTCCATCGAGCTGGTCGGCGTCGCCGCGGGCGAGACCGAGCACCCGGAGAAGATCATGCCGAAGGCGATCAACTCCATCATGTGGCGCATCGCCGTGTTCTACGTCGGCTCGGTCGTGCTGCTGGCCATGCTGCTGCCGTGGAGCTCCTACACGAAGGAGCAGAGCCCGTTCGTCACCGTGCTGTCGCACCTGGGCGTACCGGCCGCGGACAGCGTGATGAACCTCGTCGTGCTCACCGCGGCGCTGTCCAGTCTCAATTCGGGGCTGTACTCGACCGGCCGGATCCTGCGGTCGATGGCCGCGGCCGGGTCCGCGCCGAAGTTCACCGGCGTGCTGAACCGCAACCAGGTGCCCTACGGCGGGATCCTGCTGACGGCGTCGGTCTGCGTGCTCGGCGTCGGCCTGAACTACCTGGTGCCGAAGGAGGCCTTCGACATCGTGCTGAACTTCGCCGCGATCGGCATCCTCGCGACCTGGGCCATCATCGTGCTGTGCCACCTCCTGTTCGTCCGCAAGACCGAGCGGGACGGCCTGGAGCGGCCGTCGTTCCGGCTGCCGTTCTCGCCCTACACCGAGATCGTGACGCTGGTGTTCCTCGCCGCCGTCGTGGTGCTGATGGGCTTCGACGAGACCGGCCGGATCACGCTCATGGCGCTGCCGGTGATCGCTCTCGCGCTGATCGCCGGCTGGTTCGCCGTGCGGAAGCGGATCGACATGAAGGCGTTCGACAAGGCGGGCCTGTGAACCACGAACTCCTGGTCGAGCTGGTGCGCGACGGCATGGTCGAGGGCGGGCACCACGGCTCGGTGATCGTGCTCGCCCCGGACGGCACCACCCTGTTCGGCGCCGGCGCGCCGGACGCCCCGATGTACCCGCGGTCGACCGCGAAACCGGTGCAGGCCACGGCGATGGCGCGGCTCGGGCTGCGGCTGCCGCCCGCCGGGTTCGCCATCGCGGCGGCCAGCCACTCCGGCGAGCGGATGCACCTCGACGCCGCGTCCGCGGTGCTCGGCGAGCGCTCCCCCGGCGAGCTGGGCAACCCGGCCGACTTCCCGTACGACCCGGTCGAACGCGACGCTTGGGTCGCGGCCGGGCGGGCCCCGAGCAAGCTCGCGCACAACTGCTCCGGCAAGCACGCGGCAATGCTGGCGACCTGCGAGCTGAACGGCTGGGCGTCCGACGGTTACCTCGACCCGGCCCACCCGCTGCAACGCGCGATCGCCGCCACCTTCGAGGACCTGACCGGCCGCGCGATCGAGCGGGTCGCGGTCGACGGCTGCGGCGCGCCGCTGTTCGCGACCACGCTGCGCGGGCTCGCCACCGCCGCCTCGAAGATCGCCACGGCCGCGCCGGGAACGCCGGACCACCTGGTCGCCGACGCGATCCGCCGGCACCCCGAACTGGTCGGCGGCAGCCGCCGCGACGTCACCGCCGTGCTGCGCGCGGTGCCCGGGCTCATCGCGAAGGACGGCTTCGAAGCCGTCCAGGTCGCGGCCCTGCCCGACGGCACGGCGATCGCGGTCAAGATCGCCGACGGCGGCGACCGGGCCCGGCGGCCCGTGCTGGCCGCGGCGCTGGCGCTGTGCGGGGTGAGCGTGCCACCCGGGCCGGAAAACCTGCGCGTCACCGGAAAACTGGCCGAAGCACTCGGCGTGGGGAGTCCCTGAGCCACGTCGCTCCGGTTGCCAGGCGCGCGACCTCGGGTACCGTCGGATCCGGAAGGTGTTACTCCGCTTCGGAAGGCGTGTGCCCGTGCTGGACCGACTTGTCGACAGAGCTCTCGGACTCCCCCGCGCCGAAGGACCGAAACCGGTCATCACGCGCGACCTGCCGGTGCCGATGCCCGACGGCGTCACGCTGCTCGCGGACCGGTACGCCCCGGCGGGTGACACGCCCGCGCCGGTGGTGCTGATCCGCACGCCGTACGGGCGCGCCGGCCTCCTGTCGAAGCTGTTCGGGAACACGTTCTCGCGGCACGGGCTGCAGACGGTCATCCAGAGCACCCGCGGCTCGTTCGGCTCCGGCGGCGAGTTCCGGCCGTTCCACCTCGAGCGGGAGGACGGCATCGCCACCGCCGAATGGCTGCGCGCGCAGCCGTGGTGCGACGGCAACCTCGCGATGGCGGGCGCCAGCTACCTCGGGCACACGCAGTGGGCGCTCGGGCCCTACCTCGACCCGCCGCTGGCCGCCATGTGCCTCGGCATCACGGCGTCGGAGTTCGTCTCGACGTTCTACCCGGGCGGCGTGCTCGCGGCGGACAACATGGTGTCGTGGTCGGCGATGATCGGCCGCCAGGAAGAGCGCTTCGGCGCGTTCCCGAACCCGCTGCAGGCGCGCAAGACGCGCCGCGCGATGGCGCACCTGCCGCTCAGCGGCGCCGACGTCGCCGCGATCGGGAAGCCGGTGAAGTTCCTGCAGGACATCACCGAGCACTTCGTGCCGGACGACACCTACTGGGCCATGTCCGACCACAGCGCCGACGTCGAGAAGCTCGACGTCGCGGTGTCGATGGTCACCGGCTGGTACGACCTGTTCATCCGCGGGCAGCTGCAGGACTTCCGGCGGCTCGCCGAGGCCGGCAAGGCGCCGCGGATCACGATCGGCCCGTGGTCCCACGGCGAGCCGGCGAGCATGCGCCCGATGATCCAGGACCAGCTCGGGTTCCTGCGCGCCCACCTGCTCGGCGACCGCACGTTCCTGCAGCGCGCGCCGGTCCGGATCTTCCTGCAGGGCGCGGACACCTGGCTGGACTTCGAGGCGTGGCCGCCGCCGTCGACCGCGACGGCGGCACACCTGCGCCCGATCGGCGGCCTCGGCGAGGTGGGCGGCGACGAAGCGCGGCCGACGACGTTCACCTACGACCCGGCGGACCCGACCCCGGCGGTCGGCGGGCCGCTGCTGACGGGCGTGACGAAGCAGCGCGACAACCAGGAGATCGAGGCCCGGCCGGACGTGCTGGTCTTCACCGGCGAGCCGCTCGCGTCGGACCTGGACGTCATCGGCGAGGTGGCCGCGACCGTGCACGTGCGGACCGAGCTCGGGCACGCCGACGTCTACGTCCGGCTCTGCGACGTCGACGCGGGCGGCGTCTCCCGCAACGTCACCGACGGGATCCTGCGGCTGCGGCCGGGCTTCCCCGAAGCGGACACCGGCGGCGTGGTGACGGCGGAGGTCACGCTCGACCCGACGGCCTACCGCTTCCGCCGCGGCCACCGGCTGCGCGTCCAGGTGGCGGGCGGCGCGTTCCCCCGGTTCGCGCGCAACCACGGCACCGGCGAGCCGGTCACCGCGGCGGTGGACGGCAAGCCGAACCGCTTCGAGATCTTCCACGACGCGGCCCGCCCGTCGCGGATCACGCTGCCGATCTTCACTCCCTAAGAGATGTACGGGACCACGCGGTGGTGCGTGGTCACCCGGCCGTCGTCGTGCAGCACGTGCAGCAGCAGCGACGGCGGCCGGTCGTACTCCAGCGGGCCGCCCTCGTCCCAACCCCGGTCGCCGCCCGGCTCGACCGGCAGCAGCGACCCCGAGACGACGCCCGGCGCGATCCGCAGCGGCACGCCGGCGAACGTCGTCGACGCGCCGGTGTGGACGTGGCCGGCCAGCAACGCCACCACGCGCGGGTGGCGGGCCAGTACCGCGGCCAGCCGCTCCTCCCCCATCTGGCGGATGCCGTCCACCAGCGGGAGGCCGACCTCGACCGGCGGGTGGTGGAAGGCGACGAACGCCGGGCCGTCGCCGCCGGACAGCACGCCGTCGAGCCAGGCGAGGGTCTCGTCGGCGAGGTGACCCGCGCCGCGGCCGGGGATCGTCGAGTCGCACATGGCGAACAGCACGCCGTCGACCTCGCGGGCGTAATCGATCGGGTCGTCCGACGCCGGCTGGTCGAGCAAACCTGTCCGGAACTGTGCGCGGACGTCGTGGTTGCCGGGACACACCAGCACCGGCGCCGGGTGCTTCAGCAGCTCGGCGGCCCGCGCGTACTCCGCGGCCGCGCCGTGGTCGGCGATGTCGCCGGTGACGACGACCGCGGCGACGGCCGGCCCGTCCAGGTACGCCATCACGACGGCGACGCGTTCTTCCGCGCGCGGCCCGTCGTCGAGGTGCAGGTCGCTCAGGTGCGCGATGATCATCTTTCGTCCTTCCCCAGGTACGCCAAGGCTTTCACCCAGTTGCGGACGAGCACCGCGGACGCCGTCGGCAGGTCGCCGTCCCGCAGTGCCGCGGCGATCCGGCGGTGCTCGCCGATGCTCTCCCCGGCGCGGGCCGCCCCGCCGAAGTAGCACGATTCGTACCGCTTGAGCAGTGGCTTGGTCTGCTCGATCAACCGCAGCAGGTGCGGGTTCGGGCAGCGGGACAGCAGCAGCGCGTGCCACCGTTCGTCCACTTCGGACAGATCCTCGCCGCGCTCCAGCGCCGCGGCCATCCCGTCGGCGACGACGTCGAGCGCGTCGGGCAGCCCGGCGAGCTCCAGCGGCGACGTCCAGCGCAGGGCGAGGGCCTCCAGCTCGGCGACCAGCGGGTAGAGCCGGCGGGCCTCGTCCGGGTCGAACGGCGGCACGAGGAAGCCGCGCCCCGGCTCGGCCACGAGCAGGCCGCGACCGGCGAGCCCGATCAGCGCCTCCCGCAGCGGCGTCCGGCTGACGCCCAGCTCACGGGCCAGGTGCACCTCGTTGACGCGGGCGCCGGCGGCGAGCCGCCCGTCGAGCACGCGGGTGGTGATCTCCTCGATGAGATCGCTGCGCAAAGGGGTGCGGGCCATCCGGGCAGTATTGCATGCAATCAGGTCGTACTGTATTCAGTTTGCATGACCTTTGACGGCTTCGATGTCGACCGCGCCCGCCGTGAGACCCCCGGCTGCGCGGAAGTGGTCCACTTCAACAACGCCGGATCCGCCCTGCCCCCGGCCGTCGTGACGGACACGGTGGTCGACTACCTGCGCCACGAAGCGCTGATGGGCGGGTACGAAGCGGCCGCCGAGGCCAAGGACCGGCTGGCGGCGGTGTACACGTCGGCGGCGAGGCTGGTCGGCGGCGAACCCGACGACATCGCCATCACCGACAACGCGACGCGGTCCTGGCAGGCCGTCTTCTACGCGCTGCCGTTCGCCGCGGGCGACCGGATCCTCACCTCCACCGCCGAATACGCCAGCAACGCGATCGCGTACCTGCAGGTCGCCCGGCGCACCGGCGCGGTCGTCGAGGTGGTCGGCGACGACGAGTCCGGCCAGCTCGACGTCGAGGACCTGAAGCGCCGGATCGACGGCAGCGTCAAGCTGATCGCCGTCAGCCATGTGCCCACCCAGGGCGGGCTGGTCAACCCGGCCGAGGAGATCGGCGAGGTCGCCGAAGCTGCCGGGATCCCGTTCCTGCTCGACGCGTGCCAGTCCGCGGGCCAGCTCGACCTCGACGTCTCGCGCCTGAAGTGCGACGCGCTGTCGGTGACCGGCCGCAAGTACCTGCGCGGGCCGCGTGGCACCGGTTTCCTGTACGTCCACCCGCGGCTGCGCGAGCGGCTGGAGCCGGCGATGCTCGACCTGCACTCGGCGGTCTGGACGGCGCCCACGGAGTACGTCGTCGACCCGACCGCCAAGCGCTTCGAGGTGTGGGAACGCGACTTCGCCGCGGTCTTCGGCCTAGGCGCGGCGATCGACTACGCGCTCGAGTGGGGCCTGCCGGCCATCGAGGCCCGCGTCGCTTCCCTGGCCGGGACGCTGCGCGGCCGGCTGGCCGACGTCGGCGCCCGCGTGCGCGACGTCGGCGTGAAGAAGTGCGGCATCGTCACCTTCAGCGTCGAGGACACCCCCGCCGCGGACATCAAGGCGCGGCTGGCGGAGGCGGGGATCAACACGTCGGTGTCGTCGCGCACGTCGGCGCAGTTCGACTTCACCGCGCGCGAACTGCCGGACCTCGTCCGGGCGTCGGTGCACTACTACAACACCGAGGACGAGATCGAGCTGCTCGTGAAGGCGGTCGAGAAGCTCTAGAAGGCGTTGACGCCGGTCAGCTCGGCCGACACCGTCCACAGGCGCTCGGCGAGCGCCGGGTCGATCGCGTAGTCACGCACGCCGACGCGCGTGCCGTCGGCCGGGGCGGGCTCGGCGACGTCGCAGTCTTCGAGGTAGACGCCGCCGAGGCCGCCGAGCTGCGGGGACGTCGCCGCCCAGACCTGGGTCGCCGCGCCCTGTTCCGGCGTCTTGATGTCGCCGGAGGTCCGGCCCTCTTCGTCGACCATGCCCGCGTCGATCAGCTCCTGGCGGCTCAGGTGCCGCACCAGGTCGGTCAGGATCCGGCCCGGGTGCAGGGCGAACGCGCGGACGCCGTGGCCCTGCGCGAGCTTGTCGAGCTGGACCGCGAACAGGACGTTCGCCGTCTTCGCCTGGCCGTAGGCGAGCCACTTGTCGTAGCCCTGCTCGAAGTTGAGGTCGTCGAAGCGGACCGGGCCGTAGTGGTGGCCGCGCGAAGACACCGAGACGACGCGCGCGCCCGGGTTGAACGCGGGCCAGAGCCGGTTCACCAGGGCGAAGTGGCCGAGGTGGTTGGTCGCGAACTGCGCCTCCCAGCCCGGGCCGACGCGGGTCTCCGGCGCCGCCATGATCCCGGCGCTGCCGATGAAGACGTCGATGCCGCGCCCCGACGCGACGAACCGTTCGGCGAACGCGCGGACGCTGTCGAGGTCACCGAGGTCCAGCTCGTCGATCTCGACGTCGTCCAAGCCCCGCAACGCTTCTTCCGCCGTCGCCCGGCGCCGTGCCGGGACGACGACGTGCGCGCCCGCCCGCGTCAGCGCGCGCGTCGTCTCGAGCCCGATGCCGGAGTAGCCACCGGTGACGATCGCGAGCTTGCCGGTCAGGTCGATGCCGGCCAGGACGTCGGACGCCGTGCTGGTGGCGCCGAAGCCCGAGCCGGTCTTGTGCTGTGCAGTGGTCATACCCCCGACGTTAAGAGCTGGAGTGCACTCCAGCGCAAGTCAGCCCTTGAGCGCGAACGACGCGATCGCCTGGCCCGCGATGCCACTGTCGGTGCCGAACAGGGACCGGAACGCGGGCGTCGTCCAGCCGAGCTCGATGGCCGGCCGGACGTCTTCGGCCATGCCGAGCCCGAGGCCGCCGTACTCCTCCGGCAGCGCCCAGCCGAACAGGCCCGGTAGCGTGCGGTGCGTGAGCACCTTCTACGACGTCGCCGCACAGCACCCGGACCGGCTCGCGGTGCTCGCCCCGGACGGGCGGTCCGCGACCTTCGGCGAGCTGGCCGCGCGGGCGAACCGGCTGACGCACGCCCTGCACCGGCTCGGCCTCGGCGAGGGCGACGGCGTCGTCGCGATCGTCCACAACGGACTCCCCTACTTCGAGCTGCTGTTCGCCACGCTGCAGGCGGGGATGTACTTCACGCCGGTCAACTACCGGTCCTCCGCCGAGGAAATCGCCTACGTCGTCGGCAACAGCGGCGCACGCGTCGTCGTCGCGGACGCGGACATCGCGCGCGACTGCCCGCCTTTGGTTGCCGTGGAACGCTTTTCGGTCGGCGCGGCGGACGGCTGGGCGGACTACACGTCCTGGGGCGAGGACGAGCCGTCCACCGCGCCGGAACCGCGGACGGCCGGGCAGACGATGCTCTACACCTCGGGCACCACGGGCCGGCCGAAGGGCGTCCGCCGCGCGCTCAGCGGGAAACCGCCGTCCCTGCACGAAATCCACCGCGACCTGCTCGCGATGATGGACGTCCACGAGGGCCCGGGCGTGCACCTCGTGGCCTGCCCGCTCTACCACGCCGCGCCCGGCTCGTTCAGCGTCAACGCGATGCACCTCGGGCACTCCGCGGTGCTGATGGACAAGTTCGACGCCGAGGAGACCTTGCGGCTGGTCGAGCGCCACCGGGTGACGAGCACCCACCTCGTGCCGACCATGTTCCACCGGCTGCTGCGGCTGCCCGAAGACGTCCGCGCGCGGTACGACCTGTCGAGCCTGGTGAGCGTGATCCACGGCGCGGCACCGTGCCCACCCGAGGTCAAGGAGCGGATGATCGCGTGGCTCGGCCCGGTCGTGCACGAGTACTACGGCGCGTCGGAGGGCCTGATCTGCGGCGTCACCGCGGCGGAGTGGCTGGCGGCGCCGGGCACGGTCGGCCGGCCGCTGACCGGCGTGCGGCTGAAGATCGTCGACGACGACGGCGCCGAGGTGCCGCTCGGCGAGCCCGGCACGATCTACTTCAGTTCGGCGCACACCGCGCTCGACTACCTCGGCGACCCGGCGAAGACCGCGGCCGCCCGATCGGGCGAATTCCTGACCGTGGGCGACTTCGGCTACCGCGACACCGAAGGCCGCGTGTTCCTGCTCGACCGCCGGACCGACCTGATCCTCTCGGGCGGGGTCAACATCTACCCGGCCGAGATCGAGGCGCGGCTGCTCTCGCACCCGGACGTCGCCGACGCGGCGGTGATCGGCGAGCCGGACGACGAGTGGGGCCAGCGGGTGATCGCCGTCGTCCAGCCGATCCCCGGCGTGCCGGGTGACGACGCCCTGGCCGCGCGGCTGGCCGAGCACTGCCGCGCCGCGCTGGCCGGGTTCAAGACCCCCAAACGGTTCGACTTCACCGAGCAGCTGCCGCGCACGGAGTCGGGCAAGATGCTGCGGCGCACCCTCCGGAAGGACTGACACCGATGCGCAAGCCGATCGCCGTCACCACCGCCGCACTCGCCGCGTTGCTGGTGCTGCCCGCCACCGCGTCCGCGACGCCCGGCAGCGGGGTCACCGGCACGATCCTCGCGCAGAAGACGATCGGCCACACCGGCTACACGCTGCGGGAGATCACCATCCAGCCCGGCGGCTACACCGGCTGGCACCTCCACGACGGCACGCTCTACGCGTACGTGAAGGCGGGAACGCTGACGCACAACAAGGCCGACTGCTCCCTCGACGGCCGCTACCGCACCGGACGGGCGTTCACCGAACAGCCCGACCAGGTGCACATCGGCCGCAACCTCGGGACTACACCGCTGGTCCTCGAAGTCCTGTACGTGCTTCCGGCGGGTAGCCCGCTCTCCGAGGACGCACCAAACCCGGGCTGCGGCTTCTAGCTCGTGAACCAGCCCGCCGCGTCGAGGCGGTAGGCCGCGGGGCCGACGACGGCGCGCAGGTCGGTCTCCAGCGCCGCAATCCGATCGGCGCCCACCGTGCGCGCCCAGTCCGCGCGCAGCTCGTCGAAGATCTCCGCCGACTTCGTGAGGGCGTCGACGCCGTGCGCGGTGAGCCGCACGATCTTGCGGCGCGCGTCGGCCGGGTCGTCGGCGCGCTCGGCGTACCCCAGCGCCTCGAGCCGCTCCACGGTCTTGCCCGCGGCCTGCTTGGAGACGCCGAGGCGCCGGCCGATCTCGGACGCCGTCGCACCCTGGACGCCGATCGCCTGCATCGCGAAGCCGTACGACGGCCGGACGCCCGCATGCCCGCGGCGGGCGAGCTCGGCGTGCAGGCGGTCGATGAGCGTGCGGAAGCCGCCGAAGAGCAGGAACGGCAGCTCGTAGCCGGGTACGTCGGTCATAGCCCCTTGCCAAGTTCGACAACCAGGTTTACGGTTTCGACAACCACATTGTCGATCCTACGTCTGGAGACGTCTTGTTCCCCGATCACACCCCGGAGTCTGCTCCCCCGGCCGCCCGCCCCGCGATGGCGGCCACGGCCAAGAAGTTCGGCGGCCACGTCCCGGCCGCCGTCGCCCGCCTGGCGACGTCACCCGAGCTGCTGAACGGCTTCCTCAAGCTGAACGCGATCTTCGAGTCCACCACCCTGCCGGCGCTGGACCGCGAGGTCCTGATCATGACGGTCGCGGCCCGCAACGGCTGCCACCTCTGCGTCGCGATGCACACGGCTTCCCTGCACGGCCTCTCCGCGTCACCGGAACTGGTCACGGCGCTGCGGGCGGAGTCGGCGCTGCCCGCGCCGCACCTTGAGGCGTTGCGCGGGTTCGTGCACGCGGTCATGGACACGACCGGCGAGGTCCCGCCCGAAGCGCTGGACGCGTTCACCGGCGCGGGGTACACGCCGCGGAACGCGCTGGAAGTGGTGCTGGGCATCGGAACCTACACACTGTCGACGTTCGCGAACCGCCTGACGGGAGCACCGCTGGACGACGTCTTCGCCGGCCACGCCTGGCACGCTACCGCGGTCTGAAACCTCCGCCATCAAGCCAGCGTAAAGAAAATCACCGTCGAGCGAACCTCCATTCCTTCCCTAGTGAAACCTTGGATCATAGCCGGGCCCAGGACGGCGCGCCGAAGCTGCGAAGGCGATGCCGACAAGATCCACTCGGTCCGGCGACACCCTGTTGTCGAGCTAAGCAGCCCGGGTGTAACGTCCGTGCCCTGCCAGCCGATTTGGCGAGAAGAAGGCGCGTGCGCGCCCCTACATAAATGGAGATCGCATGACAGGCGGAACGGAGGGAGGAGGCGGTTTTCGCCTCTTTCAACTCTGAACGTAGATGTTCTTCGAGCAGGCTGTTCAGCGAAAGCTAGACAGCCTGCTTTTTTGTTCGTGGCTGCATGTCGAGCTCGACGCCGATCCGGGTACCAGGAGCCGGACTCTTCGCGGCAAAGGCGACAACGTAGTCATCGCCGTCCCAGTGTTCGTCGACCGCGCGCAGGCCACGCCGGGTGATCGCCGGCTGCACACCAGCGACATCCTTCAGTCTGATCTCGTACCGAAAGTCGATCACGCGATTGGTGAAGAGGACGTCGAACAACTCGGCGGATCGAGCGGTACGCAGGTCTGAAGAGAATTTCGGCCACCGCCACTCGACCGTCACCACGTCGCCGTTCCGCACTCCGCTCGCCAGATGGACTACAACACTATGCTTAGGCCTCCCATCAGCGGACTGAGCCCACGAGTAGGTCGAGTAAGCTCGAACATCCCGGTTTCGGCCACCACCATTGCGAAAGTACGCATACTGCTTGACGCGACGCTTCGCGCGATCTCCGAGTGACAGCGAACCGTAATAGATCGAATTCAGCTTCACGAAATGCGGTTCTGCATCCTCGATCGGAGAGATCGTCTGCTCAATACGAATGACACAATCGCCGTTCGCCGCAATCTCCACGGTTTGGCGCCACTTCTTCACATGGAACGGATTCTCGAATTCAACAAGGTTGACGTAACGGTTAATCATGTTCGCGTCGCGCTCGATCCGGGCGTAGAGTCGCCTGCGCTCAGCGATACCCAGGAGGAGTACCAGTACTGCCGCGACCGCCAGCACGGTCACACTGACCAGACGGAACCAAGTAGCACCGAAGAGCGTACTAAGCGCACCGCCTACTCCCAGAAAAGTGACGACCGCTCCGCCCAACCGGCCGTAGCCGTGCTCGGCAACGTAGTCGTCGAGCACACCGATCAGTCTTTCGATCACCCAGCGCCCTCCTTGCCCGCTCGCGCCCGATCCGAGCCACTGTAGCTCGCGATCAGGCCGGTATCACCGCACCATCGAAAAATTGATCGAGCCGTGGTTTCCAGGGAGAACGGACAAATCCTGGACAGTTCCGAACGCATATCACCCGATCGGCCCAGCAATTCTCCGGATACGTCATTACCTGGTACCGACGAGCCGGGCGACACGAAAGAGGGCGGACGTACCCCGATTCTTCCGGCTACCGCGGTCTGACGGTCGTTCCGTTCGCGTCGCCTTCGACGAGGTCCCGGTAGGCCTCGGCGACGACGGCCACCGGTGTCCCGCGGTGGCCGTCTTCGCCCATGGCCTCGAGGGTTTCGCTGATCCAGCCCGGGCTGACGGCGTTGACGCGCAGCCCGCGCGTCAGCTCGGCGGCCGCGGAGCGGACGAAGCCCTCGAGCCCGGCGTTGACCAGCGCGCCGAGGCCGCTGCCGGGGATCGGCTCGGTGAACGTGCCGCCGGTGAGGGTGATCGAGCCGCCGTCCGGCAGGCGCCCGGCGGCGAGCCGCGCGAGCGCGACCTGGCCGAGCAGCTTGCCGCGCAGGTCGTCGAGCACCTGGTCGCCGGTGAGGTCGCCGAGCGGTCGCAGCGGGACGTTCGCGGCACAGCACACGACGGCGTCGACCGGCTTGGTGAACAGCGCCTCGAGTGACGCGGGGTCGGTCAGGTCGGCGCGGACCGCCGAGGACCGCGCGACGGGCACGATCTCGTGGCGCGGCCCGAGAGCGGCGACGACGGCCCGGCCGACGAGCCCGGTGGCACCCAGCACGACGATCTTCACGTCGTCGGTTCTACCAGTTGAACGACCCGCTGGCGCCCCAGTAGCCCGGATCGTCGAACGTCGTCGAATCACCCGACCGGCGGCGTCCGCGACGTCGGCGATCAGTCCCATCTCCGGACCGGCGCCTTCGGTTATGTGACCCAGGTCTCACGGAGCCGTGTCCGGTCCCCGGCCGCGGCTCCGACCCCTTGGTGTTCGCACCCACCGAGAAGGAGTCGAAATGGACAAGCCGGCCGGCCGGCGCGAGTGGCTGGGCTGCTCGTGCTCGTGCTTCCCACCCTGCTCGTCGCGATGGACATGACCTCGCTGTTCCTCGCCTTGCCGAAACTGAGCGCCGACCTGGGCGCGAGCGGCACCGAGCAGCTGTGGATCACCGACAGCTACGGCTTCCTCGTCGCCGGGTTCGTGATCACCATGGGCACCCTCGGCGACCGGATCGGCCGGCGGCGGCTGCTGCTCGTCGGCGGGGCGGCCTTCGCGGCCGTCTCCGTCGTCGCCGCGTTCGCCACCAGCCCGGCGCTGCTCATCGCCGCCCGCGGGGCGCTGGGGATCGCCGGGGCGACGCTCATGCCTTCGACGCTCGCCCTGATCACCAACATGTTCCGCGACGAGCGGCAGCGCGGGAAGGCCATCTCGATCTGGGCCACCTGCCAGTTCGCCGGCGGCTCGCTCGGCCCGGTCCTCGCCGGGTTCCTGCTCCAGCACTTCGCGTGGGGCTCGATCTTCCTGATCGCCGTGCCCGCCATGGCCGTGCTGCTGATCGCCGGACCGATCCTGCTGCCCGAGTTCCGCACGCCCGCGCCGGGACGGCTCGACTTCGGCGGCGTCGCGCTCTCGCTCGCCGCGGTCCTGCTGGTCGTGTTCGGCCTCAAGCAGCTGACCACCGGCGCCGGCCTGCTCGTGCCGCTGGGCGCGATCGTCGCCGGGATCGTGCTGGACGCCGTGTTCGTCCGCCGTCAGCTGAGCAGACCGGAGCCGCTGCTGGACCTGCGGCTGTTCCGGAACCGGCCGTTCACCGCCGTGCTGGTCGCGCTGGTGTTCGCGGGCGTCGCGATGGCGGGGGTCGGCCTGCTGGTCACCCAGTACCTGCAGGGCGTGCTCGGCCACTCGCCGCTCGCGTCGGCTCTGCTGTTCGCGCCGATGGGCATCGGCGTCGCGGCGGGCACGACGGTGGCGCCCGCGCTGGCCCGGCGGCTGGCCCCGGCGCCGGCGATCGCCGGCGGCCTGGTGGTCTCGGCGGCCGGCGGCCTGCTGCTGGCCTTCACCGACGGGCTCCCGCTGGTCGTCGCGGGGATCGCGGTGCTGACGCTGGGCACCGGCCCGCTGTTCGCGCTGGGCATCGGCCTGGTCGTCGGCTCGGTGCCGCCGGAGCGCGCCGGATCGGCCGCGTCGATGGCCGACACCGGCAACTACCTCGGCGGCTCGCTGGGGCTGGCCTTCATCGGCCTGGTCGCCACGGCCGTCTACCACCACACGTTCCCGGCCGGCACCACCCTCGCCGCCGACGTCGCCCGCGCGGACGTCGCGAACCAGGCGAAGGCGGCGTTCACGACCGGCCTGAACGTCACGGGCGTGATCGCGGCGGTGCTCTTCGCGGGCCTGGCGGTCCTGGTGACGCGGATGCGGACCTCAGCCGAGCGCGCCGACGAACTGCAGGACGCCCAGCAGGCCGGCTAAGGCGCCGAAGAACTGGTAGATCCCGAAGCTGCCGCCCACCCGGCGGACGGACGCCTCGGCGCGCGGGTCGAGCAGCACGGCGACGGTCTTCCCGACGCGCGGCGACACGAAGGTGTACCGCCCGGCCCACGCCGAGCGGGCCCGCCCGTAGACGGTGTAGCGGACCTTGGGCTCGCTCGGCGCCCGGTTCAGCCACCGCCGCTCGTCGACGACGTCACCTTCGATCTCGCGGGCTCGCCGTCCGAAGCGCAGGCGTCCCGCCGCGGTCCCCGCGGACAACGCCCCGAACAGGGTGAACACCCAGGCCACGAGCAGATAGGACGCGGTGATATCGCCGGCGAGGCCCAGCTGTCCGGAGGCCAAGCCGAACGCCACCAGCAGCACCCCGCGCACGACGAAGGCGGCGGGCAAGGCGGTCCGGGGCGTCGGCAGCAGCCGCACCCGGCCGCTTCCGGCCGGGCCGCACCGCACGACGTCGTCCACCAGCACGGGCACGGTGGTGCGCAGCAGCTCGCGTTCCTCGCCACTCAGCTCGTCGACGACGGTGCCGGTCACGAGGGAAACCCGCAGGACCGCCGGGAGCGGACGCACCGCCGTCACGCGGTAGCGGCGCAGCCCGCGCGCGAACCACCATCGGAAAGACAGCCAGGCCAGGCCCGCGATCGCCTCGATCGCGCCGGCCACCAGGAGGACCCACACCGCCGCACCGTGCACGCGTTCAGCCGGGTCCCTTCACTGAGGATGCGGACATGGTGGGCGGAGTCAAGGCGTGTGCACACCCGACACACCGCACAAAACACCTGTTCAAGATAGCCCGCAGCCTACCGGACCAACTCCCGGCCACCCCAGCCTCCCGACCCGCATACAAAACCACTCGACGCCTCCGACCAGCAGAAATAGAACAGCTCGTGGCTGCCCGCGAGGCCGGCGCGTCTACCTACCAACTTGGCCAGCGCTTCGGAGTCCACCGCCAGACCGTGGGCAAGTACCTCAAAGCTAACGGCATCGATCTGACGCCGGGCATCCCTCCGACAGTGCTCACCAAGGCCTCCAGACTCTACGAAGCTGGCTGGTCACTGGCTCGCATCGCCACCAAGTTAGACGTTTCCGCCGAGACCCTGCGCACGAGCCTCATCAGGTCCGGGGTGAAGATGCGCGGGGCGCATGAGCGTCCGTAGTCTCCCGTATTCGAGCGAGGGCTGCTACGCCGTTTAGTCTCTTACAATTATCATTACACTATAGTTTTGCTTTTACAGCAAGTTATGTTATATATAATGAGGCTCTTCAGGCCTTAGTAATAACAAGAGGAAACAACTCGCTCAGGAATGAGCTTGAGATGTGTATTTTTTCTTCGTTCGTTAATAATTCATACGCAACGAGTAGAGAGTGGTGAGACGCATGAAGCGTCAGTCAACACACCGGCCAGCGGCAGTAATGCTGTTGACCCTGGTGGCGTCGATGCTTGGAGTAATCGCTCCGGGCGTTGCGAGTGCAGCTCCGTCAGTCCCTGTCCTTCAGTGGCCGGCAGTTGCGGCTAACCCTACCTACGGCAGTATCGTGACCAGCCCCGCTGGAAACGTCACCGTCGGCTGTAGTACGGATAGTCCTGGCCAGGATCTGGTGACCTACGGTCCCACGGGCACCGTCGCTAGCCAGATCCCTCGTGCAACGCAGATCGATGGTGTGCCCAACTGCATCTCGAATGTGGTTGTCGATAAGAACGGCAACGCCTACGGCGTGCCCACTGGCCCGCTCACTGGCGGCGGATGGGGCATCGGCCCCAATCTGCTCGCGTACAGCGGCAACACGCTGAAGTGGAAGTACCCGGCGCACTGCGACAACAACGGCACACCGAAGGTCGCAATCGGCGCGGACGGCAATGTCTACGTCCTGACCTACGGGCACCTCATCGGGCTCAAGCCCGACCTCGCAGCCGGGCAGACGCAGCCGACCAAGGTGTTGGATGTGACCATCCCGAACGATTGCAGCACCATGCTGCGAGCGTATAAGGATGGACTCATCCTGCATGGTCAGTCCAACGGAAACGCACGCTACTACAGCTACAGCGGCAAGTTCCTCGGCCAGGCCACCATTGGTGACGTCTGGTACGAGAAAGTAAACGCTGATGGACGACTGTTCGTGGGTGGGTCTATCACCGGTGGTACCGGCAAAAGCTCCACCGTCTCCATGTACGATCCCAGGACGAGCCAGGTAGCTTGGACTGCTACGGCCTCCACACCAGGTGCCGACAGTAGCGTCTCCTCGCTTACTCCTGTTCTAGGGGGCGGCATCGTCGCGCTTATTCGAGAGCAGAAAATGCTCGCGAATGGCGTACCGGCTTCACCCACTGAGTGGGTGTCTACCGTTACGTCGATTAACGCAGCTGGCATCAAGCTGTGGTCAACACAGCTTCCGAACCAGTACACAGACACGCAAGGCAACGTTAACTCTTACGAGTACGGTCCGCAGATCGTCGCAGACGTCACGGGCAAGATCGCCTTGGTACGAAACATGTTGCAGCCAACCAACGTCAGCTACCCGACCAGCGAGTACGCGATCGAGATCAAGGTCGTCGATGCCGCAACCGGCACCACTTCGTACGCAAACACCGTCATGCAAGGCAATACCGATCACTCGGTAGGGTCGATGTATGGCTATGTACTGAACTACATTGGAGAGAATGGGCCGGTCACCGGCCTCGACACTTTGTTTCTTCAGGTTCACTGCAACTGCGATAGTAGTCCGAACCTAGCGACTATGTATCCGGTCAAGGTGACCGGACTCGGTATGGACTACCCGCGAGGAGCGGTCATCACTAGGACGCCGCGTCCAGTGTCATCCTACATCGCTCTCGGCGACTCGTTCTCATCTGGAGAAAGTATTTCGCCTTTCGAGGCGGGTACCGATATCGCAGGCGTTAATACATGTCACCGGAGTACCGCGGCTTACCCTCGGCTCATCGCTGGGACAAGCCTCAAGATTCCGTCGCTCGGGACCAACGGCTTCCGAGCATGCTCGGGGGCGGTGACGATCAACGCCACCGATCTCGAACAGTGGAACGAGAGCATCCAGCTCGACTGGTGGCCGGACGCCACAGCGAAGCTCGTCACCATCACAATTGGTGGCAATGACATTGGTTTCGGTGACTTTGGGAGAGCATGTGTCTTTAATGACTGCTCCCCTGGGAGTAATGCGTACAACGCGGCAACAAACCACATCGACAATGATCTGATGGCCAAGTTAACTTCGACCTACCAACGCATCTTGCTGATGGCGCCGAACGCCAAGATCTACGTGCTCGGCTATCCGCATGTCGCCCCCATTAAGGCGCTGAACGACCCTCTTCTTGCAGGTGCTTCGTGTGCGTATCTGTACAAGGGTGCGACACATTGGGGAAACGCCCAAGGCGCCCGAAATATCGTCACCATGCTCGATCAGAAGATCTCGGACACAGTGACGGCGATCGGCAGCGCTCGTCTTCGCTACGTGCCCGTCAACGCAAGCAATTCACCGTTTGTCGGTCATGAAGTTTGTGGCACGAGCGGGACTTCCTGGTTTCAGAATGTCAATCAAGGAATTGGTGATCCAGCATACGTATTCCACCCGAACGCTCTGGGACAGCAGGGGTACGCAACGATCGCCAAAACAGCAATCGACGTTGGGTAACAAGTTTAAATAAAACTAGCTGAAGAGCCAACCCTCCAACCCTTTGAGTCACATCCAGTGGTTCGGGATTGGGGGGTTCTTCATGCCTTCTCTCGTAAAGTACTTGTGCTAATGTGCCTGGATCTATATACTTTAAGTAATAATGCCTAGCCAAAGACACAACGACCAGAATACGCTTACCAGGTCTGAACGTTCAACATTAATCACCAGCCTGGTCATTATGATAGCATTCATCTTTCTTGTCTCGTTGGCTGCTCCAAGTCTATTGTTCTATCTACTTCTTCATATAATCCTTGTACTAATTACATTACCCCTATTATTCATCAAATCTTGCCCCAAGCTTCTTGTACGTACTATGATCATATTGAATATACTTGGCGCCGTGTCTGCAATCGGACTAGTAATAGCTTTCTTGCCGTACTATACATCAACTAATAACAATTATTAGTATTCCTGCGTTCGAGATACTTGTGCGAACTTGAGCAAAATGTTTATACTGAACTAATGTACTCAAAAACCAAGAATAAAGCAGTTAAAAACAAGTACACCGAACGGCAGCGCAACACACTAATTGTGTGTGCCATTATCATGGTGATGTATGTTGTGCTCGCATACTTTGTCACGCAAGGTTCGTTTTGGACTTTTGCAGCCGTCCATGCAGTATTAGCAGCTGTAGCTGTTTTCTTCATATGGCTTGGTGGTGCACCTAAGATGATTACGTACATGGCTATATCACTTAGTCTGGTAGGTGCCGCAACGGCCGTGGCGATAACGCTGTGGTATCTGACCATATTGAGCAACTTAGCTAATGGATAGCCTCCATATCAAGCGATATTCTAAACAAAACATTTAAGAACTATTAGTGGCTGACGGGCGAGGTTGTCCATAAGCTTCGTTGTTACTCGCGTCGGTCTGACCTTACTTCAAGTTTTGCTAGCACAATTAATGCTCTTGCAATCCTTCTTGCGTCCTTTCGACAATGCTCCCCAAAGCTGCCAATTCTATGCCTGCAAGAGGTTACGACAGGCATAACGAGAGTGTCATGGAGAATAGGCTCACCTGACACCGGGAGTCTTCTCCGGCGCGAAGGCGCGCGGGTCCGCGCCCGTGATCAACAACCCTCTGAGCCCGTCCTGTTGACGCACGCCCCACCCTCCGCCACCATGGACGGGACGAATGTTTCGCCAACTTTGAGCAAGGAGTGCCATGCACGCGAAATTTCTAGGCAAAGACCCGGAGTCGCATGAGGGTGAGTCGCCCACGCTGTTCGCCACCGACCGGACTGACCGGGTGACCTACATCGCCCAGGGCTGGAAGGTGATCGACCCTCAGGTCCTGGCTGACGTCGGCCCCGTTCCCGACCACGAGACCCTGATCGAGATCCCCGAAGAAGTCCTGAAGTTCTACGCTCGCCGCTACGCCCAGGAGAAGGGGACAGACAACTGACCTTCATCGAGCCAGGTCCAGAGTTCGCGAAGCTCTTCGAGACCTTCGAGCACACGGCGTATCGGCTCGAAGTGCGTGATCACTACAACGCGCCGCGCGAAGTTGAGCACTTCCGGAGATTTCTGGCTGGTGAGCTGGATGACTTTTCGTGGTCTGAAGGCTGGCTGAACATGATCCGGGAAGCGACCATTGAAGGACGCCAGTTCTCACGAGTCCGGGTGGTGAGTGTGCCGCTGACTGACTACAGTCGGTTTGGCCTGCGCGGTGCGCTGTTCGCTGGTGAAGCAGGTGACGACATCCGCTACCTCACTCGCGACCAGGCCGAGGTGGCCGACCTGCCGAGACATGACTACTGGCTGTTCGACTCCCGCCGGCTGGTCAAGATGCACTTCAGCGAGGATGACCGGTTTACAGGCGCTGAGATCGTCGAAGATCCTGCAACTATCGTCCAGCACAACTACTGGCGTGATGTCGCCCGACACCGCGCGATCTCACGAGACGAGTTTTCCAGCAAGTATGAGCAACGGAATTACGAGCGTTGATGAGGCACGGAACGCTCTAGGCAAACGGCTCCGCGAGCTGCGCCAGCAGGCAGCCCTCACCGGTAAGCAGCTCGCGGAGTATTTGTCATGGCCTGCTTCCAAGGTCTCCAAGATCGAGAATGGTCGACAGTCGCCCACTGATCAAGACATCCTCGACTGGACGCGCGCCACTGGCGCCGAAAGTAAAGCTGAAGCCCTACTTGCCTCGCTGCACACACTTGAGGTGCAACACGCCGAGTGGCAGCGTGTTCTTAAGACTGGGCTCCTGTCGCATCAGCTTGAACTGACGGAACAAGACCAACAGACGAAGTTGTACCGAGGGTTTGAACCCATGACTGTTCCAGGTCTGTTGCAGACTCCTGAATATGCACGTGCCCGCTTCTCGCAGGCGATTATGGTTCATAGGGTGCCCAACGACATCAACGAAGCCGTGCAGAAACGGATGCAGCGTCAAGAAATGCTTTATCGTCAAGACAAACGCTTTCACTTTGTCCTGACCGAGTCCGGGCTGCGTAACCGACTCTGCTCGCTTGATGTCATGCTCGGCCAGCTTGACCGACTGATGTCGCTCACGTCGCTGCGTAACGTCCGACTCGGCATTATTGGATTTGATACGCAGTACGTGGTCGATCCTCGCCACAGCTTCTGGATCTACAACAGCGACCTCGTGAGGATAGAGACATACTCCGCGGAACTGAACCTTCGACAGCCGCATGAGATCGAGCTGTATAGCGACATTTTCGAGAGCCACGCTGCTATCGCCACCTATGGCTCGGCTGCGCGCGCGGTCATCACCCGCGTCATGGAAGACCTGGCGGCCGAGGCCGACGGGCTTGACGAGAATGGCGTGTAATTTCGTCCGTTCGTCTATCTCCTCTTATTTCGAGAAATAACGAGAAATGTTCTGGCGACGCGGTCGTCATCTCCTTACTCTCCAGGAACGCCACCCGCTGACCTGGGAGAAGTGCCCATGCCGACACCCGTACCGCTGCTCGATGCCGCCCAGATTGCTCGCTTGCCCGAGCGCGCCCGGGAGGTAGTCGAGTACCGCAAGAGCGGCTTGAGCCTCAACCACATCCAAGGCTGCCCGCTGGGGTGTGCCTACTGCATCCGCCACACCTACGGCCTGTGGGACGAGAACCAACCGCGAGCCCTGATGACGGACGCGGCGGCCGTCGACGAGCTGGTCAACCACCGCTACTTCCAGCCGCACGTCACGCCGATCCAGCTGTTCAACCGGGCAACCGAGCCGTTCTTACCGAAGGTGCGCCCGCACACCTTCGCCGTGCTCGAAGATCTCGACGCGCGTGAGCTGACCAACCACGTCCTCGTCATCAGCCGGCACCAAATGAAGCCGTACGACATCGACCGTCTCAACCAGTTGCGGCACCTGAAAGTCACGCTGCTGTTTACGTACTCGGGCATCGACAACCCGAAGATCGAACCGTACCCCTCGCACGTCGCGGCCGACTCCCTGAGGCTCATGAGTGCCCCGGAGCTGCGGAAATACCGCACGGTGCTGTACTGGCGCCCGCTCGTTCCCGGCTTGAACGACACCGATGAGCACTTGGCGACCGCGTTCGAGCTGAGCAAGCACGCCGACGCCACGGTGTTCACTGGACTGTTCTACCGCGACCAGATCGCCGAGTACTACCAGGCCAACGGCATCCCGGAACCCTACGAGGACACGGCCCGCCGCAAGATCGTGCCCGAGACCCTGGAGCGGCGCGTCCTCGATGCGTTCTCGAACTCGTCGGCCTTGTTCCGCAAAACCTCCTGCGCGGTTAGCTACGCCCACGGCCTGCCGGACTACAACGGCCACTATGGCGTCCGGGAACTCTGCGACATTTGCCCCTTAAGCCAACTCGAACTGTGCGCGAGCGCCCACCGTGTACCGGCTCGCGAAGACGTACACCAGGTGGCCCGCGTGTTGCCCGAGGCTGACCACCTTCAGGTCGTAGACATTACCGAGCGGGCGGCCGTGGTGACGGGTCTGGCTGTGGAGCAACCGCGCTACTTCCTGCAGCACGCGCTTCAGTTCCAGGTCCACGACGCCCGCCACCCGCACCACGCGAACCGGCACGGCCGCGCGGACATCGGATGGAAGGGAACCACCAGCTCATGACGGACTGGACAAGCCTCAACTACGTCGTCGTCGATGTCGAAGGCAACGGCCAACAGCCGCCCGACTTGCTGGAACTGGCAGCGGTGCCGATCGTGGCCGGCGTCGTCGGGGAGCCGAAAAGCTGGCTGGTGAAGCCGGACCAGCCGATCAGCCACTTTGCCCGCCGCATCCACGGCATTAGCAACGAGCAGGTCGCCGACGCTCCGGTGTTCGGCTACATCGAGGCCGACGTGCGCAAGGCGCTCGACGCCTCCGCCCTGATCGCGCACAACGCCCACGTTGACGTCGGCGTGCTGCAGCGCAAGCTCGGCGACTGGGAGTGCCCTGAGGTCTTCGACACGCTCAAACTCGCCCGGCGTCTACTGCCCGGCCGCACTACCTACAAGCTCGGCGCACTGGTCGAGGCGTTCGATCTCGCTCACGGCCTCGGTGGCGAGGATCAGCCGCACCGGGCGACGTACGACGCCATCGTCACAGCCCGGCTCTTCGTCCACCTCGCAGGCCGGCGGGCGCTCGACGAACTCAGGGATCAGCCGCCAGGAGGGAGCCGTGATGACGATCCAGCCCTCTTCTGATCGCAAGCACGGCCTGTTCGTCAGCGTCGACGGACCGGGCGGTGCCGGGAAAACCACGATCGTCCGGCACCTGGCTCAGATGCTGGTGGCGCAGGGCGAACACGTCTGCGTCACGGCCGAACCATCAACCGGGCTGATCGGAGCCCTGGCCTCGCAGCTGACCGAGACCGTGACCGGCAACGCGCTGGCCTGCCTCTACGCGGCCGACCGATACCACCATGTCGAGACGGAGATCAGGCCGCACCTGAAGTCCGGGCACATCGTCATCTCGGACCGCTACATCGCCTCCGGGCTGGTCGTGCAGCGTTTCGACGGCGTTGACCCCGTGTTCCTCTGGCAACTCAACGAGGAGGTCGAGCGACCGGACCTCACGGTCATCCTCGAAGCCGACCCCCACGTGATCGCCGAGCGACTGAGCGAGCGCGGCCCACACAACCGCTTCCAGCTGGCGCCCGACAGTAGCCACGTCGAAGTGCGCTACTACCGCGACGCCACGAACGCGCTGGTTGACGCGGGCTTCGACGTGTTACGCGTGGACTGCAGCAGCCGACCACCAGAGCAGTCCGCGGCAGTCATCCGTGACCGGCTAAAAACGCTTCTGATGCCGGATGAGGTACTGACCTGATGAGCGAGTTCAACCCTGTGCGCTAGGTCGCCTGACCACTGACGCACTGCACCTTTTGAAGGAAATCCCCATGACGAGCAATACCGCTACGGCTGACGGCTGCCCAAAAACATCGGATGTCGCCGGCGCCGACAACAGTTCTCTGGCCGCAGCCAACAGGCGGCTATGGAACACCTTGGCGTGGATATATCTTGCGCTTCATCGCACGGTGCCCGGTGCGTCGATGTGTCTGTGTTGCATGCAGCCTTGGCCATGCGACCAAGTCCGGATTGGCCTGCGCCTCAGGGAGCAGGCGGCCCATGAGTGACTTCGCCCAGCTCCGCGCCTTGACGACGAAGTTGGAGACCGCACCCGGCGAAGCGACGGTGTCCGAGCTGCCGGTTTTGGCGTACGGCTACGTCCGCAGCGATGAGCGCGACATCGGCTACGTCACGGCCTGTGCCGACCTACTGGAGGCCTGGTGCACCGCGGCCGGGTGGCGGCTCGGCGTGGTGTTTCGGGACAACGGCTACGACAGCGCCAGTACTACACGTCCAGGGCTCGCCGGCTTCCTCGATGCCCTTCGCCTACCGGAAACCGCCTACGGGCTGGTCATCGACCACAGCCACCTGTCCGACCTGGAGGACGTCGCCGGGCAGCTGGTCGCGGAAGTCCGCCGGACGAGTGCGGTGCTGCGCGTCCTGGCCGATGACCTTGGCAGTGGGACGGCGCTATGACCACACCGAGCCCTGAAACAATCGTCCTCGTCGAGTGGCTGCAAGCCACCAGCCGAGGCACGGATGCGCTCGCCACCAAACTGCACATCGGGGTCCGTTCGCCGCAGGACGAACGGGACTACGCCGACTACCTGAGCGAGCTGGCGAACATCCTGCGCGTGCACGCCTCCATGTACGACGAACAGCAGCATTCGTCCGCGCAGGTGCTGGACATCTCCAGCCGCATCCCGACCAGCCCGACGGTACGGCCCGAGCTGGCGATGTTCGGGGATCTGCTGGCCGCGCTCGGCGAGCTCGTCCACCGCTTCACGCAGCGTTTCGTGAACGCCAGCGAGCACGCCCCGCACTCACCTCCAGACGACCCACCGCCTGCAGCGGCGTGAGGGGGCGAGCCACATGAGTGACGACTTCGTGACGCTGGTCGAGTCCCTGCGGGCGGTCAGCCAGCACGCCGAACCCGTGGCCAACGCCCTCATGGCACGCCAGATGACACCGGCCAAACAACGCGAGTACGCCGGGCTACTGCGCGGACTGGCCACGCTGCTCGACGAACACGCCACCAGCCAAGAAACGGTTCCACAGCATGAGTGAATCACGGTCGAGCCTCGGTGAGCTGATCGGCCACACCGGTGCCAACCTCAAGATTGTCGCCGCCCGCTTCAATATTAACGTCGTTACCGCGGACGAACTGCGCGAATGCAGCGGCCTGCTGAAAGTGCTGGCCGACGCCTTGACGCTCTACGCCGACAAGCTGGAACCTGCCCGGCCAGCCGGCGCCCGCCACGCCTTGCGCGAGCCACCGGACGACCCGCACCGCTCATGAACGGCTGGGGGCTTTTCTCGCTCGTCGTGGTCGCTGTGCCCGTGGTAGCGATAGCAGTCTGGGTCTACAGCGAGCACGAAAGCAATCGTCGACGGCGAAAGTTCCTTCGCCGCTACAGACAACGGTCGGTCGCCGGTATCCGCAGGCGTGTTGAGCGGGACCTGGCTACCGAAATCACTCACGTCATGCCCAAGCTCCCGCGCAGCCCGCTGCAACCCGACCCGCTGCAAGACGGCCAGTTTACGGGGGACTTGTCACTTCCGAAGCGGATTCGCGGCTACACGCGCAAGCCGATACCGCACCCTCGCCCGGATACCGACGTCATGCGGCGAGTCATCGAGGGCTTACGCCGCCTGTAGCCACAGTCTTCCTCCGGCGGTACCCGACATACCGCTGGAGGAACGGGGAAAGCATCATCCGCAACAACCGAAAGGAACCAGTGAAAAAGACCGTTATTGCGTCCGTGGCTGCTCTGGCTGGCTTGTCCGGCCTGCTTGGCGCAAGCCCGGCCACGGCAGCCGTCCAGCCCAACATTGTCGGCGGCACCGGGGCGATGGGTAACACCAGCTGGATGGTGTCGCTCCAGTTCGATGCCCCGAAGTACGGCCGCATCAACAGCCACACGTGTGGCGGCTCGCTCGTCTTCCGCGAGTGGGTGGCCACCAACGCCCACTGCGTGACGGACATGCCGCCGCAGGCGCTCATGAAGGCGAAGCTTTTCAACGCGAACGGATGCCAGCAGCCGCAGCCGATCCCCACGGAAGAGAAGCAGTTCAAGGTGCGCGTCGGTTCCAAGGACCGGACTACCGGAGGTGAGACCGCGAACGTGGTTCAGGTGGTCGTTCACCCCGGGTGGCACTGGGGGATGACCACGCCGGTTGACGACATCGCCATGCTCAAGTTGGACCACCCCGTCAACAAGCAGCCGATCCAGCTGGCTGGTCGGGCGGCTCAGGCGGGTGACCGGATCAGGCTGTACGGCTGGGGTGTCGATTCGCCCGACTGCTCGCCGAACCTGCCGACCCGGCTCCAGCAGCTCGACACCAAGGTGCTTCCGCCGATCAAGTGCGCTGAGGTCGGGCAGTCCGCCGGGGAGATCTGCACGAACAACCCGCACGGCACGGACGGCCCTGGTCCCGGCGACTCAGGCAGCCCCGCGGTGAAGTTCAACCGGGATGGTACGGCTCAGTTGGTCGGCTCGTGCAGCCGCGCGGCAGCCGAACTGCCCGGCGAATCGCCGACCGTCTACACGAGCGAGCCGGACTTCCGGCAGTGGCTGTATGACACGGCGCGAGGCGTAGCAGCAGGGGCGTAAGTCAGGTCGAGGCCCGTTAGCCACCGCCACCGCTTACCGGTCAAGCGATGGCTGACGGGCCGTCGTTATGCCCTCCAGACGAGGGACTCTGACGCTCTCACTCGGCGCAGTCACCCAGAGACTCCCCGTCCTTAGAAAGCAGTGGCAGTACAAGACTAGAAACGAAGAACACCCCGCGACCGATAGCGGACACGGTGGTGTTCTTCGCTATCAGTGCGGGGTGATGATGTCGGATATTGCTTTGGATCAGCGGGACTCGCGAGCGTAGCGAATGTGAGCGGTCGGGTGCGGCCTCTCGGGGATGACCTGCGCCTCTACTTCTTCGACCATTACGGTCTCGTTCGGGCCGTCCGAGTAGACGTAGGCTCGGACACGCTGGTCGTGATGCGTCGATGTTCCATCCACGATCCAGCCTTCCAGGTACCAGTTCGGGGTCTCGTAATAGCCGGTGACCTCTTCGTCGTCCCGTTCCTGGAACGTCAGCCGCAGTGTGGTGATGGCGACCTGGACAGTGCCGAGTCGGTGCAGCTTGACGGGGATGGTCTTGGGGTTGCTGTGGCGGGTGTCGAAGGCGGCGGCCTTCATGTCCTCGACGGTGAAGTCCGGCATGGACGTGAAAACAACGTTTCCGGCCTCAGCTCCAGCCTCGAATCCCTGGCTACGCAGCGAGTCTGCCAGATCGGTGTAGATCGTGCCTTTGAATTCAAATTCCGACATTTGGTGTGCCTCTTTCGCGTCGATTCGGATACGGCACACCACCAGCTATGCAAGTGGACAGAGTGCTGTATCCGAAGACACAAGGGCACAGTACGATCGCTAAATGCGATTACTCTATTTATAACACATTTGCAACCTAAACGCAATTATTCAAGCCCGGGTAGCCGGCTAGCGATCCCTCTCTGGGACTTCAGCGTCATCGACCTCGTCGAGCGAGCCAGGAGTTTCGCTATCTGAATCAATTGGTTTGCGCCGAGATAAGTTTATCGGCTTCGGAGTCCGCAAGTGCTCCAGCATTGCCAGAGGATTGATCTCCTGGTCATTGAGCTTCTCGGTTAAGTCGTCAGCAAACATTGAGATGGCTGCCTTGCCATTGTCCGAGCCGCGCCAGACCACTTTCGCAAGACTGAGTTCGTATGACTCCAAGTCAGTCCGTATTGACTCATCAATTCTTCCCTGTCTCCATTCCGGCAGGTCGTTCATGAGGGAATAGATGATCCGACCCAGCATGGAGACAGTCAGTTCAAGGTCGGCGATGCGCTGCGCGGAAGATACCAACCTGTTTCCCTGGGCGTCGGGCTGTAAAGGTGACTGTTCCAAGATGATGAGGGCTAGAGCCTCGAAGCCGCTGTTTTCGCGCCGCTCGACTGACTTTTCGACACCCATCTTTTTCGTGTCAGCGAGCGTATTTCGTCGCTCCGTCAGGTTGCGCTTTTCCTTGACGCCGGGAGGTGTCGACGCAAGGCCAAGAGCATTGAGAACCGCCACCCGTTCGTCGTTCTCCGTGATCAGGTAGATCAGGTCTCTGAGTCTTTCCCGTGCCTGTAGCGGCTTCCCAACTCCGTCTAAATGTTCAGTCAAGGTTTTCTGGCTCATGAGCCGCACCGGATCGGCACCGGTCGCCTTCCGCAGCTCCTTGAGTTCTTCAACGAGCTGACGGGCCAGCACCTCGTCTGATGTCATGGTTGTCCGCTCCCTGTCCGAGGTCTGTCCGGACAAGTCTAAGCCGACCAGGAGACAAAGCCTGGGTCTTCGCTGGTGGATCGCCCATCCTTCGTTCAGGCGGGTCAAGTGGGCCCGATTGAAGGACAGAGGAGACCAAGAACATGTCATCATCCCTCACGCCACGCTCGTCGGGCGTGATTGACCTTGTATCTGGCACCGGCGCCTTGTCCAAGCGGGCCGAGCGCGAGCTGGCCACGCACCTGGACGTGGTGAAGGTCGCCACCCTCCGGGCGGCTGCCGTTGAGCAGGCACGCGGATATGTAACGACCGAGGCTGTGCAGACTGTGGCCGCCTTGTCTGCCCTGGAGGAGCAGTTGCTCCAGGTGGCGCCGTTGGCTGAGGGGCGGATCAAGCACCTCATCGACCAGCACACTCTCGCGGCAGGCGTGGCCATCGCCCGGTTCGGGCGGTGAGTCAGTGATGAACCTGCAAGACACAGTCGCGTTCTACGGCAACCTGTCCAACATCATCACTCTTATCGGAGGTGCGCTCGTCATGACTCTCGGGATGCTTCTCCGGCGACGGGCCCGAGTTGACGTCCTGCCCGAATCCGTCAAGGTCGAGCTGGCCGTGCGGGACACAGTAGCGCTGCTTCACCAGTCCGCGTACGTGACCAGGCGGGCCATGATCGCTGTGGCCTGCGAAGCCCTGCGGGAGCAGGCGGAACTCGAAGGGCCGTGATTTCTTGGCTCAAGCGTGACGACGATGCACCCCGGCCGCCGCTAGCCGGTCGCTTGATCGGCCTGGCGGTCGGGGTGCTCGTGCTCTCTGGCGCCGTGTATGTGGCGGCGAGTGTTGTGCAGGCGCTCATCCCCCTGATGGTGCCGCTCGTCGTGCTCATCGGCATCTACGCGGTGATGTTCGGCAAGCATCGCAAGTAGGTCCTTAAGAATACTTCACGTTATTTCGCTATTCATCAGACGGGATAGCTATGCCCAGACGCACTCGAAAGCAACTTGTGTTTGAGGATGAAGAACGCGCCCGACAGGACCGCGAAGAGGGATATAGGCGACTCGGTATCGCGTTGCGGCACGCTTGGCGCGAGTTGCAACAATCAGTGACTGCAGCACCCGAACACCACGTCAGCCGATGATGTGACACTCACGTTCCAACGGAGGCAATCCAGGGGTCAGACGGTACCGATCGGTGTTGTTAAATGACCTAAATTACTTGTAAATGTATAGCGTGACCCGCAAAATTAATCATAGTGAGCCGCGCAACGTTTGTGCATGACTTGATCGACCAGGACCAAGCTTGCAACCTTTAACGCAAAAACGCGACTCACCGAACTAACACATCCCTCGAAACGAATCGGGGATGCACTTCCATTACATGCCAACTGCATTTGCTTGTCAAGTGCAAGGTGTGTTTACTATGTGCATCCCCCTCGTTTCGAGCCTCTTCGAAAGGAGGTTTTTCTATGTCCGAGTCATCGGAGACACCTGTCAACGTTATAGCGGAGGAAAAAGTTCATCCAGCGCTCCGCAAGCTGGCCCGGGCATGTATCGCCCTTGCCCGGCAGTTAATTGGACCGCCGTCAGACACCTCCGGCAGCCAGTCCGCGGACACCCCGCAGGCGGGGCGTGCCCATGATTGAGCTGCGCTGGTTTGAGGCGGTGCCACCGCGTAAGACGTCAGTCACCGAGGTCACGGCGCTGGTGCGGGTGCTGGCGGGCCGCAGCCACTACGGCGTGCGCAAGTTGCAGCCGGTCGTGGTCTTCGAGACATGGCTCCGGCCGGAGGGCGTGCGCTGGCTCGTCGGCATCGAGCCACGTATCGCCCGGACGCTGCGCGGGTCGATGCTGTCACAGCTGCCCGGTCTGACGCTGACGCCGGTGGACGAGCCGCAGCGGCCCGAGCCCATCACGGCCCGCGAGCTGCGCTTCACCAGCTTGGCGTACCCACTGCGGACCGACACGGCGGACGGGGTCACCGCGGGCATCATGCAGGCCCGCGATCAACTCCGCGACGGCGAAGCCCTCGTCGTGCAGTGGGTGGTGGGCCCCAGCCACCGATACGTGCGCCAGCCCATTGAACAAACACCGCTTGATCTCCTGGGCTTTACCACCCCGCGCGAACCCGACGCCGGAGATCGCCAGGCCTGGAAACAGAAGGTGGCCGAACCACTGTTTGGTGTCCGAGGCCGTCTCGGGGCGGTTGCCGCTGAACCCCGCTGGGCAGGCGCGCTGCTGCGTCCCGTCCTCTCGGCGCTGTCGCTTGCCAACGGCAACCAGTCCCGTATGCGCGCCTCCCAGCAGTCCAGCCGCACCGCGACGCAGCTCATCCAGGTGATGGGACGTGCTCGCACCTGGCCAGGGATGGTGAACGCCGCCGAGCTGGCCGTCCTGCTGGGGTGGAGCATCACCGGACTTGATGTGCCGGGTGGCCCGACTGGATTCGCTCCGCCGCCCGCCGGCCTGCTGCGTAGTCCAGAGCCTGACGCCAAAGCCACCGCGGCCCGCCCGCTCGGTATCAGTACCCATCCGGCCAGCCGAGGGGCGCTGGTGCAGATGCCGGTGTCTAGCTACGCGGCCGGAACCCATGTCATCGGGCCGCCCGGGGTCGGCAAGTCCAACCTACTGGCGGCCTGGAGTCTCGGTGAGGCACAGGCGGGCGGTTCACTGGTGATCATCGAGCCCAAGGGCGACCTGGTGGTCGACGTCCTGGTACGGATGCCGATTGCACGTCACGGCGACGTCGTCGTGATCGACCCGGCCGCCGACGGGCCAGTCGTCGGCTTCAACCCGCTCGCCGGGAGCCGTAGCGACGCCGAGCGGCGGGCTGACTCGCTGCTGCACGTCTTCCGCGAGCTGTTCGGCACCGCCATCGGGCCACGCTCGGCCGACGTGCTGCTCCACGCGCTGATCATGGCGGCGCGCTTGCCGGACGGCACGCTCACCGACGTCATGCCGCTGCTCACCAACCCGGGCTTCCGCCGCAGGGTGGTGGGGCAGGTCGGCGACCCGCTCATCATCGCGCCCTGGGTGGCGTGGTTCGACGGCTTGAGCGAGGCCGAGCGCATGCAAGTGGTGGCGCCTATCGGCAACAAGCTCCGGGTCTTCACCAGCCGCCCCGGTATCCGGCGGCTGCTGGGGCAGGCCGCACCGCGGTTCGACCTGGCGTCGGTGTTTGAGCGGCCGACCGTGCTACTGGTCAACCTGAACGCCGGAGCGATCGGCTCCGGCACCAGCCAGATCATCGGCGCGCTGATCTTGAACCAGCTATGGGAAGCTATCCAGCGGCAAACAACACTGCCCGAGCGCAAGCGACGGCCCGTCTCGGTGGTGGTGGACGAGTTCCAGACGTTCGCCGGAGCCCTCGACTTCGCCGACGTGTTCGCCCGCTCCCGTGGGGCCCGCGTGCCTTTCACTGTCGCCCACCAGCACCTTGATCAACTCAGCCCGAATCTCCGCACGGCTGTACTCGCCGCTATCCGTACCCGCGTCGTGTTCAGGCCAGCCGAGGGCGACAGCCGGGTCTTAGCACGCGTCCTCGGCGACCCCGTCACCCCTGAAGACCTCGAGCGACTACCTGCCTTCCACGCCGCCGTGCGGGTGCTGATCGACGGCGCGCCAAGCCAGGCGTTCGCGGTCGCCACGCCGCCACTCGGCGCCGTCACCGGCAACGGCGACACGCTTCGACGCGCCAGTGCTGAGCGTTTCGGCGTGCCGCCCGATGAGCTGGACGTCACCATCCTCAAGCGCTGGCAAGGCGGTGAGACCGCACCCGACGCACCGATCGGCGCACGTCGGAGGCGATCATGAGGAGGACGAGCGGGGCTACCGCTCGCCCTACCGGTCGCGTCGAGCTGGAAACGCCCCGACCAGCGCAGACACGACCCAAGCGCCGCCGACACTCTGCCACTCCCGGAGGTCTCCGATGAGTGCCCGAGCCCGCGCCGGGCGGTTGGCCGAGCGGCTCAGTCAGCGTGACGTCGCCATCCTCAGGAGCCTGCGCGACTTCCGGCTGATGAGCGGCGCGCAGCTACGGCGGCTGCACTTTCCCGGTGAGTCGCTGGCCACCCAGGCCCGCAAGGTGAGGGCCGCGCTCGCCAGGTTGACCGACTGGCACCTGGTCGTGCGGCTCTCACGTCGGGTCGGCGGTCTCCGGGCAGGCTCCGAAGGCCACATCTACGGGCTCAGCGGGCTCGGTCACGCCGTCCTTGACCTCGATACGGCAGCTCCGCGACGCCACCGTGGAGTGGATCCGACCAAGCTGGCGTTTCAGTCGCACGTCCTGGCCATTGGCGAGCTTGTCGTACAGCTGCGCGAGCACGAACGCGCCGGCCTCTGCCAGATCGAGGAGCTACGGGCTGAACCAGGCTGCTGGCGCTGGTTTGGCGGCAGCGCCGGACAGCAGCGCGTGCTCAAGCCCGATGCCTACGCCCGGCTCGGCGTCGGGGAGTACGAACTGGCGAGCTTCATCGAGGTCGACCAAGCCACTGAAAGCCTGCCCACCATCACCCGCAAGTGCAGGGTCTACCTCGACTACTTCCGCACCGGGGTCGAACAGCAGGCCCGGGGCATGTTCCCGCTGGTCTGGTGGCTCGTTCCCACCACCGCGCGCCTGCAGGGCATCGCGCACTGCATCGGGCGGCTTCCCGCCGAAGCTCGCGCCCTGTTCTCAGTCTGTTTGACCTCCGAGGCCATCCAGTCCCTCACCCAGATTCCAGCCGAAGGGGGTGCCTCATGAGCCCGTCCGAAGACCTGCCACTGAACCGGATCCTCATCGGCGACGCCCGTACCCGGCTGGCCGAACTTCCCGACGCATCAGTGGACACGATCATCACCAGCCCGCCGTACTGGGCGCTGCGAGACTACGGACACGACGGCCAGGTCGGGGCCGAAGCCACCGTCGACGCCTGGGCCGATGAGATCGCCAGCTTGGCCGACCAGTTCGCCCGAGTGCTCACGCCCACCGGCAGCCTGTGGCTCAACCTAGGCGACAGCTACGCCCGCACAGTCAAGGACGGGGCCGCTAAGAAGAGCCTGCTGCTCGCGCCGCAGCGCGTCGCCCTCCGCCTGACCAGTTCCGGCTGGCTGCTGCGCAACCAAATCATCTGGTCGAAGACCAACCCCATGCCGTCCTCGGTCACCGACCGGCTGACCACCACGCATGAGTTCGTCTACTTCTTCACCCGGGCGCCGCGCTACCACTTCGACCTCGACACCATCCGTGAGCCGACCGGTCCAGCCGCGCCGGCGGTGAAGCGGCTGACGCGTGCGACCTACCCACCTCGCGCCGCCGTTCCGACGCTTGGCAACGGTATGTCCCCCCGTGTCGACCTCAACCAGGGCCTTGCTGGCATGAAAGCCAGCGGCCGTGAGAGTCACCCGCTCGGCAAGAACCCCGGCGACGTCTGGCGGCTCGCCACCGCCAGTTACCGGGGTGCCCACTTCGCGACCTTCCCTGCCGAACTGGTGCGCCGCCCGCTGCTCAGCACCTGTCCGGCGCGGGTCTGCACCGACTGCGGAACCCCGTGGCAACGAGCCGGGCAGGTGATCAACGGCCGCAAGCTCGCCACCGGGCCGCTGCGGCCAGCCTGTGGGCACCGACGATGGCGCCCTGGTCGCGTGCTCGACCCGTTTATGGGCGCGGGCACGGTCGCCATCGCCGCCGAAACGTATGGCCGTGACTGGCTGGGGATCGAGCTCAACCCGGAGTACGCGGCTCTGGCCGAGACGCGCCTGGCTGATCGGCGCGCGTTGCGCCAGCCGACCCCCACCAAGCAAGCAACCGACAACACGTAAGGAGGAGAAAGTCCATGGAACAGCAACCCCACAACCCACACGGAGGTGAACAACCCCCCGAGGTCAACAGCTACGGCACCGACGACCCGGAAGCCCAGGCCCACATCGAGAACGCGCGCGTCGACACGGCCAGAGAGCGTCGACGCGACCGGACGAACTTCGAACATCTCATTGAACTCGGCATGCGCCCCGAGGACGCCGAGACCTTCATCGAGTTCGAACACTTCGTGCAAAACCAGATGGCGACCGGACACCAGTGGCCAACCGAAGAACCACCTGAAGGCACCCCGGCCTTGCCAGCCGTCGCCGAGGCCGGAGCCGACGACACCGTCGAGCGCCGGCCTCGCTCTGAGCCGCGCGTCTACGTGGCCGACCTCGCCAGCCACAACCACGGCATCCAACACGGGCAGTGGATCGACGCCAACCAAGAAGCCGACGAGCTTGACGCCAACATCGCCGCCATGCTCGACAGCTCCCCGACGGTCGGTGCCCGGGAGTGGGCGATCCACGACACAGACGGCTTCGCAGGCCTCGACATCGGTGAGCACACCGACACGGTGACGATCTCCCGCCTGGCGCGCGGCATCGACGGCTACGGGGCCGCCTTCGCCGCGTACGTCGGTCTCGCGGAGACCGGCCACGACACCACCATCGAGCAGTTCGAAGCGTTCTACGTTGGCAGCTACGACACCCCCGAGGACTGGGCGCGGGAGACGGCCGAAGACCTGGAATGGCCACGCGTCCTTGACGAGGCCATCACCGATCCGTTCCTACGCCGCTACGTCACTATCGACTACGCCACGATGGCGAGCGAGGGTGCCCTGAGCTGGGACGTCGCCACGGGCCATGACGGCAAGACGCATGTTTTCCTCCGTTGACGCCCCGGCAGGCCACTCCTCGGTGGCCTGTGGCTGCTCACCACGTTTTCCGTATTCCGCGGACATGGGCGGTCACACCACACCGAGGAGGTCGATCAGTCGTGACTGATCCCACCGGAAAAAACGGCGTCAAAACTCTGGGCATCAAGCTGCCGCCAGGCCTTCACGCACAGTTCGCGTTGGTCGCACAGCTCGACGGCATCAACTTGAGCGTGGCCGTGCTGCGAGCAGTCGAGTTCTACGTCGCGCACAAGCGGTCAGAACCCGACTTCAACCAGCGGGCCGCTGAGGCCCTGGCCGAGATCGAGCAGGAGGCCGCCGCCCGCAAGGCGGCGATCGAAGGACTGTTCGGAGAGGCAAGCCCGGAGGACGACGCCACCGCGGAGCCGGCGACGGACGAGAAGTCCAAGCCGACCCGCAGCCGCCGCAGCTCCACCCAGGAGTAGCGGCACCCGGCCACAGGTAGCGCGCTCACTGCGCTACCTGTGGCTCACACAACTTTGCTCATCGCGAGGCAAAAGAGAACCGTTCAATGTGACGCCATGGACGTTAAGAATTAACAGCCATGCTGCAATAACCACAGCACACCCACGACGGAGATGAACCCTCGATTCAACCCCAAGGACAGCCTGGCCTTTCTTGGCACAGTCAAGGAACCCTGAGAAAATCCGAAATGAAAGGTTAATCAAACAAACGAATAGAAAGCCACGAAATGAACTCACGACGTACACATAAGAACCGCGCTGTCATATATCTACGCATTGCCTCTGATCGCCCAGAGGACGCGCGAACCCTCGACCACCAGCGCAACGGCTGCAAGCGTATTGCTGAAAAGCATGGCCTACAGATCACCCGTGAGTACGCCGACGTGGGGAGTCCAGCGCTCTTAAACCGCCAAACCGCACTGCTTCACCTACTCGAAGACCTTGCCCGGCAGCGTGATGCCGCCTACGTCGTGGTGTGGGACTACTCGCGCCTGGGTCGCTCTATGCAGCAACTGGAAGACGTCGTCCGCCTCCTTGCCGACTGTGGCGCGACCATCGTCACACTCACTGGCGTTGAGACCGTCGAGCGATTCATTGACGGCTACCGCAACACTCCCGGTCGGCCGCCCCCTTGAGCACTCCCCGCCTTAGCGAAGGAGACAACAACGTAACCGGAGACAACACACCATGCTCACATCATCACAAAGTAATACTGGCAATATTTTATCGAGTGCGGCCGAACGATTCCTCCAAGGCATCAGGCTGGAAATTGCACAGCTGGCACGCGAGCAGCACCGGCGGGCCACCAAGAAGGGAATTGAGCGATACCAATTGGCCTGCCAAGCAGCACAAGACACTTCACTTGAGCCTAAGAGTAGCCCGAACCGTTAGGAGGTAGCTTCAAGATGGACACCACAGAATCAACCAATAACAAAAGCGCCCGCCAGAACGCGCTGGAGGCTGCCGCCCAGCGTCCGGCGCGAAAGCCACGACATAATGTCACCGCCCCACGCGAGCGAGACGGCCTGCCGGTCGCCCTCATCTACTTGCGTGTCAGCACCAAAGAGCAGGCTCGAACGGGCGGCGGCGCTGAGGGGTATTCCATCCCGGCCCAGCGCGCCGCCTGTCTCGTCAAAGCCGAACAGCTGGGCGCTGTTGTACACGAAGAATATGTTGACGCGGGTGAGTCAGCCCGCTCCGCGGATCGCGACGACTTGCAGCGTATGTTGCAGGACGTACGAACGCTCCGCCCGGACTACGTCATCGTGCACAAGATCGACCGGCTCGCCCGCAACCGCGAAGACGACATCGCGATCAACCTCGCACTGAAGAAGCACGGCGCCCAGCTCGTGTCATGCACCGAGAACATCGATGACACCCCCAGTGGCCGGCTGTTGTACGGCCTCATGGCTGAGATCGCCCAGTTCTACTCCGGCAACCTCGCCCTTGAGGTCATGAAGGGCTCGCTCCGCAAGGCCGAAGAGGGCGGCACGCCGTTCCGTGCTCCCACGGGCTACATCAACGTCCGCCAACCGATCAACGGCGTGCTGGCGGCCACGGTCATCCTCGACCCCGAGCGGGCCGACCTCGTGCGCTGGTGCCTTGAGCAGTACGCCACCGGCGAGTGGACTGTGTCGGATCTCACACTCACTGCCCAGGCCAAAGGGCTCACGGCCCGCCCCACGCCGAAGCGTGCAGCTCAACCCATTTCGCTCAACGGCATGCACTCCTTGCTACGCAACCCGTACTACATGGGTGTCGTCGCCTACCAGGGCATCCACTACGAAGGCAAGCACCAGCCGCTCATCGAGCCCGAAACCTGGCTCGCCATCCAAGACACTCTGTCGAGTCACAACCACGTCGGCGACAGGGACTACAAGCACAACCACTACCTGCGCGGCACCATCTACTGCTCCGACTGCGGCGGTCGGCTCGTCTACTCCGAGAACACCGGCCGTGGCGGTACCTACGCCTACTACATCTGCGTCAAGAAGAAGACCAAGCAGAACAACTGTCACCGTCCGGGTATGCGCCTGGAGCGCATCGAGGAAGGCATGGATGCCTTCTACCAGCGCTTTCGCATCTCCCCAGAGCTCAGTGCCCACATCCAAGCTGCCGTGCGGCAGGAGCTGGCCCAGCAAGAACAAGACGCCAACAAGCACCTCAAGCACGCCCAGCGGCTGAAGGACACCGTCCAGGACGAGCGCCAAAAGCTCCTTCAGGCCCACTACGCCGGCGCCGTCCCGCAGGACCTGCTCGTGACTGAGATGCAACGGCTTACCCGGCAACTAGCCCAAGCCGACCGCGAGATCCAAAGCGCCAAGGCCACGACCGCCGACATTGAACAGACCCTGGCCGAAGCCCTGATGGCTGCCGAGCGGTGCCCGGCGGCCTACCTCACCGCACCGGACAATATCCGGCGGCAGATCAACCAAGGCTTTTTCAAGAAGCTCTACATCGACGAAGACGGCGGGGTGGTCGGCCGCGACCTGACCGAGCCCTTCGCCACACTGCTCGATGGCGTGACCGCCTCAGCGGCAACCGACGACCATCCGGTCGAGAATCCGTCCCAGATGACCGCAGACGAGACCGATCGGCGGCGTCCGTCTCACGTCTTCCGGGCGACGTTTGACGACGTCACGGACGGTCTGGGTGGCGGAAACGAAGACACCCCGGCCTGGAAGATGATCTTCTCTGTCCGGGGTGTGAATAAGCACGACTTGGTGGGCGCAGCAGGGTTCGAACCTGCGACCGCTCGGGTGTAAACCGAGTGCTCTTCCGCTGAGCTATGCGCCCGGACGGCGGCGGCCCACCTGCAAGGGGGACCGCCGCCGTGGAGCCTCACGCCAGTTCGGCGACGGCCTTCTTCCAGCCCTGCTGGTCGCGCGCCTCGCCCGGGGCGTTCACCTCGGCGAAGCGGACCACGCCTTCCTTGTCGACCAGGAAGGTGCCGCGGACCGCGAGACCCGCCTGCTCGTTGAAGACGCCGTACGCGCGCGCCACGTCACCGTGCGGCCAGAAGTCGGACAGCAGCGGGAACTGGTAGCCCTCCTTCTCGGCCCACGCCTTGAGCGAGAACGGCGTGTCGACCGAGACGCCCAGGACCTGGACGCCCTTGTTGTCGTAGTCGGCGAACTCGTCGCGGAGCTGGCAGAGCTCGCCCGTGCAGATGCCGCTGAACGCGAACGGGTAGAAGACCACCAGCACCGGCTTGTCGCCCCGGAAGGACGACAGCTGCACCGGCTGCTTGTTGTAGTCGTTGAGCGTGAAGTCAGGGGCCTCAGAACCGACCTCGACGGTCATACCGCGTTTCCTCTCCCGTACGGACACGTGCCTGCGACGACAACCCTATCGTGTCAGCCGGGCGGGGCCGGTTCAGCGCTGTTTCGACTTCGACTTCGGGGACACCAGCCTCGTGCCGATCCAGTTCGCGCCGACACTGATGTTGGCGGTCTGGGCCAGCCCGACGACGGGCACCGCTTCCGCGATCTCACTCGGCTCGACGTGCCCGGGCTGTCCCGTCTTCGGGGTCAGCACCCAGATCACGCCGGTCTCTTCCAGGGGGCCCCTGGCGTCGATGAGCGCGTCGCCGAGGTCGCCGTCGTCCTGGCGCCACCACAGCAGCACCACGTCGATGACCTCGTCGGCTTCCTCGTCGAGGATGTCCCCGCCGATCTGCTCCTCGATCGCCGCGCGGACGTCGTCGTCGACGTCCTCGTCCCAGCCGATCTCCTGGACCACCATCTCGGGCTTGATGCCGAGCCTCTCGGCGACGCCGGTCTGATCAGCGTCTCCCGCGGCGACCACTGCTTCACTCCTCCAACTACGACGGAGCGTGGCGCTCGAGCACCCTCGTGGAGGGTACGGCTGCGCCACACTCGGCTACCCGGTTGCCGATAGCGAACACTGGTGTGGCTCTGCGCGCAACCGTCCACACCGGATCCGTGACAACTCGTGTCGCAGGATACGGGCCGCGGGGCCCCCGCCGCGACGGCGTATCGGGTACCTCAGGGACCGGTCTGCCACCCCGCCGGAGCCCGTCCCCTAGGGTGATGAGGAAGAAAACGCGCGCGCGGATACACCGCGCGCGGGGAGCGACTCGATCGGGTCGGCTGATGTTACCGCCTAGTAGCAGTGCGGAAGCCGGGAGGGAAGACGACGATGGAGAGTCGTACACCCCCGAGTACGAGCACCACCGGCTACAACTTTTCGCAAGGAGACCCCTTGGCCCCGCAGAACGACGGCGCCTCCGGCAAGGAGACCCCGGCACGCGTACGCGTAATCCGTGACGGATTGGCTGCGCACCTGCCCGACATCGACCCGGAGGAGACCGCCGAGTGGCTGGACTCCTTCGACGAGGCGCTGGCCAGGGGAGGCCAGCAGCGGGCCCGGTACCTGATGCTGCGCATCCTGGAGCGCGCTCGTGAACGCAACGTCGGTGTGCCCGCGCTGACCTCGACGGACTACGTCAACACCATCCCCACCGAGAACGAACCGTGGTTCCCCGGTGACGAGGAGATCGAGCGCCGCTACCGGGCCTACATCCGGTGGAACGCCGCGATCATGGTGCACCGGGCGCAGCGCCCCGGCGTCGGCGTCGGCGGCCACATCTCGACCTACGCCTCGTCCGCCGCGCTCTACGAAGTCGGGTTCAACCACTTCTTCCGCGGCAAGGACCACTCCGGCGGCGGCGACCAGATCTACATCCAGGGGCACGCCTCCCCCGGCATCTACGCCCGCGCGTTCCTCGAGGGCCGGCTGTCCGAGCAGCAGCTCGACGGCTTCCGCCAGGAGTACTCGCACGCCGGTGAGGGCGGCGGCCTGCCGTCGTACCCGCACCCGCGGCTGATGCCGGAGTTCTGGGAGAACCCGACGGTGTCGATGGGCCTCGGCCCGATGAACGCCATCTACCAGGCGCGGTTCAACCGCTACCTGCGCGACCGCGGCATCAAGAACACCAACGACCAGCACGTCTGGGCGTTCCTGGGCGACGGCGAGATGGACGAGGCGGAGTCGCGCGGCCTGATCCACATCGCGGCCGGCGAAGGCCTCGACAACCTGACCTTCGTGATCAACTGCAACCTGCAGCGGCTCGACGGCCCGGTGCGCGGCAACGGCAAGATCATCCAGGAGCTGGAGTCGTACTTCCGCGGCGCCGGCTGGAACGTCATCAAGGTCATCTGGGGCCGTGAGTGGGACTCGCTGCTGCACGCCGACCGCGACGGCGCCCTGGTCAACCTGATGAACGTGACGCCGGACGGCGACTACCAGACGTACAAGGCCAACGACGGCGCGTTCGTCCGGGAGCACTTCTTCGGCCGCGACCCGCGGACGAAGGACCTGGTCAAGGACCTCTCCGACGCCGACATCTGGAACCTCAAGCGCGGCGGCCACGACTACCGCAAGGTGTACGCGGCCTACAAGTCGGCGCTGGAGCACCACGGCCAGCCGACGGTGATCCTGGCCCACACCATCAAGGGCTACGGCCTGGGCCCGGCGTTCGAGGGCCGCAACGCCACGCACCAGATGAAGAAGCTCACCCTCGACGACCTGAAGCTGTTCCGCGACTCGCAGCGGATCCCGATCAGCGACGAGGAGCTCGAGCGCGACCCGAAGCTGCCGCCGTACTACCACCCGGGCAAGGACTCGGCGGAGATCGAGTACCTGATCGGCCGCCGCAAGGCGCTCGGCGGCTTCCTGCCGGAACGCCGCCCGAAGTCGGCGAAGGCGCTCGTGCTGCCCGGCGACAAGGTCTACGAAGGCGTCCGGAAGGGCTCGGGCAAGCAGGAGGTCGCCACGACGATGGCGTTCGTCCGGCTCGTCCGCGAGCTGGCGAAGGACTCCGAGATCGGCAAGCGCGTCGTCCCGATCATCCCGGACGAGGCCCGCACCTTCGGCCTCGACTCGATGTTCCCGACGGCCAAGATCTACAACCCGCACGGCCAGACGTACACGTCGGTCGACGCGAGCCTGATGCTGGCCTACAAGGAGTCCGAGAAGGGCCAGCTGCTGCACGAGGGCATCAACGAGGCGGGCTCGACCGCGTCGTTCACCGCCGTCGGCACGTCGTACGCGACGCACGGCGAGCCGATGATCCCGATCTACATCTTCTACTCGATGTTCGGGTTCCAGCGCACCGGTGACGGCCTCTACGCCGCCGCCGACCAGATGGCCCGCGGGTTCGTCATCGGCGCCACCGCCGGGCGCACCACGCTGACCGGTGAGGGCCTGCAGCACGCCGACGGGCACTCGCTGCTGCTGGCGTCGACCAACCCGGCGGCCGTGGCGTACGACCCGTCGTGGTCGTTCGAGATCGCGCACATCGTGAAGGACGGCCTCCGCCGGATGTACGGCGAGACCGGCCCGGACGGCAACGGCGAGAACGTCTTCTACTACATGACGATCTACAACGAGCCGTACCAGCAGCCCGCCGAGCCGGCGAACCTCGACGTCAACGGTCTGCTGAAGGGCCTGTACAAGTACGCGGACGCCCCGGAGGGCGACGGTCCCGAGGTGCAGATCCTGGTCTCGGGCGTCACGATGCCGGACGCGCTGAAGGCGCAGAAGCTCCTCGCCGAGGAGTGGGGCGTGCGGGCGGCCGTGTGGTCGGCGACGTCGTGGACCGAGCTGCGGCGCGAGGCCGTCGAAATCGACCACGACAACCTGCTCTACCCGGGCAGCGAGCCGCGCGTGCCGTACGTGACCGAGGCGCTTTCGGGCACGAACGGACCGGTCGTGGCGGTGTCGGACTGGATGCGCTCGGTGCCGGACCTGATCCGCCCGTACGTGCCGACCGACATGCTGACGCTCGGCACCGACGGGTTCGGGTTCTCCGACACCCGGCCCGCGGCGCGGCGGAAGTTCCTGGTCGACGCCGAGTCGATCACGGTCGGCGCGCTGTCGATCCTGGCCAAGCGCGGCGAGGTCGACCAGGCGAAGGTCCTCGAAGCGGCCACGAAGTACCGGCTCGACGACGTCGCGGCCGCCGGGCCGCAGACGTCGGATTCCGGCAGCGCGTGACCTGGTGCTAGAAAGGGACCCGGCAGACATCCGATGTCTGCCGGGTCCCGTTCGCCGTGCAGGCTGTTGAGGGAGTTGATGAAGGTGACGAAGCGCCGACTGCCGAAGCCGGACGAGCTGAAGCAGCTCCTGCGGCCCAAGCCGATCGTGCTGAACCCGACCGACCGGCGTCTCGGCAACGCGCACACCATCGCCGACCTGCGCACGGCCGCGCGCAAGCGGACCCCGCGGGCGGCCTTCGACTACACCGACGGCGCGGCCGAGCTCGAAGACAGCCTGCTGCGCGCCCGCCAGGCCTACCGGCGGGTCGAGTTCCACCCGAATGTCCTGCGCGGGGTGTCCGATGTGGACACCACGCGGGAGATCCTCGGCAAGACCTCAGCCTTGCCCTTCGCCTTCGCTCCCACCGGTTTCACCCGGATGATGCAGCACGAGGGCGAGCGCGCGGTGGCCCGCGTCGCCGAGCGCAACGGCATCCCGGTGGGGCTCTCGACCATGGCGACGACGTCGATCGAGGACCTCGCCGCCGCCGCGCCCGGGGCCCGCAAGTGGTTCCAGCTCTACGTCTGGCGCGACCACGGCGCCGGCGAAGATCTGATGAATCGCGCGTGGGAACACGGCTTCGACACGCTCATGCTGACCGTCGACACCCCGGTCGGCGGCGCGCGGCTGCGGGACGTCCGCAACGGCCTGACCATCCCGCCGGCGCTCACGCTCAAGACGTTCCTCGACGGCGCGACGCACCCCGCGTGGTGGTTCAACCTGCTCACCACCGAGCCGCTGAACTTCGCCTCGCTCAGCCACTTCGACGGCACCGTCGCCGAGCTGCTGAACAAGCTGTTCGACCCGACGCTGAACTACGACGACCTCGACTGGGTGCGCCGCACCTGGCCCGGGAAGCTCGTGGTCAAGGGCGTGCAGAACGTCGACGACGCGCGCGACGTCGTCAAGCACGGCGCCGACGCGGTGCTGATCTCGAACCACGGCGGCCGCCAGCTGGACCGCGCGCCGACGCCCCTGGAGCTGCTCCCGGCGGTGCTCGACGAGATCCAGGGCGGCGCCGAGGTCTGGATCGACACGGGCATCCTGTCCGGCGGCGACATCGTCGCGGCCATCGCCCGCGGCGCCGACGCCGTTCTGGTCGGCCGCGCGTTCCTCTACGGCCTGATGGCCGGCGGCGAGCGCGGCGTCCAGCGCTGCGTGGACATCCTCTCGACGGAGATGGTCCGCACGATGCAGCTGCTGGGCGTCCGCACCCTCGCCGACCTCAGGCCGTCACACGCGACGCTGCGCTGAGCCCGGTCAGACCTGCGCCTGGCCGCCATCGACGAAGAACTCGACGCCGTTGACGAAGCTGGCGTCGGGTGAGGCCAGGAACAGTGCCGCGCCGGCGATCTCGGACGGGTCGCCGATCCGGCCGAGCGGGACGTCGGCCTCGAACATGTCGAGCATGGCCTGCTGGGCGGCGGGCTCGGCCAGGCCGAGCAGGCCCGGGGTGCGCGTCGGTCCCGGGCTCAGCACGTTCACGCGGACGCTCTTGCCCTTCAGGTCGAGCGCCCAGGTCCGGGCGAAGTTGCGGACGGCGGCCTTCGTCGCGGCGTAGATGCTCATGCCCGGCGCCACGCGCGTCGACGTCGTCGAGCCCGTGATGATGATCGACGCGTTCTCGTTGAGCAGTGGCAAGGCCTTCTGCACGGTGAAGACGACGCCCTTGACGTTCGTGGCGAACGTGCCGTCGACCTGCTCCTCGGTGATCTCGCCGAGCGGGGCGACGGTGCCGCCGCCGGAGTTGGCGACGACGACGTCGAGGCCCTTCCCGCGCTCTTCGACGGCGCGGTAGAGCGCGTCGAGGTCGGCGAGGTTCGAGGAGTCGGCGCGGATCGCCTGCACGCTGCCACCGATCTCGGCGACGGCGTCGTCGAGGACCTCCTTGCGCCGCCCGGTGATGAACACGTGCGCGCCTTCGGCCGCGAACCGCTTCGCGATGGCGAGCCCGATGCCGGTGCCGGCGCCGGTCACGACGGCCGTCTTGTCCTTCAGTGTGCTGGTCACGATGCTCCCCTGGTCGAGTTCTTGACTGTCTCGTCCAGAACTTACGCCGTTATGGACGAGACAGTCAAGAATGAGTACGCTGAGGGCATGGCGCGACCCCGGAGCTTCGACCAGGACGCGGTGCTGCGCGCCGCCAGGGACCAGTTCTGGGCGACCGGCTACGCGGGCACGAAGATCGACGACATCGCCGCCGCGACCGGCCTCGGCAAGGGCAGCCTCTACGGCGCCTTCGGCGACAAACACGCCCTGTTCCTGCGCGTCTTCGACGACTACTGCACCGAGTCAGCCGAGTCGACGCGCCGCGCGCTCGAAGGTCCCGACAGCGGCGCTCACCAGCGGATCCGCGATTACGTCGTGGGGATCGCCGAGTCCACGGCAGCGGACCGGGACCGGCGCGGCTGCATGCTCGCGAAGGGCACCGCGGAGTGCGCGGAGCACGACGAGGCCGTCGCAGCCCGCGCCCAGCGCGTCTTCCACGAGCTGCGGGAGCAGCTGACGGCGGCCATCGCGGCCGCCCAGCGCGCGGGCGACATCGCCGGCGACCAGGACCCGGCCCACCTCGCGAGCCTGCTGCTGGCCGTCACCCGCGGCATCGAAGCCCTCGGCAAGGGCGGCTCGAGCCCCGCCGAACTCCGCACGGTCGCCGAAACCGCCCTCGCCGTCCTCCCCCAGCCGTAATCCGCGTGACCAGAACGCCGGCTCACGTGATTGGCACGCCAACTCGCGTGATCGGGGGGTCGACACGACTCCCGAGCCCGCCTACGCCGTGTCGACCCGCCAATCACGCGTGTCGACCCTCCAGACACGCGTGTCGACCCTGGGATCACGTGAGAGCCTGACTCGTTGGGCCGTGTGGCGTCAAGTTGTTGACGTAACGCCCGGTTTGTGAGGAGGATCACGGACACTCCGCCGAAAGGCCGTTTTCGCATCGTGGAAAACGGAGGTCGCCCGTGTTCGTGCAGACCCTGTTCATACAAGACGTGACTCCCCTCGGCTCGCTGGGCCTGTCCGCGCTCGTCGCCGTGCTGCCCCTGGCCACCGTGCTCGTCCTCCTCGGCGTCGTCCGGATGAAGGCGCACCACGCCGCCCTGATCGGGCTGCTGGTCGCGCTGGTCGTCGGGATCGCCGCGTTCGGGATGCCGATCGTCCAAGCCGTCTCCGGCGCGCTGTCCGGCGCCGCGTTCGGGCTGTGGCCGATCATGTGGATCGTCGTCAACGCGCTGTGGATCTACCGGCTCACCGTGCGGACCGGGCACTTCGACGTGCTGCGCCGCTCGTTCGGCCGCATCTCCGACGACCCGCGCATCCAGGCGCTAATCATCGCGTTCTGCTTCGGCGCGCTGATGGAGGCCCTCGCGGGCTTCGGCGCGCCCGTCGCGATCAGCGCCGTGATGCTGGTGGCCGTCGGCTTCCACCCGGTGAAGGCCGCCGTCGTCGCGCTGGTCGCGAACACCGCGCCGGTCGCGTTCGGCGCCATGGGCACACCGGTCGTCACACTCGCCCAGGTCACCGGGCTGCCGCTGGAGCAGGTGTCGTCGATCGTCGGGCGCCAGACGCCGTTGCTCGCCCTGGTCGTGCCGCTGCTGCTGGTGATCATCGTCGACGGCAAGCGCGGCCTGCGCGACACGTGGCTGCCCGCGCTGGTCTGCGGTGTCGCGTTCGGGCTCGTGCAGTTCCTCGCGTCCAACTACGTCTCGCCGCAGCTGGCCGACATCGGCGCCGCGCTCGCCGGCGCGGCCGCGCTGGTGGCGCTGCCCCAGACCCGCCGTCCGGTGCCCGAAGCCGTCCGCGTCGGGCTGGGCGGGACGACGACCACCGAAGCGCCGCCGGAGGATTCCCGCGGCGACGTCGTGAAGGCGTACCTGCCGTACGCGCTGATCATCGTGATCTTCTCGCTCGGCCAGCTGCCGCCGATCAAGGCCCTGCTGGACAAGGCGACCTGGAAGTTCCACTGGTTCGGGCTGAACGTCGCCGCGCCGAACGGGAAACCGGTGTCCGGCAACACGTTCTCGCTGCCGTTCCTCAACACCGGCGGCACGCTCGTGCTGATCGCCGGGATCATCACGGCGGCGGTGCTGGCCGTGTCCGCGAGCGGCGCGCTGAGCGAATGGCTGGCCACGGTCAAGGAACTGCGCTTCGCGATCCTCACCGTCACCGGCGTGCTCGCGCTGGCCTACGTGATGAACCTGTCCGGCCAGACCAGCACCATCGGCACGTTCATCGCGGCCGCCGGCGCCGCACTCGCGTTCCTGTCCCCGGTGCTCGGCTGGTTCGGCGTCGCCGTCTCGGGGTCCGACACGTCGGCGAACGCGCTGTTCGGCGCGCTGCAGGTGACGGCGGCCCACCAGACCGGCCTGCCCGCGGACCTGCTCGCCGCGGCCAACAGCTCCGGCGGTGTGCTCGGCAAGATGGTCTCGCCGCAGAACCTCACCATCGCCTGCGTCGCGGCGAACCTGCCCGGCGAAGAGGGCAAGCTCCTGCGCAAAGTCCTGCCGTGGAGCCTCGGGCTGCTGCTGGTGATGTGCCTGATCGTGCTCGGGCAGAGCTCGCCGGTGCTCAGCTGGATGCTGCCATGACCCCGTGGTCGCGGGCCGCGACGCGCTGCTTGGCCGAGCGGTTCCAGGTCCACCAGCCGTGCACGACCAGCCCGGCGAACACGATGTAGATCGCGGCCGAGAAGTAGAGCCCGGACGAGATCTGCAGCGGCACGCCGATCGCGTCGACGACCAGCCAGACCAGCCAGAACTCGACCAGCCCCGCGCCCTGCGCGCCGAAGGCGACGAGGGTGCCGACGAAGATCGCGGCGTCCGGCCACGGCGCCCACGACGCGTGCAGCGCGTCGAGGACCAGGGCCATCACGGTGGTGCCGGCGACGAACGTGCCGAGCATGACGAGCCGCTCGGTGAGCCGGCCCTGGCGCACGACGACGCCGAACACGGGGTCCTTGTGGCGCGTCCATGCCCACCAGCCGTAGACGGAGATGGCGAGGATGGCGACCTGCCGGGCGGCGAGCCCGCCGAGGTGCGCGGAGGCGTAGACGGCGAACAGCAGCACCGTGGCGCCGACCTGCACCGGCCACGTCCACAAGGTGCGACGTTGCGCGAGGAACACCACGGCCAGCGCGAACACCTGCCCGGCGAACTCGGCGATGGAGATCCACTGTCCGAGCACCCGGAAGCCGTGTTCCAGCAGGTAGTTCACGTGACGCCCCTTTCGTCCTACCGGTCACCAACATGCTCCGGGAGAGGCGCATTCCCTAGGGACTGTGAGGCGCGGAACATCCCACGTCGTGGACGTCGCCGACGCGGACGGTGCCGCCGTGGACGACGCGGGCGTGCACCCCGAGCGTCAGGTCGTTGGTGTCGGCGATCGTCTTCAGCAGGCCGGGCGCGGCCGCGAGGCCGTCCCACGGCAGGCCGACCATCACGCAGCGGACGGCCCGGCGCAGGATCTCCAGCTCGACCCAGCCGATCCGGACCCGCTCCCCCAGCCACGCCTCTTCGGCCAGCTCCGGCGCCGGGCCGGTGTCGAGCAGGAGGTTCGGCCGCAGCCGCCGCGCGTCGATCTCGACGCCGGGAGCGCGCTCGGCCAGCCAGGCCAGCGACGACGTCGTCACCAGGTGGACGGCGGCTTCGTCGTGGTGCGGGACGTCCGCCTCCCGGACCAGCCGGACGCCCGGGCGGCCCAGCGCGGCGGCGATCTCCCCGTGGGCGACGTCGCCACGGATCGCGCGCCCGTCCGGGAGGGTCACCACCGGCACGTCACCGTCGTACCGCGCGGCGAACTCGTGCAGGCCCGCCATCCGGCGAAAGCGGCGGGTGTTCTTGCCGCTGCCGAACTTCCCGTCCGGATCGCGGACCGCGTACAACCGGTCGCCGTCGAGACCACGAGCGGTGAACTCACCCTCGGCCAGCCGTTCCCCGCGCATCGACTTCACCGGATAACGCCACAGCGCCGTCACGACCCCCATGCGCCCCAGCGTAACGAAACGGGCCCGGCAGCTTCCTCGTCTGCCGGGCCCGTCTCGTCACTCAGCCGCTCAGATCTGCGGGCGCGGGGTCCCGACCGGCGGGGTCGGGGTGTTGTCGGCGCCGACCATCGCGTGGGGGGCCTCGCTGCGGCCCATCTCGCCGGTGCGCTGCTGCGGCGTCTCCGCCAGCTGCTGCTGCATGTTCGCCATCCAGCCGCGCCAGCGGTCCTGCGCCGGCTTGATCAGGCCGCCGCCGAAGCCGACGACGATGACGCCGCCGATAGTGGCCAGCACGGCGATCAGCACCGGGCCGGTGATCGCGGTCGCGATGTTGACCTGGCCGAGCGCGGCGATGATGCCGAACGCCATGATCAGCCAGTAGGCGCCGGTGGCCAGGTAACGGCCGGCCGGGCGGCCCGACATCGCCGACGTGACGACGTCACGCACGACCTTCGCGATGGCCGCGGCGACCACGATCAGCACCAGCGCGACCACGATCCGCGGCAGGAACGCGATGATGTCGTTGAGCAGCTGGCTGACCGGGTTCGTCGGCCCGAACACGCCGAACGCGAGCTGCAGCGCGATCAGCAGGATGAAGTAGTAGACCAGTTTCACGAGGATCCCGGCCGCGTCGATCTTCTGCTGGCCGATGCTGGCCGAAAGGCCGGTCTTCTCGATCAGCTTGCCGAACCCGGCCTTTCCGAGAACGAGGCTCAGGCCCTTCGAGACGGCCTTTGCGATCAGCCAGCCGATCAGCAGGATGATCAGGAAACCGACGAGTTTCGGGACGAACGTGGCCACGAGGTTCCACGCTTGTCCCAGTCCGTCCTTGAGTTGCTGGCCCATGCCGACTCCCTCTTGATGTTTCGCACCGAATCGCGCCGCGATTCGGGTGGTGCCGCTGTTGTGCACCGGATCGTCGATCAGGTACCTGGCGGCGGCAACTCGTGCGCCCCACGATCGAGTGAGACGACTGGCGCGCGAAGATCGTTGGCAGCCATACTGGTTCTACCGGTGGGGACCGGGGAGACGAGGCCGTCCGGCGCAGCGTAAACCGCAAGCGCCGGGCGGCCTCGAGCATTTGGGGGAATCCCGGTGTCACGGGCCGAGAACAAACCGGCCCCCGGACGCCGAAGCGGTCCGAGGGCCGGATGAACAACCGGGAAACGTCAGGCGGCGCGCAGAGCGTCCCGCAGTTTCACCTTCGCGCCACTGCGCATGACGGCGTTGCGGTAGATCCGCGCGGCGAGCCAGATCAGCACCGGGATCATCAGCACCACCAGCCCCACCGACAACACGGCTTCCCACACCGGCACCCCGCCCATCGCCAGCCGCATCGGCATCAGCGTCGGCGCGAACACCGGGATCACGGAAAGCACTTCGGCGAACGTGTTGCCCGGATCCGACGGCAGCACGGAAATCCCCACCACGTACCCGGCGATCACGAACATCAGCGCCGGCATCACCGCGCCGCCGACGTCCTCCTGCCGGGACACCAGCGCGCCCAGCGCGGCGAACACGATCGAGTACATGAAGAACCCGAGCAGGTACCAGACGATCAGCCAGACCACCGTGCCGACGGCCGCCGAAACGGACACCGTGAGCACGCCCGTGGCCAATCCGGCGATCACCCCGCCGGCCCCGATCACGACCATCTGGATCAGCCCGACCACCCCGATGCCGAGCACCTTCCCGGCCATCAGCTGCCACGGCTTGATCGTCGAGAGCAGCAGCTCGACAACGCGGGACGTCTTCTCCTCGACGACACCCTGGGCGACGCTCTGGCCGTTGATCATCAGCGAGAGGTAGATCAGGATGCCGGCGACGATGCCGAGCACCAGCTGCTGGCCGTTGTAGTCGTACGGCTCCTCCAGCGGCGGGTCCTCGACGAACTTCGCGGCCGAGACGGTGGCCTCGAACTGGGCCGGGTTGCCGCCGAGCGTGGTGATCTGCTGGTCGAGCGCGACCTGGCGGGACAGCAGCTGCAGCACGTTCGCGAGCTTGCCGTCGAGGTCCTTCTTCACCTGGACGTGCACGCTCTTGCCGTCGCCGGTGAGCAGCGCGTCGATCGAGCCGTCGGCCAGCTTCGCGCGCCCGGCGGCCTCGTCGGCGACCTGGGTGAGGTCGATGCTCTCGTCGACCGCCTTGCCGCTCGCCTGCAGCGGCGCGCTGAACCCGGCGGTGGCCGGGGTGTAGCCGATCGTCGCGTCGGCGCCCCCGCCGCCCGAGATCAGCTTGATCACGACGATGCCGACGACGATCAGCAGCAGCATGACGACGGTGGTGACCCGGTAGGCCTTGGAGCGGACGCGGGTGCCGATCTCGCGCGAGGCGACCAGCCCGACGGCGCCCGCCGCGCTCATCCGGACGTCCGGAACCGGGGTACTCATGCGGGGACCTCCTCGGTCGTCACGACGGAACGGAACAGGTCGGCCAGCGTCGGCTGCTCGCGGGCGAACTCGCGCACCGGCCCGGTGGCCAGCGCGGCCTGGAGCACGGCTTGGTCGTCGGCGCCGTCGGCCAGCTCCAGCTCGGTCGCGGTGCCCTTCCGGCCGAGCACCTTGACGCCGGCGAGGCCGTCGGCCCAGTCGTCACCGGCTCCGGGCACGTCGACGCGCAGCCGCACCGCGCCGCCGGCGCGCAGCTGCTCGACCGTGCCGACCTCCACCATCTGTCCACTCCGGACGATGCCGACCCGGTCGCAGAGCCGCTCCACCAGGTCGAGCTGGTGGCTGGAGAACACGACCGGCACGCCGTCGGCGGCCTTCTCCTTGAGCACCTGGCTCATCACGTCGACCGCGACCGGGTCGAGGCCGGAGAACGGCTCGTCGAGCACCAGGATCCGCGGCTCGTGCACCAGCGCGGCGGCCAGCTGGACGCGCTGCTGGTTGCCGAGGCTGAGCTTCTGCACCTCGTCGTCGCGGCGCGCGGCCACGCCCAGCCGTTCCGTCCACTTCTCCGCCGACGTCTTGGCGTCGGACGCGGACATCCCGTGCAGCCGGGCCAGGTACGTGAGCTGCTCCCCCACCTTCATCTTCGGGTACAGCCCGCGTTCCTCGGGCATGTAACCGATGTGGCGGCGCGTTTCGTGCGTCACGGGCTCACCCGCGTAGCGCACTTCGCCGGCGTCGGCGGAAAGGACGCCCAGCGCGATGCGCATGGTCGTCGTCTTCCCGGCGCCGTTGCTGCCGACGAAGCCGAACAATTCGCCCGGCCGGACGTCGAACGTCATTTCGCGCAGAGCGACCACGTCGCCGTAGCGTTTGGAGATCGCGTCGATCTCTAGACCGGTCATCCCGGTGCCCCCATTTCCTCCGCTTGGCTGCGATCGTAGGCAGCGGGTACACGCGCCGCATAGCGACCCGCGTTGCCATCGCGGGCTACGAAAGTTGCGGGCCCCGTAGGATCGCGTCGAAATGGCCGAACCCACCACACGGCGTGTGCCGAAGCACCACGGACTGTCCGCGAAGACGCTCCGGCGGCTGGAGCACGCGTCCGGCAGCCTGGCGAGCGCCAGCATCGCCGTCATGGAACAGCGGCTGCCGTGGTTCGCCCGGCTGCCCGCCGACCAGCGCGCGAGCGTTCTGCTGATCACCCAGGCCGGCGCGGCGGGATTCGTCGGCTGGCTGCGGGACTCCAAAGAGGCCTTGAAGCTCACCACCGAGGCGTTCCGCGACGCGCCGGCCGAGCTGTCGCGGTGGGTCAGCCTGCGCCAGGCCGTCGGCATGGTCCGGCTCGCCATCGAGGTTTTCGAGGAGCAGCTGCCGGACTTCGCGGCGAACGAGGGCGAGCGGGCCGCGCTGATCGAGGGAATCCTGCGCTACGGCCGGGAAATCGCCTTCGCCGCGGCCAACTCCTACGCCGCCGCGGCCGAGGCGCGCGGCGCGTGGGACGCCCGGCTGGAGGCCCTGGTCGTCGACGGCATCGTCCGTGGCGACGCCGAAGAGTCCGTTCTCTCGCGCGCGACGGCGCTGGGCTGGGACCCGACCGCCGCGGCGACGGTCCTGGTGGGCAACCCGCCGTCGGAGGACCCGCCGACGGTCGTGTTCGAGGTCCGCAGCCGCGCCGCCCGCGTGGGCCGGCCGGTGCTGCTGTCCGTGCAGGGCTCGCGACTCGTGGTCGTCATCGGCGGCGCGACCGAAGGCGGGGTGAAGGAACGCGAGATCCTCGGCCGGATGTCGGTGGCCTTCGCCGACGGCCCGGTGGTGGCCGGCCCGACGGTCCCGACGCTCGCGGAGGCGCACCACAGCGCGACGGAGGCGTTGTCCGGTCTGCGGGCGGTGGTCGGCTGGCCGGGCGCGCCCCGCCCGGTGCGCTCGGCGGACCTCCTACCGGAACGCGCGCTCTCGGGCGACGCCGAAGCCGAGCGGCTGCTGGTCGACACCATCGCCCGCCCGCTGGAGGAGGCCGGCCCGACGCTGCAGCGCACGGTGGAGGCCTACCTCGAGAGCGGCGGGGTGCTGGAGACGTGCGCGAAGACGCTGTTCGTCCACCCGAACACGGTCCGCTACCGCCTGCGCAAGGCGGCGGACCTGACGGGCTGCCAGCCGACCGACCCCCGGGACGCGCTGGTGCTGCGGATCGCGCTGGCGGTGGGCCGGCTGGCCCGCGCCCGCGGCCTCTGGTGACCGCTCCCCGCGCCGTCCGCGACCCTCTCACGAGAGCCCCGTCACGTGATGGACTTAACAGCGAAAGGTGATTGAACCCGACAAGGCTTCCGGGTTACGCGCGAGGTGGTGCGGCGCGTCTTTGGAGGGTTCCGACAAAGACGCCGGGCAGACACTGTGAGCGTCGGCATCCCGCGAAAGTGCCCGCGCCGTGTTGTCTTAGAGGGTGACGTCAGCAGTGCTCGCTCCCGGCCAGGGATCCCAGGCCCCCGGTATGTTCACGCCCTGGCTCGACCTCGACGGCGCGCGCGAGCGCGTCGCCCAGTGGTCCGAGCGCGCGGGGCTCGATCTGCTGCGCCTCGGCACCGAAGCCGGCGCCGAGGAGATCCAGGACACCGCGATCGCGCAGCCGCTGATCGTCGCGTTGTCGCTGCTCACCTTCGAGCACCTCCAGGCCACCGCGCCGGTCCCCGATGACGCGCCGGTCGCCGGGCACTCGGTGGGGGAGCTGGCCGCCGCCGCGATCGCCGGGGTGCTGAAGCCCGAAGAGGCCGTCGCGCTCGCCGCCGTCCGCGGGGCCGAGATGGCGAAGGCGTGCGCGATCGAACCGACGTCGATGGCCGCGGTGATGCTCGGGGACCCCGAGCAGGTCGTCGCGTGGCTGGGCGAGCGGGGCCTGACCGCGGCGAACCGCAACGGAGCGGGGCAGATCGTCGCCTCCGGCGCGGCCGACGCGATCGCGAAGATCGTCGCCGAGCCCCTCGAAGGCACGAAGATCCGCGCCCTCAAGGTCGCCGGCGCCTTCCACACGCGCTACATGGCGCCCGCCGAAGAGGCGCTGCGCGCCCACGCCGCCGAGCTGACGCCGGCCGATCCGACCCGCCCGCTACTGTCCAACGCGGACGGCGCCGTCGTCACCAGCGGGGCCGAGTACCTGGAGCGGCTCGTCGCGCAGGTCACCCGGTCGGTCCGGTGGGACCTGACGATGGACGGCCTGGTCTCGCTCGGCGTCACCCGCACCGTCGAACTCGCGCCCGCGGGCACGCTGACCGGCCTGGTCAAGCGGCAGCTCAAGGGCGTCGTCACCACTACCACCGCGCTGAAGACGCCGGCCGAACTGGCGGCGCTGCGCCAGGAGGACGCCTCGTGACCGACCGACCGGCCCTGAGCCTCAACCCGGGCTCCCGCGGCAGCCGCGTGCTGGGCGTCGGCAGCTACCAGCCCGAGCGGATCGTCACCAACGACGACCTCTCGAAGACCATGGACACCAACGACGAGTGGATCCAGACCCGCGTCGGCATCATCGAGCGCCGCTTCGCCGAGAAGGACGAGCTGCTCACCGACATGGCGGTCGCCGCCGGCACCGCCGCGCTGGCCGACGCCGGGGTCGACCCGTCCGAAGTGGACACGGTGATCCTGCCGAACTGCACGATGCCGACGCAGATCCCGAACGCCGCCGCGCAGGTCGCCGCCCGGATCGGCATCCCGAGCCCCGGCGCGTTCGACCTCAACGCCGCGTGCGCCGGGTTCTGCTACGGCCTGGGCGTCGCGTCGGACCTGATCCGCGCGGGCTCCGCCAAGAAGGTCCTCGTGATCGGCGCCGAGAAGCTCACCGACTCGGTGAACCCGGCCGACCGCGCCAACGCGATCATCTTCGCCGACGGCGCGGGCGCCGCGGTCGTCGGCGCGTCCGACGAGCCGCTGATCGGCCCGGTCTCCTGGGGCAGTGCCGGCGACCTCGTCGACCTGATCGGGATGACCGAGGACAGGTTCATCTACCAGGAGGGCCAGTCGGTCTTCCGGTGGGCGACCACCCAGATCGCGCCGATCGCGCTGCGCGCGCTCGAGGTCGCCGGGCTGAAGGCGTCCGATGTGGACGTGCTGATCCCGCACCAGGCGAACCTGCGCATCGTCGAGGCGATCGCGAAGAAGCTGCGGGCCAACGGCGCCCGTGACGACATGGTCGTCGCCGACGACATCAGGTACTCCGGCAACACCTCGTCGGCGTCCATCCCCCTCGCGCTGGACCACATGCGCAAGGCCGGGACGGCGAAGTCCGGCGACGTGGTGCTGGCCGTCGGGTTCGGCGCGGGCTTGTCCTACGCCGGGCAGGCGTTCATCTGCCCCTGACCGTTACGCTCCCGGCGGGCACTCGCCCACCGGACAAGACCCCAAGTAAGACCGAGAAGGGAACTACCCCATGGCTGACAACGCTGAGATCCTCGCCGGCCTCGCCGAGATCGTCGAAGAGGTGGCCGGTGTGGCTCAGGACGACGTCACCGCCGAGAAGTCGTTCGTCGACGACCTGGACATCGACTCGCTGTCGATGGTCGAGATCGCCGTGCAGGCCGAGGACAAGTTCGGCGTCAAGATCCCGGACGACGAGCTCGCCAACCTGAAGACCGTGGGCGACGCCGTCAACTACGTGTCGGCCAACTCGAAGTAAGTCCTCTTCCCTCCTTGAGGAGACACCCATGAGCAACATCGACGTCGTGATCACCGGTCTCGGCGCCACCACACCGCTCGGCGGGGACGTGACGTCCACCTGGGACGGTCTGCTGGCCGGGCGGAGCGGGGTCCGGACGATCGAAGCCGACTGGGTCGAGGAGCTGCAGCTGCCGGTCAAGATCGGCGGCATGCTGGCCGTCGATCCCTCGGAAGTCCTGCCGCGGGTCCAGGCCCGCCGGATGGACCGCTGCGAGCAGGTCGCGATGATCGCCGCCCGTCAGGCGTGGGCCGACGCCGGCTTCACCGAACCGACGGACGAGCACACCGACGTCGACCCCGACCGCCTCGGCGTGTCGATCGGTACCGGCGTCGGCGGTCCGGTCACCCTGCTCACCCAGAACGATCTGTTGCACCAGCAGGGTCTCCGCAAGGTGTCGCCGCTGACCGTGCCGATGCTGATGCCGAACGGCCCGGCCGCGCACGTCGGCATCGACCTGAAGGCACGGGCCGGGGTGCACTCCCCGGCCTCGGCCTGTGCCTCCGGCGCCGAGGGCATCGCGAGCGGGGTCGAGATGATCCGCTCCGGGCGTGCCGACGTCGTGGTCGCCGGGGGTGCCGAAGCGTGCATCCACCCGATCACGCTCGCCGGGTTCGCCCAGGCCCGCACGGTGTCCACGCGCAACGACGACCCGGGGGCCGCGTCGCGGCCGTTCGACGCGAACCGGGACGGCTTCGTCCTCGGCGAGGGCTCGGGCGTGGTCATCCTGGAGCGCGCGGACCTGGCGAAGGCCCGCGGGGCGCGCGTCTACGCGACGATCGCCGGGCACGGCATCACCTCGGACGCCTACCACATCACCGGCAACCACCCCGAGGGCATCGGCCAGATCGCCGCGATGCGCGCGGCGATGAAGATGGCCGGCGTCACCCCGGCGGAGGTCGGACACGTGAACGCGCACGCGACGTCCACTGTGGTCGGTGACATCGGCGAGGCGGCGGCGATCCGCAAGGCGGTCGGCGACCACGCGATCGTCACGGCACCGAAGGGTTCGATGGGTCACCTGGTCGGCGGGGCCGGCGCGGTGGAGGGGATCATCACGATCCTCTCGCTGTACCACGGCATCGTGCCGGCCACGATGAACCTGACCGACCTGGACCCGCGGGTGCAGCTGGACGTCGTGTCGGGCGAGCCGCGCAAGGTCGAGCTGACCGCGGCGATCAGCAACTCGTTCGGGTTCGGCGGGCACAACACCGCTCTGCTGTTCACCCCGGCGGCCTGAGCACGCTGACAAACGAGAAGGGGCCCGGCTTCGGCCGGGCCCCTTCTCGTTTCAGCACTTCTGGTGTTCGGGGGGCGGGCCGTTGTCGACGGCGGCGATCTTCAGCGCGGACTTCTCGATGACCATCGGCAGCACGAGCCGCCACTGGATGCACGGCTCCGGGAACCACGCCGGGGCGTCTTCGACCGCCTGCCGGCTCCGGAAGCCGACCAGGACCCGCAGCGACGTGCCGGAGCCGCGCTCGATCCGGTAGACGACGGCTTCGCTGTCCTTTGTGGTCTTGATGCCGTCCTTCCACGTGCCGAGCGGCTGCTGCGCCACCCGCTCCGTGGTGACCACGGTCATCCACCTCGAGTACTGCTGGGTGTTGATGGCCGAGAAGTACGTCTCCAGCACCTTGCGCACCTCGTCGGCCCGCGGGTGCGACTGCGCGTCCGGCGTCATCCCGACGATGTCGGCACCGGTCGGCTGGCTGCCGGTCGCCGGCTGGGGCACCGTCACCGGCGCCGACGTGTCGCCGGTGGGCTGGTCGGGACGGCGGTAGAGCTCGCGCGCGAGCAGGCCGCCGCCCACGGTCACGGACAGCACCACGACCACGACGGGCACCAGCCAGCGCTGGCGGGGGCTGGAGGCGGGGGTCGTCACGCGGAAGAGCGTACCGGCCCCGCCACCGGTCCCGTGCTGCCGGAGTCCGGTGTCAGCCGACCTGGTGCAGCCAGGTCACCGGAGCACCGTCACCGGCGTGACGGTACGGCTCGAGCGCTTCGTCCCAGCTCGCGGCCAGGAGTTCGTCGAGCTTGTGCGCCAGCGACTCGCCGCCGCGGGTCATGCTCACGAGTGCGCGCAGCTGGTCCTCGCCCACCACGATGTCGCCGTTGGCGCTGGTCCGTCCGTGCCACAGGCCGAGCCCGGGCGCGAAACAGAACCGCTCGCCGTCGACGCCCGCGCTGGGCTCTTCGGTGACTTCGAACCGAATCATCGGCCACGCCTTGAGGGCCGCCGCCAATCTGGCGCCGGTGCCCGCGGGCGCGCGCCAGCCGCATTCGGCGCGAAGCTGACCCGGACTGGCCGGCTGCGCCGTCCACTTCAGGTCGACTCGGGCGTTGAGGGTGCCCGAAATAGCCCACTCGACGTGCGGACACACCGCAGACGGCGACGAGTGGACGTACACCACACCTCGGGTGCTGCCACGGGTGCTCACTGCTACCTCCGCTTGCTCGACGAGGGACGTCTTCCCCTACGCCCTGAAATCGAGCTGCGTGGCCTCAGTGCGGCTCCCGAATACCGCCTCCGATGCGTTGTAGCACATTCTGCACCCCAACCGTGCTGTTTGGCCACATGAACACCACAAGTCACCCGCAGCACCACTTTCGGTGGGACGCGGCCGCGTCGTCCCCGTGTCGCGCCTCGGATACGACCGGGCGCGCTAGCGTGATGCTCCGGAACGACGAGCAGGGGAGATTTCGGTGCGACTGGTGCGCCTCGAGCGGCAGCAGTCCCGGGTGGCGGACGACATCCGGGCGGCGCTGGCGTCCCTGGGCCGCGGCAGCACCGTCGTCGGCGGGATCGCGCTGATCGGCGTCGGGACGGTGACGGATCGCCCGGTCGAGGCGGTGGTTCTGCTGCCCCACGGCGTGATCATCGTCATCGGCGTCGACCTGCCGGACCCGGCGCTGCGGCTGGAAGCCCCGCTGGGCGCGGAATGGAAGGCCGACGGCTGGCCCCTGGTGGCCGACGACGACGCGATCAACCCGGCGACGGAGGCCCTGGACCTGTCCCAGGTGTGCGAAAGCCGCATCGCGGAACTGGTCCCCGGCACGGCGCCGGTGGGCACGATCGTGGCGGTCGGCCCGTACGTGGAGACGGTCGACCAGCCCGCGAGCGACCTGGCGGGCCCGGTGCGGGTCCTGCACCCCACCCCGACGACGATGCTGGCGGCGGCGGTCTCCCTGGCGACGGCCCACCGCCCCCGTTCGGTCGACCAGGTGCGCGCGCTGATCCGCGGCCTGGCCCCCGACGTGCCCGACTTCTCGGACGAAATCCTGCTGGGTGAGGGATTCAGCCGGTTCAGTGACGACACGCCGCCGGAGTCCCTTTGGGACACTGCGCCCCGGTCGGCCGCGACCGTGGCCACCGCCCGGCCACCCGCGGGCTGGCGAACCGAGACCCCGGTGACGCCGACTGCAAGTGGCCGAACGCAACTGGCCGACCCGCCGGCAACGCCGGCCGAGGCCGATCACGTCCTGGATCACGCGAGTTCCGGCGTGGATCACGCAAGTTCCGCGCCCGATCACGCAAGTTCCGGTTCGGAGCGCGCGAGCGTGGAGTCGGAGCCCGCGAGTTCCGCCCTGGATCACGCGAGTGTCGAACCGGATCACGCGACTGCCACCCAGGATCGCGCGCCGAGCCCGAGGCTTGCACCCGCGGACGAGCCCGGCACGGCCACAGACTCCGCCGCAGCCGAAGGCCTTGGCACTCTTGGCATCCCAAAGTCCGCCGAGCCCAGCGTGTCCGCGGATTCCGCCCCGGTGAAGGCTTCCGCAACGGTTTCGGAATCGGCGATTGCTCCCGACACCACGAAATCCGCGGCCGAGACCGACACTTCGGCGAGTTCTCCCCCGGCACGGACCCTTGCCGTGGCCCAGAACACAGCCGCGGCGACCAGCACACCCACGGATCCCGCTCCGACGCAGACCTCCGCGATGACTTCGGACACCACCGCCGAGCCCACCACTTCCGCCCCGGCGCAGACTCCCGCCGCGGCTCAACACACCGTCGCGGCCGTCGGCGCCACAAAATCTGCCGCCGAGCCTGGCGCCGCCAACGGTTCCGCCTTGGCGCAGTCCGCTGCCGCCGCGCAAAACACGTCCGTGGCCTCTGGCGCTGCGCAGTCCACCGGAGGCGGCACCGCTCCGGCCACCGCTCAAAAGGTGACCGCGACTTTCGCCGACGCCACAGCCTCCACGGTTTCCATCCCGGCACCTACCTCCGCGACGATTTCGAGCGCCGCAACCCGCACCAGCCCCACGAAATCCGCCGAACCCGAGACCTCTTCGGATTTTGCGGACTCCGAACGCACCGAGACCCTCGCCAAACCCCTCACGGCCCTGCCCGTCTTCCCCGGGGCCGACCAGATCCCGCTCTACCGCCCGGGCGCGGACACCGAGCGGACCGAGTCCCTCGACCCGCCCACCAGCACCAGCACCAGCACCGAGACGCTCCCGCACCCGACGGCTGCCCCACCTCCCCCGCCGGAGTCCTACCCGCACTCCCGGCCGAGCCCCGCCCCGCGGCAGAAACCCGCGGCGCCCACCTCGCGGACCGTCCGGTGGCTGCCGCTGGGGGCGATCGGGTTGCTGGTCGCGCTGGTCGTCGCCGCGGTGGTCGTCGCCACTCGCGGGGACGACACCGCCGCCGCGCCCGTCACCTCGCCGCCGACGCCCGCCGGCCGGCCGGTCTCGCAGCAGCCGGCCAGTGTCGCTCCCGCGCAAAGCCTGCAGTTCTCGCTGCGCGCCGCCGACGGGGACCAGCGGTGCGCGTCGCACGCCTTCGGGGACGCGCAGGCCAGCCTGCAGCAGACCAGCTGCTCGGGCGTGCGGCGGGCGAGCTACGCCACGACCGTCGACGGCCGGGCCGGCGCGGTGACCATCGGCATCGTCGCCTTCCCCGACGCCGCGCAGGCCGCCGCCTTCAAGGCCGTCGCCGACACTCCGGGCGGCGGCGGGATCCTCGACCTCGCCGCCGAGACCGGCAAGTGGGGCACGCCGGCGCCGCGGTTCGAGAACGCCGCCTACACCAGCCGGCTCGAAGGCACGTCCGTCCGGGTGGTGCAGGCGGTGTGGGTGCCGGGACCGTCCACTGCGGACGATCCCGGCCTGGTCCGGGCAGCGAAGGCCGCCCTGGACCTGCCCGCGCGGTAGCTCAGAGCCCGTAGGCCTCGAGCAGCCGCAGCCACACCTCGCTGATCGTCGGGAACGCCGGCACCGCGTGCCACAACCGGTCGAGCGGCACCTCGCCGACGATCGCGATCGTCGCCGAGTGCAGCAGCTCCGAGACGTCCTGGCCGACGAACGTCACCCCGAGCAGCACGTTCCGCTCGGTGTCGACGACGATCCGCGCCTTGCCTTGGTACCCGTCGGCGTGCAACGACGAGCCCGCCACCGCGATGTCGATGTCGACGACGCGGTCGTTCGAGCCCTCGCGGGCGTCCGACAGGCCGACGGAGGCGACCTCCGGGTCGGTGAACACCACCTGCGGCACGGCGTGGTGGTCGGCGGTCGCGGTGAACGGGCTCCACGGCGAGGTGTCGACCTTCTCGCCCTTCGCCAGCGCCGCCACGGTGTCGCCCGCCGCGCGGGCGCCGTACTTGCCCTGGTGGGTCAGCGGGGCGCGGCCGGTGACGTCGCCGGCCGCGAACAGCCAGTCACCGTCCACTGCGGACACCTTGCCGGTGTCGTCGACGGTCAGCGCGCCGCCGGCCTCGACGCCGAACTTCTCCAAGCCGAGCCCGGCCGTGCCGGGACGCCGTCCGGTCGCCACCAGGAACTCGTCGACGACGAGCACCTCGCCGTTCTTCAGCGTCAGCTCGGTGCCGCTCTCACCCGCGGCGACGCGCTCGACACCCGACATCGTGTGGACCAACACGCCCACCTCCCGCAGGCCAGCCAGCACGAGGTCGCCGACGAACTCCGCGTTGCGCGGCAGCGGACGCTCGCCGGTGATCACCAGGTGCACCTCCGCGCCGAGGGTCGCCCAGGCCTGCGCCATCTCGACGCCGACCACGCCGCCGCCGAGGACGCCGAGCCGGGCCGGCACGGCCGAGGCCGACGTCGCCTCGCGCGAACCCCACGGCCGGATCGTGTCGATCCCCGGGATCTTCGGGGTGTTCGGGACGCTGCCGGTGCACACGATCACCGCGTGCCGCGCGGTCAGGACGCGGTCGCCGTCCACGGTGACCTCGCGCTCACCGGTGAGGACGCCGTGCCCGCGGACCGGCTCGATGCCCGCACCGCGGGCCCATTCGACCTGGCCCGCGTCGTCGCCCTTGCCGGTGAACCAGTCCCGGCGGGCGAACACCTGTGCCGGGTCGACCGCGTCGCCGACGGGCACCCCCGGGATCCGTTTCGCCGCGGCGAGGAGATTTCCCGGCCGCAGCAAGGCCTTGCTCGGGATGCAGGCCCAGTAGGAGCACTCGCCCCCGAAGCGTTCGTGCTCGACGAGCGCGACCTTCAGGCCCCCGCGAGCCGCTCGCTCGGCGGCCACTTCGCCCACCGGGCCCGCGCCGATCACCACTACGTCAAAAGTCTGTCCGGACATGGCATCAGCGCACACCACCACGCGGGATCACGCAAGCCAACGGCTATCCTCGTCAGGAAGCCGCAAGCTGTCGGCGGCCCCGGAGTGTCGCCGAATCCCGGGTGCCGCGCATCACACGTTCGAGTACGGGAGGTTTGTCGTGGCCAGGAACACGGCTGTGCGGGTGCTGGATGACCTGACCGGCGAGGCCGCGGGGGAGACCGTCGGGTTCGCGCTGGACGGCATCGACTACGACATCGACCTCTCCTTCGCCAACGCCGAGGCGCTGCGCGTGCTCCTGCGGCGCTACGCCGACGCCGGCCGCCGCAGTGGTGGCCGCAAGCGCCGGCCGCGGCTCGTCCCGGGCGCGAAGAAGCCGCGTGCGAAGGCCACCCCGAAGACCGCGAAGCCGGTCGCCGGACGTCGCACCGCCGTCGTCACGAAGGCCTCCCCGGCGCGTGCCACCAAGGCGACGCCGAAGGCCGCCGCGGCCAAAGCCGCCCCGGTGAAGGCGGCCACCCGCGCGAAGACCACCGCCGCCGAGCCCGCGAAGCCCACTCGCGCCCGGAAGACGGCGGAGCCGAAGAAGACGACCCGCGCGTCCGCCCGCAAGGTGCCGACCGTGACGTTCTCGGCGGCCGAGAAGTAAGTCCACAGTAGACGGAAGGGCCTTCACGGCTTTCAGGCCGCGCGCTGGGCGCCGTCCGCGTGCCAGGACGGGTAGCGGTAGCGGGTGTGCAGCAGAGTCCGCTGCCGGGTCAGCTCGGCCGCGGACGGCGGGCGCGGCACGAACGTCCCGAGCAGCTGCGACGCCGCCGCGCGCACCGCGGCTTCGACCGCCGGGAAGCCGGGCCGGAGGCCGTGGTCGGCCAGTGACGCGACCGGGCTGCGGTGGGAGTCGAGCGGGCGCGGGTCCGGCGGCGCGCTCGTCAGGTACCGGCCGACGAGGGCGGCGGACGTCTCGACCAGCAACGTCGAGTGGGCCAGGAGCCCGCCTTTGGTGCGGAACACGGCGAAGCCGCACAGCTTCGCGTCCTCGACGAACAGGCCGCGGTCGCCGATCCGCGGCACCAGCCCGAGCTGGTCGACGGCGGCGCTCATCACCTGGCCGAGCGCTTCGAGGGGCCGCTCGGGCGGACCGGGCTGTGACATTCGGGGCTTCGCCCCGGCCGGGGGCTCCGCCACCCGGACCCCCGAAAGCGGCAGGACCAGCGTGACGTTGAGGTTGCCCGGGTCGTGGAACACGGTGCCGCCGCCGCTCGCGCGCCGCAGCACCGGGACGCCGTCACGCTCGCACGCCTCGACGTGCACCTCACGCGCGATCCGCTGGCCGCGCCCGACCACGACGCACACCGGGTTGCGCCAGAGCCACACGACCGGTGACTCCGGCGCGACCCGGAGGAGCGCTTCGTCGAACGCGAGGTTCTCGGCCGGGTCGGTGAACGCCGCACGCACATCCGACCCGCTCGTCATAACGCCTTGAGTTCCTCCACGATCTCGCCCACCGACGTCTTGGCGTCGCCGAAGAGCATGCTGGTCTTCGGATCGTAGAACAGGTCGTTGTCGATCCCGGCGAAGCCCGAGCTCATGCCGCGTTTCAACACGATCACGGACCGGCTCTCGTTGACCTTGAGGATCGGCATCCCGTAGATCGGCGAGGTCGGGTCGGTCTGCGCGGCCGGGTTGGTGACGTCGTTCGCGCCGATCACCAGCGCGACGTCGGTCTGGGCGAACTCGGAGTTGATCTCGTCCATCTCCTTGAGCTGCTCGTACGGCACGTCGGCCTCGGCGAGCAGCACGTTCATGTGCCCGGGCATCCGACCGGCGACCGGGTGGATCGCGTACTCGACCGTGATGCCCTTCTTCTCCAGCAGCTTCGCCATCTCGCGGACGGTGTGCTGCGCCTGCGCCACGGCCATGCCGTACCCCGGCACCACGACGACCTTGCTGGCGTACGCCATCTGGATCGCCGTGTCGGCCGCGCTCGTCGACCGCACCGGGCGCTCTTCCTTCGCGCCCCCGCCGGACGCGATCGCCGGACCGCCGCCGAAGCCGCCCGCGATGATCGCCGGGATGGACCGGTTCATCGCCTTGGCCATCAGGTTGGTCAGGATCGAGCCGGACGCGCCGACGATCATCCCGGCGACGATCAGCGCCGTGTTGTCCAGCGCCAGGCCCATCGCCGCGGCCGACAGCCCGGTGAACGCGTTGAGCAGCGAGATCACCACCGGCATGTCCGCGCCGCCGATCGGCAGCACCACGGTGAGGCCGAGGATGCCCGCCGCGACGAGCAGCCCGACGATCAGCAGCCAGGAGTCGCCGCCGGCGACGATGACCACCGCGCAGCCCAGCGCGATCAGCAGCAGCAGCGCGTTGATCGGCTGCTGAAGCTTGCCCATGCTGATCGGGCGGCCGCTGATCAGCTCCTGCAGCTTGCCGAACGCGATGTTCGAGCCCCAGAAGGAGATCGACCCGATGATCGCGGCGAACAGCGACGCGATCGCGATGTACATGGGTTCGTGCGCGTAACCATCCGTGGAGTTGAACTCGACCCACGCGATGAGCGCGACCGCGCCGCCGCCGACGCCGTTGAACAGCGCCACCATCTGCGGCATCGCGGTCATCTTGACCTTGCGCGCGGACGGCACGCCGACCAGCGCGCCGATCGCGACGCCGAGGACGATGAGCAGCCAGTTGCCCATGCCCGGGGTGAGCAGGGTGGCGAGCACCGCGACGCCCATGCCGACCGCGGCGATCCAGTTGCCGCGGACCGCGGTGCGCGGGCCGGTGAGGCCCATCAGGCCGTAGATGAAGAGGGCGAACGCGACGATGTAGAGGATCGCGACGAAGTCGGTCACTTCTCGTCCTCCTCGTCGGCGGGTGCGGGCTTCTTGGCCTTGAACATCGAGAGCATCCGGTCGGTGACCAGGAAGCCGCCGACGACGTTGATCGTGCCGAAGGCGATCGCGATCACCAGCAGGATCTTGTTGAACACGCCGTCGACGCCGAGGCCGAGCACGACCAGCCCGCCCAGCAGCACGATCCCGTGGATCGCGTTGGTGCCGGACATCAGCGGCGTGTGCAGGGTGTTGGGCACCTTGGAGATGACGGCGAAGCCGACGAACCCGGCGAGCACGAGCACCGCCAGGTTCTGCACGAGTGGGCTCACGCGACGCTCCCTTCGCGCCCGGCCACGCAGGCACCGGCGACGATCTCGTCCTCGAAGTCCAGCTTCAGCTCGCCTTCCTTCGTCACGAGCAGTTCCAGCAGCTCGGTGACGTTGCGGGCGTAGAGCTCACTGGCGTGCGAAGGCATCTCGGCGGGCAGGTTCAGCGGGGACGAGATGGTGACGTCGTGCTCCACGACGTCCTCCCCCGGCTTGGTCAGCTCGCAGTTGCCGCCGCTCTCCCCGGCCAGGTCGATCACGACAGACCCAGCGGGCATGCCCTTGACGGCGTCCGCGGTGACCAGGGTGGGCGCCTTGCGCCCGGGCACCAGCGCCGTGGTGATCACGACGTCGAACCGGGTGATCGCCTCGGTGAGCCGGCGTTGCTGCTCCTCGCGCTCCTCCGCGGTCAGCTCGCGGGCGTACCCGCCTTCGCCGACCGCTTCGATGCCGAGGTCGAGGAACTGCGCGCCGAGCGACTTGACCTGCTCGCCGACCTCGGGCCGGACGTCGTAGCCGGTGGTCTGCGCGCCGAGCCGCTTCGCCGTGGCCAGTGCCTGCAGCCCGGCGACGCCGGCGCCGAGCACCAGCACCTTCGCCGGGGGCACGGTGCCGGCCGCGGTGGTGAGCATCGGGAAGAACCGCGGGAGTTTCTGGGCCGCGAGCAGCACCGCGCGGTAGCCGCCGATGCTGGCCTGGGACGACAGCGCGTCCATCGCCTGGGCGCGGGAGATCCGCGGGACCGCCTCCATCGCGAACGCGCGGAGACCGGCCTCCTCGAGCTTCGCGAGCCCGTCCGGGTTGCCGCGCGGGTCGAGGAAGCCGATGAGCACGGTGCCCCGGCCCAGCTTCGCGACCTCCCCCGGCGCGGGTGGGTTCACCTTGACGACGACGGGTGCGCTCCAGGCGTCGCCGAGTTCGGCGCCGGCCTGGATGAACGCGTCGTCGCTGAGGTACGCCCCGGCCCCGGCACCCGGCTCGACGAGGACGCGCAGACCGCGTTGCGCGAGCCTCCCGACGAGTTTCGGCACCATGGCCACCCGGCGCTCCCCGGGGCGTGACTCGGTCACCACACCCACGGTGAGCTGCTGATGCTGTTCGCTGTCCGCCACACGACCTCCTCATCGGCGAGGAACGATCCGTGGGTTGTACCACGCCGGACCGACAGTCCCCACTGACCTGAGTCGGAAGTCTCGCAGTTGTCCGGTAATCCGGGTGTTGTGCGGAAAATGTTCAGCGAGTCTTCCAGTGCGGAACGCCCAGCAAGATCAAACGCAGCCGTTTTTCCGCCATTCCGGTGATTTTCGGATCTTCACCGGGCCGTGCTTCCAGCAGTTCGACAATCGTCGCCAGCATCACGGAAACGATCAAGTCGGCCAGCATGTGCAGGTCGTCGGTCGTCCAGGACCGCAGCGTCGCGAACCGGGCGAGGTCGATCGCGAGGTCGCCGGAGAACATCCGCAGCTCGACGCCGATGGCCCGGGCGAGCGGGCCGCCGCCGTACCGCTCGCGCGTGAGGAACCGGAAATGGTCCTCGTGGGCGCGCACGAATTGGTGGAGCGTGGCCACCGACGCGCTGATCATCCCGTGATAGGTGTCCGGGTCGGTGCGCGCGGACCGGATCATGCCGCGCAGCGTGCGGGTCGCCTCTTCGACGAGCGCGACGCCGAGTTCCTCCATCGACGCGAAGTGGCGGTAGAACGCCGTCGGCACCAGGCCCGCGCCTTTCGCGACCTCGCGCAGCGAAAGGCTGGCGAACGGGCGGTCGGCGAGCAGTTCGAGGGCCGCGTCCAGCAACGCCTGGCGCGTGCGCTGCTTGCGCTCTTGACGGCTTACGGGCTCCTCGGGCACGTCGTCCAGCGTACGGATGTCCACCGCGTTGCTCACGTCACATCCTCCGCCTCTCGCGTTGACAGGTCGTCCACTCATGCCGTGCACTGTTGAGTGCACAGTCGTTCACTGTAATCGAGGAGGTCCGATGACGGCGCTCTTGCCCAAGCGGGTCCGCCGGCTCGCCTCGCTCGCCGAGGCGCTGCTCACGCCCCACGGAATGGACCGGTATCTCGAGCTCGTCGACCCGATGCTGGTCCGCCGGGAGGTCCGCGGACTGGTCACGGCCGTGCGGAAGCAGACACCCGACAGCGTCACCCTCACCGTGCAGCCGAGCCGCGCGTGGCCCGGCTTCACCGCCGGCCAGTACGTCCGCCTGCAGGTGGCGATCGACGGCGTCCGCCGGACGCGCTGCTATTCGCCCTGCGGGTCGCAGTACACCGGCGAACTCGAGTTCACGGTCAAGGAGCAGGGCCTGGTCTCCGGGCACCTGAACCGCGAGATCGGCGTCGGGTCCGTGGTCGGACTGTCCACACCGGACGGGACGTTCACCCTGCCCGCCACCCGGCCGGAGCGGGTGCTGCTGATCGGCGGCGGCAGCGGGATCACCCCGGTGCTCGCCATGGCGCGCACCCTCGTCGACGAGCGTCACCCCGGCGAGATCGTGTTCCTGCTCTACTCGAACGGCCCGTCCGACGTGCTCTACCGCACGGAGCTGGCCGAGCTCGCCGCCCGGCACCCCGGGCTGCGGGTCGTGCACGCCTACACCCACGCGAAGACCGGCGGCGACCTGCGCGGGTTCTTCTCGCCAGCGCACCTCGAGGAGGCCGCGCCGTGGTACCGCGACGCGGAAACGTTCGTCTGCGGCCCGAAGCCGCTCATGGACGCCGTCCGCGAGCAGCTCGGTGAACGCGTGCACACCGAAGAGTTCACGCCGCCCACGTTGACCTTCGACACGGGGAACGCCGAGGGCCAGGTGCGCTTCAAGCGCAGCGGCCGCGAGTGCGCCAACTCCGGGAAGCCGTTGCTGGAGCAGGCCGAGGAAGCCGGGCTCTCGCCGGAGCACGGCTGCCGGATGGGCATCTGCTTCTCCTGCACCCAGCTCAAGACCGCCGGCCGCGTCCGCAACGCCAAGACGGGCGAGGTTTCCGGCGAAGAAGACGAAGAGATCCAGCTCTGCATCTCCGTCCCCGTCGGGGACGTCGAGATCGACGCTTAAGGAGTACCGCCATGACCGGTCTGCAGGACCGACTCACCCCGGCCCAGGTCGAGGAGTTCGGCCGCGAGCTCGACGCGCTTCGGCAGCGGGTCGTCGAGGACCTCGGCCAGGAGGACGTCGACTACATCCACAACGTCATCAAGACCCAGCGCGGCCTCGAGGTCGCCGGCCGGGCGCTGCTGTTCGCCGGGTTCTTCCCGCCCGCGTGGCTCGCCGGCGTCGGCGCGCTGTCGCTGGCGAAGGTCCTCGACAACATGGAGATCGGCCACAACGTCATGCACGGCCAGTACGACTGGACGCGCGACCCGGCGCTGAGCTCGCAGCGCTTCGAGTGGGACAACGTGGCGCCCGCCGAGAACTGGCGGCACTCGCACAACTACATCCACCACACGTACACGAACATCCTCGACAAAGACCGCGACATCGGTTACGGCGTCCTGCGGATGGACCCCGCTCAGAAGTGGCACCCGTACTACCTGGGCAACCCGGCGTACGCGGTGGCGCTGGCGGTGTTCTTCCAGTGGGGCGTGATGCTGCACGACCTGGAGTTCGACCGGATCGTCAAGGGCGAGCGCACGTGGTCGGACACCACCGGGGTCGTCCGGAAGATGGTCAAGAAGGCGTCCCGGCAGGTCGGCAAGGACTACGTGCTGTTCCCGCTGCTGACCGGCCCGCTCGCGCCGCTGACCTTCGCCGGCAACGCGACCGCGAACCTGGTCCGCAACCTCTGGTCGTTCTCGATCATCTTCTGCGGGCACTTCCCCGCCGACGTCGAGAGCTTCACCGAGGAGGAGACCGAGAACGAGTCGCGCGGCCAGTGGTACCTGCGCCAGATCCTCGGTTCGGCCAACATCACCGGCGGCCCGCTGTTCCACATCATGAGCGGGAACCTGTCGCACCAGATCGAGCACCACCTGTTCCCGGACATCCCGGCCCGCCGGTACCCGGAGATCGCCGGCGAGGTGCGCGCGCTCTGCGAGAAGTACGGCCTGCCGTACCACACGGGCCCGCTGCACAAGCAGCTCTGGTCGGTGGCGAAGAAGCTCACGAAGCTCGCGTTGCCGTGGAACGGCGCCCCGCGCGCACGCGCTACGGTAGAGCGCGACCAGGAACTCCGCGCGGCATAGAAGGACGATGCTCATGGTCGGGCAGTTCGAGAGCGGCAAGGATACGGTCCAGGTGATCACCGAGTCGGCCGCGACCCACATCGGCAACATCGCGACCATCATCACCGGCGCGGTGCGCGACATCGCCCGCGAGACCGGTGACTGGCTCACCGACGTCATCGAGATGCGCGAAGCGGCGCAGAAGGCACGCGAAGACCACGAGGACCCGGAACTCGACGTCTGAGAGTTTCCGCGAAGCCGCTTTGAGGGCTGCAGAGTCCTCGAAGCGGCTTTCGCGCGCTTCACCAAAGCCGTGAGGGGCACCTTCAGGGACGCTAGGTCCCTGAAGGTGCCCCTCACGGCTTTCCGGCAACCGGAACTGTCGGTGCCGCCGGGTAGCGTGGAATTCGGGGGCGCCCCCGCCGGTCATGGGGGAAATCCGGATGGGCAGCGCGGGGCGGACCGGTGAGACTGGAGCCGTGACCAGCCTTGATCTGCCCCGTCCCCACCCGCTGCGGCGGGTGTTCGGGCCGCTGGCCGCGCGGGACTTCTGGGCCGAGTACGCGTGGCTGTGGCTTTCCGCTCCACTGACGCTGTTCTCCCTGGTCAGCGTGCTCGTCGTGCTCGCGCTCGGCCTGTGGCTGACGCCTGTGCTCATCGGCTTCCTCGTGCTCGCCGGCGCCCTGCTCTACGCCCGCGGCCTCGGCGCCGCCCATCGCTGGCTGGCGCGGGTGCTGCTCGGCGTGAGCGTGCCCGCCCCGCGCCGTCCCGAGCTCAAACCCGGGCTCTGGAGCTGGGTCAAGGCCCGCGTCGGCGACCCGGCGGGCTGGCGGACGGCCGGCTACCTGCTGCTGCGGCTCCCGCTGAGCTTCGCCGGCCTGCTCACGGTGTTCTCCGCGACGCTCTTCGGCCTGACCGCGACCAGCTACGCCTTCCTCTGGTTCCCGCTCGGCGAGCAGCACCTGCCGGTCTTCGGCATCCGCGCCGAGGGCTGGGCCGGCGCGCTCGCGTGGTCGGCGTCCGGGCTGCTGGTGCTGGTGGCGCTGCCGTGGGTGGTGCACGCCTTCGTCGCGCTCGACCGGCTACTCGTGGTCGGGCTGCTCGGTGAGCGCGTGCTGTCCGAACGCGTCCGCGACCTGGAGGCGAGCCGGGCGACGGCGGTCGAGGACTCGGCGTTGCGGCTGCGGCGGATCGAGCGCGACCTGCACGACGGCGCCCAGGCCCAGCTGGTGGCGCTGGCGATGAAACTGGGGCTGGCCAAGGACGAGCTGAAGGCCGACGACCTCGACGTCGCCCAGGTCCGGCAGCTGGTCACCGCGGCGCACGCCAACGCGAAGCAGGCCCTCACCGAGCTGCGGGACCTCGCCCGCGGCATCCACCCGGCGGCCCTGGACGCGGGCCTCGACGTGGCGCTGGCGACGCTGGTCGCGACGTCCGGGATGGACGCGCGGGTCACCGTCGAACTCCCCCGGCGGCCACCGCCGTCGCTGGAGACGATCGTCTACTTCAGCGCCGCCGAGCTGCTGACGAACGCGGCGAAGCACGGCGGCGTGACGCTGGTCGAGATCCGCGAGGACCGGGACGTGCTGTGGCTGCTCGTCCGCGACGCCGGCGCGGGCGGGGCCCGGATCGTGCCCGGCGGCGGGCTGGCCGGGGTCGCCGAACGGCTGCGGACGGTCGACGGCGAGCTGGCCGTGACCAGCCCGCCCGGCGGTCCGACCGAAGTGACCGCGCGGGTGCCGCTGCCCCGCTAGGGTCGGCGGCATGCGGATCGTCATCGCGGAGGACTCCACCATCCTGCGCCAGGGCCTCGTGGAGCTGCTGACCTTCCGCGGCCACGAGGTCGTCGCCGCGGTCAAGGACGCCGAGACCCTGCGCGCGGCGGTGACCGAGCACGCGCCCGACGTGTCCATTGTGGACATCCGGATGCCGCCGTCGCACACCGACGAGGGCCTGCGGGCGGCGATCGCGTTGCGCGGCGAACTGCCCGGCTGCGCGATCCTGCTGTTCTCCCAGTACGTCGAGACGAAGTACGCGTCGCAGCTGCTGGCCGACCGCGCGGGCGGCGTCGGTTACCTGCTGAAGGACCGCGTCGCCGAGGTGTCGGACTTCCTGGACGCGCTGCGCCGGGTCGCGGACGGCGAGACCGTCCTGGACCCCGAAGTCGTCCGCCAGCTGTTCGCGGCAACGCGCCAGACGGACGCGCTGAGCGGGCTCACCCCACGCGAACGCGAGGTGCTGGGCCTGATGGCGGAAGGCCGGTCGAACTCCGCGATCGCGGCGGAGCTGTTCCTCTCGGCCGGTTCGGTGGAGAAGTACGTGACGTCGATCTTCGGCAAGCTGGGGCTGTCACCGTCCGAAGGGGACAATCGCCGGGTGCTGGCCGTGTTGCGCTACTTGGACTCCTGAGCCAGCATCCCGTCGACGAACGCGCGTAGGCCGCGCGCGAAGGTGTCGCGTTCGGCCAGCTCCGGCCAGCGCTCCCCGATCGCCGAGAGGCTGGGGAACCGGGTCGCGTCCAGCTTCTCGAAAACCGTGTCGCGGTAGCGCGGCCGGCCCGCTGCGGCGCGCCGCGCGGCGCGCACGCGGACCAGGATCTCCCCCGCGGTGTAGTACCAGATGTTCCGGTACAGCTCCACGGCCTCCTCCGGGGTCCGGCCGCAGCCGATCGCCCCGCCGACGATGGCGTCGACCATCCACAGGGCCGACTCGCCGAGCAGGTCGTCGGCCGTCAGGACCTCCACCGCCTCCGGCCAGGCGGCCAGCGCGGTGTGCATCACGGTCGCCGCGACGACGATCCGCTCGCGCGGGTCTTCCGGCATTTCGGGTCGCTTGAGCCGGGAGGCGTAGTAGTCGAGCAGCTGGATCAGCAGGTCGTCCTTGTCGCGGACGTGGTGGTAGAGCGTCGTCGCGCCGACGCCCAGCTCGGTGGCCAGCCGGCGGACCGTGAGCTTGTGCCAGCCCTCGCCGTCGAGGATCACCCGCGCCGCTTCGAGGATCTGCGAGCGCGAGGTCGTCGGCGGACGGCCGATGGGTCGTGGCATGCCTTCCATCATGCCGGTCGACACCCGTCCGGCGCGCGTGCTACTTTCGGAACATGTTCGAAAACTACGACCTGTTCAAGACCATGATCCACCTACGACCCGGCGGCGTCGTCGAGGCGTCCGGCCCGGGCGACCGCCGCGAAGCACTGGCGGGTGACGCTGCGAGCCTGTGGAGCCTCGGCGCGTTCCACGCCGAGAGCGACACCGCCGTGCACGCCGACCACTGGGAGCGGCACCCGAACGGGCACGAGGTGCTCTTCGTCTTCGCCGGCGCGCTGCGCGTCTACCTGAGAGACGAGGGGCCCGAGCCCGTGACCACGCTGAGAGCCGGGCAGTCGTTCATCGTCCCGCCCGGCCGGTGGCACCGGCTGGCCGTCGAAGAGCCCGCCGGCCTGCTGTCCATCACGCCGCGGTCGGGCACCGAGCACGAACGGGCCGCGGCGTGAGCGCGAACCGGCGAGGCATTCTGGTGGTGTGCCTCGCCGTGTTCGGGCTGATGGCGGGGCAGCAGATGCTGAACCCGATCCTGCCGCCGCTGGCCCGCGAGTTCGGGTTCAGCGAGCTGGCGCTCGGCGCCGTGTGGGCCGTCGGCGGGGCGGGCGTCGTGCTGGCGAGCCCGTTCTGGGGGCGTCGCGGCGCGTCGTGGGGCCACCGGCCGGTGCTGCTGATCTCCCTGGCCGGCGCGACGATCGCGCTCCTGGCGTTCGCGTTCGTCGCCCGGCTCGGGCTCGGCGGCACCCTGGCGGTGCCGGTGCTGTTCACGCTGGTGCTGCTCACCCGCGGGGTCGTGTTCGGGCTCGCGTGGGCCGCGACACCGGTGACAGCGCAGTCGTACATCGCCGACCTGACGTCGGGACCCGCCGAGCGGGTGCGGGGGATGTCGATGTTCGGTGCCGCACAAGCGCTCGCGCTCGCGGTCGGGCCGGCGCTGGGAGGGGTGCTGAGCTTCGCCGGGCTGACCGTGCCGATCTACGTCGCGCCGGTCGTCCTGGCCGTGATCGCCGTGCTGGTCGCGATCGGCCTGCCGAAGCCGCCGGCGCGGGAAGTGCGCGCTCCCCTGGTGAAGCTCAGCCCGGCCGACCGGCGGATGTGGCCGTTCCTGCTCATCGGGTTCGGCCTGTACCTCGCGCTCGCGATCGTGCTCATGACCGTCGGCTTCCTGGTGCAGGACCGGCTGGGCCTGGCCGCGCCGGACACGAGCCGGGTGACCAGCCTGGTCATGCTGGCCGGCGCCGGGCTGATCATCCTCGTCCAGGTGCTGGCCGTGCCGCGGCTGAAGTGGACACCGGTGCGGCTCATCCGGGTGGGCGCGGTCGTCATGACCGGCGGGATGCTGCTGGTGACCGTCGCTTCCGGCGGGCTCCTGCTCGGGGCGGGCGTCGCCGTGCTCGGGGCGGGGATGGGGTTCGCCACCCCGGGGTTCATGTCCGCGCCGACGTTGCTCGCGACGCGCGAGGAGCAGGGCGCCGTCGCCGGGCTGGTCGGGTCCGCCAGCGCGCTGGCGTTCATGGGCGGGCCGTTGCTGGGCACCGGGCTGTACGAGATCTCGCCGACGGTCCCGTACGCCGCCGGCGCGGTGCTGCTGGCGGGGCTGGCCGTCTTTGCCTTCACCCGCCTCGGCTCCCTGGCCCGGCAACCCGCGGAACTGGTGGCCGCTCCTTAGGCTGGAGTCCATGTACTCCACCGAGATCGAGGTCCGCACCGGCGCCGAGGCCGTCGTCCACGACCTCACGCACGAGGCCGAGTCGTTCCTGCGCGACGCGGACGCGCACGACGGGCTGCTGCACGTCTGGGTCCCGCACGCCACCGCGGGCCTGGCGATCCTCGAGACGGGCGCGGGCAGCGACGAAGACCTGCTGACCGCGCTCGACGAGATCCTCCCCCGCGACGGCCGCTGGCGGCACCGGCACGGGAGCCCGGGTCACGGCCGTGACCACGTGCTTCCCGCTCTGGTGCCGCCCTACGCGACGGTCCCGGTGCTCGGCGGCGTGCTCGCGCTGGGCACCTGGCAGTCGATCTGCCTAGTGGACACCAACCTCGACAACCCGGTCCGCCGCGTGCGGTTCAGCTTCCTCGCGGGCTGACCGGCCGGGCCAGAGCGCGACCGCGAGCCCGGCGGCCGGCAGGGCACCGAGCACCCGGACGCCGGCGATGACGTCGGGCGCGTCCGGTACGCCCTGCAGCAGGCTGCGCAGGCCTTCGGCCGAGAAGCGGAACGGCGTCCACGACCAGAGCAGCGTGCGGTAGGCCGGGTTCAGCAGCTCCGGCACCTGCCCGGCGACAGCGGGCGCGACCAGGTAGAGCGGGCCGAGCCCGGCCATCGCGCGCAGCTCGAGCAAGCGCAGCAGGCCGGCTTGCACGGCGGCGAACGCCGTCGCGGCGAGGACGCCGGTGGTCAGCGGCAGCGCGGCGTCCGACAGCGCGAAGAACCCGGCCACCACGGCCGTGATCAGCACGCCGGCCCCGGTGATCTGCAAGAGCCGGGCGCCCGCGCCGAGGGTGCGTCCGGTGCGCTTCGCCGGCTGCGTCACCGCGAGCCCGGCGACGAGCACGCCGTAGACCTTCTTCTCCCACAGCTTCCGCGCGTCGGCCGGGTCACGACGGTCCACTCGAGCCGGCCGAGAGCCCCGGCGGGGCGCCGGACAGGACCGGTCATGACACCCTCCACTTATTCTTCGGGCGTTGAATTAATCTCCAGGTAAGAGTCGTCGCCGAAGAAGTCAACGCGTGTTGAATAGTGACGCCGGTAACCTCGGACTCGTGACGAAGACGCGGCTGGTGCTCTGGGACATCGACCACACGCTGGTGGACTACACCGGCCTCGGCGCCGCTTGGTACACCGCGGCCCTGGCCGCGACGACCGGCGCCGAGCTGAAGACCTACCCCGACTTCGGGGGCCGCACCGAGCGGGCGATCAGCAGCGACCTGCTCACCGCGCACGGCATCGAACCGACCGAGGAGCTGCTCCAAGCGCTCTGGAAGGCGCTGATCGCGGAGTCGGAGCGCGCCGTCGTCCACCTCCCGACCAGCGGCCGGGCCCTGCCGGGCGCCGCGGCGGCGCTGACCGCGTTCGCCGGGCACGATGAAGTCGTCCAGTCCCTCGTCACCGGCAACCTGCCGGAGATCTCGCGGCACAAGCTCGCCGCGTTCGGCCTGGACGAGCACCTCGACCTGGAGATCGGCGGCTACGGCACGCTCTCGGCGCACCGCCCGGACCTGGTCCCGCACGCCGTCGCGCAGGCGGTGGCCAAGCACGGGGCGCCGTTCGCCGCCGACGCCGTGGTCGTCATCGGCGACACCCCGAGCGACGTCGAAGCCGCGCTCGCCCACGGCGCGATCGCGGTCGCCGTCGCGACCGGGCACTACCCAGCGGCGGAGCTACGGGCGGCGGGCGCGCACACGGTGCTGCCGGACCTGGCCGACACGGACGCCGTCCGGAGTGCCGTTCTCGGCTGACGACCCCGAAGGTCGTCGTCCTCGGGACCGGGATGACCCTCACTCCGGAGGAGGACTCCCCTAGGGGAAATCTCGCTCTGCCGTCGGATGTCCGGAGCGGCCGCGCTCGCCAGACTTCTGAGCATGACTGAAACAGCGTCGGCGGGCCTGCCCGCCGGAGGGGGACGCATCCGCGGCACGGTCGCGGTACTGAGGCGACGACTGCCGTTCACCAGCAGCGTCGTCCTCGCCATGCTCTTGCTGGCCGTCGCGACCGGGGCGCTCTGGAGCGCCGCCGAAGACCGCGCGGCCTACCCGTTCGTCGCCTACGGGCTGCCGTCGCTGGAGGTGGGCCGGTGGTGGACGATGCTCACCGGGCCCTTCTTCGCCGTCATCCCCTGGTACTACCTCCCGATGGTCGGCAGCTTCGCGCTCTTCGCGGGCTTCGCCGAGTGGCAGCTGGGGACGCGGCGCGCGATGGCCGTGACGATCGGCGGCCAGTTCGTCTCGGTGCTCGTCGCCACCCAGTTCCTCGCGCTGAGCCGCAACTCCGGCTGGCTGTGGGCCGAGCGGATGGCGGGCAGTCTCGACGTCGGGTTCTCCGGCGGCGCGCTCGCCGCCGTCGCGGTCGCCAGCGCGACGCTGCGGCCGCCGTGGCGCCTGCGGCTGCGGGCCGGGCTGTGCGTGTACGCCGGCGTCGCGATCATCTACGTCGGCACGCTCGCCGACCTCGTCCACTTCTTCGCGCTGGCGCTGGCCATCCCGCTCGGGAAACGGCTGGTCGGCCCGCGCGGCACGACCGACACCGCGGGGCCGAACGTGCGGGAGTGGCGGCTGCTGACCGTCGCCGGCCTGCTGCTGCTCACCGTCGCCGAAGTCGTGATGTTCCTGGTGCCCGGCGACGGCCCGTTCGGGTCCGCGGAAGGGGTTTCGCTGACGGCGCCGGAGCTGGCGATCCTCGTCCTGCTGGTGGTGCCGATGCTCAACGGCCTGCGCAAGGGCGGCCGGGTCGCGTGGCGCTGGGCCGTCGCGCTCTCGGTGTTCGTGACGCTGCAAGGGCTCGCGACCGCCACCCTGATCGGCCTGGCCGACGTCTTCGGCGGCGACTACGACACCGCCGGCCTGCCGCTGTTCTTCGTGGACAATCTCTTGTGGACGGTCGAGCTGATCGTCCTGACCGCCGGGCGTCACGCTTTCCGGGTGCCTTCGCGACGCCGGCTGCGGCGCCACGCCCAGGGCCCGGGGGTGGCAATGGCCCGCACGCTGCTCGGGCGGCACGGCGGCAGCACGCTGTCGTGGATGACCACGTGGCCGCGCAACACGTACTTCGTCCGCGAAGACGGCCGCTCCTACCTCGCCTACCGCCGGCACGCGGGGGTCGCCGTCGCCCTCGGCGACCCGATCGCGCCGGACGGCACCGCGGCGGCGACGGTCACCGAGTTCGCCGCCATGTGCGAGAACTCCGGCCTGGTGCCGTGCGTGTTCTCGGCGACCGAAGCCACCGTCGCGGCGACCGGCGAGCTGGGCTGGCAGCACGTCCAGGTGGCCGAGGACAACGTGCTCGACCTCGACGGCCTCGAGTTCCGCGGCAAGGCGTGGCAGGACGTCCGCTCCGCGCTGAACAAGGCCGCCAAGCAGCACATCGACTTCCGGCTGGTCCGCTTGGCCGACCAGCCGGAACCCATCCTCGCCCAGGTCCGGGCGTTGTCGGAGGAGTGGATGTCGGACAAGGCCATGCCGGAGATGGGCTTCACCCTCGGCGGCCTCGACGAGGCGATGGACCCGGCGACCCGCGTCGGCCTCGCGGTGGACGCCGAGGGCGTCGTCCACGGCGTGACGTCCTGGCTCCCGGTCTACACGGGCGCGGGCAAGGTCGGCGGCTGGACGCTGGACGTCATGCGCCGCAGCGCCCACGGCTTCCGGCCGGTGATGGAGTTCCTCATCGCGTCGGCCTGCCTGGCCTTCCGCGAAGAAGGCGCCCGGTTCGTCTCGCTGTCCGGTGCTCCGCTGGCCCGCAGCGCCGGCGGGGCACCCACGCGCACGATCGACCGGACGCTGGAGTCGCTGGGCCGCGTGATGGAGCCGTACTACGGGTTCCGTTCGCTGCACGCGTTCAAGGCGAAGTTCCAGCCGCGGCACGTCCCGCTGTACCTGGCGTTCCGCGACGAAGCCGACCTGCCGCGCATCGGCCTGGCGCTGAGCCGCGCGTACCTGCCGGACGTCCGGCTGCGCGAGCTGGCGAAGCTGGTCAGTAGCTCTCGGGGACGCTGATCCGTTGCGGGAAAAGGATCCTCCGGCGGCTGACGACGTAGACGTGCTGGCCACGACCATGCAGGTCCGGCGGCCGGCCCGGATGGCGATCCAGCGCGCGACGGTCCCGACAGCCCCCGGCCGCGACCCAGCACTCCGGACTGTGGCTCCGCGTCGTCCAGCCCCAGACCTTGGCCGGCCCGCCGGACCCCGGCACTCAGCGGTAGGTGGTCGGCGGCGGCGTCATCGTGCCGCGGTCCGCCGCCGGGACGAACCGGTAGCTCTTGAGGATCCCCAGCAGGTCCTCGCGGATCGTGGGCCCGGAACGGTCGGCGTCCGCGTACGCCACCACGACACCCGACGTCACGGCGTCGGCGCCGGTGAAGGCCATGGCCGCGACCACCGCGTGCTTCGCCGCGCATTCCCCGGTGTCCGACGGGATCACGTCGGCGACGACGATCCGGGCGGGCGCCTTGGTGCCGTCGGCCTTCGTGACCTGGGCGTCCGTGCCCGCGTCCGGCGTCACCGCGGCCGGCGGCCCGTTGTCCGGGCTGTACGCGCTCACGCCGAGGTCGGTCACGACCTTGCGGGCCGCGGCGTCGGGTTCTCCCAGGGGTTCGGTCTTGACGCCCGCGCCGCCGAGATCGCTCTTCTGGCAGAAGTTCCGGCCCAGGAACGCGCTCGTGACGAGAGTGATGCCCGGGGCCGCGCCGGTCTTCTCCCAGCCGTGCACGGTGGTGGGCGCGGGTTCCCAGTTCGGCGGCACGTCGTAGGCGTACGAGCCGTCCTTGCCCGCGACGGACTGCCAGCCGCTCACCGCGGCGGGCACGGTCACCCGCGGCGACGGCGTCACGACCAGCGGCGGTAACGGCGCCGGCGTCGACGACGGCCGGTGCGGCTTGCCGACGCCGAAAGCGTTCAGCACCCCGGCGATCAGCGCGATCAGGACCAGCCCGACCCACGGCGCCCGCGACGAGCGTCGCCACTTCGGCGGCTTCGCGGCGGGACGGATCCGCTTCGGCTCGGCACGCGGAGTCTCGAAGTGCGGGGTCTCGATGTGCGGAGTCTCGACGTGGGGCGCTTCGGCCGGTGGAGTCCCGAAGCCGCCGGACGGGAAGCGCGGCGCGTCCGCGGGCTCGTAACCACCGAACCCGCGGAGCGCCGCGTTGTCCTCGTACCCCGGCGTTGTCTCGTCACGCCGCCGGAACCGGCCCATTACGACCGGACGAGCTTGACCAGGTGCTCGACGACGGCGTCGACCGCGATCTCTTCGCGCTCGCCGGTGCGCCGGTCCTTGACCTCGACGACGCCGTTGGCCAGGCCACGCCCGACCACCAGGATGGTCGGCACGCCGACCAGCTCGGCGTCGGCGAACTTGACCCCCGGGGTCGCCTTGCGGTCGTCGAGGATGATCTCGAGACCGGCCGTGTCGAGCTCGGTGGCGAGCTTCTCGGCGCCGGCGCGCACCGCGTCGTCCTTGCCCGCGATGACGATGTGCACGTCGAACGGCGACACCTCGCGCGGCCAGATCAGGCCGAGGTCGTCGTGGTTCTGCTCGGCGAGCACGCCGACCAGCCGCGAGACGCCCACGCCGTAGGAGCCCATCGTGATCCGGATCGGCTTCGAGTCGGGGCCCAGGGCGTCCAGCTCGAAGGCGTCGGCGTACTTGCGGCCCAGCTGGAAGATGTGCCCGATCTCGATGCCGCGCGCGGCGACCAGGGTGCCGTGGCCGTCCGGCGACGCGTCGCCCTCGCGGACCTCGGCGGCCTCGATGGTGCCGTCCGGGGTGAAGTCCCGGCCGGCGAGCAGGTCGACGACGTGGTGGTCGGCCTTGTCGGCCCCGGTGACCCAGGCGGTGCCGGGCGCGATCCGCGGGTCGGCGAGGTAGCGCACGCCGTTGTCCTGCAGCGCCTTCGGGCCGATGTACCCCTTGACCAGGAACGGGTTCGCCTTGAAGTCGGCCTCGTCGAGCAGCTCGACCTCGGCGGGCTCGAGCGACGCTTCGAGGCGCTTCATGTCCACTTCGCGGTCACCGGGGAGCGCGACGCAGACCAGCTCCCACTCCTTCGCACCCGGCTGACGCGTCTTGAGCATGACGTTCTTCAGCGTGTCGGCGGCGGTGAACTCGCGGCCGAGCCCGGCCGCGTTGAGGAAGTTCACCAGCGACTCGATGGTCGGCGTGTTCGGCGTGTGGTGCTCCTGCGCCTCGGGCCGGCCTTCGGTCGGCTGCGCGGCCGGCGCGGGCGTCACGACGGCTTCGACGTTCGCCGCGTAGCCCGACTCGGTGCTGCGGACGTAGGTGTCCTCACCGGTCTCGGCGACCGCGAGGAACTCCTCCGACGCCGAGCCGCCCATCGCCCCCGACGTCGCCTTGACCACGACGTACTCGAGGCCGAGGCGGTCGAACAGCTTGGTGTAGGCGGCGCGGTGCGCCTGGTAGGAGCGCTCGAGGCCCTCGTCGTCGAGGTCGAAGGAGTACGAGTCCTTCATGACGAACTCGCGGCCGCGCAGGATCCCGGCGCGGGGGCGCGCTTCGTCGCGGTACTTCGTCTGGATCTGGTACAGCGTGACGGGGTAGTCGCGGTACGAGCTGAACTCGCCCTTGACCGTCAGGGTGAAGAGCTCTTCGTGGGTCGGGCCGAGCAGGTAGTCGGCGCCCTTGCGGTCCTTCAGGCGGAAGAGGCTGTCGCCGTACTCGGTCCAGCGGCCGGTCGCCTCGTAGGGCTCCTTCGGCAGCAGCGCGGGGAACTGGATCTCCTGCGCGCCGATGGCGTTCATCTCGTCGCGCACGACGGCCTCGACGCGGCGCAGCACGCGCAGGCCCAGCGGCAGCCACGAGTACCCGCCCGGGGCGACCCGGCGGACGTAGCCGGCGCGTACCAGGAGCCGGTGGCTCGGTACCTCGGCGTCCGCCGGATCCTCGCGCAACGTGCGAAGGAACAACGACGAAGTCCTGGTGATCACTGCGGGGCTCCCTGCGCCAAGCGGGTATGAAAGTCCCGCTCAGGGTAGTCACTCCCCCCGCCGTGACTCCAACGGGTTAGCCGAGCGCCCGTTTTTGTCGGTGGTGCTCGCTAGCGTTCCGGTCATGAAACTCGCCCTACCGGAGGGCGGGCTGTCGCTGGGGCTCCAGCGGGTGCCCGAACCACGCGCGGGCAAGAACAGGGTCCACATCGACCTCGGTGCCGAAGACCGGGAACAGGAGGTGAAACGGCTGGTAGCGCTCGGCGCGACCGAGCAGGCGCAGCACGAGGTGCCGGGCTTCGCGTGGACGGTGCTCTCGGATCCCGAGGGCAACGAGTTCTGCGTGTCCGGTTCGCACGACGGGTGGTTCCCGGCTGCCGGTCCACTCCGCGTCGCCGCGGCGACGCGGGTAGAACTGGCGGCATGAGCGCTCGCGTACTGCTGCCGTGGACCGACATCGAAGTGCCGGAGGGGATCGAGGCCGCGTATTACGACGGTCTTGGCGCGCCTCCGCCGGCCCTCGACGATGTCGAGTTCTACGTGCTGCCGTACGACCGCGGACCGGAGCCACCGCGGCTGATCAAGGACCTGCCCTCGTTGCGCGTGGTGCAGGCCCTGTCGGCCGGGGTGGAGAACCTGGTCCCGCTGCTGCCCGCCGGCGTCCGCCTGGCCAACGGACGCGGCCTGCACGACCTGAGCGTCGCCGAGCACGCCCTGGCGCTGATCCACGCGAGCCAGCGGGACCTGCCCCGCTGGTTCGCCCAGCAGGAGCGCCGGGAGTGGTTCCGCGAGCACACGCGGTCGCTCGCGGACAGCCGGGTGCTCCTGGTCGGCTACGGCTCGATCGGGCAGGCGATCGAGCGTCAGCTGCTGGCGGCCGAAGCGCTGGTGACCAGGGTGGCGAGCCGCGCGCGTCCGGACGCGGGCGTGCACGGCGTCGCCGAGCTGCCCTCGTTGCTGCCCGAGGCCGACATCGTGGTGCTCGTGCTGCCCGACACCCCGGCGACGCGCGGCCTGCTCGGAGCCCCCGAGCTGGCCGCGCTCCCCGGCGGCGCCCTGGTGGTCAACGTCGGCCGGGGCACGGCGATCGACACGGAAGCCCTGCTGGCGCAGACGCGAGCCGGGCGGCTCCGTGCCGCCCTCGACGTCGTGGACCCGGAGCCGCTGCCGGCCGGCCATCCACTGTGGACGGTCCCGGGCGTCGTCCTGACGCCGCACATCGCGGGTGGCTCGGCGTCGTTCTACCCGCGCGCCAAGAAGCTGGCCGCGGACCAGCTGCGGCGGTACGCGCGGGGCGAGGAGCTGCTCAACCTCGTGCCACCGGCCTGACGTACACGTGCCATTCGTCTTCGACGCGGAACCCGCACCGTTCGTAGACGCCGAGCGCCCGGTGCGCGTTGTCGACGTCGACGTTCAGCGCCGACCGCTCGAACCCGGCCGCCTTCGCCGCCAGGACGGTGTGGCCGAGCAGCCCGGAGGCGACCCCGCGGCCGCGCAGCGCGTCCCGGGTGCCCACCCAGGTCGCGTAGTGCTCGCGGATGCCGGTCGCCTCGGCTTCGGACGCGTAGAAGTGGCTGAGCACGAAGGCCAGGACCTTCTCGCCGTCGAGGACGAGGAACGACAGGTCGGGCCGGAAGTCCTTGGAACCGGTGACGAGGTGGCGCCAGGCGTCGGGCTCGTAGGCGGTGCTGCCCCAGTGGTCGCCGAAGGTGTCGTTGCGGGCGTCGAGCGTCGCGAGGTCGTACTCGAAGTCGAACGGCACGGGCTCGACGCCGTCCGGCAGCGGCGGCTGCGGCGGCAGGTCGGCGAGGCCGACGCGCATGTCCACCATCGTCCGCTGGTGCTCGTAGCCGGCCGCGGCGAGCACCCCGGCGATCCAGCGCTCGTTCTGGTGGCTGCCGTGGTGCAGTTCGAGCGGCGCGCCCGGGAAGGCACGCTCGTGGACCGCACTACTCGTCCGGGTGAACCACTCGACCAGGTGCGCGCCGACGGCGTCGTCGCGGTGGTCCGGGTGCACGACCGACTGGAGCCGGATCATGTGCACCGGGTTCGCGGCGTCCCGGCGGCGGACGAGGCCGTAGCCGACGAGCCGATCGTCCGCCCAGGCGCCGGTGCTGGCCGTGGCCAGGTCGATGTTGGGCCCTTCGAGCTCCTCGCGGAGGTCTTCGGTGCTGAAGTGCTCACCCGTGCGGTCGACCTCCTCGGCGGCGGCGTAGAGCCGGGCGAGGGCCGCGTCGTCGTCGAGTGTGAGGGGACGCCAGGTCAGGTCCATGCGCCGAGGCTAGGCCGGGCGGCACGGGCCACGCATCCCGATTTACGCTCAGTGCGTGCTGGTGCTCCTCCCTCCTTCCGAGACCAAGGCCGACGGCGGCCGCGGCGCCCCGCTGGACCACGCCGCGCTGTCGTTCCCCGAGCTGAACCCGACGCGCGCGAAGCTCGCCGACGCGCTCGTCGAGCTGGCGGGCGACGTCCCGGCCAGCATCGCGGCCCTGGGCATCACCGAGCGCCAGGCCGGCGAGGTCATCCGCAACGCGCAGCTGTGGACGTCCCCGACGATGCCGGCCCTGCGCCGCTACACCGGCGTCCTCTACGACGCGCTCGACGTCAAGAGCTTCACGAGGGCCGGGCTGGCGAAGGCCCACCGCCGGCTGGCGGTGACGTCCTCACTGTTCGGCGTGGTCTCGGCGACCGACCCGATCCCGGCGTACCGCCTCTCGGGCGGCAACTCCCTGCCCGCGCTCGGCACCATCCGCGCCATGTGGAAGCCGGTGCTCGAGCCGGTGCTGCAGAACATCGACGACCTGGTGGTCGACCTCCGCTCGGGCACCTACTCGGCGTTCGCCAACCTCCGCCCGGACGCCGTGACGGTCCGCGTGGTCACCGAGAACGCCAACGGCGAGCGCGGGACGGTCAGCCACTTCAACAAGGCGTACAAGGGCCGTCTGGCCCACGTGCTGGCGGTCACCCGCGCCGAACCGTCCACTGTGGACCAGCTGGCCAAGGTGATCCGCAAGGCGGGCCTGGTGGTGGAACGCACCGGCGACCACGCCCTGGACCTGATCACCGAAGGCTGACGCTCCCGCCGACGCCGGGCCACACCACAGCGCCGATCGCGGCACAACACGGTCGTCTCTGCCGCGACGCCCGCTGACTCGAACCGGACGTGGCCGCCACCCGGCGCCGCCGATCCGACACCCGAACCGGCCGCGACTCGGCGCGGCCGGCCGCGAGCCGGACGGATCCGTCGAGAGCCGCCTGGTCGGGCAGAGCCGATCCGAGGACGAGACATCCAGGACCGCAAGCGGTCCGCGACCGGCCCGTGGCCTGGGCCTGGGCCTGGGCCTGGGCCTGGGCCTGGGCCTGGGCCAGTGCAGACGGAAGCAGCCCGCAGGAGAACGTAGCCCGCAGGCGGAAGCAGTCCACAGCTAAAAGCGGTCCGGGGAGAACGGGCTCAGGTCGAAGCCCGGATCCTCGCCCAGCGCCACCGCCGCGACCAGCTTGCCGGCGTACGGGGCGTTCGTCAGGCCGCCCGCGCCGAAGCCCGTCGCGATCGTCAGGCCCGGGCGGATGCTACCCAGCACCGGGAGGCCGTCCGGGGTGCCCGGACGGAAGCCCACCCGGGTCTCGGCGAGGGTGGCGTCTGCCAGGCCGGGTGCGATCGTCAGGGCGTTGTCCAGCACCTCACGCTGGCCGGCGGCGGTCACCCGGTAGTCGAACCCGGACTCTGCCTCGCGCGTCGCGCCCGCGACCACCCGGCCGCCGCCGAAGGCCAGCAGGTAGTGGCTGGTGCGCGGCAGGACCACCGGCCAGGCCGACGTGTCGGTACCGGGCAGGTCGAAGTGGCTGATCTGGCCGCGGTGGGGCGTGACCGGCACGTCGACGCCCAGTGGCGCCAGCAGCTCGCGGCTCCACGCGCCGGCCGCGACCACCACGCTGTCCGCTTCGAGCGGGCCCGCTTCGCCCGCCACCGTGCCGTCGGCGCGGAAGGCGACCTCACCTTCGACGAACTTCGCGCCCTTCCGCTCGGCGGCGGCCAAGAGGGCCCGGCGCAGCTGGTGCCCGTCGACGCGGCCGGCGCCGGACAGGTGCACCGCGCTCAGCCCGGGCGCCAGCGCCGGGAAGAGCTCCCGGGCCTGGGCCGGGTCGAGCGAGCGGACCTCGCCGATCTCCGGCGCGTCCGCCGCCCGCGCGGCCAGCCGCTCCCGCGCCTCGGCCAGCTCGGACTCCTCGGCCGAGACGATCATCCCGCCGACGACCTCGAACGACGACTCCTCGCCCAGCTCGGCCAGTTCGGCCGTGAACTCCCGGTAGTACCGGCCCGCGGCCGCCGCGAGCGGGTACAGCGCGTCCTCCCAGCGTGACGTCCACGGGCTGACGATCCCGGCGCCGGCCTCGGTGGCCGTGCCGGGACGGGCCGCGTCCGCCACGATCACTTCCGCACCCCGGCCCGCCAGGTGGTAGGCCGTGGCGGCACCGCCGATTCCGCTTCCGATCACGAGCACTCGCATGCTCCCCACCCTGCCCGACCGTGCCGCGCCCGGGCGACCCGGATTCCCCCGCGCGGGCACCCGGACCGCCGTATGCTGCGCGCCATGCCGAGCCGTGCCGAGCGGTATGTCGCCCATCTCGACACCCTGACCGGGAGTACCGACCCCCGGCTGCAGCCGATCCCGTCCACCCACGCCGGGCTCGACGACGTCATCTCGCTCGTCTACGCCGACGAACCCGAGCCGCGCTACCTGACGGGCGCGACCTACGGCCTCTCCCTCGCCGACCACGCGGAGTGGCACGGGGTGAAGCCGGAGCTGTGGATCAGCGTCCGCTCCGACGACCCGGTCTGGGCCCTGGCCATCGGCTACCTGGCCGAACACCTGCGCGGCACCTGCCCGTTCGTCTACGGCGACACCATCGACTTCGGCGAGCCGATCGCGCCGGAGTCCGACATGACCGCGTTCGCTGTCTCGGCGCCCGCAGGCCTCGACGCGGACCAGTACACCCTCCTCGACTGCGGTGGCGCGCCCATCAGCATCGCCGGCTGCTTCCCGGTGCACGACACCGAGCGGGAGTACATCCGCGAGCACGGCATCGAGGCGTTCTGGCAGCTGGACTGGGACCTCTACGACGTCCGCCGCCCGCCGGTGGTCTAGCACGAACCGGCCGTCGGCGCGGGTCGCCGGTCAGGAACCCTTTCCCAGCACGGCCATCGCCGCGTTGTGGCCGGGGATGCCGCTGACACCACCTCCTCGCACCGCTCCCGCGCCGCACAAGAGCACGCGCTCGTGCGCCGTCTCGACGCCCCAGCGGCCGGCCTGCGCCGGGTCCGCCGCGAACGGCCACGCCAGGTCCCGGTGGAAGATGTGCCCGGCCGGCAGCCCGAGCTCGGCCTCCAGGTCCAGCGGCGTTTTCGCCTCCACACACGGTTTCCCGTCCGGCCCGGTCAGCAGGCAGTCCTCGATCGGCTCGGCGAGCACGCTGTTCAGCGAAGCCACCGTCGCGCGCAACGCCTCTTCGCGCGCTTGGTTGTTGCGTCCCTCGAACAGCCGCGCGGGCATGTGCAGGCCGAACAACGTCAACGTCTGGACGCCGGCCACCCGCTCGGCCGGACCCAGGATCGACGGGTCGGTCAGCGAGTGGCAGTAGATCTCGCACGGCGGCAGCGTGGGGATCTTCCCCGCCGCCGCCTCGCGATACGCCGTCTCCAGCTGGGTGAAGGTCTCGTTGACGTGGAACGTGCCGCCGAACGCCTCGGCCGGGTCGACACCCGGTTCGCGCAGCTTCGGCAGCCGGGACAGCACCATGTTCACCTTCAGCTGCGCACCCTCCGGCCGGTCGGCGCTCTCCTCCCCCAGCAACCGCGCCAGCGTGGGCGGTGCGACGTTCGCCAGGATGTGCCCACCACGCACGACGTGCTCGGCGTCGGCGTGCCGGTAGCGCACCTCGCCGCCGGGGTCGATCGCCAGCACCTCGGCGCCGGTGACGAGCTTCGCGCCCGCCGCGGAAGCCACCGCGGCCAGCGAGCCGGTGACCGCGCCCATGCCGCCGACCGGCACGTCCCAGTCGCCCGTCCCGTTGCCGATCACGTGGTAGAGCAGGCAGCGGTTCTGCCGGAGATCCTCGGCACCCGCGGCGGCGAACGTGCCGATCAACGCGTCGGTCAGCACCACGCCGCGCACCGTGTCGTCACCGAACCACGAGGTGAGCGCCTCGCCGATCGGCCGCTCGAACAGCATCGACCACGCCTCGGCGTCACCGACCCGGGCCCGGAAGTCCACTTCGGACAGAAGAGGTTCGGTGAGCGTGCCGAAGGTGCGCTCGGCGACTCGCCCGGTCAGCTCGTAGAACCGGCGCCACGCCGCGAAGTCCGCGGCGGATCCGGTGAGGGCCCGGAACGACTCGGCGGTCCGGGCGTCGTCACCCGTGTCGACAAGGAGACCCGAGTCGCCGGAGGGCGTGTACGACGACATCCGGCGCCGCCGCAGCGCCACGTCCAGACCGAGGTCCGCGATGATCTTCCTGGGCAGCAGGCTGACCAGGTACGAGTAGCGCGACAACCGGACGTCGACGCCGTCGAACGCGCGGAACGACACCGCGGCGCCACCGGTCTCGCCGCGCCGCTCCAGCACGAGGACCGACCGGCCGGCCCGCGCCAGGTAGGCCGCCGCGACCAGCCCGTTGTGCCCGCCACCGACGACCACGACGTCGTACGCATCCATCCCGCTCCTCCTCGTTCGGCCTGCCTGATCATCGTGACCACCGCGGCGGCCGGAATTCAAGGAAAGGGCACGAACGGACCGTTCGCGCAATTCGGTTGCGCGGCGCCGGGGCGGCCGGGCAAGCTGGGAGACGTCCGGCAGGGAGCCGGGGTGTGAGCGAGCGGGGAGGTGCCTGTGGTGATGACTGTGCGGGCCCGTCTGCGCCCAAGCCCACCCGCCCCCCGAGGCTGATCACGCGCCCGGTGGGGCATCCCTGAACCAGGAGAACCCACCAGTGCGACTGCACGACTTCGAAGATCACGACCGATTCGACGAACGCCCCTCGCGCCACCGCGAGCGGTTCGGCGACGACCACCACCACCGCACCCCGCTCCTCTCGCGGTTCGCCGACGAAAGCGACCGACCGCCCTCGCGGCTCGACGAGGAGCCCGACCGGCAACCCTCGGACCGCCACACGCCGTTCGAGGACGAAGACGACCTACAGCCCTCGCACCGCCGTGGGCAGCTCGACGACGAAGACGACCTACCCACCGCACGTCGGCGGGCGCGGGCCGGGGACGAGAGCGACCAGCGGTCCTCCCGGCGTGCTCGGTTCGACGACGAACCCGAGCCCACCCGGCGCGGGCGGCTGACCGAAGGCGAACGCGTCCGGCTCGCGAAACTGCGGGACGACGCCTACACCGAAAACCAGCTGCCCGACGGCGCCGATCACTGGTCGACCTGGGACGACGCCGAACACGGCCCGCTGCCCCGGCCGGACTGGGTCGTCACCGAGCTCGCCGCGGTCGACACCGACCTCGGCGTCCTCAAGACCGGCAAGGAGGCCGATGTCCACCTGCTGCGGCGCGGGCTGCCCGGCACGCCCGGCGGGCTGCTGGCCGCGAAGCGGTACCGCAGTGACGAGCACAAGCTGTTCCACCGTGACGCGGGCTACCTCGAAGGACGGCGGATGCGCCGCTCCCGCGAGACCCGGGCCATGGCCCAGCGCACCGCGTTCGGCCGCAACCTGATCGCCGAACAGTGGGCCGTCGCGGAGTTCGCCGCGCTGAGTCGCTTGTGGACGATCGGGGCGCCGGTGCCGTACCCCGTCCAGCGCAACGGGACCGAACTGCTGCTCGAGTTCCTGGGCGAGGACGACGGGACCGCGGCTCCCCGGCTGGCCCAGGTCCGGCCGGAGCCCGACGATCTGAAGGACCTGTGGTTCCAGGCCACCGCGGCGCTGGAGCTGCTCGCGTCCGAGGGGCTCGCGCACGGTGACCTCTCGGCCTACAACCTGCTCGTGCACCGGGGGCGGCTGGTGGTGATCGACCTGCCCCAGGTCGTCGACGTCGTCGCCAACCCGGGCGGGGTCGAATTCCTGGCGCGGGACGTGCGCAACCTGGCCGGCTGGTTCCACTCACGGGGCCTCGGCGAGCACGTCACCAGGCCCGATGAGCTGCTGGCGGAACTCGTGTCCGGCGCCGGGATCGGGTGATCGCGTGGCGGCGTCGCGGATGTGGCGTGGGACACGTCTGCGACGCCGCCCACAACAGGTGACCTCAACGAGTAGTCCCGGCCCCACCTCGGGTACAGTATGTACAGACCGCAACCGGCGGCGTGGATGAGTTGGTGTCCGTCGCCTCCAGAGCCACCGAAGGCTCGCGGTGATCCGTAATCCCAAAGCGGCTCGCAGTGTCGTGAAGCGACAAGACACAGTGCGCCGGGGTCCGTCCCTGTGAACGCCCACCGCACACCATCTTGCCCTGCCTGCGCGCGGGGAGCCCGGGCCTCCTTGTGACGAACCATGTCCGAGAGGCATTTGTGACAGTCACGTTCAACTCTGGTACCACCTCGACGTCCGCGCACGCGGACCGTCCCGACCGCCGGCCGCGTCAGCGCCCCGCCGGTGGGGACATGCTGCGCGACGACGCGGTCGAGACGGTGGCGACCAGGACTTTCGCCGAGCTGGGCCTGCCGGAGCCGCTGCTCCGCGCGCTGGCTGAGGCCGGCATCAACAGCCCCTTCCCGATCCAGTCCGCGACCATCCCGGACGCGCTGGCCGGCCGGGACGTGCTGGGCCGCGCCCAGACCGGTTCCGGCAAGACCCTCGCCTTCGGCCTGGCCATGCTGGCCCGGCTCGCCGACGGCAAGGCCCGCCCGAAGCGCCCCCGCGCGCTGATCCTGGTGCCGACCCGCGAGCTGGCCATGCAGGTGGCCGACTCGCTGACCCCGCTGGCCAGGTCGCTCGGCCTGTGGTGCCGCACCGCCGTCGGCGGCATGGCCTTCGCCCGTCAGGCCGACGCGCTCTCCCGTGGCGTCGACCTGCTGATCGCCACCCCCGGCCGGCTTTCCGACCACGTCCGGCAGGGCACCGCGAACCTCGGCGACTGCAACTTCATCGCGCTCGACGAGGCCGACCAGATGGCCGACATGGGCTTCATGCCGCAGGTTCGCGAGATCCTCGACCTGACCCCGTCCGGTGGGCAGCGGCTGCTGTTCTCCGCGACGCTCGACGGTGACGTCAACCGGCTGGTCAAGCAGTACCTGACCGACCCGGTCACGCACTCGGTCGCGCCGTCGACCGCCAGCGTCACCACCATGGACCACCACGTGCTGCAGGTCTCGCACCAGGACAAGCAGGACGTCATCACCCACATCGGTGCCCGTGAGGGCCGCACGATCATGTTCGTGCGCACCAAGCACCACGTGGACCGCCTCGCCGAGCGCCTGCGTGAGCAGGGTGTCAACGCGGCGGCGCTGCACGGTGGCAAGACCCAGGGTCAGCGCAACCGGGTGCTCGCGGACTTCAAGGAAGGCCACACCCCGGTGCTGGTCGCCACGGACGTCGCCGCGCGCGGCATCCACGTCGACGACATCTCGCTGGTGCTGCACGTCGACCCGGCGGCCGACCACAAGGACTACCTCCACCGCGCGGGCCGCACGGCGCGCGCCGGGGCGTCCGGGGTCGTCGTCACGGTGGTCACCAACGACCAGCGCCGCATGGTCAAGCGGATGACCGACCGGGCCGGCGTCCGCGCCGAGTCCACGATGGTCCGCCCGGGCGACGACGCGCTGACCCGCATCACCGGTGCCCGCGAGCCCAGCGGCGAGCCGGTCATCGAGCGTCGGCGTGAGAGCCCGCGTCGCGGTGGCGGCGGCGGTGGCTTCCGCGGCGACCGCGGCAGCTTCGGCGGTTCGAGCCGTGGCGGTTACCGCGGCGGCAGTGGCGGCGGCAGCAGCAGCAGCCACGCCGGCAGCGGTGGCGGCTACGCCGGTGACCGTGACCGCGGTGGCGACCGTGGCGGCTACAGCCAGGGCTCGCACGAAGGCCGTTCCGGCGGCTTCAGCGGCCGCGGCCGTCAGCCGCGTTCGGGCGGCGGTGGCGGCTACGGCCGGCCGAGCCGTGGCCCGCGTCGCGGCTACGACAGCTGATTTCTCCCGGAAGCCCCGGACCGGCACTCGCCGGTCCGGGGCTTCCGGCGTTTCCAGGCCCGCTTCACGGCCGCGCGAGGCCCGGGTGGGAGACTGCGGGATGTGACTACGCCGCCGACACTTCCGCCCGACCAGGTTTTCGACTGGCTCGATGTCGAGGCGGAAAAGCGTGCGGGCGCGGGTCTGGTGCGGCAGTTGCGGCCCCGCCCCGCCAAAACCGATGAGCTGGATCTGGCCGGCAACGACTACCTCGGGCTGGCCCACGACAAGCGCGTCGCCGGGGCCGCCGCGGCCGCCGCGCTGCGGTGGGGCGCGGGCTCGACCGGCTCACGGCTGGTGACCGGCTCGACCGAGCTGCACACCGAGTTGGAGATGGAGCTCGCCCGGTTCTGCGGCGTGCAGGCCGCGCTCGTGTTCTCGTCGGGCTTCACGGCCAACCTCGGCGCGGTGACGGCGTTGTCCGGCAGCGAAGCCGCGATCGTCACGGACAAGTACATCCACGCGTCCCTCATCGAGGGCTGCCGGCTGTCGCGGGCCGACATCGCCGCCGTCGCGCACGCGACGCCGTCTGCGATCAAGAACGCGCTGTCGACCCGGCGCAAGCCGCGGGCCCTGGTGGTGACCGACTCGGTGTTCTCGGTCGACGGCGACCTCGCCCCGCTCGACGAGCTGGCCGGGATCTGCCGCGAACACAGCGCCGGCCTGCTGGTCGACGACGCGCACGGCTTCGGCGTCCTGGGTGAAGGCGGCCGCGGCGCGGTCCACGCCGCCGGGCTCGCGGGCGCCCCCGACGTCGTCACGACGTTGACGCTCTCGAAGGCCCTCGGCGCGCAAGGCGGGGCCGTGCTCGGGCCGCGTCGCGTGATCAAGCACCTCATCGACACCGCGCGCAGTTTCATCTTCGACACCGCGCTCGCGCCGGCCAGCGCCGCCGCCGCGCTCGCCGCGTTGCACGCGCTGAAAGAAGAGCCCGGGCTGGCGGAGAAGGTCCAGGAGAACGCCGGGAACCTCGCGATGCAGCTGAAGGCGGCGGGCCTGAAGGCGAGCGTGCCGGACGCCGCCGTGATCTCGGTGCAGGCGCCGTCCGCGGAGACGGCCGTGGCGTGGGCCGCGGCGTGCGCCGAGCAGGGCATCCGCGTCGGGTGCTTCCGGCCGCCGTCGGTGCCGGACGGCATCTCACGGCTGCGGCTGACGGTGCGGGCCGACCTCACGGAGTCCGATGTGGACCGTGCCGTAAAGGTGATCACGGCGACCGCGCCGCGCGGTGCGACCGACTGAGGCGTACCGGAACGGTCGGTTCGCGTACCCAGACGGTCGGCTCGCGTACCTGGAGGGTCGGCTCGCGTGGTCAGGCGGGGCGGCGCATGCGGATGTGGGGGATTCCGTCGTCGTCCGTGTATTCGGGGCCTTCTGTGACGAAGCCGTAGCGCGCGTAGAAACCCTGGACGTACGTCTGGGCGTCGAGGACGTACTCGCCGGGGATCGTCAGCGCCGCGTCCATCAGGCGGGCCGCCAGGCCGGCGCCTCGGGACTGGGCCGCGGTGACGACGCGGCCGATGCGGCGGATGCCGCCCAGGTCCAGCAGGACTCGCAGGTAGGACGTAACCCCGCTGTCGTCCGAGAACCAGAGGTGGCGGGTGTCCGGCAGCAGGTCGCGGCCGTCGAGTTCCGGGTACGCGGCCTTCTGCTCCACCACGAAGACGTCCACCCGCAGGCGCAGGATGTCGTGCAGCTGGGCGGCGGTCAGCTCCGGGCCGGTCGCGTCGTGCAGGGTCGGCATACCCCTGCTTACCACGCTCAGCCGAGCAGGCGCGGGTTGGCCTGTTGCTGGATGTCGTTGACGTACGCCGAAACCCGTGTGTAGACGCCCGGCTTGCCGGCCTTGCCGCAGCCGTCGCCGAAGGACACGAGACCGATCAGGGTGTCGCCGACGACCAGCGGGCCGCCGGAGTCGCCCTGGCACGCGTCGACGCCGCCGTCGGCGTAACCCGCGCACACCATGGTCTTCGGGTCGTAGACGTCGTAGTCGGAGCTGCAGTCCTTGTCGCCGATCACCGGGACCTGGGCGCTGCGCAGGTAATCGGACCGGTCGCCGCCGTCGGCGACGCGGCCCCAGCCGAGCACCGTCGCCTGCGTGCCTTCGCGGTAGGACGCCGAATCGCCGCTGTCGGGCAGCTTCGCGGGCCGGTAGCCGAGCTGGCCGCGCACGGTCAGCACCGCGACGTCGTTGCCCGCCGTCGGGTCGCTGTACCCCTTGCTGATCCAGATCTTCGACACGCTCAGCACCTGGCCGTCACCGGTGCGCTTGTCCTCGCGCCCGGCCACCACGCGGACGTCCTGCTTCGCCACGGCTTTCGCGCAGTGCGCCGCGGTCGCGACCGCCGTGGAGCTGACGATCACCGCGCCGCAGTACTGGTTCCCGCCCGGGTCGGCGAGGTACACCGCGTACGGGTGGTCGTCGAGCGAAGCCTTGTTGCCGCCGACGATCCGGGGCTGGTTGGCGGACGCCGGGTCCGCCGAAGCCGTGTTCACCACGACCGGGACGGCGACCGCCGCGACCGCGAGGAGCGCGCCGCTCACGAGCAGCAGGGATCGGCGGGACTTCACGGACATGGGTCGTTCCCCTCTTCGAACACCAGGCAAAAGGCACTGCGCACGGCACTCACGCGACTCCACAGCGTGAACAGGTGGCCCTGAATACCCTAATCGGAGTGAGCCCGAAGCGGTGTCACTGAAACGGGTGGACTCCGCGCTCACCGACCGTTTATGTCAAGCTTGCGGAATGCGACGGACAGCGACGGCGGCGCTCGGGGCGGTCATGGCCCTCACGCTGGCCGCCTGCACGTCGGAGGTCCCCTCGGCGCCCCAGCCGGTCGCCGCGACGCCGGTCACGACGACCGTGTCCAAACCCCCCTCCCCGGTGAAACCGGCGCCGCCGAAGACGTCGAGCGCGCCTGTTGTCACCTGGCAGGTGGGTGCCCGCCCGCTCCCCCTGCGTTCCGACGGCTTCGGCGAGATCGAGCCGACGCCGCCCGAACTGGTGAATCGGGCACTTCCGACAAAAGACGTCCTTCCCCCACCGGCCGGGAACGCCTACGCCTCGACGATCAGCGCCGTGCCCGCCGCCGTCCTCGCGCGCAGCACCTGGCAGGCCGCCTGCCCGGTCAAGGCCACCGACCTGCGCTACCTCACGATGGCGTTCTGGGGGTTCGACGGCCGCGCGCACACCGGCGAGATGCTGGTGAACGCGTCCGGCGCCGCCGGGATCACGAAGGCGTTCGGGAAACTCTTCGCCGCGCACTTCCCCTTGGAGGAAATGCGCGTGACCAGCCCGGCCGAGCTGACCTTGGCGCCCACCGGCGACGGCAACTCGACCAGCGCGTTCGTCTGCCGCCCGGCACGCGGCCAGACGACCTGGTCGGCGCACGCCTACGGGCTGGCGGTGGACGTCAACCCGTTCTGCAACCCCTACACCCAGGGCGACCTGGTGCTGCCCGAGCTGGCCTCGGCCTACGTCGACCGCTCGCGGAAACGCCCCGGCATGGTCCTGGCCGGCGACGCCACCGTCCGCGCGTTCGCGGCGATCGGCTGGAGCTGGGGCGGGGCGTGGACCAGCCCGAAGGACCGGATGCACTTCACCGCGACCGGGCACTGACCGCGGGCACTGAGTACGTAATACGACGTTAAGCACACGCGGGAACACCTGCTCCACGCAGCAGGTTGGCTAGGGTGAACCGACCGGAACGAGCCCGCGGAGGATGAAGTGCCCCACTACGACCTGGTGATCGTCGGGACGGGATCGGGGAACTCGATCCTCGGCCCCGGTTTCGCCGGCAAGAAGACGGCCATCGTGGAGAAGGGCACCTTCGGCGGGACCTGCCTGAACGTCGGCTGCATCCCGACGAAGATGTTCGTCTACGCCGCCGACGTCGCCTACACGCCCGCCGAGAGCGCGAAGTACGGCGTCGACGAAGAGCTGAAGGGCGTGCGCTGGCGCGACATCCGCGACCGCATTTTCGGGCGGATCGACCCGATCGCCGCGGGCGGCGCGGAATACCGCCGCAGCCACGAGGACAACAAGAACGTCGACGTCTACGAGGGCACCGGGCGCTTCACCGGGACCAAGGAACTGCGCGTCAGCTTCCCCGACGGGCGTCCGGACGAGGTGCTGACCGCGGACAGGTTCGTGCTCGCGGCGGGTGGCCGTCCGGTGATCCCGGACATCCCCGGCATCGAGGACACCGGCTACTACACCTCCGACACGGTGATGCGGCTCGACGAGCTGCCCGAGCGCATCGTCATCCTCGGCGGCGGGTACATCGCGGCCGAGTTCGCGCACGTCTTCGCCTCCTTCGGCGTGCGGGTCACGCTGGTCAACCGGTCCGCGCGGCTGCTGCGCTCGGAGGACGAGGACGTCAGCGCCCGCTTCACCGAGCTGGCGTCGGAACGCTTCGACGTCCGCCTGGAACGCAAGACCGTGCGGGCGCGCAAGACGGCCGACGGCGTCGCACTGGACCTCGAAGGGCCGCAGGGCGCCGAAACCGTCGAGGCCGACCTGCTGCTCGTCGCGACCGGCCGCAAGCCGAACTCCGACCTGCTCGACGTCGCCGCCACCGGAGTGACCACAATGGACAGTGGGCACGTCGTGGTCGACGACTACCAGGAGACCGCCGTCGAGGGCATCTACGCGCTCGGCGACCTCTCCTCGCCGCACGAGCTGAAGCACGTCGCGAACCACGAAGCCCGGGTGGTGCAGCACAACCTGCTGCACCCGGACGAGCGGATCGAGGCCGACCACCGGTTCGTGCCGCACGCCGTGTTCACCCACCCGCAGATCGCGTCCGTCGGGCTCACCGAGCAGAAGGCGCGCGAGCAGGGCGTGTCCTACGTGGTCTCGAAGCAGGACTACGCCGGGATCGCCTACGGCTGGGCGATGGAGGACACCACCGGCTTCGCGAAGCTGCTCGCCGACCCCGCCACCGGGCAGCTGCTCGGCGCGCACATCATCGGGCCGCAGGCGTCGAGCGTCATCCAGCCGCTGATCCAGGCGATGAGCTTCGGCCTGGACGCACACGCGACGGCGCGCGGGCAGTACTGGATCCACCCGGCCATGCCGGAGCTGATCGAGAACGCCCTGCTCAACCTGCCCCTGGACTGAGCCGAAAGCCGTGAGGGGCACCTTCAGGGCTTACAAGTCCCTGAAGGTGCCCCTCACGGCGTTCACCGGATGATGTTCACAGGGTGATCGACCAGGTGTCGAGGGTCCCGGTGTCGCCGGGGCCGTAGTCGGTCACGCGCAGCTGCCAGCGACCAGCGGCCGGGGTGGCAGAGGCGGGCACGGTGAACGTCCGGGCGCCGCTCCACGGCGTGCAGGTGCTGCCGCCGCTGTACTTGAGCGCGTACGCCTTGCCCTTCGGGTCCAGCAGCGTGATGCCGAGGTCTTCGGCGCACGTGTGGCGGATGGTCAGCGAGACGCCGATCGAGGCGGCCGCGCTGCCGGTCAGCGTCGAGCTGATCGGGCTGAGCACCTGCTGGTAGTCACGGATCGCGTAGTCGGTGTCGTTGGTCAGCGTGCGGGAGCCGCCGCCACCCGCTTGGGTCCGCGCGCTGACGGCCGCGCTGGCCGCCGAAGCGTTCCCGGCGGCGTCCTTCGCCTTGACCGTGAACGAATACGCCGTGTCCGGGTTGAGCCCGGAGACCGTGGCGCTGGTGCCCGCGACGCTCGTGGCCAGCGTGGAGCCGTTGTAGACGTCGTAACCGGTGACGCCGGTGTTGTCCGTCGACGCGTCCCAGGCGAGCGAGACGCTGTTCGACGTGGTGCCGGTGGACCGCGGGTTGCCGGGCGCGCTCGGCGCCGTCGTGTCGCCGGTGCCGCCGCTGGTGACGAGCGTGAGCTGCCACTTGTTCAGCGCCTCGATCACCGGCTGGAACAGCGACATATCGCCGTCGCTCGGGTTCTGGACGCACTGCGACGGGCCGCCGTCGTGCAGGCCGGTGGCCTTGCTGCCGAGCAGCCAGCCGCCGCCGGAGTCGCCGCCGAGCGAACACGCCGTCGTCCAGGTCAGGTCGCCGATGATGAGGCCGTTGCCGTAGTCGGCGGACTTGTGCGTGTACTTCACTTCGCCGCACTGCCAGTGCGAAGTGTTGCCGGAGTGGCAGACGCTGTCGCCGACCATGGCCTCGGCCGCGCCGGAGAGCGTCACCGCCGGCTGGCCCCAGGTGTTGACCGACGCCGAGAGGTTCCAGCCCGCCTCCGTCACCGCGACGAGGCCCATGTCGCCTTCCTGGCCGTTGACGCTGTGCGTGCCGCCGACGTTCGACGTGCCCACCTTGTTCTGCTGGCCCGAAGCGCCGTAGGCGGCCTGGTTGCTGTCGTTCGTGCAGTGGCCCGCGGTCAGGAAGTGCTTGGCACCGCTGGAATCCGTGACCGGGAAGCCGACCGAGCAGTTCGATTCGCTGCCCGGCCACCACGGGTTACCGGTCTGGATCGTGCCCGACTGCTGCTTCGGCGACGTCGTCGTCTCGGTGATCCGGACGCCGAGTTCCTTGACGCTGGAAAGGAAACTCTCCGTCGCGGCCGTCTTCTTCGTCCGGTCGACGGAGACGCCGACCTCGTTGCCACGGACGTCGACGCCCCAGCCGTAGACGCCGGGTACGCCCTGGCCGACCAGTGTGCGGACGGCCGCGTCGGTGCGGTCCAGTTCGGCCTGGCTGCGGGCCACGACCTGCGCCGCGGCCCCGGTGGCGCGGACCTGACCCGCGGCGGCCGGCGTGGTGACGGCGACGGTCAGCTTTCCGGCGGCCGCGTCGAACCACTCCCCCGCCGACTGCTGCCGGACGGCGGCGGGCAGCGCGGCGGCCAGGCGGTGGGCGTCGTCCTGGGCGGCGAGGCGGCCCCGGGCCTGGTCCGCCGGCAGGCCGAACGCGGCCGCGACGCCGTCGACCTCGGCCTGCGGATGGGCCGGAGGTGCCGGTGGCGCGGCTTGAGCGGGCTGGAAGCCCAGTCCCAATGCGGCGAGCGCGGCGACACCCGCGACGGAAACCAGTCTGCGCATGAGGTTCTCCTCGGATCGGGATTCGGTTCGCCGACGGTAGTTCCCGGGGAACACCGAATTGAAGATCCGCAGGGCCTTAACAGTTAACTGGCGTCCCATTCCCAATCGAAACCGTAACGGCCGGGCCCGAAATTGAGCGCGACGCCGTGAACCGCACCGGATTCCGGGACGACGTCGGCGTATTCGGCCGGCTGGCCGTCGTGTTCCACGATCCGCCGGCACACCGCGGGTACCGCCGCCGGGTCGAAGCGGATTTCGAGCACGTATTCGCGGACCGGCAGCCGGAACTTCCGTTCATAGTTCGTCGCCAGGGGATGCGGCGCCCGATTCACGAGCGTGTGCTCGGTGATCACCGTTTCGCCGCGGACGAGCGGCCGGCCGAAGAGCAGTTCGACGACGAGCAGGCCGTCCTCCGGCTTGTGCACGCTGCGCCCGGCCTGGCAGCCGCGCAGGGAACGCACCTCCGGCAGTGGCCGGTCGTGCTCGTCCAGGTGCAGGATGACCACCCAGCGGTCCGGGCCGTCCGCCTCGGCGCGCAGCACCTGCCGCGAATGGAACGCCAGCTCCTCGCGATCCGGGCCGACCGTCACGACGTCGTGCTGGCTGATCCGGGTCAGCCGCTCGTCCCATCGGGTGTCCACATCGGACACCGCGGCGTCGATGCGCCCGCCGTCGGGCCAAAACCGGCCCATCTCGGCGGCCGTGGAGCGGCGTGACCGCGGCGAGCCGAGCAGCGCGACGAGCGACCCCGGCGGCACGTCGAGGACGACTTCGAGCTGCCGCACCCCGCGCACCGAGTCCCGCCGCTGCGGCCGGCTGCGGCCGGACTGCCAGTAGCTCAACGTCGCCGTCGTGACCGAGACGCCGCGGGCGTGCAGGTGTTCGCGCAGGCGATCGAGGCTCAGGCCGCGGGCACGGATCGCCGCGCGCAGGGCCGCGTCGAACGGGCCGGTGCGCAGCAACGTCCCGAGGGCCGGCGACGGAACCGCCATCGAACGATCTTAGGCCGCCGAACGGCCGCGAACGGTATTAACAGTTAAGAATCAGACGAACCGGTGGCGTCCCGCGAGAGCGCCGAAGCCCATCTGGACCACGAGCAGGCCGAGCAGCATCGCCAGCGGCACCGTCCAGCCACCCGCGAGGTCGTGCAGCAGGCCGAACAGGAACGGGCCGAGCGCGGCGAACAGGTAGCCGAAGCCCTGGGCCATCCCGGACAGCCGGGCGGTGTCGGCGCCGGTCTTCGCACGCAGCGCGATCACGGTCAGGGCCAGCGAGAAGACGCTCATCCCGAGGCCGATCAGCAGGCTCCACAGCAGCGGCGACCACGCCGGGGCGAGCATCAGCCCGGCCGTCCCGGCCAGGCCGAACACGCCGAACGTCACGATCCACGCACCTTGGCCGCGCTGCCGGGCGGCCATCGGCGCCACGACCAGGCTGATCGGCACGGCGATCAGCGAGACCAGGCCGAAGAGCAGGCCCGCGTCGGCGCGCGACACGCCGGCGTCCATCAGCACCTGCGGGAACCAGCCCATCGCCGCATAGGCGTAGAAGGCCTGCAGGCCGAAGAAGGCCGTGACGATCCAGGCCAGCCGGTTGCGCAGCAGCGAGCGGCCGCCCTCGGCGGCGTCGGTGTGCCGCGGTGCCCGGCCGGTGCCGCGGGCTGCGAGAATCCACGCGGCGAGCGCGACGACGGCCACCATCGCCCAGCTGCCCAGCGCCGGGCGCCAGCCGCCGAAGGCGTCGCCCAGCTGCGGGGTCACGGCCGACCCGAGCGCGCCGCCGCCCTGCAGAGCGGCGGTGTAGACGCCGGTCATCAGGCCGATCCGAGCCGGGAAGGAGCCCTTGATGACCACCGGGATGAGCACGTTGATCAGGGCGATCCCGGCGGTCGCGACGAGCGTCCCGCCGAGCACGACGTACGGGCCGTCGAGCACGCGCAGCATGAGGCCGGCGGCGATCGCGGTCAGCGCGACCGCGATGGCGGCGCCGATCCCGGCGCGGCGGGCCAGCAGCGGCGCGGCGAGCCCGGCGCCGGCGAAGCAGAGGGTCGGCAATGTCGTCAGCACGCCCGCCCAGAGCACGGACGCGCCCAGGCCGGCGCGCATTTCGGCGAGCATCGGGCCGACCCCGGTGATGGCCGGGCGCAGGTTGAGCGCCGTGAGCACCACGGCGACCGCGAGCAGCGCGCCACCGGCGACCACGCCGGGCGTGCGCGTCTCGATCGCGCCGTCCAGCTCGGGTTCGAGTGCTGATTCACGGGATTCGACGGGCATACGAGCTACTATCGCATACGTAGGATGATTGGATGAAGGGATAATTCCTGTGCCTCTGGCCACCACCCGGCGGACAGGCTTGGTCGACCAGGTCATCGAGCAGCTGCGGACCGCCGTCACGCAGGGCGAATGGCCGATCGGCGAGCGCATCCCCACCGAGGTCGAGCTGGGCGACCAGCTCGGCGTCGGCCGCAACACCATCCGCGAGGCCGTGCGCGCCCTCGCGCACACCGGCATCTTCGAGGTCCGCCAGGGCGACGGCACCTACGTGCGCGCGACCAGCGAGGTCTCCGGCGCGATCCGCCGGCTCTGCGGTGACGAGCTGCGCGAGGTGCTGCAGGTCCGGCGCACCCTCGAGGTCGAGGGCGCCCGGCTCGCCGCGGCCGAGCGGACCGACGAGGACGTCGCGGAGCTGCGCGCGCTGCTGGCCCGCCGCGAGGTCGAGCTGAACGAAGGGCGCTGGCAGGACTTCGCGCGCACCGACGCCGAGTTCCACTGCACCGTCGTCCGCAGCGGCCACAACCGGCTGCTCACCGAGCTGTACCGCGGGCTGACCGAGGTCATCACGGCGAGCGTCGCGGCGACTTCCAGCATCACGCCGGGTGCCGGTCACGTGCCCGAGATCGGCCACGAAGGCCTCGCGGACGCCATCGCCGAGCGCGACGCGGACCGGGCCGCCGCCGAGGCCTGCGGCTTCCTGGACGAGCTGCTGGAGCGCATCGAACCGGCCTGAGCTGGGCTTTTCCTCATTCTGGCACCACTCGTGACCCCTAAGGGTGCCAATTCAGGGTTGTCGTGGTGCCACGATGGCGCCATAGTTGTGCCATGGACCTGACGCCCTTCGTAGACGAACTCCGGCGGGAGCTCGCGGTCGCCGCCGAGTCGGCGGGCGAGGAAGCCGTCGCCCTCGCCGAGCGGCTCACCGCGCCGCTCGAATCGGCGATCCGCCTGACCCTGCTCGACGCCCTGTCGGCCGCGGCCGACGAGATCACCCGCGACCTCGCACCCGGCTCCGTCGAAGTCCGCCTTCGCCGCCGGGACGCCGAATTCGCCGTCTCGCTGCCCACCGCACCCGAGCCGGCGCCCCAGCAGACCCCGCCACCACCGTCCGAGCCGGACGACGGCACCGTCTCCCGGATCAACCTGCGCCTGCCCGAGCAGCTCAAGCAGCGCGTCGAGGAGGCGGCGAACCGGGACCGGCTCTCCACCAACGCCTGGCTGGTCCGGGCCGCGAACGCCGCGCTCGGTTCCGGGAGCGCCCAGCCCCGGCAGCGGTCGGTCTACGGCGACAAGTACACCGGCTGGGTTCAGTAACCCTTCTTCTTCCTTCACGGCTCCGACCTGCGGAGACGCCACCCGAACCGCCCAGGAGGGCACAGCCATGCCTGTTTTCGCCACCCCCGAGCCGATCACCGCCACGATCGACGTCAGCGTCGCCGACGTCCGGATCGTCGCCGGTGAGCGCACCGAGACCACCGTCGAGGTCGAGCCGGCCGACCCGTCCGACAACGACGACATCAAGGCCGCCGGCCGCACCCGCGTCGAGTTCACCGACGGCGTGCTGCTGGTCAAGGGCCCGAAGTACACCACCAAGCTGTTCGGCAAGGGCGGCGCGCTGCACGTCACGGTCGAGCTGCCGGCCGGGTCCCGCGTCCGGGCCGTCTCCGCCATGGGCGACTACCACGTGTCCGGCCGCGTCGGCGACAGCCGCGTCAAGACGTCCGTGGGCAACATCCACGTCGACGAGGCCTCCCGGATCGAGGCGAACACCGCGACCGGCGACATCTTCGTCGGCCGCGCCACCGGGCACGCCGAGCTCGGCACCGGCACCGGCGAGCTGCGGATCCGCGAGATCGACGGCACGGCCGAGCTGAAGAACTCCAACGGCGAGACCCGCGTCGGCGAAGTCACCGGCGACCTGCGCGTCTCCACCGCCAACGGCGACATCCTCGTCGACCTCGCCCACGCCGGGGTACACGCGAAGACCGCCGCCGGCGACGTCCGGATCGGCGAGGTCATCCGCGACGCCGTCGTGCTCGACACCGCGGTCGGCGAGATCGAGGTCGGCATCCGCGAGGGCAGCGCCGCGTGGCTCGAGCTCAGTTCCTTGACCGGAGCCGTGCGCAACTCGCTCGCCGCGTCCGACGGGCCCAGCGGGACCGCCGAGACGGTCCAGATCAAGGCCCGCAGCTACACCGGCGACATCGTCATCCGCCGGGCCTGAACTTTCGTTGATACAGAAGGGGAATCCGATGCCAGACGCCATCGTGGCCGAAGGACTCGTCAAGAAGTACGGCGGCGTGACCGCGCTCGACGGTATGTCGCTGCGGGTGCCGGAAGGCACCGTGCTCGGGGTGCTGGGGCCGAACGGCGCCGGGAAGACCACCACCGTCCAGATCCTCACCACGTTGCAGAAGCCGGACGCCGGATATGCGACCGTCGCCGGGTTCGACGTCGTGCGGGACGCGCACGCGCTGCGGTCGCACATCGGCGCGTCCGGGCAGTACGCCGCCGTCGACCTGGAGCTGACCGGGGCGGAGAACCTCGAGATGGTCGGGCGGCTCTACCACCTCGGCACCAAGCGGGCCAAGGCCCGCGGCCGTGAGCTGCTGGCCCGGTTCGACCTCGAAGCCGCCGCCGACCGGCCGGTGAAGGGCTACTCGGGTGGTATGCGGCGCCGGCTCGACCTGGCCGGCGCGCTCGTGGCCAACCCGCCGGTGCTGTTCCTCGACGAGCCCACGACCGGGCTCGACCCGCGGGCCCGCACGGACCTGTGGGACGTCATCACCGAGCTGGTCTCGGGCGGCACGACGCTGCTGCTCACCACGCAGTACCTCGAGGAGGCCGACCGGCTCGCCGACAGCATCGCCGTCGTCGACCACGGCCGCGTGATCGCCCGCGGCACCTCCGACGAGCTCAAGGACCTCGTCGGCGGCGAGCGGATCGAGCTGACCGTCGGCACCCACGACGACGTCGCCCGCGCGCGGGCGACGCTGGCCGGGCTGGGCGGCGGCGAGCCGCAGGCCGACGGGTTCCGGCTCACCGTGCCCGTGACCCACGGCGCGAAAGCGCTTACCGAAGCGCTGGCCCTGCTCTCCGCCGACGGCGTCGACGTCCGCGACGTCGGCCTCCGCCGCCCCACCCTCGACGACGTTTTCCTCACCCTCACCGGTCACGACGTGTCCGACACAGCCGAGACCGCCGAACCCGCGAAGGAGGCCGTGTGATGAACGCGGTGCAACTGGCCGTGACCGACGGCGTCACCGTCGCCAAGCGGAACTCGATCAAGATCGTCCGGTCGCTGGACCTGCTCGGGTCCATCGTGTTCCTGCCGGTGATGTTCGTGCTGCTCTTCGGCTACGTGTTCGGCAGCGTGATCGACATCCCCGGCCTGTCCTACCGCGAGTTCATGCTGCCGGGGATCTTCACCCTCGCGGTGGCCATGGGCAGCATCGTCACCGGCTACGGGCTGACCGACGACCTCCAGAAGGGCATCATCGACCGGTTCCGCTCGCTGCCGATGTCCCCCGCCGCGGTGCTGATCGGGCGGACCACCGCCGACCTGATCCTCAACGTGACGAGCCTGCTGATCATGGGCCTGGTCGGGCTGCTGGTCGGCTGGCGGATCCACACCGGCGTCTTCGAGGCACTGGGCGGCGTGCTCCTGCTGCTCGCCTTCGCCTACGCGCTGTCGTGGGTGATGGGGACGATCGGGCTGGCCGTGCGCAAACCGGAGGTGTTCAACAACGTCTCGAGCATCGCGATCTTCCCGCTGACGTTCCTGGCCAACACGTTCGTCGACAGCGGCCGGCTGCCGACCCCGCTGCGGGTGATCGCCGACTGGAACCCGATCTCGGCGATCACGCAGGCGTCGCGGGACCTGTTCGGCAACACGAGCCCGGCCCTGCCCCCGCACGACGTCTGGCCGATGCAGCACGCGGTGCTGGCGTCGGTGCTGTGGATCGTGGTGCTGCTGGCGGTCTTCGTGCCGCTTTCGGTGCGCTGCTACCAGAAGGCCACGAGCCACTGACCCCACCCCTCGTGAGTGTTTAGGGCGGTTCTAACCGCCCTAAACACTCACGAGGGGCTACGGCAGGGTCAGGATCTCGGCGCCGTCGGCCGTCACCACGAGGGTGTGCTCGAACTGGGCCGTCCACTTCCGGTCCTTCGTGGTGACGGTCCAGTCGTCCGGCCAGATGTCGTAGTCGATGGTGCCCAGGGTGATCATCGGCTCGATCGTGAAGGTCATGCCCTCCTCGATCACCGTCTCCACCGTGGGCTCCTCGTAGTGCAGCACGGTCGGCGCGGTGTGGAACGACGGGCCGACGCCGTGGCCGGTGAAGTCGCGGACCACGCCGTAGCCGAAGCGCTTGGCGTAGGCCTCGATGACGCGGCCGATCACGTTGAGCCGGCGGCCCGGGCGGACCGCCTTGATCGAGCGCAGCGTCGCCTCGCGGGTGCGCTCCACCAGCAGGCGGACCTCCTCGGAGACGTCACCCGCCAGGAACGTCGCGTTCGTGTCGCCGTGCACGCCGCCGATGAACGCGGTGACGTCGATGTTGCAGATGTCGCCGTCCTCGAGCACCGTCGAGTCCGGGATGCCGTGGCAGATGACCTCGTTGAGCGAGGTGCAGCACGACTTCGGGAAGCCGCGGTAGCCCAGCGTCGAGGGGTAGGCGTGGTGGTCGAGCAGGTACTCGTGGACCACCTTGTCGATGTCGTCGGTGGTCGCGCCCGGCTTGACGGCCTTGCCGCCCTCCTCCAGCGCCTGCGCCGCGATCCGGCTCGCGATCCGCATCGCCTCGATCACCTCGGGCGTGCGCACGCCGTTGCCGGTGTCCCGCTTCGGTGCCGGCTTGTCCACGTATTCGGGACGGGCGATGGAAGCGGGGACGTCACGGCGCGGCGTCTGGACGCCGGGAACCAGGGGGGCACGAACGGACATGCCTCCACCTTACGACGGCCGCGTCAGCCGATCGCCGCCAGGAACCGGTGTGCCGCCTGAACCGCCGGTTTGGAGGACCCCGCCTCGGTCAGCAGCACCGCGAACGCCAGGTCGCCGCGGTAGCCGACGAACCAGCCGTGGGAGCGGGAGCCGTCGCCGAACTGGGCGGTGCCGGTCTTGCCCGCGACGTCGGGGATGTCCCGCAGGCCGGTCGCCGTCCCCGACGTGACGACCTCGCGCATCATCCCGCGCAGCGCGTCGAGGACGTCGTCCGACGGCGCGTCGCCGACGTTCCGGGTGGTCGCCGGGCGTCCCTTCACCAGCGACGGCGTCGGCACCTTCCCGGCCTGCACGGTCGCCGCGACCAGGGCCATGCCGAACGGGCTGGTCACCACCGTCCCCTGCCCGAAGCCGTTCTCCGCGCGCTGGACGGCGGAGTCGGTGGCCGGGACCGCGCCGGTGACCGTGGTCAGGCCCGGGACGACGAAGTCGGCGCCGATGCCGAACGACTTCGCCGTGTCGGTCAGCGCCGACCCCGGGAGCCCGGCCGCGAGCCGGGCGAAGGTGGTGTTGCAGGACTTCGCGAACGCCGTCTTCAACGAGACCCGGCCCAGGTCGAAGCGGCCTTCGTTCGGCACCACGCGGTTCTCGATCGTCGTGGTGCCGGGGCAGTCGACCGGGCTGCCGGTTTCGACGTCGCCGTCCGCCAGCGCGGCCGAGGCGGTGATGATCTTGAACGTCGAGCCCGGCGGGTAGCGCCCGGACAGCGCCAGCGAGCCTTCGGCGTCGGCCGCCTCGTTCTGCGCCACGGCCAGGATGTCCCCGCTCGACGGCTGGATCGCCACCAGCGCGGCCGGGTACTCGGCCGGTGCGAGGGCCTTCTCGGCGGCGTCCTGGATCCGCGCGCTGAGCGTGCTGGTGATCGCCGGCCCGGGTTTCGGCGGCTCGGCCTGCAGCTCGGACACCTCGCCGCCGGTGACGTCCTGGGTGACGATCCGCCAGCCCGCCGCCCCGGCCAGCTCCTGCTCGACCAGCGCGCGGATGGCCGGCAGCACCTGCGCCCCGGACCCGCGCGTCACCGGCAGCAGCCGTTCCTGGCTGGCGAACCGGACGCCGGGCAGGTCGTAGATCACCGGCTTGACGCGCTGGTAGTCGCCGGCGCGCAGGGTGATCACCGGGAACGTGGCGCCGGGCTTGGTCTTGCCCATCCCGTCCAGCAGCGAGCGGCCGGTCACCGACGGCTCGTACCGGTGCAGCGCGGCGGCGAGCGACTTGGCCACCGCGCCCGCGTCGCCGGTCTTCGCCGGGTCGACGACCACGCCGATCACGGTCTGCGGGCGCATCAGCGGCACGCCGTCGCGGTCGAGGACCGGCGCCGTCTCCGGCAGCTGCGGCAGCACGCCGAGGGTCTGGCCGACCGCGAGCTGCGGGTGCACGACCGTCGGCTGCCAGTGCACCTGCCAGCCGTTCTCGGCCGCGCGCAGCTGGGCGTCGGCGCGGTAGGACCAGGTGCGCCCGTGCGGGAGGTGCCAGGTGAGCCGGTAGCCGGCCGTGACGGTGTCGCCGTCCGCCGGCTCCTTCACCTCTTCGTCCTCGACGTCCAGGGACTCCGGGTCGAGGGCCCCGCGGACCTGCGTCAGCACGGTCTTCGCCGCGTCCGGCGAGTCGGTGTCCGCCGCCGCGGCGGCGACGTCTCCGGTGGCGACGGCGTCGAGGAACGCGGAGAGGGCGTCCTCGGGGCCGTCACCCGAACAGCCCGCCGCGGTCGAGGCGGCGAGCAGCAGCACCGCGAGCACGGCACCGCTTCGACGTGCACTCATGGCGGGATGATGCCCTGGTCAGGGCGGTGCGGCGGGGCCGAAACGCCGCCACGGAAGAGTGCTAGAACAGCACCGTCGCGTACTGGCCGACCTGCTGGAAGCCGACCTTGCGGTAGGCCGCGAGGGCGGGTTTGTTGTAGCCGTTGACGTAGAGGCTCGCGGTGCGGCCGAGGCCGCGGACGAGCCGGTTCACCACGGCGGCCGTGCCCGCGGTGCCGAGGCCGTCACCACGGCGTTCCGGGTGCACCCAGACGCCCTGGATCTGGCCGACGGACGCCGACATCGCGCCGATCTCGGCCTTGAACACGACCTCGCCGTGCTCGAACCGGGCGAACGCGCGCCCGGCGCCGATCAGCTCGGTGACGCGGGCGCGGTAGCTGGCGCCGCCGTCGCCGCTGCGCGGGTCGACGCCGACCTCTTCGATGAACATCGCGACGGCCGCGGGCAGGTAACGCTCGAGCTCGTCCGGGCGGACCGCGCGGACTCCCGGGTCGGCTTTGATGAGCGGCACTGTGTCGAGCGCCATCAGCGGCTGGTCGTCACGGACTTCGCGGGCCGGGCCCCACTCGTCGGCCAGCTCGTCCCACAGGCCGAGGACCTGCTCGGCCGGGCCGACCAGCGACGAGCACGTCCGCTGCCGGCGCAGCGCACGGTCGGCGAAGGAGCGCAACGCGGGCGCGTTGCCGCGCAGGGGGATCAGGTTGGGACCGGAGAAGCACAGCCCTTGGAGCCGCCCGGCGCGCACCGGGCGGTTGTCGGCGGCCCAGAGCTCACCACCGAGCCGCCAGGGATCGAGGCCCGCGGCCTCCACCCTGGCACTGACCATGCAGCTGCCCACCGGGTCGGCGGCGAGCGCCCCACGGACCGCCGGATAGTCCCGATCATCGAGCAGCCGTGCACCTGCAAGCCGCAACACAGAGACCAGGGTGCCAGATGAACAGCCGAAACGGAACGCGAGCCTCTCGACACGCTCAGATGAACAGCCGGTGTCCGGCGAACCGGGCAGAATCGCAGTCATGCAGCGCTACGCGTACAAGGTCGTCGAGGTCCGCGAGAAGCTCCTGGGCGGCAAGATGTCCGGGGACAAGCTCGAGAAGCTGCTCAACGACCACGCCGGGGACGGGTGGCAGCTCAAGGCCATCACGTCGGCCGAGGTCAAGGGCCGGGTCGGCCCGGGCGGGGTCGAAGGCCTGCTGGTCACCTTCGAACGCCCCGTCCAGTAGCGGCGAGACACAACGGCGGCCCGGCCACGGCAAGCGTCCGGCACGCCGTGTTGGCCGTTCCGGTCACCGTGTTGGCCCCTGCGGTCGCCGTGTTGGCCGTTCCGGTCACCGTGTTGGCCCCTGCGGTCGCCGTGTTGGCCCGTCCGGTCGCCGTGGTGGGCCGTTCGCGAACGAACCAGCGCCCTCCACCGGCCAACACAGTGACCGGAACGGCCAACACGCTGACCGGAACGGCCAACACGGGCATTGGCGGCCACGACCTGACCGCACGCAGCGGCGTGCCGCTGCGTGCGGTGGCGTGGAGCCGTCACGCGCCGCGGTAGGTGCCGAACGTCCAGGCGTTGCCCTCCGGGTCGCGCAGGCTGAACGTGTGCGAGCCGTAGTCCGTGTCCGTCAGCTCGGCGGTGATCTCGGCGCCGGCGGCCTTCGCCTTCGCGTGGACGTCGTCCACGTGGTCCGAGACGACGTAGACCGCGCCGGTGCCGGGCTTCATGGCGTCGTGGACGCCGTCGGGCGGCCGGACGCTGCCCAGCATCACGGCGCCGCCCTCGGGCCGGCGCAGCTCGGCGTGGGCGACGAGGTCGCCGTCGGGCACCACCAGCGTCTCGGTGAAGCCCAGGACGTCGACGAGGAAGCGGACCGCGGCCGGGGCGTCGTCGTAACGCAGGGCCGGCCAGACGTTCGGTGCGGGAGTCATGCCGGTGAGTCTTGCCCGGCGGCGACCTCCCCGTCTTGGAGGAACGGGAGCTCCTCGGCGATCCACGTACCCGGGGTGCACCCGGCCAGCGCCCGCCACTCGTTGCTCAGGTGCGCCTGGTCGTAGAAGCCGCATTCGACGGCGAGCGCGGCCAGGTCGGAGTGGCCACCACGCAACAGCCGGCCGGCCCGCTCGAACCGCAGCACGCGCGCCGCCTGCTTCGGCGCCAGCCCCAGCTCCGCCCGGAAGCGCTCGCCCAGGTGCCGCCGGCTCCAGCCGACCTCGCCGGCGAGGTCCGCGACGCGCACCCGGCCGTCGGCGCCGCGCATCCGGCGCCACGCCTCCCCCAGCTCGGGCGGCGGCCGGCGCGGGTCCACCGCCCGCGCCGCCAGGACGTCGTCGAGCAGCGCGAACCGCTCGGGCCACGTCGGCCGCTCCCGCAGCCGCTCCGGAAGGTCGCCGAGGCCGAACTCGGCCAGGTCCACGACGGCACCGCTCAGCTCGGCCGCCGTCACGCCGAGCAGGGTGCGCACGCCCAGCGGGTCGAGCTCGAGCTGGAGGCCCTCCTGCGTGCGGTCCTGCTCGATCAGCACCGCGCTCGTGTGCAGCCCGCCGACCAGGGCCTGCAGCCGGTGCCCGGCCATCCGGACGGGCCCGGCCAGGCTGATGACGAGCGTCACGTACCGGGACGGCAGGCCGCGGTGCACGGCCAGCGTCACGTCGTCCTGCGCGTACCCGATGTAGCGCGTGACCAGGGGCCGCACCACCGGGTGCGGCTCGCCGACGGCCCAGCCCACGCTCACGAATGCCAGCGTAAACGTCACCACCGACAGTTCCGGTTTCTGCTAACACGGAGGTGCGTCCCCCACCGCGGAAGGAACCACCGATGACGATCCAAGAGCAGGCGCAGCAGCTGGAACTGCTCGCCGACCAGGTGCCCACCGGCATCGCGCTCGCGACGAAGAGCGACCTCGAAGACCTGCAGGCCCAGGTCATGGGCCTGCTCGGGGAGACGTCGACCGCGACCGCGATCCAGGGCTCGATCCAGCTCGCGTCCCAGCAGATCGACGAGGTCGCGGCGGCGCTGGAGAACGTCCTCCTGCAGATCCGCGACGCCGCCCAGCACCACCTGCAGGGCTAGCGACCTCAGCCGGCGGTGACGACCGGGGCGCCCTCGCCGAGGCCTTCGCCCGCCTCTTCGGCGATGCGCATGGCCTCCTCGATCAGCGTCTCGACGATCGCGTGCTCCGGCACGGTCTTGATGACCTCGCCCTTGACGAAGATCTGGCCCTTACCGTTGCCCGACGCGACGCCCAGGTCGGCCTCGCGGGCCTCGCCCGGGCCGTTGACGACGCAGCCCATGACGGCCACGCGCAGCGGGATCTCCATGCCCTCGAGCCCGGCCGTGACCTGCTCGGCGAGCGTGTAGACGTCGACCTGCGCGCGCCCGCACGACGGGCACGACACGATCTCCAGCTTGCGCTGCTTGAGGTTCAGCGACTGCAGGATCTGGATGCCGACCTTGACCTCTTCGACCGGCGGCGCGGACAGCGAGACGCGGATCGTGTCGCCGATCCCCTGCCGCAGCAGGGCACCGAACGCGACGGCCGACTTGATGGTGCCCTGGAACGCCGGGCCGGCCTCGGTCACGCCGAGGTGCAGCGGGTAGTCGCACTGCTCGGCGAGCAGCTCGTAGGCGCGCACCATGACGACCGGGTCGTTGTGCTTGACCGAGATCTTGATGTCGTGGAAGTCGTGCTCGGCGAACAGCGACGCCTCCCACAGCGCCGACTCGGCCAGCGCTTCCGGCGTCGCCTTGCCGTACTTGTCCATGATCCGCTTGTCGAGCGAGCCGGCGTTGACGCCGATCCGGATCGGCGTGCCGTGGTCCTTCGCGGCCTGCGCGATCTCCTTGACCTGGTCGTCGAACTTCCGGATGTTGCCCGGGTTCACGCGCACCGCGGCGCAGCCGGCCTCGATCGCGGCGAAGACGTACTTCGGCTGGAAGTGGATGTCGGCGATGACGGGGATCTGCGACTTGCGCGCGATCGCGGGCAGCGCCTCGGCGTCGTCGGCCGACGGGCAGGCGACGCGGACGATGTCGCAGCCCGCGGCGGTCAGCTCGGCGATCTGCTGAAGGGTCGCGTTGACGTCGGAGGTGAGTGTCGTCGTCATCGACTGGACGGAGATCGGGAAGTCGCTCCCCACACCGACCGAGCCCACCTGGAGCTGGCGGGTCTTGCGGCGCTCGGAGAGGACGGGCGGGGGCAGGGCGGGCATACCGAGTGCGACGGTCACGGTCTTCAGCGTACCTACCCCGAGTGGGCCACCCGCACCATGTCAACCGTCACGGTGAGCAGCATTACGGCGTGTGTGCCACGCCACGGAGGGGCCGCGACCCCTCCGTGGCGTGGCGTTACTGCAAGCGAATCGGATTGACGATGTCGGCCGTCACGGTGAGTAGCGTCACCGCGCCGCCGATGAGGACCAGGACCATCGTGAGCCCGGACAGCTTCGTGTAGTCCACCGGGCCGCCCGCGGCCTTGCCCCGCAGGCCGCGGATCCAGTCGCGGATCCGCTCGTACCAGACCACCGCGATGTGCCCGCCGTCCAGCGGGAGCAGCGGCAGCAGGTTGAACACGCCGATGAAGAAGTTGAGGCTGGCCAGCAGGAAGAAGAACAGCACCCAGATGCCCTGCTCGACGGCCTCGCCGCCGATCCGGCTCGCGCCGACGACGCTGACCGGGGTGTTCGGGTCGCGTTCGCCGCCGAAGATCGCGGAGACCACGGCGGGGATGCGCTCGGGGAACTGGACGAGCCGCTGCGCCGTCTCGGCGAACATCGTGCCGGTGAAGCCGAACGTGGCGCCGACCGCGGCGACCGGGCCGTACTGCGTGGTGATCGCGGGCGTCACCGGCGACGCGCCGATCATGCCGACCTCGCGCACGCCCGCGCTGCTCCACCGCTGCACCTTCGGCACGTCGACCACGAGCGCCAGGTTCTGCCCGTCGCGGACGACGTCGAACTCGGTCGGGCCGCTGGTGGCCTGCACGGCCGCGAGCATCTCCGTCCAGCTCGCGACCGGCTTGCCGCCGACCGAGAGGATCTTGTCGCCGGCCAGCAGCCCGGCCGCCTGCGCCGGGCGCAGCGCACCCGGCGGGCAGGTGGTGTCCTTGGCCTGCTCTTCGGTCGTCGCCGACCGCGCGCAGGACGTCGAGGCCAGCACCGGCGACGGGTCGGCGGCGGTCAGGTTCGGCAGCCCCATCGTGACGGCCATCAGGTAGAGCACCACGAAGCCGAGGATGAAGTGCGTGATCGACCCGGCGCACATCACGACGGTGCGCTTCCAGGTCTTGAACCGCCACATCGCGCGCGGCGCCTCGTCCGGCGTGACCTCGTCGAGCGCCGTCATGCCCGCGATGTCGCAGAACCCGCCGAGCGGGATCCACTTCAGGCCGTATTCGGTCTCCCCGCGGCGCCAGGAGAACACCGTGGGCCCGAAGCCCACGAAGTACCGGCGGACCTTCATGCCGAAGGCCTTCGCGGTGACCATGTGACCGGCTTCGTGCAGTGCGACGGAGATGCAGATCCCCAGCGCGAAGAGCACCACACCGATGATGTAGGCGAGCACCCGCTACTTCCCCTCGATGATCGAACCGGCCCGGGCGCGAGCCCAGCGCTCGGCCGCGAGAACGTCCTCGACGTCGCGAGGTTCGCGACGCCATTCGTCGGCGGCTCCCACCACCTCGGAAACAGTGTCCACTATCGACGTGAAGCGGGTGTTCTGCGCCAGGAAGGCGGCGACGAGCTCCTCGTTCGCGGCGTTGTAGACGGCGGGCAGGCAGCCGCCCGCGGTGCCGCAGTGCCGGGCCAGCTCGACGGCTGGGAAGGCTTCGTCGTCCAACGGCTCGAACGTCCAGGTCGCGGCCGTGTCCCAGCGGCACGCGGCGGCGGCTTCGGGCACCCGATCGGGCCAGTGCAGCGCGAGCGCGATCGGCAGCCGCATGTCGGGCGGGCTGGCCTGGGCGATCGTCGAGCCGTCGGTGAAGGTCACCATCGAGTGCACGATCGACTGCGGGTGCACGGTGACGTCGATCTTCTCCGGCGGGACGTCGAACAGCAGGGCGGCTTCGATCAGTTCGAGGCCCTTGTTGACCAGGGTGGCCGAGTTGATGGTGATCAGCGGGCCCATCGACCAGGTCGGGTGGGCCATCGCCTGCTCGACGGTGACGTCGGCGAGATCGGCCCGCTTGCGGCCGCGGAACGGCCCCCCGGACGCGGTGAGCACGAGCCGCGCGACCTCGCTCTTGTGCCCCGCGCGCAGCGCCTGCGCGATGGCCGAGTGCTCGGAGTCGACCGGCACGAGCTGCCCGGGCTTGGCCGCCGCGAGCACCAGCGGCCCGCCGGCGATCAGCGACTCCTTGTTGGCCAGCGCGAGGGTGGCGCCGGTGGCGAGCGCTTTGAGGGTCGGTTCGAGGCCGCGGGAGCCGGGCAGCGCGTTGAGGACGGTGTCGACCTTCACGGCGTCGATCAGCTCGGTGACCGCGTCGGAGCCGGCGAAGAGCCGCGGGAGCTTGAAGTCCCCCCGGGAGTAGCCGCGCTTCTGCGCTTCGGCGTACAGCGCGAGCTGCAGGTCTTCGGCGGCCGTGGCCTTGGTCACGGCGACGGCCTCGACGCCGTGCGCGAGCGCCTGCGCGGCGAGCGCCGCGGGATCGGCGCCGCCCGCGGCGATCCCGGCCACCCGGAACAGGTGCGGGTTGCGCGCCGCGACGTCGAGGGCCTGCACTCCGATGGACCCGGTCGAGCCGAGCACGAGGACGCTTCGCGAGGTAGTCATCGCGGGCCATTGTCGCGCGGGCCGTGTCCGCGGCGCACGCGGAGGTTCTCTGGCCGTGCGGACCGCGGGGACCACGCGGGACTCCGACAATCGCGCGGGCCGTCTCCGCGGAGGTTCCCTCGCCGGATGAGCCGCGGCCGCCCGGAAGCCCGTCGCGATCGCTCGCGAGCGGGAGACGCAAGCCACGCGGGCCGTCTCCGCGGCGCACGCGGAGGTGTGGGATCATCGCGGGGTACGTGGTTCATGGGTCTTGAGGGAGTTCATCGTGGCAGGCAAGGCGGTCGAGAAGCGGCCCGAGGTCGACCCCCGCGACGAGCCGTCCGCGGCCTGGGGCTGGCACGGCTCCTTTCCGAAGGGCACCCGGATCGCCGGCTGGGTCAGCGCGGTCATCCTGCTCGTGATGATCAAGGGCAACCACGAGAACAACACCGAGAACGTCTGGCTGGTCGGCCTGGCGGCGTTCCTCGTCCTGCTGCTGGTCCTCGACATCCGCAAGCGCCGCACGGCCTGGCGCAAGTAGTTGGTGACCCGCTAACCTCCCGGCCCATGAAGCTGCGCTGGGGTTTGGCTCTCGTCGGTGTCCTGGGTGCCCTGCTGGTGGCGCCGGCCGTCCCGGCTTCGGCGTCTTCGATCGTGGTCCCGTGCCAGTTCACGCCGACGCCCGCGAACCCGGCGGCCCGTCCGGTGATTCGCCCGCTGCCGTTCGCGCTGACGCGCGGGACCGTCGACGTCACGTTCCGCTTCAACTACGGCCCGGTGACGGTCCGCCTGGACCGCGCAGGTGCGGCCCCGTGCGCGGTCCACAACATGGCTTCCCTGGTGCTGCAGCGGTTCTACGACCATTCCCAGTGCTGGCGGCTGTCGAACTCGGCCCGGCTGGGCGTCCTGCAGTGCGGCGACATCTACGAAGTCGAAAAGGGCGGCCCGGGGTACAAGTTCCCGGACGAGGTGTCCGGCGCGGAGACGTACCCGCGCGGGACGATCGCCATGGGGAACCAGGGGCCCGGGACGAACGGGTCGGAGTTCTTCATCGTGCATTCGTTCGCGAACATCCCGGCGAACTACTCGGTGCTGGGTCGCGTGGTGAGCGGAATGTCGGCGATCGACCACATGGTGGCGGACGGGATCATCCCCACGGATCCGAATGGGCCGCTGGACGGCGCACCGGCCAAGCCGGTGAAGATCCAGCGCGCCGCACTCGGCCGGTAATCCGGTCAGCCTCCTGACGTACCGCGACTTTCGAGCAAGCTCGCGAAGGCGCAAGTCAACCATTTGAAGCCTCAACTCATCACGACATCATCGATGGGCATTGCACAAAGATCCCAAATCGTTGGACATAACGTGATCCCGGAATCCGACATGCTCAGTAGGGCAAGCTGAGCTGCGCTTCGCGCATCATCGACTCATAGGAGTAAGTAAGCCCTTTGATCACCTCGACAATCTCGTTCAGAGCCTCATCGAACTCACCGTCTCGACCTTGCTCACGAAGTTCCGCCAGTTCGTCAGCAATATCTCCTACCTGCTTCAAAGAATCACCTTGAACCAAAAGACCCGGATAACTCCGCCCCAGCAGTTGAACTAAGGCATAGTTTCCATGCCGCCCATGAACCTTCGCAGTATTGTCGTTCAACTTACCTCATTCCGGGTAAAACGTGATAAACGGGAATCCTGCATTTACGTCGCCCTTAAAAATATCAATTCTACTCCTGATCGGCCCCAGTGTAACATCGCCAGATGGAAGGGACGTTCGCACGCGACTCCTATTGCGATTACTGATGCCAGTTATAACGTAGTCCCAGTCCGAGAGCGGTCCAGCCTCGCCGGTCGCCCTGGATCCCACCACTGAAACCGGTGTTTGCAGTCTATTCGCCACGTTCTGAATGCGAGCGCGTTCACTTCCTGTCAACGCCGAGATCTTCCCACCAAAGCCATACTCGACGCCGCTATCTCTAACAGGGTCGTCGCAGGCGTAGCCCGTTCTCCTCGTACCGCCGTTGAAGTCATCGCGAAGCACACCGCCGCCGCAGTTGTCCCAGGCCGAAGCCTGCGCGGGCAGCAACGGTGACGGGATCGGCGGATCCACGTCGTGGACCACCGGGTTCTTCGGGTCCAGGATCTGGCTGAGGAAGCCCTGGTAGATGGTGACCAGGTCCTGCAGGCCGCCGAGGAGGCCTGCCACCATGCTCGCCGGCAGGTTGGGGTCCGACGAGACTCCGCTCCCACCGAAGTACGGGTTCTTCGCGCCGTCTGGGATGGGGTCGGCGACGTTGCGGGCCTTCTCGTTCTGGTCGATCCGCGCCTGGATGCCCGGCGGCGGGGGCGGGGGCGGAGGCGGGCACCAGCAGCCCCTTGGAGGTGGCGGCGCACAGGTCCGGCAGCCGCCGGGTGCGGGGGGACTCGTGGTACCAGGCCTCCAGGACGGGTTCCAACCGCGATCGCTCTTGCTGTAGCCACTTGAGGAGGCAGTGGACTGGCAGGAAGACGGGTGAGTGCGGCAGTACTCCCGCTGCTTGATCGGGCTCAGCCCCGGACACGGCTGCCCGGACGAATCGCTGATCTCGCATGAGTTGCCGGCCGGGTCCACGTTCCAGAAGAAGTTGTAGAGATTTCCGATCGGTCCGAAAATTCGGCCGCCCAGCCGGCCGAGGATCTTCTCGACGGTCTTTTCGGTGACCTTTCCACCGGTGCCCGACGGACTAATGACATCCACCGAATGACCGTCCCGGTCGATCCCGTTGACCGGACTCGCGTTGCCGTAGGTGAAGCGGTTCGCGGCCGCCGAAGGAACGTCTGGGAGCGATACGCCGTCTCGGGCGCCGAATGTCCCCGTACCCGGTGAGTACCAGCGGGCGCCCATGTCTACCGCGCCCGTGGCCGGGTCCGTGTAGTCGGACTGGAAGCCCAACGGTGACGTCGCGCCCGACTGGGTGATCTTCGCGCCGAACGGGTCGAAGCTCGCCGAGCCGGTCAGTGTCCCCGAGGGGGCGAGGCCGCCGACGACGTCGGAGTGCTGGTCGGTGATCGCGACCTGCGATGCCCCGCTGGTGCTCTGAGCCTGCAGGTCACCCTGCGTACCCCGGGCGAAGTTCGACGTGCCGTCGGAGGTCAGGTCCAGGCTCGGGCCGTCGTACGTCAACGTCTGATCGTTGCGCGACGACGCCCGGTCCAGGCCGTCATACGCGTACGTGACCGGGCCCTGCTTCACCGCCCGGTCAAAAGCGTCGAAGCCGGACGTCACCGTTCCCGCCGGGCCCGTGCGCGCGTCCAACGTTCCCCGCGCGCTCCACGTCAACGTGTCGGTGCCGTCGGTCAGCTGGCGGTTGCGCTCGTCGAACGTGGCCGTGCGGCCGCCCGCACTGACTCGGTTGCCCGACGCGTCCCACCCGTACCCGGTCGTCTGGGTGCCGGCGGTCCACGACGTCAGGCGGCCCGCTTGGTCGTAGCCGTAGGTGTTGTCCCCGGCTCCGGCGACCCCGGTCGTCTTCTTGCCGGTGAGCCGGTCGTCGAGGTCGTAGCTGTAGGCCATGGCGGCGAGCGACACGCCGCCGGTGCCCTTGAGCTCGTCGCCGGTCTGGCGGCCGAAGTCGTCGTAACCGTAAGTGCGGACGCGGCCGGCGCCGTAGTCGATCGAGCCGACGTTGCCCGCGTCGTCGTAGCCGAGCGTCTGCTTGACGCCGGTCAGGCCGTCCTGCTGGGTCGAGAGCCGGCCCTTGAGGTAGCCGAACGTCGCCGTGCCCGCGCCGTCGACGCGCTGGGTGAGCCGGCCCGCACCGTCGTAGGCGTACGTCGAGGTGCCCGAGAGCGGTCCGCTGCTGGTCAGCAGGTCGCCACGGTCGTCGTAGGTGAACGTCTTCTCGCCGTTGGGTGCGTTCACCCCCAGCAGGCGGCCCACCTGGTCGAACCGCTGGACGCGATCCGGGGTCGGCTGCGCGGCTCCGGTCCCCGTCTCCAGCGTGAGACGGCCGAGCGTGTCGAACGTCCGCTGGCGGACCACGCCGCCAGGAGCCTGGACGCGTACCGGTCGCCCGGCGACGTCGTACGACGTCGTCCAGGTGCGGTCGGCCGCGGCCGGGTGGGCCGCGGTGGCCATTTCGATCGCCGACTCGGGCAGGCCCAGCACGTTGTAGGTCTGGATCGTGGCGTTGCCGCGGCCGTCGGTCGACCGGGTCCGGTTCCCGGCCGGGTCGTAGCCGAACGACGTCGTGATCGACGACGTGTCGGTGACGGGCTCCTGCTGCCGAACCAGGAGGCCGCGGGAGTCGTAGTCGAAGCGGGTCGTGCGGTTGAGCGCGTCGGTCGCAGACACCTTGTTGCCGTCGGCGTCGTAGCCGAGCGCACTCTTGCGCAGGACGTGCTCGTCCGGGGCCAGGCTGTAGAAGCCGGTCGCCCGGCCCGCCGGGTCGTAGCTCACGTAGCCGGTCCGGCCGTGGCCGTCGGACTGCCGCACCTGGTGCCCGGCGAAGTCGTAGCCGAAGCGCGAGACCACACCCGCCGGATCCGTGGTGGCGGTCAGCTGCCCGAGCACGTCGTACTCGTTCTTCGTCAGGTCACCGGTCGGGGAAGTCGACGAGAGGAGGTTCCCGGCGTCGTCGTACCGAAGCTTCGTCGTGTACGCGGCCGGGGCCGGACGACGTTCCAGCCGGGTCGCCGTCACCTGGCGCCCGAGGTCGTCGTAGGTGGCCTCCACCCGGGAACCGGTCGGGTCCGTGGTCGAAAGCAGCTCGCCTTCGGTCGTGTAGCCGTACTGCCACACCCCGCCGCGCTGGTCACCGGCCGCCGGATCGGGGTCGACGCGCTCCACGGGCCGGTTGAGCTGGTCATACCGGTAGCGGGTGACGACGCCGTCCGGGCCGGTCACGCTCAGGACGTTGCCGAGGGCGTCGTACTGGTTGACCGTCGCGACCTTCGCCGCGGTGGTCTCGCCCGGCTTCCGGTAGTCCGGGGACGCCGTCTTGACGACCCGGCCGGCCCGGTCGTAGGTCACGGTCCCGACGTTGCCGTTCGGGTCACGGGTGTCGGTCTGCTCACCGAAGCTGTCGTAGCCGCTGAGGACCTGGGGGCGCGCCGCGACCGCGGCCGCTCCCCCGGACTCGGTGGCGACGAGTGGCTGGGTGGTCCGGGTCAGCTGTCCCAGCTTGTCGTACGTCAGATCGGTCGTGAACGCGACCGGATCGGCGTCGCGGGCGTTGCCGCGCGGTGACGTGACCGAGGTGGTGAGTCCGCGCTCGTCGTACCGGTAGGTCGTGGTCAGCTTCTCGGTCGCGCTCTTGACGACGGACTGGCTGGTCTGGCGGCCGGCGACGTCGTAGCCGTACTCGATCGTCTCGCGGTTGCCCAGGTCAAGCCGGGTGCTGTTCGAACTCTGTCCGGTGTGGACGGTCTTGAGGACGTCGCCGCCCGGGCCGTAGGTCCACTCCGTCCGGTTCGCCAGGCCCGCGGGATCGACGGTCTGCGCCGTGCCGCGCCCCGAAGCGTCGTATTCGAACGTCGTGACGCGACCGCCGGGCTCGGTCAGCTTGGTCTTCTGCCCCGCGGCGTCGTAGGTGTACTCCTGGAGCGTGACATCCCGCTTGGGCGCCGCCGGGTTGAAGGGATCGCGCAGGTCGTGGGCGATCACCTTCCAGACCTTCCCGTCACCGAAGTACTGGTAGCGGGTGGTGCGGCCCATCGAGTCGGTCTCGCGGACCCGCCGGCCGGCGAGGTCGTACGCGTAGGAGGCGAGCACCAAGGTCGGGGCCGACGTCGTGTCACCGCCGCCATCCGTGTCGCCACCACCGGTCGAGGGATCGGTGGCCTGGCCGTTCCACGCCCGCAGCCGCACTTCGGCCAGTGCGTTGCGCGCCGTGTAGCCGTATTCGTACTTGTTGCCGCCGGCGTCGACCATCCACGTGCGGTTGCCGAAGCCGTCGTAGCCGGACGAGGTCACCCCGCCTTCGGCGTCGACGACCCGGTTCGGCCTGCCGAAGTCGTCGTACTCGGTGGTCGTGACCCGTGCGGTGTCGCCGCCGGTCAGGTCGCGGTTTTCGGTCCGCACGACATCGCCGTCGGCGTCGTAGCCGGTGAGCGTCTGCACGGTGTGCGTGACGCCGGTGACGGAGTTGACCGCACCGGGACTCGTGGCCACGGTCTGGTGCGACCGGGCGTCGTAGGCGTAGGTCGTCGTCGCGCCGGCCGGATCGGAGGCGCTGCTGCGCGTCTCCGTCTTCTTGCGACCGAAGACGTCGTAGGTGTACGAGGTCGTCAAGCCCGCTGGGTCGACGACCTTCGCGAGATCGCCGTTGCGGTAGTAGGAGTAGCTCGTGACGCCGTTGCGCGGGTCGGTCGTCTGCAGGAGCAAGCCGGCCGGGACGTTGCCGCCGCCCACCGCCGCTTCGGTTCCGTCCGCGTGCTGGTGACGGGTGACCGCACCGTCGGGCGTGGTCTCCGTCAGCAGCAGACCGCGGACGCCCACGTCCGTGTAGGTGTACTTCGTCGCGTACGCCGGATCGGCCGCGTTCGCCGAGCGCGCGTCCGAAGAGGACAGCAGCTTGTCGTTGCGGGCGTCGGTGACGTCGGCCGCGTTGAGGTAGTAGCTGTAGTACGCCGTCTGACAGTCGCCGGGCGCGACGCGGCACGTCTTGCGCGCGACGACGTTGCCCCGCTCGTCGTTGGTCAGGACCACGACGTTGCCGAGCTCGTCGCCGATGGTGGTCTGGAAGCCCTTGTCGTCGTAGTCGTAGGTCCGCACGCCCTGGCCGTTGACCGGCCCGCCGACCCACGTGCCGTCGCCGCCGACCGGCCCGCCGCAGTACGACGGGTCGCCGGGGTTCTGCGGGACCGAGGGGTCACAGGTCGGGTTGTCCGGGGGAAGCGGGTTCCCGTCGCCGTCCCGCCGGTCCTCCGGGCGGATGCCCTGACCCAACGGCGCGACGTAGCGCAGGATCCGGCCGCGCACGGGGTCGTAGTCGTAGAAGTGCGGCCGGTTCCCGGGATCGACGACCTGGGTCGTGCGGATCAGGTTGGTTTCGGTGCCCGTGACGACCGGACGTCCGAGTCGCCAGTGCCCGCCGTTGCGGTCGACGACCTCGGTGAGCCGGTCCGCCGCGGTGTCGTAGCTCAGCTGCGCGGCGACGCGGCCGCTGGGCAGGGTGATCTTCGCGAGCGAACCGGCCGCCGCCCGCGCCTGGAAGTGCGCCGCGGCGGTCGTCGGCCCGACGGCGTACTCGTAGAACGCCGCCTCGGCGATCTGGCCGGAGAAGAAGCGGCGCGGGTCCGTGCCCCAGCCGGGCCAGGCCGACGGCGGGACGGTGTACGCGGCACCGATCTGGTCGTAGACGACGTCGTCGTGCGTGATCTCGCCCTGGACGCTGCCCACGGCCTGCCCGTCGAGGTACAGCGTCTGGGTGGCGAGCGCGCCGGACAGCACGACGTGGTGCCAGGCGTTGTCGTTCACCGTGGTGGACGAGGTGATCGGTGCCGCGGTGCCGTTCCAGAACTGCCCGCGCAGCTTGCCGTCCGTGCCGACGTAGAGCACGGGCACGGCACCCGTGGGTGTTCCGCTGATCGGCGCCTTCTGGTAGCCGAACAGCGGACCGCCCGACGCGGTCTTGAACCACATCTCGACCGCGAGGTCGCGGTTCTTGCGCACCAGGCCGTCGGGCAGGGTCACCACGGACGACGTGCCGTTGAACGTCGCCGCGGTCCCGGTGCCGGCCAGCGGCCCCGGCTGCCCGAGGACGACGTCCTTGTAAGTTCCGGCATCCTTGCCGAGCTTGAGCCCGTTCTCGCTGCCGGCCGTGGTGCCGGACGTCTCCGCGAACCGCCAGTACGACGATGGGCGGGCGTCGACGACGGAGCTGCGGTAGTGCGAGGCCGGGGTGTAGTCGTAACCCGTGCACCCGTTGTCGGGGTCGCAGACCTTCGTCAGCCGGTCACCGTCGTAGGAATAGGTCCAGGTGAGCTGCTTGCCGTCGATCGGGTCGGTGCTGACGGACGTGACGTGGTTCCCGGTCCACTTGAAGTACAGGATCCGGTCGCTCGTCCGGCTGATCGCCCGCCGGAGGTGCTCCGGGGTGCCGTAGTCGAGTTCGACGTGGTGGCCGGCCTGGTCGTAGATGTCGATGAGCCGGCCGTCGGGCCGGAACCGGTAGAGGGTGGAGGCCTTGTCGGTCAGCACCCAGCCGCCGCCCGCGGCCTCGACCTCGATCCGGAAGTTCGCCTGGCGGCCCGGAGGCGGCGCGAAGGTGCCGTCGCTGTTGCGGCCGAACCGCACCTGCTGGCCGTCCGGGTAGGTCACCACGACGTTGCCCGAGCCGTCGTTGTCGGGCACGACCCGCATGTCGTACCGCGTCGACCAGCCCGCGCCGAACGTCAGGTCGGTGCGCGGGTCGAGACTGTTGTACGTGCGGGCGACGGTCAGCTCCGGCCCGGTCACCTGCAGCGCCGCGTCGACCGCGCTGGAGAAGTAGTTCCCGGTCTGCGGGTCGAAGTCCTGCTGAGCACCGCTGTAGGGCGCGTTCGCGAGGTGGGACGTGATCTCCGGTTGCGGGACCGCCGTCAGGAGGTGGCTGGGGGTGAGCTTCTCGCTCTCGGCGTTCCCGTCGAAGGCGAAGACCCGCCACTGGTAGTCCTTGCTCCAGCGCAACGCGCCGACCGGGACGGTCCACGTCCGTTTGGTCACGTAACCCGAGTCCACACAGGACACTCCGGACAGGGTGCCGTCCGGCTTGGCGACGTAGTTCTCGCAGACCTCGAAGCGGTACTTCAGGTTCGACGAGACCGGCGCGTCGACGTCCACCGCGTCGGCCCAGAGCTGCGGGGTGAGGGTGGGCGCCGAATAGCCGTTCGGCGGGTACTGCGCCTTGACGATCGGGGGAACGTCGAACACCGTCATCGACAGCCGCGTCGGCGGGATCTGTTCGTCGGTGAACCACGCGCCGCCGCGGCGCAGCATGCTGAAGTCGAAGAGGTAGTTCCCCGGCTCGATGGCCTTGATGGTCGCGTCGAGCGTCACCGAGTCGCCACGCGGGACGTCCCGCGGCAGCGAAGCCGCTTCGAGCGCACCCACCGGCGCACCGGCGGCGGTGAACGCGCGGTAGCCGAGCGCGTAGTCCGCCGCGGTCCAGGTGTCCGCACCCCGGTTGGTGACGGTGATCTTGACCTTGCCGGCCTGGGTCCGGGTCACGGGCGGCGTGGGAACCCCGTTGTCGACGCGGTACTCGGCGTCGTAGGGCGTGTGCGTGACGAACAGCCGGGGCGGGTTCGCCGTCCGGTTCCCGGTGAACTTCTTCCAGCCGTAAGGATCCGTCTCCGAAGCACGGACGGCGAGGCCGTAGTTGGGCTGCGCGCCGGTCACCCAGCGCTGCACGAGGTCGCGGCCACCCGTGCCCAGCGGGATCAGCTCGGTCGCCGACGGGCAGCTCGAAGCGTGCTGGGAGAGTGCGATGTACCCGTGCGCGAAGGATTCCTGAGCCAGCGCGGGACCGTAGGCGGGACCGGGGAAACCGGACGCGCTCGTCCAGGGGGCGGTGACGCCGTGCACGGTCACCGGCCGCGGCTGGCAGGACCAGGACCAGGTGCTCTTCAGCGTGAGCTGGGCGCCGAGGATCTTGTGGTTGCGGAGCCGGTTCTCCACGCCGCCGAAGGACAGGTAGCTGGCGGCTTTCAGCGCGCCGGTCGTCCCGATCTTGAGCTCGGTCGATCCGTCGAGACGGGAACCGTTCTGGAACACCGCGCCACCGTCCGACGCGGTCGTCTCCACGCTGGGATCGACCTCGACGGGGTAGGCCCGGGCCGGATCGGCCAGCCAGTTCGCGTCCAGTTCGACGCGCAGCACGAAGCCGCCGTCCCGTTCCAGGAGCCGGTAGACCACCCCCTCGGAACGAGCGGGCTCACCGGTCGCGGGATCGCGGCGGGCATCGGTCATGAACCCGGCGGGGATCCGGGCGCGCTCGTGCCCTTCGGCGTCCGAGAGCGCGATCCGCCCGTCCACGAGCGACGGCCGGAGTCCCTTCAACCGCAACGGGAACTCCCACGCGGCCGGTGCCTGAGGCGAGTTCAGGACCAGCGTTTCCTTGACGCCGCCGGGCACCACGTCGAGGCGCAGGTCTGCCCCGGCGCGCACGCCCGGGTAGACGACCCGGCTGCCGGACACCACACCGGCCGCGGGCGTGGCGCCGGCGACACCGAACCCGAACTGGTGTCCGTCGTCGAGGCCGACCCCGACGACCTGGTCCGAAGCGGCGTCCGGCGCGAAGACGAGCCGCTCGGCGTCGGCCGCGTTGCGCCACCCGGCTCCCCGGTCGTTCGGCACGACGGTCGGATCGATCGGCTGGTAGGCGCCGTCGGCCGCGCGGTAGTTGATCGGCTCCTGGCCGAACTCGGTGGTGAGGGTCCCGTCGGTGTTGGCGAAGGTCCGGTCGGTCGCCGTGCGCCGGTCCGGAAGCTCCTTGCTGGTCTTCTCGTCGAACCCGGTCCCGTGGACGGGTGCGTTCTCGACCCGGACCGCGTTCGCGCGGACGTTCTCCGCGCCGGCGGCGACGGCCGGGTACTTCGACTGCAGCGACTTCGGCGCGGCAACGTTGGCCTTGCCGCCCGCTTCGTTGCCCTGCTCCCCCGCGGTACCCGCCGGCTGCTGCGGAGCGAGCGCCATCGCCTGCCGCAGCAGGTCCGCGTCCGCGCCGGTGCCCGGGCCGTCCGGGATCGACGGTCCGACCACTCCCGCCGTCAGCGCGACGACGAGGACCAGCAACGCGGCTCGGCTCGCGTGCCCGGACTTGCGTCGGGGAGAAAACATGGGAAACCCGCCCTCGTCGGTCGAACCACAGCACGGCAAAGGAGCAGCACCCGGCCGGGGCGGGTGCCGCGAACCGCGTCACCCGCCCCGTACGGGAATCCGTCAGAAGGACGGCTTGGGCAGCGGACCGCCGCTGAACGTCGTCGAATCCGGCGCCGTGCGCGCACTGCGCGCGGCCGCCGCCGGGGCACCCGAGCCGTAGGCGTAGGTGACGCCGTCGCTGTCGCGGTAGGTCACCACCACACCGCCGCCGGAGAGAGCGACGAAGGACGGATCCGTCGCGGCCTGGTAGGCCGCTCCGGTCCGGGAGTCCACCAGCCGCTGCCAATCCTTGTACCCGGTGCTGCCCGGTGCCTTCTGCTCCGTCACGTAGATGAAGCCGTCGGTCGCCCGGACGGCCACGTGCACGACACCGCCCGTGTCGACCGCGGCGGCGGGTGACCCCTGCGCGGTGACTCCCGCGAGCGGCTTCCAGGTCCCGGTGAAGCCCGCGGCCTGCTCGCGCTGGTTGACGACGGCGCCGTCCGGCTGGACGGCGAAGGCCTCGAGGTTCTGATCGGGGTTCGCGGTCGCGGCGAGCTTCCCGGTCCAGCCGGTGCCCGGCACCGGGATCCAGGAGCTCAAGGTCCCGTCGATGTAGGTGGCCTTGGTGTAGGCACCTCCCGTGGTCCTGGCGACGAGGTCGATCCCGTCCGGCTGGACGACCGCGGTCAGGTCCGCGGTCAGCCCGGACGACGGCAGGACGCGCCACGGCAGGTACTGCTTGCTCGCCGGGTCCTGGGGACGGACCAGCAGCCGGCCCGCCCCGTCGACGGCGAACGCGCTGCCGACGCCGGAACGCTGCACCAGCACGGCCGGTCCGGGGGTCCACCCGCCGAACCCGCTCGCGGTCGCCCAGGTCGTCGTGGCCGGGGCCTGGGTGCTGTTCCGCGTCTCGCTGTCCTGTCCGAGCGCCGTAACGGTCAGGCTGTCGTCGGCGAGCCGCAGGGCGCTCGGGCTACCGGTGTACTGCTGGTAACCGGGCACGACGGCGAAGTCGACGACGGTGATGTCACCGGACCGCTGCCGGCCATGGACAAGCCGGCCGAAACCGTCGACGTAGAAGTGCTGCAGCTTTCCGCCGGCCCCCTCGATCACCGCGCTGGGCGCATCGGCGCCGTTCGGCACGGCCGGGCGGACCGGAAGGCCGGGATCGACCAGCTTGCAGTCGTCGGTCGTGACGCTCAGCTGGTAGTCCGTGCCGATCGTGCCGACCACCTTCGGGCCCGTCCAGCTGCCGGCGCCGAGGTAGCGGTACCACTTGATCTGGCCGTTGTTCTTGTCGAGCGCGTACAGCACGTCGCCGCCGGCGGAGGCGATCTGGGCGAAGTTCTGCCAGCCGCCGCTGCCCACCAGCCGCGCGTACTCGAGCCACCGCTGGCTGGCCGGGTCGTACTGGAACCGGTAGAGGTCGCCGGCGGGCGTGCGGGCGTAGAACACCCCGGCGCCCGCGCCGACGATCAGGTCGTACTTGGCGGTCGTCCAGCCGGTGTCGATCAGGCGGTCGGTCCAGGTCTTGGCCGTCTCGTCGTAGCGCATCCAGGCGAGGATGTTGTCGTGCGACCAGTAGAAGTCGCCCGTCGAGTCGACGGTGATCCGGTTGCGCTGGGAAGCCAGCGTGACGCCGAACCAGCCGGTGGCGATCTTCTGGCTGACCCCGCCGTTCTCCCAGCTGGTGGCCAGCCGGCGCTGCCTGTTGACGTCACCGTTGTCGAGGATGGAGTAGATCCGGCCGTCGGTGCCGGTGAGGGTCTTGCCCGTCCACGTGTTGCCGATCGTCGTCCGACCTGTCCAGGAGGTGGCGCCGGTCTCGGGCTCGTTGTGCCGGTCGAGGTCCAGATGGGTGTCGGGGAGCGTGTAGAAGACCGCGGCGTTGGCGCGGCAGGTGATCGTGTCGGCGGCGGCGGCCACGTTCGTCCCGGCCACGGCCACCGTCGCGCCGAACGCGATGGTGAACGCGGAACACAGGACCGCGGGTCTCTGGACGGACCGTCTCTGGCGCATGGACTTCCCTTGTCTGAAGATCGTGAAAGCGTTTGGGCAGCATCGATCGCCCCGCCGCCCGAGGGCAGCCGGTGATCGTGAAAGCATGAGCGGCGCCGGTCGGCCGGGACCGGCAGCGTTCCTCCCCTGGGCGCGATTCAACGCGCCGCGCGATGACGAGCTCGCCCTCCCGCGAGCCGTTCGATCTTCACATCGATCTTCTGACGAACCCGTTACTCGTTCTTTTGCAGTTGCGCCGTTCGGCCTACTTCTCACGTCGGGCACGGCAAAGGGCCGGGTGTCACCAATCGGTGACACCCGGCCCTTCGGGTGTGGCTCAGCGCTCGCCGGCCGGCGCCACCAGTTCGCTCGGGCCGGTGCCCGACTCGCCGGCCACCGCGGCCAGTTCCTCGCCCACCGACTGGCTCTTCGGCTTCTTCGCGTCCTTCGTCAGCAACGATGCCACCGCGCCGATCAGGCAGACCACGATGGCGAAACCGAAGGCCACCGCCAGGCCCGACTGGAACGGGCCCGAGATCAGGTTGGGGAAGAAGCTGCGGCCCGTGAGGAACTGGGCCTGGTCCGGCGGCAACGACGAGAGCTGGCCGCCCAGGAGCTGCTGGATCGGGTTGTAGCCCAGGAATGCCGCGAACAGCACCGCCACCGCCGGCAGGTGCGCGACCTGCGTGGCCGCCGCCTCGGGGACGCCGTGGGCGATCAGGCCGTCGTGCATCGTCGACGGGAGGCTGCTCGACAAGCCCGAGATGATCAGGCTGAAGAAGAAGCCGATCGACAGGACCATCGCCGCGTTCTGGAACGTCGTCATCATCCCGGCTCCCGAACCGCGGGAGTCGGCCGGGAGGCTGTTCATCACCTCGGCGCGGTTGGGCGAGGAGAACATGCCCATGCCGATGCCGTTGATCAGCAGGATCGCGGCGAACGCCCAGTAGTCGAAGTTCACCGGCAGGATGATCAGCAGCAGGAACGTCAGCGCCGTGATCGCCAGGCCGGTGGAGGCCAGCATGCGGCTGCCGATCCGGTCGGCGAGGATGCCCGACGTCGGCGCGGCCAGCAGGAACCCGACCGTCATCGGCAGCATGTAGATGCCCGCCCACAACGGCGTCTGCTCGAACGTGTAGCCGTGCTGCGGGAGCCAGATGCCCTGCAGCCAGATGATCAGGATGAACTGGAGGCCACCACGGCCGAGCGACGCCGTCAGGTTCGCGATGTTGCCCCAGGTGAACGACCGGATCTTGAACAGCGACAGGCGGAACAGCGGGTTGTCGACCTTGGTCTCGATGACCACGAAGCCGATCAGCACCGCGACGCCGCCGATCAGGCACGAGAGCACCATCGGGCTGCCCCAGCCGGTCGCCGAGGTGCCGTAGGGCTGGATGCCGTAGGTGATGCCGACCAGCACCGAGATCAGGCCGACGGCGAAGGTGATGTTGCCCCACCAGTCCATCCGCGCGTGCTTGCGGACGCCGGTGTCGTGCAGCTTGAGGTACGCCCAGATCGTGCCGATCACACCGAAGGGCACCGAGACCAGGAAGATCAGGTTCCAGTCGATCGGCGCGAGCACGCCGCCGACGACCAGGCCGAGGAACGAGCCCGCGATGGCCGCGACGCCGTTCATGCCGAGCGCGAGGCCGCGCTGGTTGGCCGGGAAGGCGTCGGTGAGGATCGCCGAGGAGTTCGCCATCAGGAAGGCGCCGCCGACGCCCTGCACGATCCGCCAGCCGATCAGCCACAGCGCGGCCGCGTCACCGTCGAACCAGGTGATGGCCAGCATGACGGAAGAAACCGTGAAGACGGCGAAGCCCAGGTTGTACATCCGGGCGCGGCCGTACATGTCGCCGAGCCGCCCGAAGCTCACCACCAGCACGGCGGTGACCACGAGGAAGCCCATGATCATCCACAGCAGGTAGCTGGTGTTGGCGGGTTCCAGGGGGTTGATCCCGATGCCCTTGAAGATGTCGGGCAGCGCGATGAGCACGATCGACGAGTTGATCGTGGCGATCAGCATGCCCAGCGTCGTGTTGGACAGCGCGATCCACTTGTACCGAGGCCCCAGTTCCTCGATCGAATACGTCCGGCTTTTCGCCACTGTGTGTAAACCTTCCACTCGCAAGTCCCTTAGCTAGGCTAAGCAACTTGCTTGCGTATGGCAACCATCACGGGGAATCGCCTGCGAGAGCATGATCACATCGACCTGAATATCCTTTGTGGACTCTTTAAGGTGACGCCGCGAAGTGACGCCGCCGTAACCCCGCGCTAACGGAGAAGCCGCCCCAGCACGCCCACGCCGTCGGCGATCTCCCCCGCCGTCCGGGCCGCGTAGCCCATGACCAGGCCCGGCCGCCCCGGCCGCTGCCGGTGCCACGACAGCGGCTGGACCTTCACCCCCTCCGCCAGCGCGGCCGCCGCCAGCGCGACGTCGTCGAAGCCCGCCCCGAACGTGATCGTCAGGTGCAGGCCCGCCGCCGCGCCGTGGACGCGCGCGGCCGGGAGCGACGCCGTCACCGCGCGGATCATCGCGTCGCGGCGACGGCGGTGGCGGGCCCGCACCGAACGCAGCTGACGCTCCAGCTCGCCCGTCTCCATCAGCCGGGCCAGCACCAGCTGCGCCAGCACCGCGTTGCCCAGGTCGGCGAACCGCTTGGCCGCGACGAGGTCTTCGCGCAACCCCGGCGGCGGAAGCAGCCAGCCGACGCGCAGGGCCGGGGCCAGCAGCTTCGAGACGCTGCCCGTGTAGCAGACCTCCGGCAGCATCGACCGGACCGCGGGCACCGGCGCGCGGTCGTAGCGGTGCTCGGCGTCGTAGTCGTCCTCGACGACCAGGCCGCCCTCGCCCGCCCAGCGCATCAGGTCGCGACGGCGCTCGCCGCCCAGGACCACGCCCGTCGGGAACTGGTGGGCCGGCGTCAGCAGCACCGCCCGCGCGCCGCTCGCCCGCAGCTCGTCGACGCGCAGGCCGTCGTCGTCGACCGTGATCGGCGGGGTCGCCAGGCCGTTGTGGTGCAGGTGCTGCCGCGCGCCGAGCGAGCCGGGGTCCTCGACGGCGATCTCGTCGACGCCCCGCTGCCGCAGCACCTCGCCGAGCAGCGTCAGCCCCTGCGCCACCCCCGACACCACGATGATCTCGCCCGGGTCCGCGCGGATCCCGCGGCTGCGCGCCAGCCAGCGCGACACCGCCAGCCGCATCGCCGGCGCCCCGCGCGGGTCGCCGTAGCCGAAGTGGGCCGGCTCGAGCTCGTCCAGTACCGCGCGCTCCGCCCGCAGCCACGCCGCGCGCGGGAAGGCCGTCAGGTCCGGCACGCCCGGCGTGAGGTCGATCCGGGCCGGGGTCGCGCGGACCTCGTCGAAGACGTCGGCGCCGGGCAACGCCGTGATGACCTTCGCGGGCACCGGCCGCCGCACCGGCGGGGGTGCGAGGACCGGCGCCGCCACCACGACCGTGCCAGCCCGGCCGCGGCCCGCCGCGTGGCCGTCGTCGATGAGCCGCTGGTAGGCCTCGGTGACCACGCCCCGCGACACGCGCAGCTCGGCCGCCAGCACCCGGGACGCGGGCAGGCGCCCGCCGACCGGGAGCCGGCCGTCGGCGACCGCGGCGCGCAGCTGCCCGGCGAGCCAGTCCGCGAGCCCGCCCGGCGGCGCGGCCCGGACGTCGAGCTGCAGGAAGTCGGAGCCGGCGGTTATGGTCCCTTCCGCCGGGTCCGGTTTGGCCCTGTCCATCGGGCCATTGTCGCAGCACGCTGGCTTCATGGACACCAGTTACGTGCACGGATACGCCGAACCCGAGGCCCGCCGCCTCGGCGACCAGGCCGACACCCTGGCCGAGCTGCTGCACGCCGGGACGGCCTACCCCGCGGGCAGCCGCGTCCTGGAGGTCGGCTGCGGCGTCGGCGCCCAGACCGGTCACCTCGTCGCCCGCAGCCCGGGCGCGCACCTGACCGCGATCGACGTCTCGGCAGCGTCGTTGGCGCAAGCGGAAGCGAAGGTCGGCGACGCCGTCGACTGGCGGCGGGCCGACCTGTTCGACCTCGACGAGACCTTCGACCACATCTTCGTCTGCTTCGTGCTCGAACACCTTCCCGAACCCGGGAAAGCGTTGGCGCACCTGAAAACCCTGCTGCGCCCGGGCGGCACCATCACGGTGATCGAAGGCGACCACGGCTCGGCGTTCTTCCACCCCCGCAGCGACCACGCCCAAGCCGCCATCGACTGCCTCGTCCGGCTGCAGGCCGACGCCGGCGGTGACGCGCTCCTCGGCCGCCGCCTCTACCCCCTGCTCGCCGGCGCCGGGTTCGACGACGTCGCCGTCGAACCCCGGACCGTCTACGTCGACGCGTCCCGGCCCGACCTGGTCGCCGGGTTCACCCGGGACACGTTCATCGCGATGGTCGAAGGCGTCGAGGAGAACGCCATCGCGCGGGGGCTCACCACGGCATCCGAGTGGAACCGCGGCGTAGCCGATCTTTACCGCACCACAAGGGAATACGGGACGTTCCATTACGCGTTCTACAAGGCAACAGCACACCGCACTCCGGGAGGAGCGTCATGATCATCGCCGTTCTCGTCGCCGCCGGACTTCTCGTCTGGGCACTGGATCACGCTTACCGCCGCCGCCCGTACCCGCGGAACCGGCTGGCCGGCAGCATGGACGTCTACGACCGCGACGCCCAGCGCCTCGAAGGTGACCTGGTCGCCGAAGAGCGTCACTTCTACTCGACAGCGCGCAGCCGCTCCTGAACGACGTCCGCGCCGGGCACGGGTTCCGCTGAGTAGCAAACCGAAGCGCGTTCCCAGTGTTCGCGCGCTGCGTCCGGGTCGCCGAGTCCACAGTGGACTTCGCCGAGCCCGAGGTGGGCCCGGCCCTGCTCCGGCAGGCAGCCCGTTTCCTTCGCCGCCGCAAGGGCTTCGCGGTGGTACGTCAACGCCTGGTCGTCGCGGCCACGCGCGGCGGCGGCGAAGCCGAGACTGTTCAGCACGCGGGACTGCACGCCGAGGTCCCCGCATTCACGGGCGATGCCCAGTGCCTCTTCGAGGTGCTGGGCCGCTTCGTCGTGCCGGCCTTGCCCGAGCCTGACGTCACCCAGGTGCTTGAGCGCGACGCTGCGGTTGGTCGGGCTTCCGGTCTCCTGCGCGAGTTCCAGCGCCCGCTCCAGGTGCGCCTCGGCTTCGGCGTACCGGCCGCGCGCGTGCTCGATGTCGCCGAGGATGCCCAGCGCGTACCCCTCGCTGACGCGCACGCCCATCGCACGGAAGTGCTCCAGCCCCGCCGAAATCGAGCCGACGGCCTCGTCGTAGCGCCCCAGCGCCGACAGCGCGTCGCCGATGTTCACAAGCGCGTAGCCCTCGCTGGTGCGGTCGGCGATCTCCCGCGCGAGGTCGAGGGCTTCGCTCAGGTAGCCGATCGCTTCGCCGTAGCGGCCGATGCCGCGGCAGCTGCAGCCGAGCACCACCAGCACCAGGCCTTCACTGGTCTGATCGCCCGATTTCCGGGCCAGGGCCAGGGCTTCCGTCGAGTAGCCGATGCCCTCGGCGAACCGGCCCAGCGCGCGGCAGGCCAGGCCGAGGGTGTTGAGCACGTGGATCTCCGTCACCCGGTTGCCGGACTCGCGGACGATGACGAGCGCTTCTTCCAGGTACCGCACGGCTTCCCGGGAGCGGCCGACCCGCCAGTGGCCCAGCGCGATCAGCGTCAGCGGGTCGGCTTCGGCCGCCCGGTCGCCGGCGTCCTGGGCCAGCACGGACGCGTGCGTGTGCAGCACGAGTGACTCCTCGTGGTACCCGCCGACGTCGAGGTAGTGCCACAGGATCCCGGACAGCAGCCGCAGGTGCTCCGGGCGGCCGTGCCGGGTCGCGTGCGCCGCGACGGCCAGCAGGTTGCGGCGCTCGGCCTCCAGCCACGCCGGCGCGTCGAGCACCTTGACGTCCGGGTCCGGCACCTGCGGGCGCAGGTGGCGTTCCAGCGGCAGGACGACGTCCATGGCCTGCGCGGCCGACCGGACGTAGAAGTCGAACAGCCGCTCCTCGGCGTCGTGGCTCTCCCCCGGCTCCTCGGCCGCCAGCTCGGCGGCGTAGACGCGCAGCAGGTCGTGCAGCTGGACGCGGTCGTGGCCGGTCTCCTCGGCGAGGTGGGCCCGCACGAGCGTGCCGGTCAGCCGCTCGGCCTCCGGCAGCGGGAGCTCCGCGAGCGCGGCGATCGCGGCGGGCGTCAGGTCGCGGCCCGGGTGCAGGCCGCAGAGCCGGAACACGCGCGCGGCGTCGGCCGCCAGGTGCCGGTAGGACCACGAGAACACCGCGCGGACCGCCGTCAGCGGGTCACCACCGCCGTCGAGCAGGTCCAGCCGCCGCCGTTCGTCGGCCAGCTCGGCTTCCAGCGCGGCCAGCCGCTCCCCCGGGCGGCTCAGCGCCAGCTCCGCGACCAGCCGCAACGCCAGCGGCAGCCGGGCCGAGTAGCCGATCAGCGCCGAGGTGGCCGCCCGTTCGTCGTCGACACGCCGGCCGACCAGGGTCCGGAGCAGGTCCCGGGCCTCGGTGTCGGTCAGCAGGTCGACGAGCACGCGGCGGGCGCCGTCGCGGGCGACCAGCCCGGGCAGCGCGTCCCGGCTGGTCACGAGCACCAGGCAGGACGGTGAGCCGGGCAGCAGCGGGCGGACCTGCCCGACCGAGCCGGCGTTGTCCAGCAGCAGCACCATCCGCCGGCCGTTGAGCACCGTGCGGAACTTGGCGGCTCGTTCGTCGGGCTCGGCGGGGATGTCCGCGCCGTCGACGCCGAGCGCGCGCAGGAAGCCGGACAGCGCGTCGCCCGGCTCCACCGGCCGGACCGTGCCGTACCCCCGCAGGTCGACGTACAGCTGGCCGTCGGGGAACTCCGCCCGCGCCCGCTGCGCCCAGCGCACGGCCAGCGCCGTCTTGCCGACGCCCGCCGTCCCGGACAGCACGGCGATGCGCGCGCCGGTGTCGGTCTCGCCGCGGCGCAGGAGCGCGTCCAGCTCGCCGAGCTGGGCCGTGCGCCCGCGGAACCCGTGGACGTCCGCGGGCAGCTGCGCCGGCACCGAGGCGGGCTGCTCGGGGACGCCGAAGTCCTGCGCCAGCACCTGGCGCTGCGCCTCGCGCAGCTCCGGGCCGGGTTCGATGCCCAGCTCGTCGGCGAGGCGCCGCCGGACCTCGTCGAAGACGCCCAGCGCGGCGGCCTGCCGCCCGGACGCGGCGAGCGCCAGCATCAGCCGGGCGTGCGCCGACTCGTTCAGCGGCTCCTCCGCGGTCAGCGCCCGCAGCTGCACGGCCGCGTCTTCGGGGTGGGCCGCCGCGGCTCCGGCGTAGGCCAGCACGGCCTGCGCCCGCCGCATCGCGAGCGCCAGCCGGACCGGGTGCTGCCGGAGCCGTTCGACGTCGGCGAGCGCCGGGCCGCGCCACAGCGCCAGCGCGTCACGGTAGGCCTCTTCGGCCGCCTCGGGCTTCCGCTCGGCCCGCTCCACCAGCGCGTCGAAGCGCAGGAGGTCGAGCTCGTCCTCACCGACGGACAGCCGGTAGCCGCCCTTGTCGGTGGTGATCAGGCCGGCCGGGCGCAACGCCCGCCGCAGCCGCGCGACGTAGGTGTGGACCAGCTCCAGGCACGACGGCGGCGGCTCGTCCCAGATGACGTCGACGAGGTCCTCGCGCCGCACGGTCCGGTTCGGCTGCAGGGCCAGCAGCGCGAGCAGCAGGCGCTGCTTCTCCGCGCCGATCTCGACGGGCCGGTCACCGAAGCGGACGGCCAGCGGCCCGAGCACGTCGATCCGCACCGGCTCCGGCGGCGCTTCGGCCAGCGCTTCCCGCAGCCGCCGCTCGGTCTCCGGCCGGGGCCGCCGGACGCTGCCGCGCTCGGCGTTGCGGATCGCGCGCAGGCTCAACCCGGCGCGTTCGGCGAGCTCCGCCTGGGTCAGCCCGGCGCGCACCCGCTCGTCGCGCAGCCATCCGGCGAACGGCAGGCCATCGTCCACAAGCGTCCTTCCCCGCGTGCCCCTCGCGCCGAACGTACCCCTCCAGCATCGCCAACGTGCCGGTCAGGCTGTACCACCGAACGGCGAAGATCCCTGTTTCCGCAGGTGACAGGGGGTGACTGCGCATCCGGGGTCGAGTACAGCCGTTCGTCCACCGAGGCTTTCTAGGCTGTGCGGGTCCGGTGGTGGCGAGGGGTTCGCGGTTCAGCCGTCGCGTGGGGTACGACGGCTGCACCCGGGCCTTCAGACGCCGAGGCGCTCCAGCAGGGCGCGCACGGCGGCTGGGTCCTCGACATGGGCGTTGTGCCCCAGGCCGGCGAGGGTGACCGAGTCCGGGTCCAGGGCGCGCAGCTGCTCCTGGCGGCTCATCGGGTCGTGCTCGCCCGCCGCCAGCACGACCGGGCACCGCGCCGCGGCGAGCAGGGCAGCCATGTCCGGAGCGCCCACGCCGAACGCGGCCGGGTCCATCGCGAGACGCCAACCTCCCTCCGTCTCGCGGAGCCCGGCCGGGTCGGCGGGCGCGATCCCGAGCAGGCCGGAGACCTTCAGGTACGCCTGGTCGGCGTCGGCCTGGGTCTCGAACACCCGCGGCGGCCGCACGGCGAACGACGCCGCCCGCCCCAGGTCGTCCTGGCTCCACTCGACCTTCACGCCCAGCGCCAGCACCCCGGTGACCTCGACGTCGTACTTCCCGGACGCGAGCTCGAGCGCGAGCACCCCGCCGAGCGAGTGCCCGGCGACGATCAGCGGGCCCGTGCCGGGCAACGCCCGCGCGACGGCGGCCGCCAGCGTCTCGAAGCTGTAGTGCGGCAGGGGCGCCGAGAGGCCGTGGCCGGGCAGGTCGGGCACCAGCACGCGCCGCGGGACCGCTTCGGTCAGGTGGGCCCACACGGCGCCGGTCGCGCCGAGCCCGTGCAGGAAGAGGATGGCCGGTTCGCCCTCGCCGCCGGTGCGCATGTTCAGCGTGTCCATCGCAGCAGCCTCCCCTACGTCGTGGCGCCGGGCTAGGGTCGGGCGCGTGGGGATCACCGATCCGGACGGCTACGTGCGGGGCGTCCCGTACGACGAGCTGGCGCGGCTGCGGCGCGAGACGCCGGTGGTGCGCGTCGACGACTTCTGGGCCGTGCTGAGCCACGCCGACGTCCGCACGGTGCTGCGCGACCCGGGCCGGTTCTCCTCCCAGCTCGGCGGGACGCAGATCCGCGACCCGGCCACCGGCCGCGACCTCGCGTACGTGCGCCGGATGATGCTCAACATGGACCCGCCGGAGCACGGCCGGCTGCGCGGGCTGCTGACCAGGGCGTTCACCCCGCGCGCGATCGCGAAGCTGACCCAGCAGATCGAGACGTCGGCGCGGGAGCTCGTCGCGGACGTCGCCGACCAGGGTGAATGCGACTTCGCGAAGGTCGCGGCCGACCTGCCGCTGCGCACGCTGGCCGCGGTGTTCGGCGTGCCGGAGCGCGACCGGCGGCTGATGTACGACTGGAGCAACCGCGTGATCGGCTACCAGGACGCCGAATACGCGGTCAGCTCGACGGTCGACCCGGCGGCGGTGACCGACCTGGCGCGGGCCGCGCTGGCCGTCCGGCCGGCACCGGGCCCGGACGGCGTGATGCCGGACCCGCGCACGCGCGCCGGGATGCCGGACCTCTACGCATACGCGAACGCCCTCGGCGAGTACAAGCGCGAGCACCCGGGCGACGACGTCATGAGCACCTTGATGCGGCACGTCGGCGACGACGGCGGCCGCGTCTCGCTGGCCGAGTTCGAGAACCTGTTCTGGCTGTTTTCCGTGGCGGGCAACGAAACCCTGCGCAACGGCCTGCCGGGCGGGATGTCCGCGCTGCTGTCGCACCCGGTGCAGTACCGGCGGCTGCTGGCCGACCGGTCGCTGCTGCCGTCCGCGGTGGAGGAGATGCTCCGCTGGTGGACGCCGGTGATGAACTTCCGGCGTACGGCCACTTCCGACGTCCGTCTGTCCGGTGTGGACATCCGGGCCGGGGACAAGGTGGTCGTGTGGTTCTCGTCGGCCAACCGTGATCCGGCGGCGTTCGACGATCCGGACGCGTTCGACATCGCGCGGACGCCCAACGACCACCTGACCTTCGGCCACGGCCCGCACTTCTGCCTCGGGGCGCAGCTGGCCCGGGTGCAGCTGCGGGCGATGTTCACGGCGGTGCTGGATCTGCTGGGCGAGGTCTCGCCGGCCGGAGAGCCGGTGCGGCTGCGGTCGAACTTCCAGAACGGGCTGAAGTCCCTGCCGATCACCTGGACGCCCTGATGGAGCTGCGCGAGATGCGGGCGTTCGTCGCCGTCGCCGAGGCGGGCACGCTGTCGAAGGCGGCGCGCGAGCTGCACGTCAGCCAGCCCGCGCTGTCCCAGACGATCACCGCGCTCGAGCGGCAGCTCGGGGTGCAGCTGCTGGTACGGGCCAGCACCGGTGTGCGGGCCACCGAAGCCGGGACGACGTTGCTGACCGAGGCCCGCGCGGTGCTGGCGCGGCACGACCAGGCCCTGGCCGCACTCGCCCGCCACACCACGGCCGGCGGCGGCGTGCTGCGGGTGGGCGTCCCGCTGGAGCTGCCGTCCGAGCTGCTGCCGACGGCGCTCGCGGCGGTGGCGGATGCCTGCCCGGACACGCGGGTGCGGGCCCGGCACCTGTCGACCGCGGCGCAGGTGGCCGCGCTGCGGGCCGGTGAGCTGGACGTCGGGCTGGTGCGCGAGCGCCCGTTCGGCCCGGACCTCGACGCGGTGCCGGTCGTCTCGGAGAACCTGGGCGTGTTGCTGGCCGCGGACCTGGCGGAGAAGCTGGGCGAGCCGGTCCGGCTGGAGGCACTGGCCGGGCTGGACTGGTTCGGCTTCGCGCGGTCGGGCAGCCCGGCGTGGTTCGACGAGCTGACCGCGATCCTGCGCAGCCACGGCCTCGACCTCGGCCCGGACGTCCCGGCGGAGCGGACCCTGATCGTCGAGCTGAAGCTGCCGGCGGTCGCGACCGGCGGCGCGTTCGCGCTGGCGCCGCCGGAGTGGCCGTACCCGCTGCCGGAGACGGTGACGTGGGTGCCGCTGGCGGGGCACCCGATCGTCCGGCGCACCTGGGCGGTCTGGCCCGCCGCGTCGCACCGGCGCGACCTCGGGAAGTTCGTGGCGGCCCTGGAAGACGCGGGGCATCGAACCGGCCGATAGCCGCCATAAGCAGTGCCGAACGCCGATCCGGAAGGCCGCGCGGCCGCTCCCGCTTGAACCCGGGGAATCACCCGAACGAGAGCAGGAGACGAGATCATGACTGCACAACTGTCCGGCACCACGGCGCTGGTGACCGGCGGAACCAGCGGGATCGGCCGGGCGACGGCGGTCGCGCTGGCCGGGCTCGGCGCCCACGTCGTGCTGTCGGGCCGGGACGCCACGCGCGGCGCCGAGGTCGTCGAGCGCATCCGCGCGGCGGGCGGCGAGGCCGACTTCGTCGCGGCCGATCTGACGGATGCCGCGTCGGCGCGGGCCCTGGCGGCGCGGGCGCGGGAAGCGGGCGGGCAGGTGGACGTGCTGGTGAACAACGCCGGCGTCTTTCCCTTCGGCCCCACCGGATCCGCGACGGAGGAGGAGTTCGACGGCGTCTTCGCGACCAACGTGAAGGCGGCGTTCTTCCTGGTGGCCGAGCTGGCCCCGGAGATGGCCGAGCGCGGGCACGGCTCGATCGTCAACGTGTCCACGATGGTCGCGAAGATCGGCCTGGCGGGCATGGCGCTCTACGGCGCGTCGAAGGCTTCGCTGGAGCTGCTGACGAAGGCGTGGGCGGCGGAGTTCGGCCCGTCCGGGGTCCGCGTGAACGCGGTCAGCCCCGGCCCGACCCGCACCGAGGGCACGGCCGCGATGGGCGACGCCCTGGACCAGCTGGCGTCGGCGGCGCCGGCGGGCCGGGCGGCATCCCCGGAGGAGATCGCGTCGGCGATCGCCTTCCTGGCGGCGGAGGGCTCGAGCTTCGTCCACGGCGCGATCCTCCCGGTGGACGGCGGCCGGGTGGCGGTGTGAGCCTCCGCGGGACGGCGTCACCGCAGGAAGGTGACGCCGTCCCGCGGCCGCTCGTCCACCGACAGCGCGAAGACGTCCGGCCGCGCGTAGTGGCCCGAGACGTCGAGGTTGTGGCGGGCCGTCACGACATCTTCGAGGTCGATTTCCGCCGTGATCAAGCCTTCTCCGGTCCACAGTGGACCGGCCAGGACGTCGCCCGTCGGGCCGACGATCACGCTTCCGCCGCGGAACGGATCGTCACCCGAAGCCTCGTACAGGCAGGCGGAGATCACGAAGCACCGGCCCTCGTCGGCGATGTGGCGCATCGACGCCTGCCAGACGTCCCGGTCGTCCGCCGTCGGGGCGCACCACAGCTCCACGCCCTTCGCGTACATCGCCGCGCGGAACAGCGGCATGTGGTTCTCCCAGCAGATCGCCGCTCCCGCCAGGCCCGCCGCCGTCGGGATCGCCGGGAGGGTCGAGCCGTCGCCACGGCCCCAGACCAGGCGTTCGCGCGCGGTCGGGACCAGCTTGCGGTGCTTGCCCACCAGCCCGAGCGACGGGTCGAGGAACACGACCGTGCTGTACAGCGTCGAGCCGTCCCGCTCGATCACGCCGACGACCAGGCTCGCGCCGGTCCGCGCCGCCAGTCCCGCCAGCTCCCTCGTCTCCGGCCCGGGCACGGTCACCGACGCGCGGAAGTAGTCCGCGAACGGCTCCCCACGCGGATAGCCCCCGAGGACGGCCTCCGGCAGCACCACCAGCGCCGCGCCCGACGCGCGGATCTCGTCCTCCCGGCCCAGCAGCCCCTCGAGGCCCACGGCCCCGGTCTGGAGCGCGGCGACGACGGACGTCGTCACCCGCGGACCGGCTCGCGCTTGGGCGGCCACGGCACCACTGCGGACGTGCGGCGCTGGTAGTCCGCGTACTCCGGGTAGCGCCCCAGCGTGATGCTCTCCGTGAACTTCGTCGATCCCACGAACAGCAGCGTCAGCAGGATCGCGCCCAGCACCGTCCACGTGAGACCCGCCGCGACCACGCCGAACGCCGCGATCACCCACCACTGGGCCTGCTCGAAGAAGAAGTTCGGGTGCCGCGAGTAGCGGAACAGGCCGTCCTGGCGGAAGCGCGTCGACGCCCGGCCCGCGTGCTTCTCGCGGTGGAACGTCCACTGCTGCTGGTCGGCGACCGTCTCCCCGGCCAGGAACGCCGCGAAGATCACCGCGACGACGACGTCCCAGGCGCCGAACGCGCCCTGGTGGTCCAGGGCCGTCATCGCGGGCAGCGTGATCAGCAGCAGGATCGCGTTCTGGTAGAGCGAGATGAAGAAGAAGTTGAACACCTGGAACTGCCAGGGCGCGAGCTTCTCCCGCAGCACCGCCCAGCGGTAGTCCTCGCCGCCGCGGGCGTAACCACCCTTCCGGGCGAAGTTGAACGTCAGCCGGACGCCCCACGCCAGGACCAGCGCGAACATCACGTCCAGCCGCGCGTCGGCGAACCCGGCGGCGCCGGCGAAGATCCCCAGGTAGGCCACCGGCACGATCGACCAGATCCGGTCGACCCAGGAGTACTCCCTGGTCAGCACCGACAGCAACCACGTGCCGAGCGTCACTCCGGCGAAGACGTACAGGCAGACCCGCAGCGCGTCCATGCGCTCACCATAAGACCTAGGATCGATCACATGAACCTGCCGCTGCGGGACCGGAAGATCGACATCTTCTTCGCGGTGCTGTTCTCGGCCTTCACGATCACTTCGCTGATCAGTGACCTGCTGCCGACCGTGGGCGTGGACTTCTCCCGGCCGTCCAGCAACTTCTTCGTCAACTCGAACTGGTGGTACGCCCACGACGCGGATCCGCTGTTCATGCACCCGCCGGACTGGATGCGGATCGTCACCGGGCTCTCGGCGTTCGGCTACATGCCGTTCTACGTCGTGCTCGTGTTCGCGCTGCTCAGCGGCAAGAACTGGATCCAGCTGCCGGCCGTGATCTACGCGACGATGATCGTCACGCTCACCGGGGTCGTCGTGTTCGGCGTCGAGTTCTTCGGCGACCCGGCCATGCGCACCGGCAACCCGGTGAAGTTCCTCGCGTTCAACCTGCCCTACGTCCTGGTGCCGCTCCTGCTGCTGATCCGGATGCGCGCGCCGAAGCCGTTCACCCGCCGCTTCTGACGCTTCCGGAGACACCGTGCCGTACTCGTTCCTCAGCCACCTCGAATGCTCCCGGACCGGCGAGCGCCTCGACGCCGACGTCGTCCAGGGCGTGTCCCCGGCCGGCGCGCCGCTGCTCGCGCGCTACGACCTCGACCGCGTCCGCGAAGCCGTGACGCCGAAGGAGATCTCCGGGCGCGAGCCGACGCTGTGGCGCTACCACGAGGTGCTTCCGGTGCGGTCGGCCGAGCACGTCGTGAGCCTCGGTGAGGGCATGACGCCGCTGCTGCGCCTGCCGCGCTACGGCCGTGAGCTGGGCCTGTCCCGGCTGTGGATGAAGGACGAAGGCCTGGTGCCGACCGGCTCGTTCAAGGCGCGGGGGGCCGCGGTCGGCGTCTCGCGGGCGGCCGAGCTGGGCGTGCGCGGGATCGCCATGCCGACGAACGGCAACGCGGGCGCGGCGTGGGCGTTGTACGCGGCCCGCGCCGGGCTGACGAGCCTGATCGCGATGCCGGACGACGCGCCGTCGATCACCATGCGCGAGTGCGTCGCGGCCGGTGCCGAGCTGTACCGGGTGGACGGGCTCATCGGCGACGCGGGGAAGCTCGTCGCCGCGGCGGTCCAGCGGCGTCCGGGCGTGCAGGAGGTCTCGACGCTGAAGGAGCCGTACCGCATCGAGGGCAAGAAGACGATGGGCTACGAGATCGCCGAGCAGTTCGGCTGGCGGCTGCCCGACGTGATCCTGTACCCGACCGGCGGCGGCGTCGGGATCATCGGGATCTACAAGGCCCTGCTGGAAATGCGGGAAATGGGCTGGGTCACCGGCGCGCTGCCCAAGCTGGTCGCCGTCCAGGCCACCGGCTGTGCCCCGATCGTCGAAGCGTTCTCGCGCGGTGACCGGGAGAGCGTGCCGTTCCCGGACGCCCGGACCGTCGCCTTCGGCATCACCGTGCCCAAGGCCCTGGGCGACTTCCTCGTGCTCGACGCCGTCTACGCGACCGGCGGCACCGCGGTGGCCGTCACCGACGAGGAACTGCTTGCGGCGCAACGGGAACTCTCCGAGCGCGAAGGCGCCTTCGTCTGCCCTGAGGGCGGAGCGTGCTTCGCCGCGTTGCGGCACCTTCGCGAGTCCAGCTGGCTCGAAGGTGATGAGGACGTCGTCGTGCTCAACACCGGCGCCGGGATCAAGTACCCGGAGACGGTGCCGCTGGACGTGCCGCTGCTGGCGAAGACCGACTCGATCCCCTAAAGGACCGACTGCACCGCTTCGGGCGTGCGGGCGACGACGGTCGTGCCGTCGTCCGCGGTGATGATCGGGCGCTGGATCAGCTTCGGGTGCTGCTCCAGGGCCTCGATCCAGCGCGCGCGGTCGGCCGGGGTGCGGCCCCACGTCTTGAGGCCGAGTTCCTTCGCGACCGGCTCGGTGGTGCGCGTGATGTCCCACGGCTCCAGGCCGAGCCGCTTCAGGACGGCCTTCAGTTCCTTCGCGGTCGGCGGGTCGTCGAGGTAGCGGCGCACGGTGTACTCCGCGCCGGCTTCGTCGAGCATCGACACCGCTGACCGGCACTTCGCGCACGCCGGGTTGACCCAGATCTCCACCGGCGCAGCCTACCGCGATGGTTTTGGAGCACGCGTTCTGTTACGGTCGCGGTATGCCCCGCCCCCGCGTCCACGACCTCGACGAGCTGCTCGACGTCGCCGAACGGCTCGTCGCTTCGTCGTCGGATGTCACCGTGCGCGGCCTGGCCGCGGCCGCGGGCGTGCCGAACGGGACGATCTACCACGCGTTCGGCTCGCTCAGCGCGTTGCTGGCCCGGGTCTGGCTGCGCGCCGCGACCGCGTTCCTCGATCTCCAGACCGCGCGCGTGGACCAGGCTTCCTCTCCGGTGGAAGCGGTCGTCGCGGCGGCCGACACGCCCGCGGTGTTCGTTTCCGTGCGGCCCGACGGGGCCCGGATGCTGCTGCGGGTCAAGGCGGACCGGCTGTTCGGGCCGGAGCTGCCCGACGAGCTGGCGGACGCCCTGCACGCGCTGGACAAGCGGCTGATCGCGCTGCTGGTCCGGCTCGCGCGGCTGGTGTGGGACCGCGGTGACGGCCTGGCCGTCGAGGTGATCACCACCTGCGTCGTCGACCTGCCGACCGCGTTCTTCCGCCGTGACATCACCGATCCCCTGGTGCGGGAGCGGCTCGCCGCCGCCGTGCGGGCCGTGCTGACCGTGCCCCCTCGAGAGAAGGACCGACCGTGACCGTTCTGCACCTGGGTGACGACGAAAACCGCTTCTCGCCGGACTGGCTGCAGCGCGTGCACTCCTTTGTGGACGGTGTCGACGGTCCGCTGGTGACCACCGGCAGCGGCAAGTTCTATTCGAACGGCCTCGACCTCGACTGGCTGATGGCGAACGGCGACCAAGCGGCGAAGTACGTCGCCGAAGTGCAGGAGCTGCTCGCCCGGATCCTGACGCTGCCGGTGCCGACGGTCGCCGCGGTCAACGGCCACGCGTTCGGCGCGGGCGCGATGTTCGCCATGGCGCACGACTTCCGCGTGATGCGCGCCGACCGGGGCTACTTCTGCTTCCCGGAGGCCGACATCAACATCCCGTTCACGCCGGGGATGGCGGCGTTGATCCAGGGCAAGCTGACCCCGGCCGCGGCGATCGCGTCGATGACCACCGGCCGCCGGTTCGGCGGCCCGGACGCGCTCGCGTTCGGCCTGGTGGACGAAACTGCTCCCGAAGGCGACGTGGTGAAGGTGGCTTCGGAGCGCGTCGCCGCCTTGGCGGGCAAGGACCGCGGCACCCTGGGCGCGATCAAGGCGACGATGTTCGCGCTGGCCGTCACCGCGCTGCGCACCCCGGCTTAGGCCTCCGCCCCCCGGTATCCAGCTTACCGGGGGTCACCGACAGTTCGGCCGGCTTGCTGCGGCTTGAAAGCCGTGAATGGCACATTGAGGGACTCTGAGTCCCTCAATGTGCCATTCACGGCTTTTGGCAGTCGGCGAGGCGGCGGCGCAGGTGGGCGCGCTCGGGTTCGGTGCCCGCCAGGGCGAGGGCGTCGCGGTAGGCCGACGCTGCTTCCGGCAGGCGGCCCAGACGGCTGAGCAGCTCGGCCCGCGCCGCCGGGAACGGGCTGTAGTCGCGGAGGCGGGGTTCCTCGGCGAGGGCGTCGAGGAGGGCCAGGCCCGCGGCCGGGCCGTCGCGCATCGCCACGGCCACCGCGCGGTTCAGCTCGACCACCGGGGACGGCGCCAGCCCGCGCAGCACGTCGTAGAGCGCGACGATCTGCGGCCAGTCCGTGCCCGCCACGTCCGGCGCCTCGTCGTGCAGTGCCGCGATCGCCGCCTGGACGCCGTAGAGCCCGGGCGGGCCGCCGGTCAGCGCGACGACGACCAGCGCGGCGCCCTCCTCGATCAGCGCGTGGTCCCAGCGGCCGCGGTCCTGGTCGTCGAGCAGCACGACGTCGCCGTCGCCGCCGGTCCGGGCGTCACGCCGCGCGTGGACCAGCAGCATCAGCGCGAGCAGGCCGGCGACCTCGCGCTCGGCCGGCAGCAGCCGGCGCAGGATCCGGCCCAGCCGGATCGCCTCCTCGGCCAGGTCGAGCCGCTGCAGGTCCGGGCCCGAACTGGCCGCGTACCCCTCGGTGAAGATCGAGTAGACGACCTGGAGCACGCCCGGCAGCCGGCCGGGCAGCTCGGCGGCGTCCGGTACCCGGAACGGGATCCGGGCCGTGCGGATCCGGTTCTTCGCCCGCACGATCCGCTTGCCCATCGTCGCGCTGGGCACCAGGAACGCGCGCGCCACCTCCGGCGTCGTCAGCCCGGCGAGGCAGCGCAGCGTCAGCGCCGTGCGGTCCTCCGCCGGCAACGCCGGGTGGGCGCAGGTGAAGAACAGCTGGAGCCGCTCGTCCGGCAGCTCGCCGTCGGGCGACGGGGCGGGCGCGGCGCGGTCGGCCTCGACCTGCAGCACCGCGAGCCGGGCCGCGTAGGCCTGGTCGCGGCGCAGCCGGTCGACGGCCTTGCGCCGCGCCGTCGTCATCAGCCACGCGCCCGGCTTCGGCGGCACGCCGTCGACGGGCCAGTGCACCAGCGCGGCCTCGATCGCCTCCGACGTCACCTCTTCGGCCAGGTCGAGGTCGCCGAACCGGCGGACGAGCGCGGCGAGCAGCAACCCGCGCTCCTCCCGGAACACCGCCTCGACCGACATCTCCACCTGCTCGGGCACCGTCGTCAGTCCCCGTACGAGGCGAGCGGCCGGACGACGATGTTTCCGCCGCCGAGGGCGCCCGGGCAGCGCGCCGCCCAGTCGAGCGCGACGTCGAGGTCCGGCACGTCGACGACGAAGTAGCCGCCCAGCACCTCGCGGGACTCGGCGAACGGCCCGTCGGTGACGATCCGCTCGCCGCGGTCGTCCACGCGGATCGCGGTGGCCGTGGTGAAATCGGCGAGCGAGTTCCCGTGGACGTAGATCCCGGCCTCCTTCAGGGACTTGTCGTAGAGCATCCAGTCCTCGGGCGTGCAGTCGCCCTTGGCCTGGCCGTCCGCGTCGAGCGAGGCGTTGATCAGCATCAGGTACTTCACGGTGTTCCTCCGTCGTGTCGTGGCTCGGTTGCCGTACGCCACCACTACGAACGGCCCGCGGCGCCGTGGACACCTTCGCCGGAGATTCTGCCTCTCGTGCTCAAAATCCGCCGCCGTGCTCCTTCAGCCGCTTGATCCGGTCGATGTGGGCCGGGTGCCCGGCCAGCAGCCGGGCCCACAGCCGCCGCTCGTCGCCGCGGTGCAGGGCGATCCACTCCTTGAGCAGCCCGATCAGCTCCGGGCCGTAGCCCAGCCGCGCCGCCATCAGGTCGGCCCGGTACTCGCCGAGCCGTTTCGACCAGGCGAGCACCGGGCCGAGCAGGGGCGCCAGCAGCAGCCACGGGTCGAGGAACGCGAGCGCCGTCAGGATCCCCAGGGTCAGCAGCACGGTGACGAGCACGGCGACCGCCCGCCCGAAGGCCGCGAACGCGCGGCCGACGTACGGCACGACCAGGGCGAGCAGCCGGACCAGGCGGGTCAGGATCCGGGCCGGGAGCTCCAGCCACCAGATCAGCAGGGAGATCCGCGTGTGCCCGGCGAGGTGGTGGCCGAGTTCGTGCGCGAGGATCGCTTCGAGACCGGCCCGCGGCAGGTCGAGCGCGGTCCGCGTCACCGCGACGGTCCGGCCACCGGCGGCGAAGGCGTTCAGTTCGCGGGAGCGTTCGACCCACAGCCGGTACCGGCCGCCGTCGACGCCCGCGGCCGCGCAGACCGCCTGCCAGCAGGGCGTCAGCCGGGCCAGCTCGCGGGCGGTGGGCGAGCGCATCCCGAACATCAGCGGCAGCAGGAAGTGCTCGAAGGCGGGTACGAACGTGATCCCGCCGGCGACCACCCACCCGGCGGGCACGACCCAGAAGTACGCGGGCCAGACGAGCTTCCCGAGCAGGACCAGCACGAGCCCGCTGCTGGCGACGACGGGCACGGAAAGCACGACACTCACGACGGCGGACAGGTCCGGCCGTGTCCTGGATCGTTCGCCCACGAAAGTTCACCTTGGCGGGTCACCCGGCCGAGCACAACGGCCGATCCAGCGCCGGTGTACCAGCACGAGCTACTCCGGCGACTGAGCGGTCACGGACTGTCGCCGCGACACGAGTCGACGATGGAGGTGTTCCCGTGAATACTTCCTCGCCCCGTGGTCCATCGGGGCCGTGCACGCAGTCCGGGTGCGGGGAGGCGCCGAGGTCCGTCAACGCCGACCCCGGCCACGCCGTAAAGGTCGATGTCGTCATCCGCGCCAGGACCGCCTGCGACGCCGGCCCCGGCGAGGTTGTCACGCCGCTGCGGATCGGCACCCAAGTGAAGGCCGTGCTGAGCTCACCGTCGTTCCCCGGGCACGCCACCTTGATCGGCTCCGACGTCCAGGCCCTCGACGACACCCGACCGGAAGCGCAGTGGACCTGGGAAGTGATCGGCGACCGCCCTGGCGAGTATTCGTTTTCACTGGTCGTGTCGACCGTTGGCGACGACGGGAAGACCGTCGTCTGCTGCTGAAGCAGCCGGGGTCCGGTCGGCGCAGAAGGTCACCGTGAGACAGGCGGCCGTCCGGCGGCGGGCGGAGCGCACCCGCCGCCGGGCACGGCGTCAGCCGGGGATCTCGTCGAACTCGACGACCTGGCGCACTTCGACCTCGACCTCGGCTTCGAACAGCTCGGCGTACGACTTCGCGAACTCGACGGCGTCCGCCCGGTCCTCGGCGTTGATCAGCGCGAACCCGCCGATGACCTCCTTGGCCTCGGCGAACGGGCCGTCGGTGACGCGGACCGCGGCGCCGCGGACCCCGGCGCCGCGAGGCTTGCGGATGAGCGCGCCCGTCGCCGACGGGTGGACGCCCTCCGCCGTGATCAGGCGGCCGTTGCCCATCGACTCCTGGATGAACGCGCCCATCTTCTCGATGAACTCCGGGGCGGGGTCCCACGCCTCGGGGGCGCTCTCGTCGAGGCGGTGCATCATGAGGAAACGCATGGCTGACTCCCTGGTTCTCTCAGCCGGGGTCCGGTTCTCTCGGACGCGATGACCGGCCTTCACCCCCGCGTCGATCGGGCGCTCGCGGCGTTCGACATTTCCCCGGGAAGATCTTCCGCAGACTACCGTGTGACCTGCGTCACTTCGACCGGTACGCGCTTCACGGCCGCGCTGACCAGGGCCAACACGACGAGACCGGCCCCGAGCCCGGCCTCCACCCAGCCCACGCCGGGCACCGCGCCGGCGATCGCGACGCCCAGCGTGGTGCCGGTCTGCCGCCCGGTCGAGGCCAGGGCGGCCGCCACCCCGGCCATCGACCCCGGCATCCCGGCCATCGCCGTGGTCGTGATCGGCGGGTTGACCGTGCCGAGGAAGACGCCGAAGAGCAGCGAGACCGCGAGCACGGCGACCAGCGGGGTGGCCGGCCCGAGCCAGGCCGACGCGACGCCGCCCAGCGTGAGCGCGCTCCCGGCCACGACCAGCGGCAGCCGCGGCCCGCGCGTGCCGACCAGCCGGCCGGTGACCGGGGACAGCACCAGGACCAGCGCTCCGACCGGGAGCAGGCACAACCCGGCGTCCAGCGCCGACAGCCCGCGGACGTCCTGCAGGTACTGCGTCGTCACGAACAGGAACGCGCCGAAGCCACACAGCGCGAAGACCGCCATCACGATCGCCGCGCTGAACGAGACGCTGCGGAACAGCCGCAGTTCGAGCAGCGGATCCGCGCGTCGCGGCTCGTACGCGAGGATCCCCGCGACGCCGAGCGCGGCCACGGCGAGCAGGCCGAGGACCACCGGCGACGACCAGCCGAGCCCCCGGGACCCGATGGTCGCCGCGACGACGCCGCCGAGCACGAGCACCACGAGGACTTGCCCGACCGGGTCGAACCGGCGGGCACGAGCGGCGCGGGACTCGGGCACGAACCGCGCGGTGGCCACGATCGCGCCGGCGACGATCGGGACGTTGACCCAGAAGACCGCACGCCAGCCGAAGCCGTCGACGAGGAGGCCGCCGAGGATCGGCCCCATGACCAGTGCCAGCCCGGACATGGCGCCGAAGACGCCGATGGCGCGGGCCCGCTCGGCCGGGACGGGGTAGGCGGTGGCGACGATGGCCATCGCGACCGGGTTGAGCATGGTGCCGCCGGCGGCCTGCATCGCGCGGGCCGCGATCAGCCACCCGATGCCCGGCGCGAGCCCGCACAGCAGCGACCCGGCGCCGAAGACGGCGAGCCCGGTCAGGAAGACCCGCTTGCGGCCGACGCGGTCGGCGGTGGATCCGGCGAGCACGAGGAACCCGGCCAGCACGAGCGTGTAGGCGTCGATCGCCCACTGCTGCCCGGCCAGGGAGGCGTGCAGATCGCGGCGGATCGACGGGAGGGCGACGTTGACGACGGAGATGTCCATCACCACGACGACGATGCTGACGCAGCAGATCGCCAGCACGAGTCCCCGGTTGACTGTCGGAGCGTTCATGGGTTCCGACGCTAGGATTTAGAGTGTGCTCGAAGTCAAATCACCGCCCATCCCGGCGGCGGGGCTGACGATCGCCGACGCCGCCCGCCGCACCGGGGTCAGCGCGCACACGCTGCGCTACTACGAACGCGCCGGCCTGGTGGTCACCCGCGTCGACCGCACCGCCGGCGGCCGGCGCCGCTACCGGAAGCTGGACCTGGACTGGATCACGGTCTGCACCCGCCTGCGCGCCACCGGCATGCCGATCAAGACGATCCGCGAGTACGCCGAACTGGTGGCCGCCGGGCGCGGCAACGAGCAGGACCGGCTGGCGCTGATGGAGGCCCACCGCGCCGAGGTGCTCGCGAAGCTGGCCGAGCTGCAGGAGAACCTGCAGCTGATCGACCACAAGATCGACGTCTACCGGGGCCGGCTGGAAGCCGGTGACGCGGACCGGCTGTGGGCGCCTAGGGGGTGAGCGTGCGGTCCACCAGCTCGAGCCCGAGGTCCGGCGTCACGCCGTCCGGGTTCGTCAGGCGCACGTCGCGGTACCAGGACTCCGGCGCCTCCGGGTGCGGGCCGACCACGCCGACGCGGCCTTTCCCGTACGGCGCGACCAAAGCCGCGATCTTGTCGTTCGTGTACCGCGCGAGCACGGTCGCCTGCGCGCCGGACCGCAGGACGAAGTCCGGGCCGTCCTGGAAGTACATCCGACGGCGCTTGCCCTGCCAGTCGACCGGGATCACGGTGTCCCGGGTCGACCGCACTTCGGCCCCCGACGTGCCGATGTACTGCTCGGTGTCGCCCGGCAGCAGGCTGAACCCCGGGGTCGCGCCCGCCAGGTAGCCGCCCAGGCAGAACCCGAGGTAGTGCCCGCCGCCGCGGACGTAGCCGGTGATCACGTCGGCGTAGCGGCGCATCGCGCGCCAGCCGTCGTCGAGGGAACCGCCGCCCGGCTGCGCGTACACCGCCGCCGTCGCGAGCGCCGCGGCCGTCAGCGGGGTCTTCTCGTCCGGGCCGCAGAACTCGACGCGCAAGCGATTGCGCAGCAGGTCCGCGACGGCGTCCGAGCAGGCGCCGGTCGACGCCTTCCCGCGGTAGACCAGCGCCAGCGGCCGGGTGTCCGGCCCGGGCGCGCCGCACGCCGCGAGCAGTCCGGCCGCGACAGCGCCCGTCAAGACCAGCCGGCGGGAGACCGTCACGTCGCGACCCGCAACCGGGGCGCGGCCGCCAGCCGCCGTTTCGCGCGCGTGGCCAGCGCCGTGACCAGGGCTTCCAGCGGGCCCTTCCCGGCCGTCGCCCGCCAGGCCAGGCCCACCACGAGGACTCCGGCGACCTGCAGCGCGTAGCCGACGCCGGAGGTGTAGACGTCGTAGTCGGAGTTCAGGAACATGATGTGCGCCGTGTAGAAGGTGAGCGTCATGCTCCCGGCCGCGGCGAGCGGCGCGAAGACGATCTTCGCCACCCGCAGGCGGCCGAGCAGGAGCAGCAGCCCGAGCAGGCCCATCGCCGCGCCCGTGGTGCCGATCAGGTCGGGCGCGGTGCCGGTGTGCGGCCCGTCGACCGCGAGCCACCAGGCGGTCGACGTCGGCGTGGTGCCGTCGCCGCCCAGGTTGAGCAGTTCGGTGGTCTCCGGCGCGGTCAGGACGCTGCCCGGCTGCGCGGCCCAGATCGCCGCCAACCCACCGAAGCGGTTCAGCAGCACCCACGACACCGCGGCGGCGCCGACGGCCATCGTGACCCCGGTGACCAGCAGCGTGACCGCGACCTTGACGCGGCTGAGCGTCAGGCGGCCGATCACGATCCCCGCGCACAGGTACGCGGTCCACGAGAGGGCCGGGTACTCCCCCGTCAGCGTCAGCTCGGTCAGCAGCCGCACGGGATGCTCTGCGGCGTAAGCGAAACCGTTGTTCAGCAGGGTCGGCTCGGCCAGGTGCGGCTGCAGCAGGTGGGTCAGCGGCGGGACGCCGGCCACCACCGCCACGCCCACCCCGGCGACCGCCCAGCTCGGCAGGAGCACCAGCGGGATCGCGAGCAGGAACAGGATCGCGTAGTACGGCAGGATGACGACGGCGAGCTCGGCGTCGGTGTACCCGAGCGCCAGGCCGATCGCGCCGATCGCCAGCCCACGCACGGCCAGCATCGCCGCGGTGGGCCCGAAGTCCGCCCGCGACACCCGGCGGCGGCCGGTCATGAACGCGATCCCGAGCCCGGCCAGCACGGCGAACGTCGCCGCCGCGCGGCCGCCGAAGATCGCGAACGCCGTCGACGGGTGGCCGGGCGAGCTTTCCTCGATCAGCGAGTGCACGGCCATCATGCCGAGCAGCGCGATCCCGCGGGTGGCGTCGACCGCCGTCAACCGGACCTTGGGCGCCGGGGCGGTCATCGGGCCATCACCGAGTCGACGAGGTCGAGCCCGAGGTCGTGGCCGTACCGCAGCAGCGGCGGCCGCAGCCCGCCGTCGGCGTACCAGTCCCGGGTGGCTTCCGGGTGCGGTCCGACGACGCCGACCCGCCCGGCGCCGAACGGCGCGACGAGCGCGGCGACCGTGCCGTTCGGGTAGGTGGCCAGCACGTCGGCGGCGGCGGGCCGGTCCAGCAGGAACACCGGGCCGTCCTGGAAGTAGAGCTTCCGCCGGCGGCCGCGCCAGCGGACCTTGACGACGGCGTCCTCGTCGTGGTCGACGGTCGCGTCCTCGGTGTCGATGTAGCGGTCGGTGTCGCCGGGCAGCAGGCCGAACCCCGGCGTCGCACCGGCGAGGTAGCCGCCCAGGCAGAACCCGAGGTAGCGCCCGCCGCCTTCGACGAACGCGCGGACGTCGTCGCGGTGGCGGCGCAGTTTCCGGTACGCGCTCCCGAGAGTTCCGCCGCCGGGCTGGGCGTACAGCGCAGCACCGGCCAGGGCCGCCTCGCCGAGCTTGAACTTCTCGTCGAGCCCGGTGAAGCGGACGTCGAAGCCGTGCTTGCTCGACTTCAGCAGGTCGGCGACGGCTTCCGGGCAGCCCGGCAGGGACGCGGGACCGCGGTAGACGAGGGCGAGCGGCCTCACGCCGTCCGCTCCGGGTTGTCGAGCGTCAACGCGGTGCACCGCACGCCGCCCCCGCCCTTGCGCAGCTGCGTCGTCTCGAGTTCGACGACGGTCAGCCCGCGCTCGCGCAGGGTCGCGGCCAGCTCCGGAACGCCGCTGGTCATCGTGACCGTGGCGCCGTCGCTGACGAGGTTCAGCGCGAACCGCTCGGCCTCGGCTTCGGTGACCTCGATGAGCGTGCCGCCCAGCTCCCGCAGCCGGGCCTGGCTCGGCTCGTCGAGCGCCGCCGGGCAGTACGCGAGCACGTCCGGTGTGACGACGGCGACCGCGAGGTCCAGGTCGTACCAGCGCGGGCCGGTCGTGCGCAGCGGCACGATGTCGTAGCCGAGCGCGTCGGCGACGACGTCGTGCGCGCGGCGGTCGGTGCGCTGCCCGTAGCCGGCCAGCAGCAGGTCGCCGTACGCCAGCGCGTCACCCTGCCCGCTGAACGCGTACGGGCTCTCGACGACCTCGAAACCCTTGGCGCGGAACCACTCCCGGTGGTACGGCGTCTCGTCGCGACGCTCCGGCGGCAGGTTCGCCAGCACGGCCCGGCCGCCGCGCACGACGGCGGCGTTAGCCGTGTAGACCATGTCCGGGCACTCCGGCGCCGGGTCGAGGAACTCCACCTTGCGCCCGGCGGCCAGATGCGCGGCCACGAGCGCGTCGTGCTCGGCGACGGCGGCCGCGACGTCCGGCTGGACCGCCGTGTCCATGTACGGGTTGATCTCGTAGTCGACGCGGAAGTGGTGGGCGCCCGACATCAGCAGTGCGGTGTTCATGCCGGTAGTCCTTTCAGCGTAAGGAGTTGCGCGGGGATGCCGCGCCAGGAGGTGCGCGAGCCGAGGTGCTCACCCTTCATCAGCAGCGACAGCGACCCGAGGGAGACGCCGTCGCCGACGACCGCGTCGTAGAGCACGATCGCGCGGGTGCCCACGGTCGCGCCGTCGCCGACGGTGACGACGGACATCTTCATCACCCGGTCCTCGAACAGGTGAGTCTGCAACGAGACCTCGGTACCGATCGTGGCGTCGTCGCCGACACGCACCAGGTCGAACTCGGTGAGGTAGGTCGTGCCGAGCCACGTCCGCCTGCCGATCCGGGCGCCGAACCAGCGCAGCAGCGGCGGCAGCATCGGCGTCCCGGCCAGCATGCCCAGCCCAGCCGGGACGGCGGCCGACTCGTACAGGCCGGTGACGAACTCGCTGCGCCGCACGAACGGGCTCCACAGCGGCTCGACGCGTGCGGTGTACTCCCCGATGACGTTGCGTTTCGTCGCCGCGCAGAACCCGATCACGCCGAGCCCCGACGCCATCGCGACCAGCGGCGACACCAGGGCCGGCACCGGCAGGTCCCGGCCGAACGCGAGCCCGGACAACGTCAGCAGGAACAGGTAGAAGCTCAAGGCCAGCAGCGACGCGGGCAGCGTGGCGCGCGCGAACTCGATGGCGAGCCGCTGCCGGACCACGCGACGCGGCGGGCGGAACGTCTGCTCCTCCGGGAAGTCGCCGCTGTCCTGCCGCCGCGGCAGGTGCATCGCGGGCGAGCCGAGCCACGACGAGCCGTCCGGCACGTGCTGCCCCGGCGGCACCGTGCCGACGCCGACCAGGGAGCCGTCCCCCAGCTCCGTCCCGGCCGGGACGACCGACGCGTTGCCGACGAACGCGCGCCGGCCGACGTCGGTGGTGAGGAACGCGACCCGGCCGCGGGCGAAGGTCGCCGCGCCGACGGTCGCCATGTCCGCGACGAAGCTTTCGCTGCCCAGGGTGAGCAGGTCCGGGTCGAGGTGCCCGGCGGTGGACACCTCGGCGCCGCGGCCGATCCGGGCACCCAGCAGCCGCAGCCACGGGACGGTGTACAGCGTGGCGTACAGCGAGTTCGTGAAGGTCAGGCTGAACTCGAGGAGCTTGTCCGCGACCCACTTGCGCACGCCGAGCCCGGACCGGACCGGGTGGACCCCGACCGGCGTGGCCGGCAGCACGAGCCGGCGGCCGAGGGCGACGACCACGCAGACCGTCAGCACGAAGACCGGGCCGGCCAGCAGCGTGGCCACCACGCCGGCGAGCACGCCCCAGCCGAGCAGCGCCCACCACACCAGCGCCACGCTCGGCAGGATCAGGCAGATCGCGCCGACCTCGAGCGCGCCGAGCCCCAGCAGCGTCAGCAGGATCTGGTGGACGCGCCAGCCGCGCGCCACCGGCGTCTCGCCCAGCATGTCCTCGACCGCGGGGGAAAGGGCGTCGACGCGCTCCGGCGGCGAGCCCGACCAGCGCTGGCCGTCGGGCACGGACTCGCCGCGCCCGAGCATCGACTGCTCGGCCAGCGCGGCGTCCGCCCCGACCGAGGAGCCGGGCTCCAACACGGCGTTCGCCCCGACGAACGCGCGGTCGCCGACGGTGATCTCGCCGACGGTGACCCAGCCGTCCTCGACCCGCCACGGCCGCAGCACGGCGCCGTAGCCGATGGCCGCGTCGTCGCCGATGTGCACGAGAGCAGGCAGCGAGACCGAGCTGGTGGCGATCACCGCGCGCTTGCCGACACGCGCGCCGAGCAGCCGCAGGTACAGCGGCATCAGCCCGGACCCGCTCACCACCGGCAGCGGGCCGACGCTCAGCAGCAGGTCGAGCGTCCACAGCCGCAGGTACGTCGGGCCCCACAGGCGGTAGCGGCCGGGCCGGATGCCCGCGGACAGCGGCCGGACCACCAGCAGCGGCACCAGCCAGCGGACGCCGAGGTAGCTGACCAGGATCGCGACCAGCAGCTGGGCGAGGACCGGGACCGAGACGTCACCGTTGTTCCAGGTGTAGACGTAGGCGACCGGCAGCGTGATCACCAGCAGCAGCAGGTAGATCACCGCGGTCTGCGCCGCACCGGCGGCCGCGATCCGGCGCGCGCCGGATCGCAGCGGCTCGTAGCGCGGCTCGCCCGCCGGCGCCGCCGCGGGCTTTCCCAGGTGGGCGGCCAGATCCCGGACCTTCGGGTGGGCGTACAGGTCACGGACGGCGATGCCGGCGCCCGCGTCGTGCTCGCGCAGCCGGGACACGACCGTCGCGGCGAGCAGCGAGTGGCCACCCAGGTCCGTGAAGAAGTCCGCGGTGACCGAAAGGTCCTCCGGCGCCATGGCGAACGCTTCGGCCCACACCCGCGCGAGCAGCTCCTCGGCGTCGCCCTCCGGCGCGACGACCGGGCCGTCCGTCGTCCGCTTCCGGCCTTCGGGCACGGGCAGCTCGCGGCGGTCGACCTTGCCGCTGGGCATCATCGGCAGCTGCGGGAGCGTCACGAAGAAGCCCGGCACCATGTAGGCGGGCACCTGCTCGCGCAGGGTTTCCCGCAGGCGCCGGAACAGCTCGGTCTCGTCTTCGTCCGAAGTGGACACGACGTAGCCGGCGAGCTCGGGCGCGCCGGGCGTCACCTCGACCATCGCCGCGGCGGCCGCGGACACGTGCGCGTCGGCGAGCAGCACGCTCTCGATCTCGCCGAGGTCGACGCGGTGACCGCGGATCTTGACCTCGGCGTCGGCGCGGCCCAGGTACTCGATTTCCCCGTTGTCCCAAAGCTTTCCGAGGTCACCGGTGCGGTAGACGCGCTCGCCGTCGTGCTGGAAGAACTTGTCCGCGGTCAGCTCCGGGCGCCCGACGTACCCCTTCGCCACACCGGGACCGCCGATGCAGATCTCGCCGACCTCGCCGTCCGGCACCGGGCGGCGGTCGTCGTCGAGCAGGACCACGGAGTAGGTCGGCACGGGCACGCCGATGGTGACCGGCCGGCCCGGGAGCAGCTCGCACCAGGTAGCGGTGACGGTGGCTTCGGTGGGGCCGTAGGTGTTGAGGATCCGACGCCCGGGTCTCGCCCACCGGTCGACCAGCTGCCGCGGGCAGGCTTCCCCGCCGACGAGCAGGTTGCGCAGCAGGGGAAGCTCGTGCGGGATGGTCGCCAGCAGCGTCGGCACGCAGTAGAGAACGGTGATCCGCCGCTCGGTGAGGAACTCGGCCAGCTCGGCGCCGAGCCGCCGGGAGTCCTCGGGCCCGGCCACGAGCGTCGCCCCGACCGCCCAGGTCGGCCAGATCTCCTCGATCGAGAAGTCGAAGGAGATCGTCATGCCCTGGTAAACGCGGTCGTCCGGGCGCACGTCGTAGAGCTCCGGCACGACGTCGAGGAAGTTGCGGATGCTGCGCTGCGCGACCTCGACGCCCTTCGGCCGGCCGCTGGAGCCGGAGGTGTAGATGATGTACGCGCTCGGGTCCGGGTCGAGCAGGTCGTCTTCACGCAGGTCCGGCCGGTCGTCGCGGCCGCCGTCCGGCAGGTCGGCGAGGTCGAGCACCGGGCAGGCGGCGTCCCCGGTGCGCCCGGCGAGCGTGGCCGTCGTCAGGAGCAGGTCGGCCCGGGAGTCCTCGGTGATGTAGGCGATCCGGTCCGCGGGCGAGGCCGGGTCGATCGGCACGAAGACCCCGCCGGCCTTGCCGATGCCGAGCAGGCAGACGTAGGTGTGCACGCTGCGTTCGACGAGGATCGCGACCCGGGACCCGCGCCGGACGCCGGAAGCGCGCAGGTGGTGCGCGAGCCGGTTGGCCCGCCGGTCCAATTCCGCGTAACTCAGAGACTCGCCGCCGGCTTCGACGGCGATCGCGTCCGGAACGACGTCGGCGGTCCGTTCGAAAATGTGGTGCATCCGCGGAATCGGTTTCCGCACCCGTGTGGGCGTTGTGGTCCCGACCGCGAAATCGGACGTGAAGTCCGTGAACACCACCGAAGATCCTCCATGTCCCTGTCGTAACCCTAAAGGTGACGATCACGCTCGACATTGGCGACGATCTGCGACATACGGCGCAGCTCATTCACCCATTGGCATGACGTCCATGTTTCACGGAGATCAACGAAGTTGGCAACTCACCAACGGTGACATATCCCACAGCGTTTCGACCAATCCGCGGCGAAGGGTGTTCATTTCGGCCGGAGTGCGCTATTCGTCCTCGCGGAATTCGCCGCCGACCACCGGCTGTTCGCCCGCCATTCACCTGACGCCTGCCGCTCGCGAAATGACCGGGGACGTCCGAAAACCCTTTTCACCCGCGCGGGCCGATAGCCGAAGATGGACCCATGGACGTGTCGACGATCATCCGGAAGACGCTGTGTGTGCCGCGGAGCGCCGCACCGGCCGGGGACGGTGCCGTCGTGGCCCGGCAGATGGACGCCGTCCTGGCCACCGCCGGGTACAAGGCCACGCGCGAGCTCCTGGAGCACGTCGCCGGCCTGGAACCGGGGGCGGCGACGGACCTGGCCGTCGACGTCGTCGGCGCCGCCCGCGCGCTGGTCGGCGACCACGTGCGGCACAACGCGTACTTCATCGACTTCCCGCGCGGCGTGCCGGACACCGTCGAGTTCTGGGTGAGCTGCCTGCGCTCGGCCTTCGTCCCGGGCAAGAAGCGCAAGGCCACCGACAAGGAGCTGCTAGCGCTCCTCGGCGACGGCCTGGTCGGGCTGCTCGACCTGCCGCGGTACGGCCGCTACCAGCACACCTACGCCGAACTGCTGGCCGCCCACGACGAGCTGATCGCGTCCGTCAAGGACCGCGTCACCTTCCTGCGGCTCGGCGGCAGCCTCGAGGAGGAGACCCACGCGCTGTACCGGAAGCTGGCCGAGTCGGCCACGCCACTGGGCGAGGCGGACCTGGGGCTGCTCGCCGAACTGGCCGGCGGCTGCGCCGACGTCGAACTCGCGGCCGTGCCGGTGCGGGAGAACCGGGCCGTGCTCAACGCCGCCCGGCTCACCGCGGGCCGGCCGCTGGTCGACGTCGACACCGTGCTCGACGTGCTGCGCACCGCGTGCCAGGCCAGCGGTGGCGACGTCACCCTGGCCGAACCGACGCGGTTCCGCAGTTTCTCCCGCCGTGAACGGCGTGTCCTGCTCGCCGCGCTGGACCGCGTCGTCGCCGGCAACGAGGGCAAGCTCGGCGACGTCAACCGCTTCTCGCGCCGCTTCAAGCGCCTCGGCGAGTACCTGCACCCGCACGAGTACCCGCGGTTCCCGAACGCCCGTGACGTGTTCGCGGTCGCCCGCGGCGAGAAGACGGCGCAGTCGACGGCGGGCCGCGCGGAGGCGGCGTTCGCGGCCGACGACGTCGCCGGGGCGGCGGCGATCCTCACGGCCGCGCCGGGCATGCTGCTGCGCTCGCTGGATCGGTTGCTGCGCAACGCTTCCGCAGCCGAGCAGGACGACGTCCTCGACGCGGCGGCCAAGGTCCTCGGCTCGGTGTCCGGGCGCGTGCTGTGCTCGGTGCGCGAGCACCTCGGCAACCGCGCCGAGCCGGACGCCGCCCGGGTGTTCGCCACCCGCGGCCGCCGCGCGTGGGTCACCGAGGACACGCGGCCGCCGCTGCCCGGCGACGTCGTCACCCGCGCCTGCGCGCTGATCGACACCGAGCTGACCACCCGGCTCCCCCGCTACGAGCGCCTGGTCGTCGACCCGGCCGTGCTGGACGTCGCGCTGCCGCTGTCGGGGAAGGCGAGCGAAGACGGCTTCGCCGTGCTGCCGCGTGGTTCCCGCAGTCACGTCGACGGGGAGGTGCTGCGGTTCTTCACGCACTGGCGCCAGACCGGCCGCAGCACCGACTTCGACCTGTCCGCGCTGCTGCTGGACGCCGACTTCCACTACGCCGGGCACGTCTCGTGGACGAACCTCCGCGACGGCGGCGCGGTGTACTCGGGCGACGTGACCGACGCGCGGGACGGGGCGAGCGAGTTCATCGACATCCCGCGGGACTCGGTCTCCGCCGCGTACGTCGTGCCGCAGGTCAACATCTACTCCGGCGAAGGCTTCGACGAAGTCGCGGAGTCGGTGTTCGGCTGGATGACGCGCGACCGCGCGCAGGCCGGGGCGCCGTTCGAGGCCCGCACCGTGCGGACCCGCTCGGACATGCGCGGCGGCGGCCGCGTCGCGCTCCCGATCGTCTTCGCCCGCTGCCACGACGGATCGTGGACCGCGACGTGGCTGCACCTGTACCTGACCGGCTCGCCGAACTTCAACCGCGTCGAGGCCAACCAGGCCGGCACCGCCGGGCTGGTGCGCGGCATGCTGCGGCGCCGGTACCTGACGGTCGCGCACCTGGTCGGCCTGATGCGCGCGGCGGGTACCGAGGTCACCGAGTGGGAGCCCGGCGTCGAACTCGACGGACCGGTCACGTTCCTCGGCGTGCACCGGCCCGACGGCCTGCCGGACGCGTCCGAGGTGATCACCCTCGACCGGCTAAACCGGTTGGTGCCGAACTGAGCCGCCCGCTAGCCTGGACGTGCGAGGCCATGAGAGGACTTCCTTCTACTCCTTGTAATGGTTCTTAGTCCCCTCCCTCTCCTCGTAAAGGCCGCTCGATGCCGGAGATCCGTTCCACGACCGACGAGGATCTCGACGTCTTCCTCGAGACGCTCCACGCCGCGTTCGCGCGCTTCCGCGAGACCCCGGCCGAGGGCACCGGGTTCTGGTGGTCGGCGCTCGAAATGGACCGCGGCCTGCTCGCCGTCACGCCGGCCGGCCGGCCGGTCGGCACCGCTGCCGCGCACTCCTTCGAGCTGACCCTGCCCGGCGGGACCCTCGCGCCGGCCGCGGGCGTGACCGCCGTCGGCGTCGTCCCCACGCACCGGCGTCAAGGCGTGCTCACCGCGATGATGCGGCACCAGCTCGCCGAGGTGCGGGCCCGCGGGGAGTTCCTCTCGGTGCTGCTGTCCTCCGAAGCCGTGATCTACCGCCGGTTCGGCTACGGCCCGGCGACCTACACGGGCCGGCTGACGGTGCCGCGCCACCAGGCCACCTTCGCCGTCCCCCGGGCGGGCGAACCGGCCGCGACCGGCTCGATCGAACTGCGGCAGCGCGCCGAGTGCGGCGCTCTCCTGGAGGAGATCTACGACCGCTACCGCCGCAAGCAGCCGGGCGCGCTGTCCCGGCCGCACCACTGGTGGGCTTCCGGCGCGGGGCAACCCCCGGTTTCCCTGGCGCAGCGCCACATCGCCGTCCACCATGACGAGGACGGCGTCCCGGACGGGTACGCCGCCTACGCGCTGAGCGAAGCCACCACGTTGACGGTGGACGAGATCATCACGTCCGACGACGCCGTGTTCACGGCCCTGGCCCGGTTCGTGCTCAGCCACGACCTGGTCACCCAGGTCGTGATCAAGCAGGTCCCGCCAGGACACCCGCTGCGCTGGCAGCTGGCGGACTTCCGCACCGCCGACGTGGGCGACGACGGCGACTGGCTCTGGGTGCGGCTGCTGGACATCCCGCGCGCGCTGACTTCCCGCGGCTGGTTCACGGACGGCGAACTGATCCTCGACGTCACCGACCCGTTCCTCACCGAGCAGGGCCGCTACCTGCTGGAGGTCCGGGCCGGAAAGGCGACGTGCGTCCGGACGGACCGAGAGCCGGACCTGTCCCTGGACGTGAGCGACCTGGGCTCGATCTACCTGGGCGGCACAGTCCCGAGCACGCTGGAACGAGCCGGCCACATCCGAGCACACAACCCCTCGGCGGCGGCCCTGGCCGACAACCTCTTCCGAGCCGAACGCGACCCGCACTGCCTGCAGTGGTTCTGACCGTCCACTATGGACAAGCCCGGCTGGGCGCGTACCCCAGCAGCGCCGGGATCAGCGTGCGGGCAGCCAAGGCGCCAGCAACGCCTCGAGGTCGGCGTCCGACAGTGCGCGCGGGCCGCCGTGGAACTCGTGCCAGCGCGACGCGTCCCGCGCCGCGTGGAACTCGACCTCGAACGCGCGCATCAGCACGTACATGAAGCTCATCGAACTGAACTGCTCGCCCAGCAGGGTCCGGGCCGTGCGGGCGACCTCGGTCGCGCTGCGACCGGTGACGTCGGTGAGCATGAGCTCCTCGGCGGCCGGGTCGAACAGGCTCGGGGCAGACATCACAACAAACTCTCCATCACAGAAACAAAACCGGAACTCAGCCTTCGGCGGCCAGCTGGCCACAGGCCGCGGCGATGTCTTGGCCGCGTGTGTCACGCACCGTGCAGGCTACGCCGCCGGCGTTCACCAGCCGCACGAACTCCCGCTCCACCGGCTTCGGCGACGCGTCCCACTTCGAACCCGGCGTCGGGTTCAGCGGGATCACGTTCACGTGCACGAGCTGACCCAGGTGCTTGCGCAGCCGCTTCGCGAGAAGCTCCGCCCGCCACGGCTGGTCGTTGATGTCCCGGATCAACGCGTACTCGATCGACACCCGACGCCCAGACGTGTCCGCGTAGTACCGAGCCGCGGTGAGAACCTCGTCCACCGACCACCGCTCGTTCACCGGCACCAGCGTGTCCCGCAGTTCGTCGTCCGGCGTGTGCAGCGACACCGCCAGCCGCACCTGCATCTTCTCGTCCGCCAGCTTCCGGATCGCCGGCGCCAGCCCCACCGTCGACACCGTCACCGAACGCTGGCCGATCCCCAGACCACCCGGCGCGGGGTCCGTGATCCGCCGGACCGCGGCCACCACACGCTTGTAGTTGGCGAGAGGCTCGCCCATACCCATGAAGACGATGTTCGACAGCCGCCCGGGACCGCCGGCCATCTTGCCATCGCGCATGACCGCCGCGGCCGAGCGGACCTGGTCCACGATCTCCGCCGTCGACAGGTTCCGGTCCAAGCCGCCTTGGCCGGTCGCGCAGAAGGGGCACGCCATGCCGCAGCCGGCCTGGCTCGAGATGCACAACGTCGCGCGGTCCGGGTAGCGCATCAGGACGCTCTCCAGCAGCGTGCCGTCGTGCGCGCGCCACAGCGTCTTGCGGGTCGCGCCCTTGTCGGCCTCCAGCGCGCGGACCTCCGTCAGCAGCGTCGGCATCAGGTCGGCGACCAAGCGCTCACGGGAAGCCGCCGGGATGTCCGTCATCTCCGCCGGGTCGACCGTAAGGCGCGAGAAGTAGTGGTTCGACAGCTGCTTCGCGCGGAACGGCTTCTCCCCCAGCTCGGCCACCGCGGCGGCGCGGTCGGCCACCGAAAGGTCGGCGAGGTGGCGCGGCGGCAGGCCGCGCTTGGGGGCGTCGAAGACGAGCGGAAGGGCAGTCATAACTCGCTCAGTATCCCACGCGGCATCCGGCGCCACCCAGGCCACCCGGACGGCTGTTCCCCAGGTCACGGCGGAGCGGAAACCGGCTGCGGTGACCGGCGGGTTCTGCCAGGCTCGCCGGGTGAAGATCCTGTTCGCGACCGCCCCCGGCTACGGGCTGACGCTGCCGCTCATCCCCCTGATCTGGGCCGCGCGGGCCGCCGGGCACGAGGTCCTGCTCGCGACGTCCTCCGAGATGGTCGACGCCGGCGCGCGGGCCGGGCTGCCCGCCTTCGACGTCTTCCCGCGGCGCGACGTCTGGGACGACCTCATGAACACCGTCGCCGGCCACGGCCCGGCCGAGGACGAGCTCCCCGAGGAGTACCGGCTGGCGAGGCGGGCGGGCAACCCCTTCGGGTTGTTCACCGTGACCATGACCGAAGGCACGATCGAGGCCGGTCGGCTGTTCGGCGCCGACCTCGTCGTCCACACCTCCGACCACGCCGCCGGGATGCTCGCGGCCGCGGCCCTCGACGTGCCCGCGCTCGAGGTCGGCAACCGGATCTCGTGGTCCGTGCGCGACGCCGACTGGCGGGCGGAGCACCACGTCTTCGGCGAGGACGAGGTCAGCGACCTGATGCGGGCCAAGCTCGGGATCGGCGACGCGAAACCGGCCGTGCTCGCCAGAGTCGACCCGCGCGCGCCCAGCATGGGCGGGCTGGCCGCCGGCGAGGAGCACCCCGACGAGCGCGACGGCGTCCCGTGGTGGGCGATGCGGTTCGTGCCCTTCAACGGCGGCGCCGTCGTCGCGGACTGGGCGTTGCGCCGCCCGGACCGCCCGCGGATCGCGGTCACGCTCGGCACGGTGGTGCCGGTGATGTCCGGGGTCAGCAGCCTGGCCGTCGTCCTGGAGGCGCTCGGCCCCTTGGACGTCGAGGTCGTGCTCGCCGCCGGGACCGCGGACCTGACGGAGCTGGGTGAGCTGCCGCCGAACGTCCGCTCGGTCGGTTACCTCGCGCTGTCGGCGTTCCTGCCGTCCTGCTCGGCGATCGTGCACCACGGCGGGTCGGGCACCACGGCCGCGCCGTTGTCCTACGGCGTCCCGCAGCTCGTGCTGCCGTCCTTCGCGGACAACCCGCTCTCGGCGCAGCGCGTCGCCGATCGCGGCGTCGGCCTCAGCCACGACCCGGCCACCGTGGACGCCGCCACCGTGCGGGCGATGGTCGAGCGGTTGCTCACCGAAGACGGGTTCCGGACGGCGGCCCGGGAGGTCGCCGCGGAGATGGCGACGCAGCCCAGCCCGGCCGACGTCCTCGCCCGCGCGGTCGCCGCGCTGGGCTGACCCGGGTGGGTGAACACACCTGAACGCACCGCCTTAATCTGACCGGGATTCACAGCGAACCGGACGGGCCGTTCGTGAGTCCAAGGGCGGACGAAAGAGGTGAGCCCGTGCGGAGCCGTTCCTTCCGGCGCAGCGTCCTGGCCGTTTCGGTGGTGCTGAGCGCCGCCGCCTGCACGACGTCGACGGACGGCCGGCCCCAGCCGGTGCCGACCGTGACCGCGGCCGGCCCCGCGGGGGACCGGATCGACGTCGGGACGATGCACGTCACGCTGCCGGCGGGCGCGAAGTACACCGCGCACAGCCAGGACGGCCTGCTCGACGGCTGCATCACCGAAGGCACCGTCGTCTGCGAAGCGCGGCTCCTGGACCTGCGCGAAGCCACGTCGGACCCCAACGCGCCCATCAACCTTCCAAGCGCGAAGCGGCCCTTCGGCTGGTACACCGGCACGGACGTGCCGACGTGCATCACCGCCGCGTCGCCGCCCGGGGAGGCCGCGACGGCCACCGGCAGCACCCTCGTCGAGTCCGGGTTCAAGCCGGTCGGGACCAAGAACGCCGAGTACGGCCGCTGGCAGGTCAGCTGCGAGGACGCCACGCAGAACAACGAGGTCCGCATGTGGTGGCTGCCGACGAGCAAGATCCTCGTCGTCGAGTACGGCGCCTTCGCCGGCTGGGACGCCAAGATGGACACCCTGCTCACCGGCGCCACGTTCACCTAGCCCACGACGTCCAGCGCCGCGCGGATGATCGCGTCGGTGTCGATGCCGTGGTAGCGGTAGACCTCCTCCAGCGACCCGGACTGGCCGAAGCCGGTGACGCCCAGCGTCGCCGCCGGCACGCGGTTGATCCCGGCGAGGAACGCCAGCGTGTGCGGGTGCCCGTCGAGGACCGTGACCAGCGGGCACGCCCGGGACGCCGGGAAGACCTGGTCGAGGATCCAGCTCTCGCCGCTCCCCTGCCCGGCCCGCGCGCGCGTCGCCTCGAACAGCAGGCCGGGGCTGGTCACGCAGACGACGTCCGCCTCGACGCCGACCTGCGCCAGCCGCTCGGCCGCCGCCAGGGTGTCGGGTACCAGCGCGCCCATCGCCGCGAGCGTGACCACCGGCGCGGAGGCCCGGCGCAGCAGGTACGCGCCCGCCACGACCTGGCGGCGACGGCGTTCGCGCGCGGCCGGGTCGGCCGGGACGCCGGCCAGGGTCTGGTCGACCGGCCGGGTCGAGAGCCGGAAGTAGGACGACGTGCCGCCCGGCTTGCCCAGCCGGCCCAGCGCGGCCAGCAGCGTCCACTCGGTGTCGATCGCGAACGCCGGTTCGTAGCTGACGCAGCCGGGCTGCTCGATGCCGATCGACGGCGTGGTGATCGACTGGTGCGCGCCGCCTTCGGGGGCGAGCGTGACGCCCGACGGCGTGCCGATCAGGATCGACTGGCCGCCCGCGTAGATGCCGAACGACCACGGCTCCAACGCGCGTTCGACGAACGGGTCGTACATGACGCCGATCGGCAGCAGCGGCTCGCCCCAGCGGCTCCAGGTGGCGCCCAGCTCGCCCAGCAGGCCGACCAGGTTCGTCTCGGCGATGCCCAGCTCGACGTGCTGGCCGGTGGGCTTCTCACGCCAGTGCATGATCGTCTCGGGGTCGTCGTCGAACCAGTCACGGCGCTCGATCGCCGACCAGACGCCGACCTTGTTGACCCAGCCGCCGAGGTTGGTCGTCGAGCTGACGTCCGGGCTGACCGTCACCACGCGCTTCGCCGCTTCGGGCGCTTCGCGCGTCAGGTCGAGCAGGGCGCGGCCCAGCGCCGCCTGCGTCGTCGCGGTCCCGGACGGTGTGCGCCCGATGTCGACCGGCAGGTCCACCGAAGGCACGGCAGGGACGTCCGGACGGCGAAGGCGCGAAGCGATGTCGGCGCACAACGCGGCTTCGGGCGATCCGTCCGCGAAGCCCTGCCACGGCGCTGAAAGATCCGTGCCCAGCGAAGCGGCGAGCTCTTCCATCTGCTCGACGGTCAGCAGCGACGAGTGGTTCTGCGGGTGCCCCTGCGTCGGCAGGCCGCGGCCCTTGACGGTGTAGGCGAAGATCACCGTCGGCCGGCTGTCCGAAATGGACGCGAAGACCTCGTCGAGCGAACCGAGGTCGTGCCCGCCGAGGTTGCGGATCGCGGCCAGCAGCGTCTCGTCGTCGAGCGACGCCACCAGCCCCGCCAGTGTCTGATCGCCCGCGGGCAGCCGGTCGCGCAGCTGGGCGGCATCGCAGCGCAGCAGCCGCTGGTACTCGGGGTTCGGCATCGCGTCGATCCGCGCGCGCAGCTCGGCACCGCCGGGCCGGGTGAACAGCTCTTCCAGCAGCCGGCCGTACTTGAGCGTCAGGACCTGCCAGCCGGCCGCGTCGAACATGCCCTGCAGCCGTCCGGCCGCGATGTTCGGCACCACGCGGTCGAGGGACTGGCGGTTGAGGTCGACGATCCAGACGATCTCGCCCAGCTCGGCCACCGCCGGGTCGAGGATCGCCTCCCAGATCGCGCCCTCGTCCAGCTCGGCGTCGCCGACCAGCGAGTACTGCCGTCCGGTGCCCGCGTCACGCCCGCGCGTCGTCAGGTAGCGGCGGGCCAGCGCGCCCCAGATCGGCGCGGTGGCGCCGATGCCGACCGAGCCGGTCGAGTAGTCCACCGGGTCGGGGTCCTTGGCGCGGCTCGGGTAGCTCTGCAGCCCGCCGAACTCGCGCAGCGTCGGCAGCCAGTCCTCGTCCAGCTCGCCGAGCAGGTAGTTGATCGCGTGGAGCACGGGCGACGCGTGCGGCTTCACCGAGACGCGGTCCTCCGGACGCAGGTGCCGGAACCACAGCGACGTCATGATCGAGACCAGCGACGCACACGACGCCTGGTGCCCGCCGACCTTGAGCCCGGACGGGTTGGGCCGCACCCGGTTGGCCTGGTGCACGATCGCGGTGGCGAGCCACAGCACCCGCCGTTCGATCGCGGCGAGCTCGTCCGAGCCGGTCGCCGGAGCGGTCGGGGAGGTCTGGGTCATCGTCGACACCTTTCGTGCAGGAAGCGTCACCAGGACAGCACTGGTGGACGCATCGCACAACCGATGCCGCGCGAGCTGCGCAGAATGCACTCCCCCGAGGGGGACTCACGCCTCCGGCTGGGCAGAATGCACGCGCTCCAGCAGCGGCTTCAGCCGGTACGGGACGAGCTCCCGCATGACGAGCGAGATGTTCGTCCGCTCGACACCCGGCGAGGCCAGGATGTGCCCGGCGATGCGGTAGAGGTCGTCCGCGTCGACGGCGACGACCTGCACCATCAGGTCACTCGCGCCGGTCAGCCCGCAGACCTCGGTCACCTCGGGGATGCCGGAGAGGGCGTCGGCGATCTCGGCGAGGCGCCGCTGGTCGACCTGTGCGTTGACGAACGCGCGCAGCGGGTAGCCCAGCCGCGCCGGGTCGATGCGGCGCTCGAACGACTCGAGCACGCCGCGCTGTTCCAGCCGGGCGAGCCGGGCCTGCACCGTGTTGCGGGACAGGCCGAGGCGCTCGGCCAGCGCGACCGCCGTCGAGCGCGGGTCCGCGCCCAGGGCCAGCAGGAGCCGCGCGTCGATGTCGTCGATGGTGTCGGGCACGCCGCCGATCTTCGCAGGCCGTCGTAAGCGGTGTCACGACCAGGCGGTTGCCATCCGACTGTTTCCGATATATCGTGAACGTGTCGCAACAGTTCGAGAAAGGAACACCGACATGCGTAGGCAACGACACCCCTTCACCCAGGAACACCCCTTCGCCCGTGAACGCGGGCGCACTCCCTTTGGTGGCTTCGGCGACTTCCCCCCGGGCTTCGGCCCTGGTGGCGGACGCGGCCGGGGTCACGGTCCGGGCCGGCGCGGCCACGGCGGCCGGCGCAGCCGGCGCGGTGACGTCCGCGCCGCGATCCTGGCGCTGCTCGCCGAGCAGCCCCGGCACGGCTACGAGATCATCCGCGAAATCGGTGAACGCTCCGGCGGTTTCTGGCGGCCGAGCCCCGGCTCGGTCTACCCGACACTGCAGCTGCTGGCCGACGAAGGCCTGGTCATCGGCAAGGACGAGCACGGCAAGAAGCTGTTCGAGCTGACCGACGACGGCCGTACCGCCGCGGCGCAGCAGGACAGCACCCCGCCGTGGGAGCAGATCGCGCAGGACGTCGACCCGTCCGAGATCGGGCTGGCCAAGGCGGGCAAGAACCTGGCCGCCGCCGTCGTGCAGATCATGCGCGCGGGTTCCGAAAGCCAGCAGGCCCGTGCGGCCGAGGTGCTCAACGACGCCCGGCGCTCGCTCTACGGCATCCTCGGCGAGGACGAGGACGAGTCGGCCGCTCCGTCCGAAGAAGCAGCCGAGTGACCAGGCAGGACGAGGCCGGTGGGCTTGACCCGCGTGTGAACGCGGTAGCCCACCGGCAGCGTCAGGTCGGTCTCGCGATTCCCGTTACGCTGCAAGGACTTCGCGATCGCCTGTTCGGCGATCGGTTTGCTGAACTCGATCTTCAGCACGGCTTCGAGGTCCGCGGCGGTCGCGAAACGCCACTCGGTGGCGACCCGGCGGCACGCGAACCCGGCGCGGGCGAAGAACCGTTCGACCGCGACCGGGTCGTAACGCGGTAGGTCGGCGCGCATCCAGCCCCCGTAGGGCTCGCTGGTCGCGTCGAGGTCCACGATCAGCAGCGCGCCACCCGGCCGCAGCACCCGCTCGGCCTCCGCCAGCCCGGGCTCGCACCCGGGCCCGAAGAAGTACGCGGTGCGCGCGTGCACGACGTCGACGCTCGCGCTGCGGACCGGCAGCCGCTGGGCCCGGCCCAGCCGGACATCCACGTTCTCCAGCTCCCGCACGCGCCCCAGGGCGTCCCGCACCAGCGGCTCGTGCGGCTCGATCCCCAGCACCGACCGCGCGTCCCGCGCGAACCGCGGCAGGTGATAGCCGTCACCGCAGCCGACGTCCAGCACGTCCCGGCCGGCCCAGTCGTACTCCTCCCGCAGCACGCGCCAGATCTCGCCGCCGCTGTCCTGCGCCCGGTTCTCCAGCTCGTAATCGGCCTGGTAGTACCAGATGTTCGGACTCGGCACGACCTCCGCGCGCCGGGACGACCACCGCACCGCTGCTCCTTCCGGGGCCCGCTCCGCCGACAGTGATTCTTCCGGCGCGAATTCTTGCCGGAAACCTTACGGATCACGCCTAGAATTCGGTGGTCTCGGGAGGAGCACTCATGGCAATCGGCCCGCCCAGTACCCCGTCCCCGGTTCCGGCCGGAATTCCGTGCTGGATCGAGCTCGCCTGCCGGGAGCAGGCCGTCGTGGAGAGATTCTACGGCGACCTCTTCGGCTGGATGTACGCCACTCAACGCGATCCCGCGACGTCCGACGGACGTTATGCGATCGCGACGCTCAACGAGCTGCCGGTCGGCGGGCTCTACCGCGCCGCCCAGGGCGCGCCACTGGGCTGGATGCCGCACATCTCCGTGCCGCACACGGCGAGTGCGGCCGAATGGGTGGAGCACCTCGGCGGCCGGCTGACGCTCGGCCCGATGCCGATCCCGCAGCGGGGAACGATCCTGCACGCCTACGACGCGTGCGGCGCGCCGGTGGTGTTCTGGGAGGTCCCGCCGGACTGGGAGTTCGTCACCGGGATCCCCAACACCTTCAGCGGCGCCGACCTCAACACCCACGACGGCGTCGCGGCGGATCACTTCTACACCAAGCTGTTCAACTACTCGAGCCACCAGATCGGCGACGGCGAATCGCTCGACTACGCCGAATGGCTCATCGAGCACCAGCCGGTGCTGTACCGCTACGTGATGGGCTCGGAGTACAGCCTCGACACCCCGCCGCACTGGCTCGTGTACTTCGACATCGACCCGGCGCGCGGCGTGGACGCCGTCGCGGGCGAGGCGCTCATGCACGGCGGCACCGTCGTGATCCAGCCGTATGACACCCCGTTCGGCCGGATGGCGATCCTCGCCGACCCGGAGGGCGCGGTGTTCGCCGTGATCGACCACTCGCGCATCGCCGAAGGCTGGGGCCGCGCCGAGGTCGACGACCCCTACGACGACTGACGCCCGAGCAGCGCCAGCACCACGACCAGCGCGTAACCGCCCGCCACCAGCCACATGCCGGTGGCGGGCAGCAACGCGCCGACGAGCGCGACCCCGATCGCGCCCCCGGTCTGACGGGACGCGTTGAGCACCCCGGCGGCCAGCCCGGCCTTGTCCGGCAAGGAGTTCACGGCCAGCGACGTCATCGCGGGCATGGCCAGCGAGCAGCAGCCGAAGACCACCGAGACCAGCACGAACACCACGATGGCCCGGTCCGCGGGCAGCAGCGCGAAGCCGGCCGAGCCGGCGAACCCGGCCAGCGCACCCGCGATCATCGGGACGCGCGCGCCGAAGCGCCCGGTGAGGCGGCCGCTGAAGAACGCGTTGAGCCCCACCGCCACGGTCAGCGGCACCAGCGCGAGACCGGCGGCGAGCGCGCCCAGCGACCAGGCCCGTTGCAGGTACAGCGCGAGCGAGAACAGCGTGCCGTAGAGGCAGAAGTTGAACAGCCCGCCGATGCCGGTCGCCACCGCGAAGTTCCGGATCCGCAGGACACCCAGCGGCAGCACGGGATCCGGCACCCGCCGTTCGACGATCACGAACACCGCGCCGGCCACCACGCCCCCGGCCAGCAACGTGAGCGTCAGCGGCGCGAGCCAGCCGGCGTGGCCCGACTCGATGAAGCCCGCGACGAGGCAAGCGAGCGACGCCGTGCCGGTCAGCTGCCCGGCCAGGTCCAGCCGGGTCGACGCGTGCCGCGGCGGTTCGGCGACCGCGCGGCGCGTCAGGACGATCGCGACGATCCCGACCGGCACGTTCACCGCGAACACCAGCCGCCAGTCGGCCAGGCCCACGGCCAGCCCGCCGAGCACCGGACCGGCCGCGAGGCCCGCCCCGCTCATCCCGCCCCACACGCCGAGCGCCCGGGCCCGCTCCCGCGGGTCCGGGAACTGGTGCACGATCAGCGCCAGCGACGACGGCAGCAGTGCGGCGGCGCCCGCGCCCTGCACGGCCCGCGCGGCGATCAGCCAGGCGGCCGAGCCCGCGAGCGCGCAGGCGATGCTCGCGAGCACGAAGACCGCGACCCAGGCCTCGAAGACGCGGCGCGAACCCCACCGGTCGCCGGCGGCGCCCCAGGTGAGCAGGAACGCGGCGAGCGTGACGGTGTAGGCGTCGACCACCCACTGCAGCGCGGCGGTCGACGGCTCGCCGAAGTCGGCGCCGATCGCCGGGAGCGCGAGGTTCACGATGGTCGCGTCGAGGGTGATCATCAGGAAGCCCAGGCAGACGGCGGTGAGCGCGAGCTTGGCCGGGGCGCGGGTTTCGGTGGGCATGCCCCGAGTCAAACCCCTGGACACTTCGGTGGTCCACGAACCATCGCCTACGTCTGGTAGGCGGAACCTCCCACCGCAGGTCTACGGTGCCGTCATGGAACTACGGCAGCTCCGGTACTTCCTGGCGGTCGCGGAGGAGCTCCACTTCGGACGGGCGGCCGAGCGGCTGCACATCGCGAGCCCGTCGCTGTCGCAGCAGATCAAGAAGCTCGAACGGGACCTGGGCGCGGCGCTGTTCGTCCGCGACCGGCGGCACGTCGAGCTGACCCGGGCCGGGGCCGCGCTGGTCGGTGACGCGCGGCAGATCCTGGAGCTGGCCGACGCGGCCGCGCGCCGGGTCCGCGGCACCGCGCGGACGAAGCTGCGCCTCGGGCACGTGAGCTGGCTGCCGGCCGAGCTGACGCAGCTGCTCGGCGACGTCGTCCGGCTCGACGAGTGGGTGCTGCCATCGCACACCCAGGTCGTCCGGGTCGCCGAAGGCACCCTGGATCTCGCGCTGGCCTGGGTCGACACCGGGCGGCTGTCTTCCCTCGACCTCGTGGCGCACCTGGTGCGGATCGAGACGCTGCCCGCGATCGTGCCCGGTGACCAGCCTGCGGCCCGGTCGGATTCGGTGCCCGCGCCGTCGGTGTCGGTGCTGGTCGACTCGGACCAGTCGTCGTGGCCGGCGTGGAACGAGTTCGCGCTGGACTACGCGGCAGCGAGCGGCGCCCGGGTCGTCCACATCGACGACGGCGGCGTCACCGGGCAGGCGTTCTTCGACCATGTGACACGGCTGCGGGTACCGGTGCTGCAGTCGCCGAAGCGGCACACGGCGCCGTTCCCGCCGAGCCTGGTACGGCGCCCGATCGGCGCCCCGGGCCCGGGCTGGACGTGGTCACTGGTGCACCGGCGCGACGACGACCGGCCGGAGGTCGCGCTGGTCGTCGAGCGGGTACTGGGTCTGCGGGCGACGATGCGCTGGGACGAGCCGGGCGCCTGGTTGCCGGCGACCGACCCGCACCGCGCGTCAGCCCAGCGGCACGAACGCCGAGAGCAGCAGCCAGGACACCACGGCTGAGGGCAGCAGCGAGTCGAGGCGGTCCATGATCCCGCCGTGCCCGGGCAGCAGCGTGCCCATGTCCTTGACGCCCAGGTCGCGCTTGATCAGCGACTCGACGAGGTCGCCCAGCGTCGCGGTCAGCACGATCGCGACGCCGAAGATCACGCCCTGCCAGACGTGGCCGTCGAGCAGCAGGCTGAGCGTCAGCGCTCCGGCCACGACGCCACCGACCACCGAACCCGCGAAGCCTTCCCAGGTCTTCTTCGGGCTGATGCTGGGCGCCATCGGGTGCTTCCCGCCGAGGACGCCGGCGATGTAGCCACCGGTGTCCGAGGCGACGACGCCGATCAGGAAGGTGAGAACGCGCCCGACGCCGTCCGACGGCGGCACGAGCATCGCCGCGAAGGCGCCGAACAGCGGCAGGTAGGCCGCGGCGAACGCCGACGCGCTGATGTCGCGCAGGTAGCCCTTCGCGCCGCCGGGCAGCCGCCAGAGCAGGCAGGCGAGCACGGTGAGGACGAACGCCGTCAGCGCGCCTTCCCGGCCGAACGGCCAGGCCAGCCAGATCATCGCCTGCCCGCCGACCAGCACCGGGATCACGGCGATCCGGGTGTCGGCGACCCGGCGCAGCACGCCGGCGAACTCGAAGGTGCCGACCGCGATGGCGACCGCGATGATCCCGATGAAGATGAAGCGCACGGTGAGCAGGGAAACGATGATCGCGGCCCCGAGCAGCAACCCGACGCCGATGGCCGCGGGCAGGTTACGCCCGGCCTTGGAGCCCTTCTTGGCTTCGGGCGCCACAGCCGGCGCGGTCTCGGCCACCCCAGCCTCGGCAGGCTCGTTCGGCAGCGCCGCAGTCCCCCCAGCCGACGCGGCGGTCTCGCCGGATCCAGCCTCGGCAGCGCCGCTCGGCTGCGTCGAAGCCGGCGCAGCAGCGCCACCGTTCGTCCGGGCCGAACCCGGCGCGGCAGCCTCGGTCGGCTGAGCCGATTCCGGCGAAGCCGCCCCGGTCGGCGCAGCAGCACCGTTCGGCCGGGCCGATGCCGGCTCGCCGGATGTGGCCGGTTCCGGTGTCCCGGGACCGGCCGCCGGTTCTTCGCCGGTGGCGTCCACCCGGTCTTCGCGTTCCTCGCTCACCTGTGCCATCAGACCTCGAGCAGCTCGGCTTCCTTGTGCTTGACCAGCTCGTCGACCTTGTGCGAGTACGTGTCGGTGAGGTTCTGCAGCTCCTTCTCCGCGCGCACGACCTCGTCTTCGCCCGCTTCGCCGTCCTTGCCGATGCGGTCGAGCTCTTCCTTGGCCTTGCGGCGGATGCTGCGGATGGTCACCCGCGCGTCCTCGCCCTTGCCCTTGGCGACCTTCACCATCTCCTTGCGCCGCTCCTCGGTGAGCTGCGGGATGACGATGCGGATGACCTGGCCGTCGTTGCTCGGGTTGACCCCGAGGTCGGACTCGCGGATGGCCTTCTCGATGGCGTTGAGCTGGGTCTGGTCGTAGGGCTTGATCAGCGCCATCCGGGCTTCCGGCACGTTCACGCTGGCCAGCTGGTTCAGCGGGGTCGGCGCACCGTAGTACTCGACCACGATGCGCGAGAACATCGACGAGGTGGCCCGGCCGGTGCGCACCGACGTCAGGTCGTCCTTCGCGACGGACACCGCTTTTTCCATCTTCTCCTCGGCATCGAGGAGGGTCTCGTCGATCACGGCTACTCCCGTTGTTGTGATGGTGTGGCGCCTGGCTGATCCCAGCAGGTCTAGGCAGGTACCCCGTCGGCGGGGGTACAGACCAGGGTCCCGATTCTTTCACCACTCACCGCGCGGGCGATGTTCCCCTCGGTGAGCAGGTTGAACACGATGATCGGCATGTTGTTGTCCATGCAGAGGCTGAACGCCGTCGCGTCGGCGACCTTGAGGTCCCGCTCCAGCACCTCGCGGTGGGTGATCTCGCGGAACATCTCGGCGGTCGGGTCGCTCTTCGGGTCCGCGGTGTAGACGCCGTCGACGGCCTTCGCCATCAGCACGGCCTCGCAGCCCAGCTCGAGCGCCCGCTGCGCGGCCGCGGTGTCCGTGGAGAAGTACGGCATGCCGACCCCGGCACCGAAGATCACGACGCGGCCCTTTTCCAGGTGCCGCTCGGCGCGACGCGGAATGTACGGCTCGGCCACCTGGCCCATCGTGATCGCGGTCTGCACCCGGGTGGGCAGGCCCTCCTTCTCCAGGAAGTCCTGCAGCGCCAAGCAGTTCATCACGGTGCCCAGCATCGCCATGTAGTCGGCGCGGTCGCGGTCCATGCCGCGCTGCGACAGCTCGGCGCCACGGAAGTAGTTGCCACCGCCGATCACGACGGCGACCTGGACGCCGGTGCGGGCGACGTCGGCGATCTGCTGCGCGACCGAGTGGACGACATCCGGATCGACGCCGATCGAACCACCGCCGAACATCTCGCCGCCCAGTTTCAGCAGCACCCGCCGGTAGCCACCTTCGACCCGGTCACCCATCTATGTCGCCTCCTAGGCGCTTCGACCCTCGAAAAATCTTCTTCTGGACCCGGCAGTGCCCCGTCCCCGATGGACGGAGACGGGGCACTGGGGGTGAAACCTACGCCCGGACCTGGCCTCAGGCCTGGCCGACCTCGAAACGGGCGAACTTCGTGATCGTCACGCCCGCCGCGTCGAGCAGGGCCTTGACGGTCTTCTTGTTGTCCTTGACCGACGGCTGCTCGAGCAGCACGTTGTCCTTGTAGTACGCGTTGACCTTGCCTTCGACGATCTTCGCCATCGCCTGCTCCGGCTTGCCCTCTTCACGGGCGGTCTTCTCCGCGATGGAGCGCTCGTTCTCGACGATCTCGGCGGGCACCTCGTCGCGGGTCAGGTACTTCGCGCGCAGCGCGGCGACCTGCATGGCGGCGGCGCGGGCGGCCTCGGTGTCGTCACCGGTGAACTCGACGAGCACGCCGACGGCCGGCGGCAGGTCCGAGCCGCGGCGGTGCAGGTAGCTCGTGGTCTGGCCCTCGAAGGACACGACGCGGCGCAGCTCGAGCTTCTCGCCGATGCGGGCGGACAGCTCCTGCACGACCTCGTTGACCGTCTTGCCGTCCAGCTCGGCGCCCTTGAGGGCGTCCACGTCGCTGGTCTTGAGGGTCTTCGCGACCTCGACGATCTTCGCGGCGAGCGCCTGGAACTCGGCGTTCTTCGCGACGAAGTCGGTCTCGGAGTCGAGCTCGATCAGGACGCCGCCGGCACCGGCGACGAGGCCTTCGGCGGTGGCGCGCTCGGCGCGCTTGCCGACGTCCTTGGCGCCCTTGATGCGGAGGAACTCGACGGCCTTGTCGAAGTCGCCGTCGTTCTCCTCCATCGCCTTCTTGCAGTCCATGAAGCCGGCGCCGGTCATCTCGCGCAGGCGCTTCACGTCAGCGGCGGTGTAGTTCGCCATTCTGCTAAATCCGTCCTTTTCAGGTACGTGAAATCCTTGGGGGGAGCGACGTCCGTGCGGCCGGGCCGGGATCCGGCCCGGCCGCACGGACAGCGGTGGATCAGGAGGAGGCGGTCGCCTGCTCGGCCTCGGCGGGGGCCTCGGCCGGCGTCTCGACCGGAGCGTCGACGGCCGCGGCCGCCTCGGTCGCGTCGGCGGCGGCGGTCTCGGAGCCGGCGAGCAGCTCCTTCTCCCACTCGGCCAGCGGCTCGTCGGTGGCGACACCCGGCTCCGGCTTGGAGTCGGCCGAAGCACCGTTGCGGCTGGAGCGCTGCATCAGACCGGCGGCCGCGGCCTCGGCGACGACCTTGGTCAGCAGCGCGGCCGACCGGATGGCGTCGTCGTTGCCCGGGATCGGGTAGTCGACCTCGTCCGGGTCGCAGTTGGTGTCCAGGATCGCGACGACCGGGATGTTCAGCTTGCGCGCCTCGCCGACGGCGATGTGCTCCTTCTTGGTGTCGACGATCCACACGATGCTCGGCACCTTGGCCATGTCGCGGATACCGCCGAGGGTCTTCTCGAGCTTGTCCTTCTCGCGGGTCAGCGTCAGGATCTCGCGCTTGGTGAGACCCTCGAAGCCGCCGGTCTGCTCCCGCGACTCGAGCTCCTTCAGGCGGAGAAGACGCTTGTGCACCGTCTGGAAGTTGGTCAGCATGCCGCCGAGCCAGCGCTGGTTCACGTAGGGCATGCCCACGCGCAAAGCTTCGGCCGCGATGGCTTCCTGAGCCTGCTTCTTCGTGCCGACGAACATGATCGTGCCGCCGTGCGCGACGGTTTCCTTGATGAACTCGTACGCACGGTCGATGTAGGTCAGCGTCTGCTGCAGGTCGATGATGTAGATGCCGTTGCGCTCGGTGAAGATGTAGCGCTTCATCTTCGGGTTCCACCGACGGGTCTGGTGCCCGAAGTGGACGCCGCTGTCGAGCAGCTGCTTCATGGTGACGACGGCCATTGCCGGAATCGACCTCTTCTGTGTCGTGCGCGCCGGAGCCCCTGAGGTCCCCACCGCGCTACTCGGTTTTGTCGCTCACGGCCGGGAGGCCGCTCGCCCTGGTGCCCGTGCCGGTGTCCGGACCCCGAGGTGAAGGACCGCAGGGACCGCCGAACACCGTGCGACTCGCCCCGGCTGGTGGTTCACTGCCGGGGGAACGCGCACGTGCACGCGAAGTCAGTCCGCTCACACGGACCGCGGAAAAGATTCTACCCCCTGCCACCAGCCCCTCCCCCACCGGCGGCCACCGCCGGGCCGGGTTGTCCACAACGGGGTGAGTTGTCCACAGATTCGGGCATCGGACCCCAAGAGGTTCGAAGGTGCCGCAGGCTGGACGGGTGGAGTCGATCAAGGAGTTCAGAGGTGGGGTACCGGGTCGTGATGCAGGGCTGGTTGCCCTGGTCACGGCCGCTTTCGCGGGCGCTGTGATGCTGGCGGCTTGGGCCTTCGGCCCGCCCCTAGCCGGGCCGGCGGCGGCCAGGGCGCCCTCGGCAGACGCCGCGGCGCTCACCGGGGCGAGCAGCTCCGGCATCGCGGACGCTGCCGCGCTCACAGCGGGTGTGCGTAGTCGTCGCCTCGCAGACGCTGCAGCGCTCGCAGCGGCGAGCAGCTCCGGCGGCGCAGATGCTGCGGCGACCCGCCTTCGGGCCGCGGACACCGCGGCACTCGCGGGCGCGACCAGACCCGGCTTCGCGGACACCACGGAGATTGCAGGGGCGGCCAGCTCTGCCTTCTCGGGCGCCGCCGGATCGGGCGAACCGACGCGTAATGCACCGGTCCTCGCGGATCGGGATGCCGCGTGGACTTGGCTTCCGGGCGCAGCGTCGTCCTGGGCTGCCGTGCGCGAGTCACCCGGCCCGCTTGTCCCGCCGTCGTCCGGAGCCGGGTGGGTTCTCCCCGCGGCAGCTGATCCGTGGGCTGTGCCTCAGCCGCGGCTTTCCTGGCCTCTGTCACCCGATCCGGTGGTCGCCAAGTACTTCGACGCGCCGGAAACGCCCTACGGGCCCGGCCACCGCGGGGTCGACCTGGCCGCCGTGCCCGGGCAGGACGTCCTGGCGGCCGATGCGGGCGTGGTCGTGTTCGCCGGGCTCGTGGCCGGGCGGCCGGTGATCTCCGTGGACCACGACGGTGGGCTGCGCACCACCTACGAGCCCGTCGCGCCGAAGGTGGCCGCCGGTGAGCAGGTGTTTCGCGGCCAGGTGCTCGGCACCGTCCTCGCCGGGCACCCCGGCTGCGCGGTCGCCGCGTGTCTCCACTGGGGTGTGCGCCGGGGCGAGGAGTACGTCGATCCGCTGTCCCTGACCGGTGAGGTGGGCGCGTACCGGCTCAAGCCGTGGGGAGGCAGTCCGTGATCAGCTGCCGGTCTGCTCGACCAGCTTGGCGCGCAGCCGCATGACGGCGCGGGTGTGCAGCTGGCTGACCCGCGACTCGGTGACGCCGAGGACCTTCCCGATCTCGGCGAGGGTCAGGCTCTCGAAGTAGTAGAGGCTGACCACGATCTTGTCGCGCTCGGACAGCTGCCCGATCGCCTGCGCGAGCTGGCGGCGGTTGTCCTGGTCGACCAAGACCGCGACCGGGTCGACCGCGTCGTCGTCGGGAATCGTGTCGACCAGGGACCCGCTGTCCTTGCCCGCGGCCACCAGGTCCTCCAGCGCGACGACGCTGGTGAGCTGCAGCTGGCCGTAGAAGTCGCGCAGGTCGTCGAGGCCGATGCCGAGCTCGACGGCCAGCTCCGCGTCGGTCGGGGTGCGGTGCAGGCGGGCGCCCAGGCGCTCCATCGCGCGCTCGGCTTCCTTCGCCTTGCTGCGGACCGCGCGCGGGACCCAGTCCTGCGAGCGGAGGTCGTCGAGGATCGCGCCGCGGATGCGCTGCATCGCGTAGGTCTCGAAGCGCAGGCCGCGTTCGGGGTCGAACTTCTCGATCGCGTCGACGAGCCCGAAGATGCCGGACTGCACGAGGTCACCGACGTCGACGTGGGTGGGCAGGCCGGTGCCGACCCGGCCGGCGACGTACTTGACGAGCGGGGCGTAGTGCAGCACGAGCCGGTCGCGCGACGCCTGGTCGGGGCTGTCGGCGAACTGCTGCCACAGCGCCGCGATACCGGCGTCGACGTCGTAGGCGGCCCGAGATTCCGCGGGCACGGCGGCGGCACCGCGAGTGTTCACTCCGGTGGCGTCGGTGACGTGCGGTCCTGCGGTCATTGCACCGTCGTTCTCGGCATGCGGCTCAGTGTCGTCTCCGTGCTCGTGCGGATGCGCGTGCGCCGCCAGGCCCGCTGGTGACGACCCCGGCGAGGCTTCCCGGGGCACTTCACGCCCTGGGATGCGCTCGGTCATGGATCGCTTTCAACCGGTCGACGGTCACATGAGTGTAGAGCTGCGTCGTGGCAAGCGTAGCGTGACCAAGCAGTTCCTGAACGCTCCTGAGATCGGCGCCCCCTTCCAGCAGATGTGTCGCCGCCGAATGGCGCAGGCCGTGCGGGCCCATGTCCTGCGCTCCGGGCACCGCCGTGACGGCGTCGTGGACCACGCGGCGCACCGCCCGCGGGTCGAGGCGTTTGCCCCGGACACCGAGGAAGAGCGCGGGCTCGACGCTCCCACCGGCGCTTTCGCCGACGATCTTCGGGCGCCCCTCCTCGATCCAGTCGCCCAGCGCCCCGGCCGCGGGGACGCCGAACGGGACCACCCGCTCCTTGCTGCCCTTGCCGAGCACGGTCACGACACGCCGGGAGAAATCCGCGCCGCCGAGGTCCAAGCCGCACAACTCGGACACCCGGATGCCCGTGGCGTAGAGCAGCTCGACGATCGCGCGATCACGCAGGGCGATCGGATCACGTTCCGCCGCGCCGGCCGCCGACGCCCGCATGACCTCCCCCGCCTGAGCGGCCCGCAGCACCCCCGGCAGGGTGCGGTGCGCCCGCGGGGCGGCGAGCCGGCCCCCGGGGTCGGTGGCGAGGACCTCGGTGCGGTGCGCCCAGGCGGTGAACGTCCGGGCCGAGGCCGCCCGCCGGGCGAGCGTCGTGCGGCTGGCCCCACCGGTCTGCTGCGCCGCGAGCCACGCCCGCAGCCGGGCGAGGTCCACGTCCGCGAGCCCGCCCCCGGCCTCGGCGACGAAGCCCAGGAGCGACACCGCGTCACCGACGTACGCGCGGACGGTGTGCGCGGAGAGGCCCCGTTCGAGCCCGAGGTGCCGCTCGTAACCGGTGATCACGGCCCGGACCGGCTCGGGCAGGGTGTCCCGGAGCCCGCGCAGGTCCGGCCGGCGGGATCGAGGTGGCGGCGGCATGGATGTCACGCTGCGCGAACATCCGCCGCCGGTCAAGGATCGCCACGCGGGCCCACCGGTCCGGCCGAACATATTCGACGATTTCGCCGGGAATCCGTGGTGTTCACGCGCTTTCCTTCCGCCGTCGCCAGCCCGCCTCGCCGCGGACGGCGAATCCGTCGATCTCCAGCTCCGGCAGCAGGGCCCGCACCGTCCGCAGCGGAACGCCGGACTCGGCCGCGATCTCGGCGTCGGACCGGTCCGCACGCACGGCCAGCGCCTCGTACGCCCGCAGCGCGTCGGGGCCCAGCCGGTCGGTGCGCCGTTTCGGCCGGGACGCGGTGCCGGCTTCCACGACGCCGAAGAGCCCCACGGTCTCGAGGACCTCGTCGACCGTCGAGACCAGCGTGGCCCGGGCGTCCCGGATCAGCTCGTGGCAGCCGACCGACATGGCCGACGTGATCGGCCCGGGCACGGCCATCACCACCTTGCCCAGCGCTCCCGCGGTGCTCGCGGTGTTGCGCGCGCCGCTGCGCCGCCCGGCTTCGACCACCAGGGTGCCTTCGGTAAGAGCGGCGATGAGCCGGTTGCGGACCAGGAACCGGTGCCGCGCCGGCGGGGTGCCGGGCGGGTATTCGCTGACCACCGCGCCACCACTGCGGGCGATGCGGGTGAGCAGCGCGACGTGCCCCGCCGGATAGCCCGCGTCGATGGCGCAGCCCAGCACCGCGACGGTGACCCCCGCCGCGGCGAGCGCGGCGCGGTGGGCCACGCCGTCGATGCCGTAGGCCGCCCCGGAAAAGACCGGCACACCTCGGGTGGCGAGCCCGTGAACAATATCGGTGGCGTGCTGTTCGCCGTAGTCGGTCGAGGCCCGGGCGCCGACCACCGCCACGGCGCGATCGGCCGCGGTGCCGAGCGGGATGTCGCCGGCGACCCAGAGCGCCAGGGGCGGCACGGCTTCCGTGACCCCGCGCTGGGCGGCGAGGTCGAGGGAGAGGAGTGGCCAGGCCGGCCATTCGTCGTCCTCGGGTACGACCAGCCGGGCCCCGGCCGCCGCGGCCCGTTCGAAGTCCTGGCCGACGAGGTTGTACGCCCGCCGGGCCTCGGTCGCCTTCAGCACGTCGGGCGGGCAGTCACCGCGCCACACGCGAGCGGCGGCCTCCACGGGCCCGTGCCGGGCCACGAAGGCGACGAGTGCGGGAGCCGGTGGCTCGGCGACCCGCAGCAGGTAGGCGCGGGCCCGGTGCAGTTCGTCGGCGCGCTCTCCGACGGTGGACGCGGAGCCGGCCGGTTCGGAGCCGGGCTCGGACTCACCGGGCAGACATCCGGCGGGCGGACATTCGGGAGTACTCATGCCGCCACCCGCTCTCGGAAGGCCAGCGCCGAGCCGACCTGTTCGGGACCGGGGCGGGGCTCGGCGTCCAGGTCGGCCAGGGTCCAAGCGATGCGGAGGCAGCGGTCCGCTCCCCGGCCGCTCAGGATTCCCCGGTCCATGGCCCGGTCCAGGAGGACCGTCGACGCCGGCGGGAGGGCGAACTCGCGCCGCAGGGCCGGGCCGGGGACCTCCGAGTTCGCGCGCCAGCCGTGGTCCTGCCAGCGGTGGGCCGCGCGGGCGCGGGCTTCCAGTACCCGGGCGCGGACCGTCTCCGAGGACTCCGCCGTGTCCGTGTCGTGGACGCTGATCGCGCTCAGCGGACGCAGGCGGACCCGGAGGTCCACCCGATCCAGCAACGGGCCCGACAAGCGGCCGAGGTAACGGCGGCGGGCCATCGGGGAACAGACGCAGTCCACGTCCTTCGGCGGGGCGCAAGCGCACGGGTTCGACGCCAGCACGAGCTGGAACCGCGCCGGGTAGGTGATCGAGCCCTTGACGCGGGCGATGCGGACTTCACCCTCCTCCAGGATCGTCCGCAGGGATTCCAGGCGCTGGCTGCCGAACTCGCAGACCTCGTCGAGGAACAGGACTCCGCGGTGGGCGCGGCTGATCGCGCCGGGGGACGCGAGGCCGCTGCCGCCGCCGATCAGGGCCGGCACCGAGATCGAGTGGTGCGGGGCGACGAACGGCGGGACCGTGACCAGTGGCGACGACTTCGACAGTGAACCGTCGACCGAGTGCACCGCCGTGACTTCCAGGGACTCCTCGGACGACAACGGCGGGAGCAGGCCGGGCAGCCGCTTCGCGAGCATCGTCTTGCCCACGCCCGGCGGCCCGGTGAGCAGCAGGTGGTGCCCACCCGCCGCGGCCACCTCCAGGGCCCAGCGCGCCTCCGGCTGGCCGACGACGTCGGCCAGGTCCGGGACCTGCGGTGGCACCACCGGCGCGGGCGGTTCCGGGGCGACCAGGCCGGCTTCGCCCTTCAGCCAGCCCACCAGGTCACGCAGGTGGGTCGCGCCCGCTACCTCGATGCCGTCGACCAACGCCGCCTCGACGAGGGAATCGGCCGGGACGACCGCTCGCTCGTAGCCGGCCGCGCGCGCCGCGAGCAGGCCCGGGAGGACGCCGCGGACCGCGCGGACCCGGCCGTCCAAGGCGAGTTCGCCGAGCAGGACCGTGCCGAGCAAGCGCGTCGCCGGGACGGCGCCCGTCGCCGCGAGCACGGCCACCGCGATGCCGAGGTCGTAGGCCGAGCCGACCTTCGGCAGGTTCGCCGGGGACAGGCCGAGCGTCACCTTGCCGTCGGGCCAGGGCTGCCCGGAGTTGCGCACGGCGGAGCGGACGCGGTCCTTCGCCTCGCGTAGGCCGGCGTCCGGCAGCCCGACGAGGGTGACGCGGCTCAGGCCGCCGCCGAGGTCGGCTTCGATCTCGATGACGCGGCCGTCGATGCCCAGCAGGGCGACCGACCAGGACTTGGCGATCGGCATCAGAACGCCGCCTCGATGTGCTGCAGCCGCGGGCGGGCGCCGGCTTCGGCGAGGATCGTGACGACGTCGTACCGGATGGGGCACCAGCCGATGCGGAACTCGCGCAGCCAGCGTTGCGCCGCGCGGCGGACCCGGCCGGCCTTCTCCTCGGTGACGGTCTCCGACAGCAGGCCGAACTCGGTTCCGGACCGGGTTTTGACCTCGCAGAACACGACCCGGGTGCGGTCGGTGAGGACGAGGTCGAGCTCGCCCTCGCGGCAGCGCCAGTTGCGGGCGAGCAGGACCAGGCCGCGGTCCTGCAGGTGCCGGGCGGCCAGGTCCTCGCCCCAGGTGCCGAAGTCGCGGCGGTGTCTCGCGAGCTGATCGGTGCCCGTCATCGTGTTTCGTCCCCTCGCCGCGCCGCGGCGGTCACCGGGGCGGTCCCGGTGATCACGGTGCGTGCGTGAACGACGTTGCCAGGGCGCGTGGCGGGGAGACCAGACCCGGATCGCCGGGTTGTGGACAACCGGGGGGATGTGGACAACTGCCCGCCCAGAGACGGCGTGGGACCGGAAATGTCGGTGCGGCGTGCTAAGGGCACGGACCCCGGCAAGGGGCCCGGAGACGACAAAACCGGCGAAACCGCGCCTGGTAGCGCGGTTTCGCCGGTGTGACGGGGAAGCTCAGCCCGAGAACGGGCCGTCTTCGGGAAGCCGGAGGTCCGGCTTGTCCAGCTCCTCGACGTTGACGTCCTTGAAGGTGATCACCCGCACGTGCTTGACGAACCGGGCGGGGCGGTACATGTCCCAGACCCACGCGTCGGACATGCGGACCTCGAAGTACACCTCGCCACCGCCGTCGCGGACCTGGACGTCCACCGCGTTGGCCAGGTAGAACCGCCGCTCGGTCTCCACCACGTACGAGAACTGGCCGACGATGTCGCGGTACTCGCGGTACAGCGAGAGCTCCATCTCGGTCTCGTACTTCTCGAGATCCTCTGCGCTCATGAAATCCGCGCCCCTCCTCGGGATCGTGCTCCTGCTCCGCCGGCGGAGCGTTCATTGTGACCTACGCCGGCGCTCGGGGCATGCAGCGGCAGGCTGAGTTGTGGGTCCAAAGCTTCGTCGAGGACGGCGGCCAGCCTCGCGCCGGCGTCCTTCTCCATGGCTTTCTCCAGTGCCGCGTAGGTCAGGACGACCGGGCGCTCGGGGCGCATGCCGTGCGCGATCGCCGCCGTGGCGACGTTCGTGTACGACCAGCGGTGGACCTCGCTGGGGCCGTGTTCGCGCAGCGCCGACAGGTGGTCCGCCGTGCTGTATCCCTTGTGCACGTCGAAACCGTAGTGCGGCAGGTCGTCGTGATGACCGGCCATGATGCGGTCCCGGGTCACCTTCGCCAGCACCGACGCGGCGGCGATGGCGGCCACCGTCCGGTCGCCCTTGATCACCGCGGCGTTCGGGGCGGTGAGGCCCGGGACGCGGAACCCGTCGGTGAGGATGTAGCCCGGTGCCACGCGCAACGCCGCCGCGGCGCGGCGCATGCCTTCGAGGTTCATCACCCGGATGCCGTAGAGGTCGACCTCGGCGGTCGGGACGACGATCACCGAGTAGTCGACGGCCCGGGCGAGGACCAGGTCGTAGACCCGGTCACGCGCCTTGGCCGTCATCAGCTTGGAGTCCGTCAGCTCGGTGAGCCTCGCCGCGTCGCCTTGTTTGAGCACGCAGGCCGCGATCACGAGCGGCCCCGCGCACGCGCCGGCGCCTGCTTCGTCCACACCGGCGACCGGGCCGAGGCCACGGCGGTCGAGTGCGCCCTGCAGACCCCAGAAGAGGTCGCCGCGCACCACGGCTCGCGGCGGCCGGATCGGCTCGGCCGCGGTGAGGGGAACGGGAAGTGTCAAGGCTGCATCACCCGTCTGCCGGCACGGTCCGGGTGGCTAGCTTTTCCGCCCGGCCGTCCGGCGCAGTCCGGACTTGAGCTTGCGCCCGAGGAACAGCGTCGGCCAGGCCGCCGCGATCCCGGCTCCGAGCGGGAGCCCGCTCTGCCACTCCGGCGCGCCGAGCGCCACCGGCTGAGCCGATTCCTGCGGGTTGTGGTCGGTGATCCCGCCCCACCGGCCCGGCGGCAGGACGATGATCCGCGCCTTGCCGATGATGTTGTCCACCGGGACCGCACCGTTCACGCCGCCGCCGCCCTGGAACCGCGAGTCGTCGGAGTTGTTGCGGTTGTCGCCCATCACCCAGACCATCCCCGCGGGAACCTTGACCGGTTCGAAGGGCTTCTCGTTCGGGTTGGACGGGTCTTCCCAGTAGACGTACGGCTCGTCGAGTGCCTTGCCATCCACGATCACGCGCCCCTGCGGGTCGCAGCACTGGACGGTCTGGCCGCCGACCGCGATCACCCGCTTGACGAAGTCGCGCTCGTCCGGCGGGGCGAACCCGACCAGCGAGCCGAGGCCGCGGAGCCCGCGAACCACGATGTTGCTCGACTCCTGCGGCGGGATCTCGTTGTTAATCCACGCCTGCGGGCCCTTGAACACGACCACGTCGCCCGGACCGGGCTCGGTGAAGTCGTAAGTGACCCGGTCGACGAGGATCCGGTCACCGGTGCACCCGGGGCACCCGTGGAGGGTGGCCTCCATCGACCCCGAGGGGATCATGAAGACCTTCGCCAGGAATGTCTGGATCAGGATCGTGAGCACCAGGGCGATCACGAGCAGGATCGGCAGTTCCTTCCAGAACGACCGTTTCTTGGCGGGCTTGGCTCGCCTGCGGCGGGCGCCCCCGCGCTCCTCGGAGCGAGACAGCCGGGGCTGGTTCTCCTCGGAGCGATCGGGGTCATCCTCAGGAGCGTTCTGGGACACGGGTTCGGCCACGTCGTCAGGCTACCGGTAACCGGGTTGTGACTCAGTTAGCCGTCTCGCGGTTCTCGCGACGCTCCTTGATCTTGGCCTTCTTGCCGCGCAGGTCGCGCAGGTAGTACAGCTTCGCGCGCCGCACGTCGCCGCGCTTGTGGACCTCGACCTCGGCCACGTTCGGCGAGTGCACCGGGAAGGTGCGCTCCACGCCGACACCGAAGGACACCTTGCGAACGGTGAAGGTCTCCCGGATGCCGCCGCCCTGACGGCGGATCACGACGCCCTGGAAGACCTGGTTGCGCTCGCGGTTGCCCTCGATGACGCGGACGTGCACCTTGAGCGTGTCGCCCGGGCGGAAGGCCGGGATGTCGGAACGCAGTGACTGCTTGTCCAGCGCGTCCAGGGTGTTCATCGGTGGTCCGTCCTCGTCTTCGTATGGCTTGCGTACACATCCCCCGGGCGCGCAACGATGCTGCTGCGGGCGACCCAAGGGGGCTGATGGCGGGCTCGTGAACGAGGAAGTCCACTCACGCCAACCTGTCAAGTATTACAGACGCCACCACGGGTCAAGTAACCGGCCTACGCCTGCTCGGGGTCCAAGCCCTCCAGGACCCCGCGATCGTGCTTGTCGAGACTGCCTTCCGGCAACGCGGCCAGGAGGTCGGGGCGGCGGCGGGCGGTGCGGTCCAGGGCCTGGTCACGGCGCCAGCGGTCGATCAGGGCGTGGTTCCCGGACCGCAGCACCTCGGGCACGGGCAGCTCCCGCCACACCTCGGGCCTCGTGTAGCTGGGCCCTTCGAGCAGGCCGTCGGAGAACGAGTCCTCGGCGGCCGAGCGGGCGTTGCCGAGCACGCCGGGCAGCAGCCGGACGACGGCCTCGACCATGACGAGGACCGCCGCCTCGCCGCCGACCAGGACGTAGTCACCGATCGACACCTCGTCGACCGGCATCCGGCGGGCGGCGTCGTCGACGACGCGCTGGTCGATGCCCTCGTAGCGGCCGCACGCGAAGACCAGGTGCTTTTCCTCGGCGTACGCGTGCGCGAGCTCCTGCGTGAAGGGGCGCCCGGCCGGCGTCGGCACGACCAGCCGGCTCTCCGGACGGCAGACGTCGTCCAGCGCCGGGCCCCAGATCTGCGGCTTCATGACCATGCCGGGACCGCCGCCGTACGGCGCGTCGTCCACCGCGCGGTGGACGTCGTGGGTCCATTCGCGCAGGTCGTGCACGCCGACCTCGATGAGCCCGCGGTCGATGGCCCGGCCCAGCAGCGCGGCGCGCAGCGGGTCGAGGTATTCGGGGAAGATGGTGACGACGTCGATCCGCATCTCAGGCGTCCAGCAGCCCTTCCGGCGGATCGAGCACGACCCGGCCGCCGGCGACGTCCACGGTGGGGACGATCGCCCGCACGAAGGGCACCAGCACCTCGCGGCCCTCGACGTCGAGGGCCAGCAGCTCGCCCGCGGCCGAGTGGAGGACCTCGACGACCTTGCCGATGACGGTGCCGTCGAGCAGCTCGGCCCGCAGGCCGGCCAGCTCGTGGTCGTAGAACTCGTCGGGGTCGGCGGTCGGCGGCAGCGCGTCGGTGTCGACGAGCAGCAGCGCGCCCCGCAGCGTCTCGGCGACGTCGCGGGTCAGGACCTCCTCGAAACGCACCAGCAGCCGCCCGCTGTGTTCGCGGGCGGCTGCGATGGTGAGTTCCCTTTTGCTGCCGTCACGCAGCTTCGTCGTGACGGCCGCACCGACCTTGAACCGCTCTTCCGGCGAATCCGTGCGCACGTCGACCGCGAGTTCCCCGCGGATTCCGTGCGCCTTGGCGATGCGGCCTGCTACGACGTCCATCTGACCGTTCTCTGTGCCTGGATCAGCGGTCGGTGTCGACGACGTCCACGCGGACGCCGCGGCCACCGATGCCGCCCATGACGGTGCGCAAGGCGGTCGCGGTGCGTCCGCCCCGGCCGATCACCTTGCCGAGGTCGTCGGGGTGCACGTGCACCTCGAGCGTGCGGCCACGACGTGTGGTCAGCAGCTCGACCCGGACCTCGTCCGGGTTGTCGACGATCCCACGCACCAGGTGCTCGAGGGAATCAGCCAGAAAGCTCACTCGGCCTTCTCACCCTCGGTGGCTTCGGCCTTCTCGGCCTCGGCTTTCTTGGGGGCCGACTTCTTCTTCGGCGTGGTGGCCTCGGTGGTGGGCTCCTCGCCCGCCGCGGCCAGGGCCGCGTTGAACAGGTCCTGCTTGGACGGCTTCGGCTCGGCCACCTTCAGGGTGCCCTCGGCGCCCGGCAGGCCCTTGAACTTCTGCCAGTCACCGGTGATCTCGAGGAGACGCTGGACCGGCTCGGTCGGCAGCGCGCCGACACCCAGCCAGTACTGGGCGCGCTCGGAGACGACCTCGATGAGGCTCGGCTCCTCCTTCGGGTGGTACTTGCCGATCGTCTCGATGGCCTTGCCATCCCGGCGGGTGCGCGCGTCGGCGACGATGATGCGGTAGTACGGCGCACGGATCTTGCCGAGGCGCTGCAGCTTGATCTTGACGGCCACGGGTGTGGGTACTCCTCAAATCTCTCTGGTGCTGGGGTGAGCGCACGCGGTCCGAGTGGGGACACGGACGCGGGCACCCGAAGGTCACAGCTTTCGCGCGGTGAGAGGGTCCGGCGGAAGCAGGCAGTGCACCATTCTGCCAGATGGGGTCCGGGGCCCCTGAAAGCGGCCTGGGAAAACGGCCTCAGAAAGAGGCCACGCCGAGCGCGCCGAGCAGGATGGTGAGCGCCGGGAGGAAGTTGTTCACCTGGTGCGCGACGATGCTCGCCGGCAGCCGTCCGGTGACGAGCCGCGCCAGCCCGATCGGCACCGCGATGACCAGTAGCAACGTGGTCCGCAACGGCTCCAGGTGACTGGCGGCGAACACCGCCGTGCACAGCAGGAACGCGGCGAAGCGGCCCCAGCGTTCACTGCGCCACTGCAGCCGCTCGGCGGCGCCCCAGAGCAGGCCGCGGTAGATGATCTCCTCGCAGATCGGGCCGAGCAGCCAGAGGTAGACGAACATCACCACGGCCGCCGACACGGACATCCGCCGGTCCTCGACCAGCGAGCTGATCGCGGACGTCGCGTTGGCGTCGCCGACCAGCTGCGTCCAGAGGTACGCGGCGACGGTCGTGAAGACGAGGCCGATGCAGCCGTACTTGAACCCGACCCGCACGTCGGACCAGCGCCACTGCAGCCGCAGGTCGGTGAAGGGCCCGTTGCCGCGCACGTAGGTGACCAGCACCGCGACGCCGGCCGCGATCATCGTCGGCAGCATGGTGCCCAGCAGCACGACGCGGATCGGCAGCGGGCCGGGCCCGGTGTCGCCGACCAGCACGGACACGAACGCGGCCGACGCGAGCAGGACGACCTCGACGAGCAGGAACGCGCCGAACCCCCAGCGGTGCGCGGGCGCGGGCTCCAGGAACGCCGAAGCGGCGGGCTCCGGGGGTACCGGCGGGTCTTCGGGGGGCGGCAGCGCGTCCGGAAGGGGTTCCCGGGGCTGGGAAGTGGTCACGCCTGCCCTCCGCGGTCGCTCGGCTCCTCCCCCGAGCCTAGCGGCCGGAAAGTGATCGCACAGTATCCGTCCAACTACTGTCCACGATCTTCGCAAGCGCTCAGTGCGCGACGAACAGCAGCACGGCGGGCGGCAGGTTGTTGGCGGCGTGCGCGATCACGCCGGCGCTCACCCGGCCGGACAGGTGCCGGGCCAGCCCGATCGCGATGCCCTGCCCGAAGAGCGCGATCGTGCGGGTGGGTTCGCCGTGCAGCTGGGCGAACACGAGCGCGGTGAGCACGAGCACCGCCCACGCCGGGATCCGGTGGAACGACAGCGCCTTCCAGAGCGTGCCGCGGACCAGCAGCTCCTCGGTGAGCGGGGCGCCGATGATGACGATCACCGCGGCCAGCACGAGCCAGACCGTGTCGCCGTCGAAGGTGTCGGCGAGGTCGGTGAGCGGGCTGTCGGAGACGTCGTCGGCGCCGTAGACCGCGATCAGCACCAGGTTGAGCAGGTAGCCGACGACCAGCGCGAGCGCGCCGCAGGCGAGGCCGATCCGGACGTCGCGCCAGGTCGGCGTGAGCCCGAAGTCGGCGCGCAGCCCGTGGCCCCAGAGCCAGGAGCCGACGGCCGGGCCGAGGCCGAGCAGCAGGTTGGGCACGAACGCCAGCAGCAGGAGCGGGCCGATGTCACGCAGCTCGAGCGGGTCGAACCCGCCGACGTTGCGGTTGACCCCGGCGGCGATGGCGAGGTTGATCAGGTAGTAGCCGGCGATCCCGGCGAAGAACGCCACGAAACACCAGTGCGCCCCCAGTACGCGCCGTGCGCCGTCGTCGTCCGTCACGCGCCCAACGCTACTGTGCCGTTCTTTACCGATCCGACCGCAGTCACGGCGGAAACCGGCGCCTTGCGCTGATCTGCTGCGGAACGTTCCGCCTGCTTTCGGTCGGATCGGTAAAGTGCCGGTCCCGCAAGGAAAACAGCGGGGGTCTACCCGTAGACGACGCCGCCGAGCACGATGTGCGCCGGATGCCGCAGGACGCCGAGGTCGTCGCGCGGATCGCTCGCGTAGACGAGCAGGTCGGCGGGCGCGCCGTCGATGATGCCGGGGTGGCCGAGCCAGTCGCGGGCGGCCCAGGACGCGCTCGCGAGGGCCTGCTCGCGGGTCATGCCCGCGCGGTGCAGGGCTTCGATCTCGTCGACGAGCCTGCCGTGCTCGACCAGACCGCCGGCGTCGCTCCCGGCGAAGACGCGTACGCCCGCTTCGATCGCCGTGGCGACCATCTCGCCGACACCGGCGTGCAGCGCTCGCATGTGAGCCGCGTACGCCGGGAACCGGCCCGCTTTGTCCGCGATGCCCGGGAAGTTCTCGATGTTGATCAGGGTCGGCACCAGCGCGACGTCACCCGCGGCCAGTTCCGCGAGCTGGTCGGCGCTCAGGCCGGTGCCGTGCTCGAGGCAGTCGATGCCGGCCGCGATCAGGCCGGGCAACGCGGCTTCGCCGAACACGTGCGCGGTGACGCGGGCGCCGTGGTCGTGCGCGACCCGCACGGCGTCGGCCAGGACGTCGTCCGGCCACAGCGGCGCCAGGTCGCCGGCGCCGCGGTCGATCCAGTCCCCCACCAGCTTGACCCAGCCGTCGCCGTCCTTCGCCTGCTCGGCGACGGCGGCGGGCAGCTGGGCCGGGTCGTCCAGCTCGATGCCGAGACCCGGGATGTAGCGCTTGGTCAGCGCGAGGTGCTGCCCGGCGCGGATGATCGTCGGCAGGTCGGCGCGGCGCTGCAGCGGCCGGACGTCGATCGGGAGGCCGCAGTCGCGGATCAGCAGCGTGCCCGCGTCGCGGTCGGTGCGGGCCTGCTCGGCCGCCTCTTCGAGCGAGACGGGCCCGCCGATGCCGATGCCGGGGTGGCAGTGCGCGTCGACCAGCCCGGGCACCAGGAAGACGTCACGGCCCAGGGTCTCGGCGCCGGGGACCGGCTCGAGCGAGATCCGGCCGCCGGAGATCCAGAGCTCCCCGGACTCGCCGCCGGGCAGGATCACCCCGGCGGCGTGGAGCGCGGTGCTCACTTGTCCTTGGGGTTCTTCGGCAGCTTGAACTTCGTCGGGTCGAAGCCGGGGGCGTCGTTCAGGCCGCCGAGCTTGGACAGGTCGGGCATGCCGCCCGGCATCCCGCCCCCGCCACCCGGAGGCAGCATCGGCATGCCGCCGGGGAAGCCGCCGCGGACCTTGGGCTGCGTCGGGCCGCGGCCCTTCTTGCCCTTCTTGCCCTTGCGCGTCTTGGAGCCGCCGCCCCCGCCGCCGAAGCCGAACCGGCCGGCCATCTGGGCCATCATCTTGCGGGCCTCGAAGAACCGGTTGACCAGGTCGTTGACTTCGCGCACGGTGACGCCGGACCCGTTGGCGATGCGCAGCCGGCGCGAGCCGTTGATCATCTTCGGGTCGTCGCGCTCGGCCGGGGTCATGCCGCGGATGATCGCCTGCAGCTTGTCCAGGTGCTTGTCGTCGACCTGGGCCAGCTGGTCCTTCATCTGGCCGGCGCCGGGCAGCATGCCCAGCAGGTTGCCGATCGGGCCCATCTTGCGGACGGCGAGCATCTGCTCGAGGAAGTCCTCCAGCGTCAGCTGGCCGCTGGACAGCTTCGCCGCGGCCTTCTCGGCCTGGTCCTGGTCGAAGGCCTGCTCGGCGTGCTCGATCAGGGTCAGCACGTCGCCCATGCCGAGGATCCGCGACGCCATCCGGTCCGGGTGGAAGGTGTCGAAGTCCTCGAGCTTCTCGCCGTTGGAGGCGAAGAGGATCGGCTGGCCGGTGACCTCGCGGACCGACAGCGCGGCACCACCGCGGGCGTCGCCGTCGAGCTTGGTGAGCACGACGCCGGAGAAGCCGACGCCGTCGCGGAACGCCTCGGCCGTGGTCACGGCGTCCTGGCCGATCATCGCGTCGACGACGAACAGGGTCTCGTCCGGCTTGACGGCGTCGCGGATGTCCGCGGCCTGCTTCATCAGCTCTTCGTCGACACCGAGGCGGCCCGCGGTGTCGACGACGACCACGTCGTACTGCGCGTGCTTCGCCTCGGCGATGGCGCGGCGGGCGACGTCGACCGGGTCGCCGACGCCGTTGCCGGGCTCGGGCGCGAAGGTCGTGACGCCGGCGCGCTCGCCGACCACCTGCAGCTGCGTGACGGCGTTGGGGCGCTGGAGGTCGCAGGCGACCAGCAGCGGCGCGTGGCCCTGCTTCTTCAGCCACAGCGCGAGCTTGCCGGCCAGCGTCGTCTTACCGGCGCCTTGGAGGCCGGCGAGCATGATCACCGTCGGCGGGGTCTTCGCCAGGTTGAGCCGGCGGGTCTCGCCGCCGAGGATCCCGACGAGCTCCTCGTTGACGATCTTGACGACCTGCTGCGCGGGGTTGAGCGCCTGGGAGACCTCGGCGCCCTTCGCCCGTTCCTTGATCCTCGCGATGAAGGTCTTGACCACGCCGAGGGCGACGTCGGCCTCCAGCAGCGCGATGCGGATCTCGCGCGCGGTGGCGTCGATGTCGGCGTCGGACAGCCGGCCCTTGCGCGTGAGCGTCTGAAGGGCGGCGGTGAGCCGATCGGACAGGGTGTCGAACACGGGTGTGCACGCTCCAGCTGGGTCGAGAGTGGCGCGCCGGACCGGGCCGGCCTCTCCAGAGTAGTCGCTGCGGCTTCCCGGCCTCACGGGTACGCGAAAGTCGCCCATGCGATTAGTACACCTATATGTACTACTTTACATGCATCCTCCCCTTGAACTTGGCTTCAAGTTGCGAAATTCACTGGTGGGCCGAGCCAGATTAAGTAAACATGTGTGTATGACTTCTGCGACCAGAGCCCGGCCGTCGCTCGCCGAACCGACGTCCGACACCGACGAACCGGTCCCGCTCCGGCGGATCGCCGGCCTGTTCCGCCCGCACCGCGGGCCCCTCGCCGCGCTGTTCGCGCTGATCGTCCTGCAGGCCGGGCTCGGCGTCGTCTCGCCGTTCCTGCTACGCGAGATCCTCGACGACGCCCTCCCCCACCGTGACACGCTGCTGATCAGCGTCCTGGCGGCCGGGATGATCGCCTGCGCGGTCGGCAGCGCGTCGCTCGGCGTCGCGACCACCGGGCTGTCCAACACCATCGGCCAGCACGTGATGAACGAGCTGCGCGTGTCGGTCTACGGCCACCTGCAGCGGATGTCGCTCGGCTTCTTCACCCGGACGAAGAGCGGCGAAGTCCTCTCGCGGGTCTTCAACGACATCGGCGGCGTCGACAACGTCATCACCACGACCGCCGGGTCGATGGTGCAGAACGCCACCACGACGATCGCCATCACGGTGGCGCTGATCCTGCTCGACTGGCAGCTCGCGCTGCTGTCGCTGATCGTCGTCCCGCTGTTCCTCCTGTTCACGCTGCGGCTGGGCAAGAAGCGGCGGACGCTGGCCCGCGGCCGGACCCGGCGGATGGCGCGGCTGACGACGATGGTCGAGGAGTCCCTGTCGGTCACCGGCGTGCTGCTCGCCAAGACGATGGGCAACGAGCGGGCGATGCGGGAGCGCTTCGGCGCGGAGTCACGGGAGATCGCGTCGCTGGAGCGCGCCGCCGCGCTGGCCGGGCGCTGGCAGATCGCGTCGCGGGCGATGAGCCTGACGGTGATCCCGGCCCTGGTCTACTGGATCGCCGGGCTGGCGCTCGCGAACGGCGCGTCGCCGATCTCGCTCGGCACCGTCGTGGCGTTCACCAGCATGCTCAACCGGCTGGTCGCGCCGGCCAGCGCGATGCAGACGATCGGGCAGAACGTGGCGACGTCGAAGGCCCTGTTCGGCCGCATCTTCGAGGTGCTCGACCTGCGCGTGGAGATCAGCGACAAGCCTGGCGCCGGCACCCTGGACGTGCGGCGCGGCGACCTCTCGATGCGCGGCGTCGCGTTCCGGTACGACGAATCCGACACAGCCGGGCCGCCGACACTCGCGGACATCGACCTCGACGTCCCGGCGGGGACGACCACGGCGCTCGTCGGGTCGACCGGCTCGGGCAAGACGACGCTCGCCTACCTGGTCGCGCGGCTGTACGAGGTGAGCGCCGGGTCCGTGGAGATCGACGGCACCGACGTCCGCGACGTCACCCTGGCCTCGCTCGCCGCGGGTGTCGGGATGGTGTCTCAGGAGACCTATCTCTTCCACGACACCGTGCGGGAGAACCTGCGCTTCGCGAAGCCGGGCGCGACCGACGAGGAGATCGAGGCGGCCGCGAAGGCCGCGCACATCCACGACACGCTCGCCGGGCTGCCCGAGGGCTACGACACGGTCGTCGGCCAGCGCGGCTACCGCTTCTCCGGCGGCGAGAAGCAGCGGATGGCGATCGCGCGGATCCTGCTGCGCAACCCGCCGGTGCTCGTCCTCGACGAGGCGACCAGCGCCCTCGACACCCGCACCGAACGCTCGGTGCAGGCCGAGCTGGACCGTCTCGCCACGGGCCGCACGACGCTGACGATCGCGCACCGGCTGTCCACTGTGGAGCACGCGGACCAGATCGTGGTGCTCCACGAAGGGCGGATCGTGGAACGCGGGACGCACGACGAGCTGCTGGCGCTCGACGGGCGTTATGCCGGGCTGGTGCGCGGAACCGCCTAATGTGAGGCCCATGCACCCCAATTCCGACGTCGCTTCGCCGGTCAGCGCGGATCCTGAGCTGGCCGACCTGGCGGGGCGGGTGCGCGAGGGCGTCGGGCGGCTGAACTGGCGGATGCGCTCCGAGCGCGACCCGAACGGCCCGGGCCCGGCGGTGCTGGCGGTGCTGAGCCGGCTCTACCGGGCGGGCACGCACACGCCGTCGGAGCTGGCCGCGGCGGAACGGCTGCAGCCGCAGTCGCTGACCCGCATCCTGGCCGGGCTGACCGAGCGCGAGCTGGTGACGCGCACGCCGGACCCCGACGACGGCCGCCGGTCGCTGATCCGCATCACCCCGGACGGGCTGGCGGTGCTGCGGGAGTACAGCATCCAGCGGGAACGCTGGCTGGCCACGGCTTTGGAGTCGACGTTGTCGCCGACCGAGCGGCAGCTGCTGAAGCTCGCGTCGGAGCTGCTGATGCGGGTGGCGGACGCCTGAAGGCTGCCGCGGAGACCCTCGCTCCTCCGCGGCAGCCTTTCAGAACTCCCCCTCGTGCGCACCGCCTCCCCGCGATGCGCCGCGGGTTCCGGGAACGGACCGCTCCTCCGTCGGCCCGCCCCGGAACCCTGGTGTCTGGACGGCACACCTCCCCAGGGGCCGTCCCGACCCCCTCACCAGCGGTTCCGGCATCCGCTGGCAGGACGAAGTCTGCCGCGCTCCGGCGGCCACCAGCAGTGGGAGAACCCTCAATTACCCGTGGGTAGTACTACTCAGGACGTCTTCGTGCGTCCCGGGCTGCGCGACGCGGCCCGCTTCGCCGTCGTACGCGCCTTCGCCGCTCTCGCCGCGGCGGCCTTGGCCTTCGTGACGGCCGCGTTGCGCGCGTCCTCGGCTTCGGCCGCGCTCTCCTGCAGCGCCGCCAGCAGCCGCGTGACGCCCTCGGACTGCTCGGCCGCCGTCGGCTGGACGACCTCGGCGCCCTCGATCTTCGCCCGGATCAACGCGTCGAGGGCCTCGCGGTAACGGTCGGGATAGCGGCCGGGGTCGAACTCGCCGGTCAGCTCCTCGACGAGGGTCACCGCGCGGCGCAGCTCGCCGGGCCGGATGTCGACGTCGGCGTGCCGGAACGGGAAGTCGGGGGCCCTGAGCTCATTGGGCCACAGCATCGTCTCCAAGACGATGACCTGGTCGCGCACCCGCAGCGCGCCGAGCACCTCACGCCGGCGCAGCGCGACGGTGACCAGCGCGATCCGGCCCGACTGCTGCAGGGCCTCGCTGAACAGCACATACGGCTTCGTCCCGGCCGGCTCGGGCTCGAGGAAGTAGGTCTTCGCGAACCAGATCGGGTCGACGTCGGCCAGCGGCGCGAAGCCGCGGATGTCGATCGTGCGGCCGGGCATCGGGAGCGACGCGAGCTCGTGGTCCGACAGCAGGACGACGTCGCCGCCGGGGACCGGGTAGCCGCGGACCATCTCCGCGGGCGGCACCTCTTCGCCGTCGACCTCGCAGACCCGCTTCACCCGGACACGGCCGCCGTCGGCGCCGTGCACCTGGTGCAGCGGGATCTCGTGCTCTTCGGTGGCGCTGTACGCCTTCACCGGAATGGCGTAACTGCCGAACCCGATCGTGCCCGTCCACACCGCGCGCATGCGAGTCACCTCCGCAGCACCAGGCTAGGCGGGCGGGCTCGCGGGAAGACAGCTACAAACGGGTGTCGGGCGCGACGGATTCGCTCACGCATTCGAACGACGGCGTGACCTCGTCGAGCGCCTCGGCCGCGCAGCGGGCCGCGATGGCCGCTTCGCGGAGCACCTCGGTGACCACCTCGACGTCCAGCGGCGGAGCGGCGGCGAGGGCGTCCGTGCCGGCCTCGACGCGGCGGGCGAGCCCGGCGAGCGCGTGGGAGATGGCCTCCTGGCCGGCGACCAGCTGGGCGACGACGTCGATGAGCTCGGTCGTGGTGGCGCCCGGGCCGCCGCCGCGCAGGCCCGCGGCGAGCTCCTCGGCGCACGAGCGCAGGTGGGTGGCGACGACCGTAGGAGGCAGCGTCAGCCGCGGCGAGTCCTGCATCACACACCCCCTCAGGCCGGTCAGAGCAGCCATAGTGCCACCGCACCCGGCGTCACCGGACACGACACACCGCCGCTCGCATATTTGACCGATCGTTCTTGATGCGGCTAGAGTTTTGATCATGTCCCGGGTCAAGGAGTTCGACGTCGACGAGGCGTGTGACGCCGCGCTCGCGCTCTTCCGGCGTCAAGGCTACGAAGCGACGTCGGTCAGCGACCTCGTCGCCCACCTCGGTGTCGCGAAGGCGAGTCTGTACGCGACCTTCGGCACGAAGCACGACCTGTACGTCGCCACGCTGAAGCGCTACGCGGAGCGGACGGACGCCCAGGTCGTGGCGAGCTTGTCGCGGCCGGGCTCCGGAGTGGCCGCGGTGCGCGGATTGCTGGAGAGCTACGTCGCCGACATCGCGGGCGACGCCGGGCCCCTCGGCTGCTTCGTGGTCAACGCGGCCATCGAGCTCCTCCCCCGCGACCCGGCGGTCGCGCGGCTGGTGGAACGCAGCTGGGACACCCTCGAAGTCGCACTCACCATGACGCTGGAACGCGCGAAGGCGCAGGACGAGCTGCCCGAGGGCAGCGACCCGGCGACACTGGCCCGGTTCCTGCTCACCGTCCTCCAGGGCCTGCGGGTCCTGGGCAAGGGCGCGGACGCGGCGGGCCGGCTGAACGCGGCCGTCTCGCAGGCGATGCGCGTCCTCATTCGAGAATGATCAGACCAGAAAGAGGGCAGGCATGGGGGCACGGTTCACGGGCAAGATCGTCTTGGTGACGGGCGGCAGCTCGGGCATCGGCCGGGCGACGGCGAAGGCGTTCGCCGCGGAAGGCGCGACGGTGGTCGTCGCCGGACGCGACGAGCAGCGGCTCGCCTCGGCGGTGCGGGAAATCGGCGGCCCGGCGAGCGCCGTCGTCGCGGACGTCACCGACTCCGCGGACGTCGCACGCATGGTCGAGACGGTCGTCGCGCGGCACGGCGGCCTGGACGTCGCGTTCAACAACGCGGGCATCCTCGGCGAGCCGGCGCCTGCCGGGGAGCTGCGCGAAGACGTCTTCGACGCCGTGATCGGCACCAACCTCACCGGCACCTGGCTGTGCATGAAGCACGAGATCGCGCACATGCGGGCGCACGGCGGCGGCGCCATCGTCAACATGGCGTCGAACATCGGCGCGCACGGCCGGATCCCGGGCATGGCCGCCTACGCGGCGTCGAAGGCCGCGGTGAGCGTGCTGACCCGCACGGCGGCGCGCGATCACGTCCGCGACGGCGTGCGCATCAACGCCGTCAGCCCGGGTCCGACCGACACGGAGATGTCGTTGCGGCCCGGCGAGACGGCCGCCGACCGCGCCGAGCGGCTCAAGGCCGCGATTCCGCTGGGCCGGGTGGGTGCCACCGCCGAAGTGGCCGCAGCGGTGCTGTGGCTGGCTTCGGCCGAGGCGGGGTTCACGGTCGGCCACGACCTGGTGGTCGACGGCGGCGCGACCGCCTGAGCGGCCCCACCCGGACCCGCGTCGCTTCAGGATTCACGGTTGCGCATGGTGACGATCCCCTTTCGAGCCGGGACGGACGGTGGGCGGACGGGTTCAGGACTCGCGATTGCGCACAGCGGCTCTCCTCTCGCACGGGACGGACGGCGGACTCGGCGTCAGGACTCGCGGTTACGCACGACGGCTCTCCCTTCGAGCGCGGTGACGGACGAAAGCGGGGTTCAGGACTCGCGGTTACGCACAGCGGCTCTCCTCTCCTGCGCGGTGACGGACGGGAGCGGGGGTTCAGGACTCGCGGTTGCGCACGACGGCTCTCCTCTCGCGCGGCACGGACTACGGGCGGAGGGTCAGGATTCGCGGTTGCGCATGACGGCGGCCTCCCTTCACTGGTCCGATCGTGTGGCACCCATCGATCGCGGCCGCCCGGTGTGATGGGGTGGACGCTGATCGTCGGATCACCCACGGGAGTTGCACCGCCTTGAGTATGGACGGCGCCCATCCGGCCCAGCCCCGCGCGGGCCGTGATCGAGGCGTGCTCCATCCGGGTCAATGGACCCTCTGGCGGCAACGCGGGTCGCTGATCCGCTACGTCTTCCTGGTCGAGTCGGTGGCCCTCGTCGCCACCGTCTGGACCGCCGTGAGCGTGCCCGTGCGGCTCTGGGACCTGATCGTCTTCGCGGTCCTGGGCGTCCTCGGCGTGCTGCAGGCGGAGCTGGGCCGGCAGATCGAGCGCGTCCGGCGGCTGGTGTCGGACACCCCGCACATCAACCTGACGTCGGTCTGGACGTTCGCCGGGGTCCTGCTCCTGCCGCCCGCGCTCGTCGCCGCCCTGGTCGTCGTCCTCTACGTGCACCTGGCGACGCGCAGCCTCACGCGGATGAAGCGCGTCCCGCCGTTCCGGACCGCGCTGAACGCGACGCTGGTCGTCATCACCTGCTACTCGGCCGAGTTCGCGCTGAACCGGCTCGGCGTCCCCGACATGTACGCGGCGCTGACGTCGGGCTGGCGCGGCGTCACGGCGATCACCCTGGCCGCCGTGACGTACTTCCTGTTCGCCGCGATCACCATCGTCCCGGCGCTGACGATCACCAAGCGCTCGGTGAAGGCGTTCTTCGGCGGCCTCGGCGACAACCTCCTCGAGGTCGCGACGCTCTGCCTCGGCCTGCTCACGGCGTTGACGCTGGCGACACTGCCCGCGCTGGCGATCGCGATCGTGCCGCCGCTGCTGGTGCTGCACCGCGCGGTGCTGATCAAGCAGCTCGAGATCGCGGCGACCACCGACGAGAAGACGGGCCTGTTCAACACGACCGGCTGGCACCTGCTCGCGTCGCGCGAGCTGGCCCGGGCGCAGCGGAGCACGCAGAGCAGCTTCGGCGTGCTGATGATCGACCTGGACCACTTCAAGCTGATCAACGACGCGCACGGGCACCTCGCGGGCGACGCGGTGCTGCGGTCGATCGCGACGACGATCAAGAACGCCGTCCGCGACTACGACTCGGTCGGCCGCTTCGGCGGCGAGGAGTTCGTCGTGCTGCTCCCGGACATCGGCCCGGCGGCGGTGCTCGCGGTGGCCGAGCGCATCCGTGCGGCGATCGCGGCCCTCGAAGTCGAGTACGAGGACGGCAGCCACGTCCGCGTCATCGACGCCCTGTCGGCGTCGATCGGCGTGGCGACCTACCCCGACGGCGGCACGGCCGTCGAGCGCCTGCTGCAGGCCGCGGACAAAGCCCTCTACCGGGCCAAGGACGCCGGCCGCAACAAGGTCGTCGACGGCACCGCCACCGCCTGACCCGCTCCCCTATTTCCCGGCCCTGACCAGGCGACTTGTCAATTTTGCTCGGCTGAGCTAAATTTTGCTCATGCGAGCAAGAACGTTCACCGAATCCGGCAGGCGGGCCCAGATCGTGCGGGCGGCGATCGAAGTGATCGCCGAGGAGGGCTTCGCCAAGGCTTCGTTCAGCCGGATCGCGAAGCACGCGGGCCTGTCGAGCACCGGCATGATCAGCTACCACTTCGCGGGCAAGGACGACCTGCTCGCGGTGTGCGTCGCCGAGATCGAACGGGTCACCGGGGCGTTCATGCAGCCGCGCATCGACGCCGCCGTCGGGCACGTCGCGCAGCTGCGCGCCTTCGTCGAAGCCAACGTCGCGCTCGTCGGGGAGCACCCCGACGCGATCCGGGCGCTGATCGACCTGGTGAAGAACGCCGGCTCGCAGAGTGACGCCGTCAACGGGCGGCTCGCGTTGTTCGAAGAGCACTTCCGCACCGGACAGGCGGCCGGCGCCTTCGGCCGCTTCGACCCGCGGACCGCGGCACTGGCGCTCACCAGCGGCCTCGACGCCGTCGTCGCCACCGCGGCCGCCGCCGTGCCCGAACCATCCGAGCTCGCGCGCATCGGCCGCGATCTCGCCGACCTCTACGTGCGGGCGACCGCACCCGAAACCACTGGGGAATCCGCATGATGATCGAGGAAAAGACCGCCAAGCCCGAGCCCGACGCCGGCCTGCGGCGGGTGATCCGCGCCAACGTGCTGACCGTCGTGTTCGAAGTGATCGTGCCGATGGCGCTGTTCTACGGCCTGCGCGCGGCGGGCGTCAGCCAGTGGTGGGCGCTGATGGCCGGCGTCCTGGTGGCCGCGCCGTACGTGCTGTGGACCATCGTGCGCAACCGCAAGGTCGACCTCGTCGCCCTGGTGACGCTGAGCGTCCTGGTGCTCTCGGTCGTGCTCGGCCTGCTGTCCGACGACCCGCGCACCCTCGCCATCCGGGAGGGCTGGACCGCCGCGCTGGGTGGCGTGTTCGGCGCGTGGATGCTGGTCACGGTGTTCATCGGCCGGCCGGCGCAGCTGACGCTGGGCCGCACGATCGCCGAGGTCAAGCGCGGCGCCGAGGGCGCGAACGCGTGGGCGGCCCGCTGGGACACCGACGCCCGGTTCCGGCGCGGCATGCGGATCAACACGGCCGCCTGGGGCGGCGTGCTGCTGGTCAGCGCGATCGCGCACGTCGTGCTCGTCTACACGCTGCCGATCGACCTGATCTCGCTGGTCACCAACGTGCAGTGGTTCGCCATGCTGGCCGTGCTGCTCGTCTGGCACGTCTGGTACCTCAAGAAGGAGAACCTCGATGCCTGACGTCCTCGTGGCGGGGGCCGGCCCGACCGGCCTGCTGGCCGCGTTCGAGCTGGAACGCGCCGGGCTCGACGTGCTGGTCCTGGACCGCGACGCCCGGCCCACCACGCAGTCGAAGGCGCTCGGCCTGCAGCCCCGGTCCGTCGAGGTGCTGGCGGACCGCGGCCTGCTCGCCGCGATCGAGCCGTACACCGAGGCCCGGCTGCCCGGCGGGCACTTCTCGGGCATCCACATCGACTACACCGACCTGCCGACGCCCTTCCCGTACCAGCTCGGCGTCGAGCAGGTGCACGTCGCGGCGGCGATCGAGGCGCGGCTGCGCACGCCGGTGCTGCGCGACGCGGCCGTCACCGCCGTGGCGCAGGACGACGACGGCGTCACGGTCACCGCGGGCGGGCGCGAGCACCGGGCCGGCTGGCTGGTGGCGGCCGACGGCGGCCACAGCACGGTCCGGACGCTGCTGGGGGCGGCGTTCCCCGGCCGTTCGGCGCGGATCTCGCTGGTCGTCGCCGACCTCACGCTCACCCGCAAGCCCGCCGGGTTCGCCGACGAATGGCGGCTGCCGACGAAGTCCGCGGGGTTCCTGCTGCCGCTGTCCGGCGGCCGCCACCGCGTGGTCGTCGTCGGCGAGGAGCAGCAGCGGCTCGGCCGCGAAGAGCCCGTCACGACCGGCGAGCTGCAGCGGGCGCTGACCGCCCTGCACGGGCCGGGGTTCGAGGTGGGCGAAGTGCTCTGGGCGTCCCGGTTCGGCGACGCGTCCCGGCAGCTGGAGCACTACCGCCACGGCCGTGCGCTGTTCGCGGGCGACGCCGCGCACATCCACCTGCCGGTGGGCGGCCAGGGGCTCAACCTGGGGCTGCAGGACGCGGTGAACCTCGGCTGGAAACTGGCCGCGCACGTGCGCGGCCACGCTCCGGCCGGCCTGCTCGACAGCTACCACGACGAGCGTCACCCGGTCGCCGCCCGCGTGCTGGTCAGCACCCGCGCGCAAGCGGTGCTCGGGGTGCCCGATCCCGACGCGGTGGCCATCCGGGAGATCGTCACGGGATTGATCGTCGTCCCGGAGGCCCACCGCGCGGTCGCGGCGGAGATTTCGGGCATCGGCGTGACGTACCCGGGGGTTTCCGGCCGCACGGTCGACGTCCAGTCCACATCGGATGGTCGCGCCGTGCTGATCGGCGCGGAACTGCCGCCGGGGTGGGCGGACCGCGTCGAGACCCGTTCCGGCGCCGAGCCGCGGCTCGTCCGGCCCGATGGTTACGTCGTCTGGAACGGCGGACCGGGCTTGGAAGACGCGCTGAGCACGTGGTTCGGCGAGCCCGCGGTCGCGCTGAAGTGACTTGCCCGAGCCGAGCGGTGGCTCGGCTCAGGCAAGGCCGCTCAGGACGCCGCGGCCAGCACCGCCTGCTCGACCTCGCGGCGCCAGCCCGGCTCGATGCGGCCGCTGCGGGGCGTCACCGCGAACGAGTCGACCACCGCGCCGCCCAGCGTCGCCACCTTGGCCCAGCGGACCTCCGCGTCGCAGCGGCGCAATGCCCCCGCCACGCGGAACAGCAGGCCGATCCGGTCGGCCGCCCGGAGTTCGAGGACCACCGTGTCCGGGCCGCTCGTCTCGTCGTCGAACCACAGCACCTTCGGCGCGACCGAAGCCGCGTCGGGTGAGCCGTAGTCGCGTTCCTTCGCCGCCAGCCGCTGCGTCAGCGGCAGGGTGCCGGCGACCGCGCGGGCGAACTGCTCGCGCAACAGCGTCACCTCCGGCAAGGAACCGAACTTCGGTGAGGCCGTGAACAACCCGGCGCGCCCGCCGTCGTGGCCGCGCAGGATCGCCGAGTGCACCTCCATCGAGTTCAGCGCCAGCACTCCCGCCGCCGGAGCCAGCAGCTCCGCGCGGGCCGGCACGGCCAGCAGCACCGTGACGACCTTGCCGTGTGTGCTGATCCGGACCTCGCCGTTGCCCGAGGCCACGGCCTGGGCGACGAGCTCGCGCTGTTCGGAGTCCATCGGCTCGGGTGCGGTGAACCCCTTGCCACGCAGCACTTCCTCGCACCCGGTGACCAGCTCGGCGTGCAGCCGGGCCTTCCAGTCCGTCCAGACGCCGGGGCCGGTGGCCAGCGAGTCGGCCTGGGTGAGCGCGTGCAGCAGTTCGACCAGGACGATGTCGCTGTCCAGGGTCTTCACCACCCGCGCCACCGTCGCCGGCTCACTGATGTCGCGCCGTGTCGCGGTGTGCGGCAGCAGCAGGTGGTGGCGGACCATCGCCGACACCGTCGCCGCGTCGCCCGCGTCCAGACCGAGCCGCGCCGCGACCTGAGCGGAGATCTTGGCGCCCAGCTCCGAGTGATCGGCGTCGCGGCCCTTGCCGATGTCGTGCAGCAACGCGCCGATCAGCAGCAGGTCCGGCCGCGGCACCGTGGTGGTCAGCTTGGCCGCCTCGACGCAGGTGCGCACGAGGTGCCGGTCGACCGTCCACTGGTGCACCGGCGAGCGCGGCGGCAGGTCGCGGACCGCGCCCCACTCGGGGAACAGCCGTGACCACAGCCCGGTGCGGTCGAGCGACTCGACCGCGTCGACCAGGCCCTCCCCCGCGCCCAGCAGCTCCACCAGGGCGTTCAACGCCTCGGCGGGCCACGGCGCGCGCAGCTCGGGGGCCGACTCGGCCAGGGCTTTCAGGGTGCCGAGCGCGATCGGCTTGCCGGTGCGCGCCGAGGCCGCGGCGACCCGCAGCAGCAGCGCGGGATCCTTCGCCGGGACGGCGTCGCGGGCCAGCGCGACCTCGTTCCCGTGCAGCACCACGCCTTCGGCGAGCGGCGTGCGGGACGGCCGCCGTCCGAACCGCGCCTTCGGGGGATCCACAGTGGACCGCAGGGCGACGTCGAGCGCGTACGCGATCGTGCGGCCGGCGCCGGACAGCTTGCGAGCCAGGGTGAAGCGGTCGCCGAAGCCGAGCTCGGAGGCGACCAGGTCGGCCTCCGGCGCGGACAGGACGTCCCGCTCGCGCCGGATCTCGCGCCGCAGCTCGGTCCGGACGTCGAGCAGGAGTCCCTTGGCTTCCAGGAGCTCCTCGCCCGGACGGGCGGTGAGCTGCGCCGCGGCCAGCGCTTCCAGCACGGCGAAGTCCCGCAGCCCACCACGCCCGTGCTTGAGATCGGGCTCGGCGGACTGCGCGATCTCGCCGCTGCGGGTCCAGCGCTGCCGCACCGACGCCGTCAGATCGGGGATCTGCTTGCGCGCGGTGCGGCGCCACTGGTCCCGTGCCGCCGTGACCAGGCGGCCGGACAGCTCGGCGTCCCCGGCGAGGTGCCGGGCGTCGAGCAGGCCCATCGCCGTCCGAAGGTCCTCCGAAGCGACCTTCAGTGCTTCGCCGGGCGTGCGGACCGAGTGGTCCAGCCCGACTTTCGCGTCCCACAAGGGATACCAGAGCGCGTCCGCGATCTCGCCGACCTTGCTGTTGCCGTTGTGCACCAGCAGCAGGTCGAGATCGGAGAACGGCACCAGCTCCCGGCGGCCGAGCCCGCCCACGGCGACCAGCGCGACCCGCGGTTCCGCGGTGTCGACGCCGGCCGCCGAGGCACCCCTGCTCAGCCAGAACTCATAGAGGTCGACCAGGGCCGCCCGCAAAGCGGACGCCCCCAGCCTCCCGTGCCTGCCCTCGAGCAACCGCTCGGTGGCCTGGACCAGTTCGCCCCCGTCGGCCATCCCGGACGCCTATAGCGCGTCCGTGCCGCGCTCGCCGGTCCGTACCCGGATGACGGTCTCGACCGGCGTCACCCACACCTTGCCGTCACCGATCTTGCCGGTGTGCGCGGCCGTGGTGATGGCGTCGAGCACCTTCTCCACGTTGGTGTCGTCGGTGACGACCTCGATCTTCAGCTTGGCCACGAAGTCCACCGAGTACTCGGCGCCGCGGTAGACCTCGGTGTGGCCCTTCTGGCGGCCGTACCCCTGGACCTCGCTGACCGTCATGCCCAGCACGCCCAGCTGCTCCAGCGCGGAGCGGACATCGTCCAGCGTGAACGGCTTCACAATCGCCGTGATGAGCTTCATGCCTTGCTCTCCTCGAGTTTCGCGGCCGACGTGGTCTTGACCGGAATGGTGGACGGAGCGCCACCGCCGGACAACCCGGTGAAGTCGTACGCGCTCTCCGCGTGCTGGGCCTCGTCGATGCCGCCGACCTCGTCCTCCACGCTGACGCGGAAGCCGCCCGCCTTCTTGATCGCGAACCCGATGATGAAGGTCAGCACGAAGGAGTACACCAGCACCGCACCCGCGGCCGCCGCCTGGCGCCCCAGCTGGGTGAAGCCACCGCCGTAGAACAGGCCGTCGGCGCCGAGCGAGTTCACGCTGGTGGTGCCGAAGAAGCCGATCAGCAGGGTGCCGACGATGCCGCCGACCAGGTGGACGCCCACGACGTCGAGCGAGTCGTCGAAGCCGAACCGGTACTTGAGCGAGACGGCCAGCGCGCAGACCGCACCGGCGATGAGGCCGATCGCGATGGCCCCGATCGGGCTCACGAAACCACACGCCGGGGTGACGGCGACCAGACCGGCGACCGCGCCGGACGCGGCGCCGAGGGTGGTCGGCTTGCCGAACTTGAGCTGCTCGACCAGCAGCCAGCCGAGCACGGCGGCGGCGGTGGCGACGGTGGTGTTGGTGAAGGCGACCGCGGCGAGGTCGTTGGCGGCCAGCGCCGAACCCGCGTTGAAGCCGTACCAGCCGAACCACAGCAAGCTCGCGCCGAGCAGGACGAACGGCACGTTGTGCGGCCGGCCGGTGTCCTTCGGCCAGCCCTTGCGCTTGCCGAGCACGATCGCCAGGGCCAGACCCGCGGCACCGGCGTTGATGTGGACCGCGGTACCACCTGCGAAGTCGAGTGCCTTGAGGTTGTTGGCGATCCAGCCGCCGACGGCGTCCGCGCCGATGAAGCCGTTGAACGAGAACACCCAGTGCGCGACCGGGAAGTACACGACCGTCACCCAGATGACGACGAACAGCGTCCAGCCCCAGAACTTCGCGCGATCCGCGATGGCGCCGGAGATCAGCGCCGGCGTGATGATCGCGAACATCAGCTGGAACATCACGAATGCGAGCACCGGCAGCGCGTCGGAGCCCGGCCACGCGACCTCCGGCGAGGTGCTCGTGGCGGCCGTCACGAAGCCGGCGAGCTTGCCGACGGTGTCGCCGAGCCCGGCGAGGTCGAAGTTACCGACGAAGCCGCCGAAGGCGTCGTTGGAGAACGACATCGAGAAGCCGTACAGGGCCCACAACACCCCCACCACGGCCAGCGCGATGAAGTTCATCATCAGCATGTTCAAGACGCTCTTCGCGCGGACCATGCCGCCGTAGAAGAAGGCCAATCCCGGTGTCATGAGCATGACCAGCGCGGCGCTGGCCAATACCCATGCGGTGTCTCCTGCGTTCAGCACATCGTCCTCCCGTGCCCTGGGTTATGCGAAGGGAGTTTTGGCGCGCGGTGTTTCACGGGGCGGCTCGTCAGGTTTCACCCGCGTGAACTGTCCACGCCACGTTGTTACGTCCAGGTTTCCCGGGACCTGTGCTGAAGTGTCCGGTTGCGAAACCTCGTGGTCGAATATCCCCATGACCCCAGCCGACGGCGGGAATGACCCACTGCCACCCCAGGTCGTGGAAGCGTTGCGATGTTCGGTGTGCGGCGACCCGATCGGGCTAGCCGAACGCACGCTGCGTTGCGGCAACCGCCACTCTTTCGATCTAGCGCGACAGGGTTACGTGAACTTGTTGCACGCGCGAATCCCGGCCGGAACGGCGGACACCGCACCGATGGTCACGGCCCGCGCGGACTTCCTCGCCTCGGGCGCGTACCGCGCGCTGGCCGACGAGCTGGCGAGGGTGTGCGCGGAGGCCGACGGCCTCGTGATCGACGCGGGCGCGGGCACGGGCTACTACCTGGCCCACGTGCTTGACGCGGCCCCGGCAGCGACCGGCCTGGCGTTGGACGTCTCGGCGGTCGCCCTCCGCCGCGCGGCGCGCGCCCACCCCCGCCTGGGCGCGGCGGTCTGGAACCTGTGGGAACCCTGGCCGGTGGGCGACGAGGTGGCGTCGGTCCTGCTGAACGTCTTCGCCCCGCGCAACGGCCCGGAGTTCCACCGGGTCCTGCGCCCGGGCGGCCTGCTGACGGTCGCGTCCCCGGCCCCGGACCACCTCCGCGAGCTGGGCGACCTGGTCCTGACGGTCGACGACCGCAAGGAGGAGCGCCTCGACGGCACGCTCGGCGAGTACTTCGCCCGCACGGCCCGCACGGCGGTGCGCAGCAAGGTGGAGCTGACCCCGGAACGCATCCGTCAGGCGGTGGAGATGGGGCCGGCAGGCCACCACCTCGACCGCGACGGCCGCCGGGAGCGTCTCGAGGCGGTGAGCGAGCCGCAGGAGGTCACGGTGTCGTTCTCGGTCTCCACGTACCGGCGCCTGTGAGGTGACCGGTGCGGTGCCCTCGGCGGACCGGCCGGACACCCATCGTCACGGCCACCCCCGGCGGCCGGTGCCGTCGTCGCGGCCGCTTGACTACCTCGCACTCGCAGGGTCACCGACGCGCCCGGTCCGACCTCCTCCACCGCGTCGTCGCCGATGCGCCCCTCGTCGGCGGCCCGACCTCCGCGCACCACGACTTGCCGGCGCGCTCAGCCCGGCGCGCTCAGCCCGGCGCAGGCGAGGCCACCCCGATCGAAGTGGCCCATCTCCGCTCGGTGACGCCCCAGTTGCCCCCGCCGAGGGGAACTCGTCTTCCGCCCGCCCGCCGCGTCTTCCCGGCCGCCCGCGCCGTGTAGCCCGCCTCGCCCGCACCACGTCTTCCGCCTGCCTGCGCTGCGTCTCCCGCCTGCCTGCACCGCGCAGTCCACCCGCCCCGCACCGCGTCTTCCACCCGCCCGCACCGCGCGTACTCCGCGCGCGTGGCGCGTCTGGAAGGGTGGAGGCGTGAAGCCCGACTGGACCGCCCCCGCGACCCTGCTCGCGGATCCGGAGTGGGTGCGGGCCCGCATCGGCGGCGCGGCGAAGCTCTACGGCTGCGCGCGGCCGGAGGTCCTCGGCACGATCTGGTGGTACTCCCTCTCCTCGATCCTCGTGGCGCCCGCGCTCGAAGGCCTGGTCGCGGGGACTCTCGTCGATCCGTCGCTGGCGGCCACGGAGCTGGACCTCGTCGCCGACGGCCGGTTCCTCGGCGCCCGGTCCACCCGTCCGCTGGCCGGTGGGCTGCCCGAACTCGGCGCGGCGTTCGCCAAGACGCTCGGCACCGCGATCGCGACGATCGCCGCCGTCACCGGGGCTCGCGAACGCGCGCTGGGCGCGATCGCCACCGACTCGATCGGCAACCGGCTGCTGTGGACGCCGGATCCGGAGCAGGCGATGGCCTTGGCCGAGCCGCTGGTGGCGGCGATCGACCTCGACCTGCCGAAGCCGCGCTTCGTCCGTGTCGGCCGCACACCCGCCGTCCGGCGCGCGTCGTGCTGCCTGATCTACGAAGCCGGCAACCCGAAGTGCGTGAGTTGCCCGCGCCAGACACCGTCAGAGCGCGAAGCACGCCTTCGCGCCGCCCTGGGCTGATTGGGCCTCAGTCCAGCACGCCGACCTCCAGCCCACGCAGCCGCTCCGGGTCCGCGATGACGTCGATGCCGGTGATCCGGTCGTCGTCGGTCGTGAACGACAGGACGACCGACAGCCGCCCGTCGCGCACCATGAGCAGACCGGGAACGCCGTCGACGAGGGCCAGTTCGCTGGCGCGGGCGCGCGCGGAGGCCAGCAGGGCGCCGTCGCGGACGGCGGCGACTCCGCGCAGCACGACGGGCGCCGGACTCGGTCCGACGAAGCGGTCGGCGTGCAGGACGACGTCCGGGTCGAGCAGCGACAGCAATGCCTCGAAGTCGCCGCCACGCGCGGCGGCCAAGAACGCCTCGACGACCTTACGGCGGCGAGGCACGTCCGCGTCCGCCGCGGCACCGCCCTTGACCCGTCGACGGGCGCGGCTCGCGAGCTGCCGTGTCGCGGCCGGGGTCTTGTCGATCATCGGGGCGATGTCGTCGAACGGCACGGCGAACATGTCGTGCAGCACGAAAGCGACCCGTTCGGCCGGCCCGAGCGAGTCGAGCACCACCAGCAACGCCAACCCGACCGAATCGGCCAGTTCGGCTTCCTGCTGGGGATCGCGGACGTCCACGTCCGGCTCGGGTTGCAGTTCCAGAGGCTCCTCGCGGTGGTTGCGCCGGGTGCGAAGCATGGAGAGGCACACCCGTGCGACGACGGTGGTCAGCCACGCGCCGAGGTTCTCGACGTCACCGGTGTCGGTGCGGTCGAACCGCAGCCAAGCTTCCTGGACGGCGTCGTCGGCCTCACTCCCCGAGCCGAGCATCCGGTAGGCGACCGCCCGTAGCCGGGGCCGCTCGTGTTCGAACCGCTCGGTCAGTGCATCCACCGTGTCCCGTTCCTTCCGCGCCGGAGTCGTAGCAGTAGACCCCGCGGCGACGACCGATGTGACACGAACGCCGCGGCGCCCAGCGTGATCTCGGTCATCGGCACTTCGGCCATACACCTCGGTCATCTGCACCTCAGCTATCGGCACCTCAGTCTTCGGCGCGGCCCGGCACGCCGGTGGCCACCCGGCGCAGAGCTTCCGCCAGCAACGCGGCCGGTTCGGAGAGCGGCCCCGGCAGCCGGGCCAGCACCACGCGCCGCCGTTCCGACGGCCCGCCCCGCACCGTCACCACCCGCACCCCCGGCGGCACGGCCTCGACGAGCGAAGCCGGCAACGTCGTCAGGCCGCAGCCGGCGGCGACCAGGTTGAGCTTGGCGAGCCAGTCACGCGCGGTGTGCGCGATCTCGGGACGCTCGTCGAGCCCGGGCCACACGCCCATCAGCGTGTCCTCGCCCGCCGACGGGCCCGCGATCCACCGCTGCCCACGAAGGTCGGCGACGTCGACCGCGTCCGCGCCGGCCAGCGGGTGCCCCGCGGGCACGGCGAGGCGGAGAGTGCGCTCGGCGAGGGTTTTGAGCCGCAGCGCCGGAGTTTCGGAGTCCGGTGGCCGGAACGGTGGCACCGAACCCAGCACGGCCAGGTCCACCGTGCCCGCGCGCAACGCCCGCACCAGAACCGGCGTCGTGCCCTCCCTGGTGGTGACGCGCACCGCGGGGTGGGTGCGCCGCAGTTCCGCGACGGCCTGCGGGACCAAGACGGCACCCGCGCTGGGGAACCAGCCGAGCCGCACGCTCCCGCCGTCGGCGGGCAGCCCGGCCAGCTCACGCCCGGCGGCGTCGATCTGGTCCAGCACCGCGATCGCCCGGCGCAGCACGACGTTCCCGGCCGCGGTCAGGCGGACCCCGCCGGGACGCCGGTCCAGCACCGGTGTCCCGGCCACGCGCTCGAGCGAAGCGATCTGCCGTGACACCGCGGACTGCGTGTAGCCCAGAGCCGCCGCGGCGGCGGTGAGCGTGCCGCGTTCGGCGACCTCGCGGAACACGCGGAGGGCCACCAGGGAGACGTCGCCGAAGTCCATGACGTTCACGCATACCACGGTTGCCGATCTCTCGCTGGGCGCATGGTCCGGACGGACCTAGCGTGGCGGCATGACACGTACCGCTGTGGTGACCGGAGCCAACCAAGGCCTCGGCTTCGCACTGACCCAAGGACTCGCCACTCGCCTCGGCCCGGACGACCTCGTTCTGCTCACCGGCCGCGACACCGAGCGCGTGGCGGCCGCCGCCGAGCGCGTCGCCGCGAACCCCGCGACGCGCAGCCGGGTGGAAGGCCGCGTCCTCGACGTCTCGGACGCCGACGCCGTCGCCCGCTTCGCCACAGACCTCGGCGCGGTGGACATCGTGCTGTCCAACGCCGTCGGCCCGCTCGATCCCGGACGGCCCCAGGCCGAGCAGGCCGACGTCTTCCTGGACGTCGCGAACGCCGGCACCCACGCGGTGCTGCGCTCGTTCGGCCCGATCCTGCGCCCGGGCGGCAGGCTGCTCGTCGTCGCCAGCTCGCTGGGCACGCTCGGCCACCTGCCCGAAGCCTTGCGGCCCCGGTTCGACGGGGTGTCGCTCGACGACGTCGAGCAGGCCGTCGAGGACTGGCGCGCCGCGATCCACGACGGCCGAGCGCACGAGCTGGGCTGGCCGGAGTGGATCAACGTGCCCTCGAAGGTCGCCCAGGTCGCCGCCGTACGCGCGGTGGCCGCGGAGCGCCGGGAGCGAGACCTCGCGGACGGCACCCTGGTCGCGGCGGTCTGCCCCGGCCTGGTCGACACGCGGGCGTCGCGCCCGTGGTTCGCCGACTTCAGCCAGGCCCAGACGCCCGACCAGGCCGCACGTGCGGTGCTCGATCTGGCGCTCGACGACCTCGACCCGTCGACGTACGGCGAGCTGGTCCGCTTCGGCACCGTGCTGCCGTGGCACAGCGGCAACCCGACGCGACACGAGGAGCTGATCGGCTAGCCGCGTCCCGGCAGGCCCGCGCGCGGGCGCCGGCCCGGGTCCCGCGCGACGACCGGTGATGACGACCACCGGCCACGCCCGGTTCGGCGGCACCGGCTCAGAGCACGCAGAACTCGTTGCCTTCGGGATCCGCCATCACGACGTGGTCCGGGCGGCCGCCCGCCTCGTGCTCCTGCTGCACCGTCGCGCCCGCCGCGATGAGCCGGGCGATCGCCTCCGCGACCCGCTCCCACCGCGTCTCCCAAGGCACCTCGCGTCCGCCTCCCGCCTGGATGTCCAGGTGCAGCCGGTTCTTCCCGACCTTGTCTTCGGGAACCTTGAGGAAGCTCAGGCTCGGCAGGACACCTTCCGGGTCGGCCAGGTACGCGCCGTCGTCCCATTCGTCCTCGGGTACTCCGAACTCGGTGAACCAGGCTTCCCAGCTCGCGAACCCGGCCGGTGGTGGCCGCTCGATGTAGCCGAGGGCCACCGCCCAGAACCTCGCCAGCGCACGGGGCGCCGCGCAATCGATCGTCAGACTCCAGCGCACCGTCACCGGCGCAGCGTAGCCGCCAACAGCGCCACCGCCCCCCTCGCGACCGCGATTCCTCGTGCCGTGACGTGGTTTTCGTCCAGAGGCGCCACCGGGTCCGACACCATGACGCTGGTGACCAGTGACCGGCCGTCGGCCGTCCGGGTCAGGTAGTTCAAGGTCAGCACGCCGGGTTCGCTGCCGCCCTTGAACCAGACCTCCGGGAACTTCGCCTTGTCGAGGCCGAGCCCGCCGTCGTTGAGCGACAGCGCGTGCCCGATCTCCGGCTGGTTCTCCTTCTGCAGCCCGGAAAACACCCGGCAGATGTCGTCCGGGGAGCCGAACCACTCGAGCTGGTCGATCTTCTCCGGCCCGGGCCAGGAGGTGAGTCCGGTGAGCGGGAGCCGTTCGAGTCCCGCGACCGCTGCGGGACGTGCCCAGCGTGGCAACGCCAGGTAGGCGTCGGCGCGGGCCGGGTACTGCGTCGCCTTGAGCTCGAACAGCGCCTTGGTCGTCAGGAACGGGACGTTCGCCGACGGCCGCTGGTTGCCGAACGCGGTGACCTGCCGTTGCACGGCGTCGCGGCCGAGCCGGTGGATCAGGTGGTCGGCGGCGGTGTTGTCGCTGATCGAGATCATCTTGTCGGCGTATTCCGACAGCGGGAGCCGGGTGCCGGCCGGCTGGTTCTGCAGCACGCCCGATGGCAGGCTCTTCCAGTCGTCGCGGATGGCGAGCTGTTCGGTCCAGGACGCCTTGTGCTCCGCGACCGCGGTGCCGAGCGCGCCGAGGACGTAGAGCTTGAACGCCGACCCCAGAGGCCGTTGCACGTTGTCCTGCACGCCGTGTACGTCACGGCAGCGCCCGTCCGGCAGGATCTCCGACGCGCCGAACGAGACGCGGCCGCCGAGCGCCGCGAGCTGGGCGTCCACCTCCGGCCACGACGACGGCACCGGGTCGTCCGCGGTCGCCCGCAGCCCGTCGATCAGCCCGGCCTGGTCGACGTGGAGATCCAGCAGGTAGTCGTCCGCCGGGCCGTGGACCACCGCCTCGACGCGGTCGGGCGCCTCGGTGACGACCCGCTCCACCGCGAGCCGGCCGAGCCCGGTCAGCGCGGCGTTGATGCCCGCCGTGCCACCCGCCACGGTCACCAGGACCTGCGCGATGTGCTGCTGCAGCTCGGCATCGGACACCGGGACGCGCCCGGTGGCGTCGACGACCCATTCAAGTTGGTCCCCCGCCGTGGGTACCTCGGCGGTGTGGGCGGCCGGGGCCACCAGCGGTGCGAGGACCGCGATCACGCCCGCGATTGCTGTTTTCATCGTTCCCCCTGTTCACAACTGCGCTCACAACTGTTCGGCCGACCGGATCCACAGCCCGGCCACCTGACCGTCCTCGCGGTAGGTCACCTGCACGGTCCGCTCACCGGCCTCGAAGGCCACCGGCAGGTGGACGATCGTGTAGTCCCCCGCCGACCGTGCGTACGCCTCTCCCATCCGTTCGTAGCGTCCGACCGATCCGGCCAGCTGCGTCCAGGCGAGTTGCAGCTCTTCTTCGCCGACCGACGCGAGCATGCGGTCGTCGAAGTCTCGGCGTACCTCGTGCCACCGGCACCCGACGAGCTCGAACACGAGCTCCTCGGCGAGGTGAATCGCGTCGGGCCGCTTCAGTTCCGTCATCGACGCGCCCGTCGCCGGATCGACCGGCCGGCCGAACCGCTGGAACGCGGCCTGCCGGCTGGTGCCCAGCAGATCACCGATCTCCTGCCAGGTGTGCCCGGCCGCCCTGGCCGCGTCCACGGTGTCCCGCAGTGCGGCTTCCGCGTCGCGGACCTTCCGCAACGCCGCACCGACCGCGGCCAAAGGTTCGTCCGGCACGGTGTCAAGAGTGGATTGACGACCGGAAGTTGTCAAGTCGTTCTTTACGTGCGTTCGCTGCCTGCGGGCAGCGCTCCGGCACGTGGCGTCGCAGTACTGGCGATTCCGCCCAGCTCCGCGACGAGGTGGCAGCGGCTTGCCACACACGGCGCATTTCATACGTTCGAGTGTAGCGCACGGAATATCAAACCGTGCTAACGTCGGCAGCACGAAATGACCGCGCCCACCACCTGGGAGGCGTGGCCGACCGAAGGGGAGGACGGTTACGGTGAGGACCGATGAGTGAACGCACCTGGGGCTTCCGGACCCGCGCATTGCACGCGGGTGGAACGCCCGACCCGGCGACCGGTGCGCGTGCCGTGCCGATCTACCAGACCACGAGCTTCGTCTTCGAGGACGCGGCCGACGCGGCGAACCTGTTCGCGCTGCAGAAGTACGGCAACATCTACAGCCGGATCGGGAACCCGACCGTGGCGGCGTTCGAGGAGCGGATCGCCAGCCTCGAGGGCGCGATCGGCGGTGTCGCCACCGGCAGCGGGCAGGCCGCGGAGTTCCTCACCTTCAGCGCGCTCGCCGAGGCCGGCGACCACATCGTGTCGGCGAGCGGTCTCTACGGCGGCACGGTCACCCAGCTCACCGGCACGCTCCGGCGATTCGGCGTGGAGACGACGTTCGTCAGCGGCGGCATCGACGACTACGCCGCGGCGATCACCGACCGGACCCGGCTGCTCTACACCGAGGTGATCGGCAACCCGGGTGGTGGTATCGCGGACCTAACCGCGCTGGCGGACCTGGCGCACGCCCACGACATCCCGCTGGTGGTCGACGCGACGCTGGCGACGCCGTACCTCTGCCGACCGATGGAGCACGGCGCGGACATCGTGCTGCACTCGGCGACGAAATTCCTCGGCGGCCACGGGACGACACTCGGCGGGATCATCGTCGAGTCGGGGAAGTTCGACTGGGGCAACGGGAAGTTCCCCCGGATGACCGAGACCGTCGAGAGCTACGGCGGCCTCAGGTACTGGGAGAACTTCGGCGAGTACGCGTTCTGCACGCGGCTTCGCGCGGAGCAGTTGCGGGACATCGGCGCGGTCCTCTCACCACACTCGGCTTTCCTGCTGCTGCAAGGTGTCGAGACCTTGCCCCAGCGGATGGACGCGCACGTCGCCAACGCCCGTGCCGTCGCCGAACACCTCGACGCGGACCCACGCGTGGCCTGGGTGTCCTACGCGGGCCTGCCCGCGCACCCGCACCACGACCTGGCGAAGAAGTACCTGCCCGCCGGGCCCGGGGCGGTGTTCTCCTTCGGCATCGACGGCGGGCGCGCGGCGGGCGAGAGGTTCGTCGAGTCGGTGGAGCTGTTGTCGCACCTGGCGAACGTCGGCGACGCCCGCACGCTCGTGATCCACCCGGCGTCGACGACCCACGCGCAGCTGTCCGAGGAGCAGCTCACGGCCGCGGGCGTGGGCCCCGACCTGATCCGGCTGTCGGTCGGGCTGGAAGACGTCGAGGACATCCTCTGGGACGTCGACCAGGCCCTGGGCAAGGCGGTGGCCGGATGACGTACGCCGTGGGCGCTGTCGAGCGGCGCGCGATCCTGAACCGGACGAAGTCGGTGACGCTGGTAGGAGCGTCCGCGAACCCGTCTCGGCCGAGCTACTTCGTCGCGACCTACCTGCTCTCGTCGACGCGGTACGAGGTCAACTTCGTCAACCCGCGCCTGGACACCTTGTTCGGGAAGCCGGTGTACGCCTCGCTCAAGGACGTGCCGGGCGAACCGGACCTCGTCAGTGTGTTCCGGAAACACGACGACCTGCCTCAGGTGGCCGAGGACGTGATCGACGCCGGCGCGCGGACATTGTGGCTGCAACTCGGGTTGTGGCACGAACCGGTAGCCGATCTGGCTCGGGAGGCGGGGCTGGACGTCGTGATGAACCGGTGCGTGAAGATCGAGCACGCGCGGTTCGCCGGGGGCCTGCACCTGGCCGGGTTCAACACCGGCGTGATCAGCTCGCGGAGGCAGTCGGCACCCTAGATGATTGATTCCGTGAAGTTGGTGTTAGTGATCGTAGGCGATCAGTGACCTTTTGCTGGTCAGACCGGTCTGCCAGTTGTGCCAGATGCCGGCTGCCATCGCCAGCAGACGCTGCGCGACACG
>NZ_JAEBDZ010000017.1:0-211067 GCF_046548675.1 Amycolatopsis sp. cmx-8-4
CGCGACCAGCGAATCAACTGCTCACGCTCGACATCAGCCAACACCAGCTCAGCCTTCGGACGCCCGGTTCTCGACATATCCCCATACTACCCACTTAACTCACGAATTTACGACGCGACACACTAGGAGAACGGCGAGTGGGCGGTGGGAGCCTGGACGGTGGGATCGTCCTCGATGACGTTGTCGTAGCGCCACGCCCGGTACTCGCTGTTCGGGTGACTGTCCAGGGTCCGATCGTTGATGTTGGCCGTGCGGTGCTTCACCGGGGTGGAGCCGAACGAGTAGTACTCGAAGTTCCCCTTGTTGTCGATCCACCGGTGGAAGAGGACCACGTGGTGCTCGGCCGAGTTGAGGATGTCTCCGGGCCTGAGGTCGTCGCGGCTGATCTCGTGCGAGTAGTCGGGCAGGGTCCACGTGCTCGCGCTCCAGCTGAGGTGCCAGGCCATCGAAACGTAACCGGAGCAGTCGCGGCGGTACGAGCGCCCGTCGCCCGGTCCGGGTGAGAAACCGGTGTCACCGGGTGCGAGGTTCTCCGGGTCGTAGTACGGACCGGGCTGGTGATCGACCCAGTTCTGCGCGCGGTCGATGATTTCCGACCTGCTGATCTTGACCTCGTCCTTGGCGTCGCACTTCTTGCCGGCGGACGTCTGGCAGGAGAGGCCGGTGTGGTCGGTCTGGTTCACCGGGTCGTTCGCGGCGTAGGCGTACCGGTTGAGGCCGACGGTGTCCTCGCCGTCGATGGTGGGGTCGGGCGAGATGAACCGGCCGAGCTGCGGGTCGTAGTAGCGGGCGTTGAGGTACACCAGCCCGGTCGAGTCCTGGCGTTCGGCGGTGAAGCCGCGCGACTCGAAGGGCAGCGACCCGCCGGCCGACAGGACCTCGCCGAAGGGCCGGTACTTCTTGCGGTGGACCTCCACGCCGGCGGCGTTGGTCTCGGCCTGGATCGAGCCCTGGATGTCGGTGTGCACCCAGTACTTCGTCCCGCCGTCGACCCGGGCCACCGGGGTTCCGTCGATCGAGATGTACTTGGTGGTGGTGCCGGCGGAGACGTCGACCTCGTAGTCGGCACCGAGGTAGCGGCGCGTGGAACTGCCCTCGACCTGCTGGAGGCGGGCGCCGTCGGCGTCGTAGGTGAAGGTGGCGGTGACGCCGTTCTTGACGACCGAGGCCAGCAGCCCGTCGCCGTTCCAGGTCAGGGTGCGGCCGGCCCCGGAGGTCATGTTGCCCGCCGCGTCGTAGGTGTAGGCGTTCGCACCGGCGGTGGTCACCGCGTGCGGGTGCGCCGCGTCGTAGGTGTAGTCACCGGTCCGGGAGTTCGCGGCGATGTTGCCGGCCGCGTCGTAGGACACGGACTGGTTGTTCGCCGTGCCGGTGTCCGCGGTCGCGCTGGTGAGCTGGTCGGCCTCGTCGTAGGCGTACGTCCAGCTCTCGTCGGGGAACGGGCTGGTGACCTTCGTGATCTTGCCGCTCGCGTCGCGGGTGAACGCGTTGTCCTGCACGACGTTCGCGCCCGACTTCGTCTCGATGCCGGTGAGCCAGCCGCGGGCCCCGTCGTGCGGGCGGGTGGTCACGGTGCCGTTGGCGTTGGCGATCGTGGTCACCTTGCCGTCGGCGTTGTAGGTCGCCGAGGTGACGTAGCCGGGAATCGCCGCGAGCCGGCCCGCGCCGTCGTAGCGCAGCGGCGCCGCCGCGGTGCCCTGCGTGTCACCGTCGGGGTAGGTGGTCCACAGCTTCCGGTCGCCCGTGTCGAAGCCGTACCGGAACTCGTAGGCCGTGCCGCCCACGGTGCGCACCGTCTTGACGACGTGGCCGAGGGCGTCGTAGCCGAACGTCCTGGTGCCGGCCGCGTCGGCGTTCGAGGTGACCTTGCCGACGTTGTAGAAGCCGTCCTGGACCTGGTCGTAGGTCCAGGACACCGTTGCGGCGGAAGCGGTGCCCGCGTTGGACGTCTTGCCGGTCTCGCGCCCCAGCAGGTCGTTGGTGAAGGTCGTGCGGTGGTTGTTCGCGTCGGTCTGCGCGGTCGCCCGGCCGGCGTCGTCCCACTCGTAGGTGGTGGTGCCCTTGTCCGGATCCGCCACCTTCGTCTGCCGGCCGAACGAGTCGGTGGTGTAGGCGATGACGTACCCGGACGGGTCGGTCGACTGCGCGAGGTTGCCGCGCAGGTCGTAGCCGTACCGCGCGGTACTGGGCTTGCCGCCGACGACCTGCTGACGCTCGATGCGCTTGCCGTACGCGTCCGTGCGGTCGGTCGTGGTGTGGCCGCTCTCGTCGGTGGTGGTGGTCGACCACGGGCCGTAGCTCTTGGTCTGGGTCGCGCCGTCCGGCAGCGTGGTCCTGGTCGACCGGTCGAGTCCGTCGTAGGCGGTGGTCGTCGGGTAGGTCGCCGGCTGCGCCTGGCCCGCCACGCGGTAGTAGGGCGCGGTCTTCGACGCGACCTGGCCGCGGGCGTTGTACGCCGTGTCGACGTAGATGTCGCCGGTCGCGGCGTCCGGGCCCTTCGCCGCGGTGCGGTACGGGCGCTGCAGACCGTCGACGTAGCGGCGGCTCCACTGCGGAGCGCTCGTGCCGTCCGCGGCCGGCTTCTCGATCTGCTCGTACTGCCCGGCCGGATCGCCGACGTTCACCCACTTGTGGCGTTCGAACTTGCCGCCGGGCTGAGTGGTCTCGACCACCCGGCACAGCGGGTCGTAGGTGAGCGTGGTCGGCTGCTTGTTGAGGTCGTTCACCCGGGTCGGCGTGCCGCAGCCGGCGTCCCACGTCGCGTCGACCGCCTGGGACAGCGCGTTGGTCTCCGAGGTCTGGAACACGTGGTAGGCCGGGTCGTAGCCGAGCGTCGTGCGCGCGCCGACCGGGTCGATCTCCGCGGTGAGGTTGCCCCAGGCGTCGTACTCCTTGCCGGTCTCGACGAACGCGTCCCTGGTCGAGAGCCACCGCGCGGACGTCGTCTCGAAGCCGGCCGTCGGCGCCTGGTCCCACGCTTTCACGCCGTCATAACCGGTGCGGGTCTCGCTGAGCCTGGTCCCACCGGCGCCGACGCCGGCGACGACCTTCACCGCGGCGGGTTTGTTCACGATGTAGGCGGCCGTGTTGGGCACGAACGTGGTCACCGTCGTGCGCTCGTCGCCCGTCTGCTCTTCGTCGCCGTGCTCGATCCGGGTCACCACCTCGCCGTAGGCGTTGTACGCCAGGCTCGTGTGGGTGCGCTTGCAGTCCGCTCCGGGGCAGACCGCGCTCCGGCCGGTGTACGCGTACTCCCAGGTGCCGGTCGGCAGCACCGTCCTCGGCACGGTCGTACCGTTGGTGGCGTATTCGGTGACCGTCGCGCTCAGCAGCGCGCCGTCACCCTCGTGGTTCTCGACGCGCTCCGGCCGGCCGATCGCGGCGAGGTCCTGGCGGAAGGTCGTGTCGGTGTACGGGCACGCCGTCTCGCCCGCGTTGCAGGGCTTGGTTTCCCGCTGCGTGCGGAACCCGAGGAACGTGCGCTCCGGGTGGTAGTACGTTCCGCCGGCGTAGCTGTAGTTCGTGGTCGCGGCGCCGCCCGGGCCGGCGTCGTCGGTCACCGCGGACACCGTCTGGGTCAGCGGCGGGTTGTTCGTGTTCGCCCACGCCGACGACGGCTGGTAGCTCACCGTCGTCTTGGCGCCCCACTCGTTGGTGCGGGACGTCAGCACGTCGGTCGCCGCGCCACCCATGTTCCAGATGTGGCGCCCCTTGTTGAGGCCGAAGTTGGTGTTGTAGAGCTCCACCATCTCCGTGCGCATGTCGCCGTTGACGTCCATCTCGAGGAAGTCGGCGGTGCAGTTGCCCTTGCTGCAGGAGTAGGTCCCCATCGTCGGGTCGCTCGCGCCGGGCGTGAAGCCGGTTCCGGTGGACAGCCAGATGTCGCGCTTCGTCGAGGCCCCCAGGAATCCCGGGGAGAGGGTGACCATGTCCATCCGGTGGTCGCCGTTGACGTCCATCACGAGCTGTTTGGACGCCGGGCTGTAGCCCATGCTCGTGTCGGTGGCCCCCAGCTTGTAGCCGTAGCCGGTGGAGAGCCAGGTCCGGCGGGTGTACGTGCCGAACGCCGGGTAGAGCTCGACCATGTCGGCTTTGTCGTCGTCGTTGACGTCCATGATCAGGAACCGGCTGCCGGCGCCCTCCGCGTCCGGCGCGCTCCAGGAGATGCCGCCGTCGGTCGCCCCGGAGACGAAGCCGGTGCCGGTGGACAGCCAGATGTGCCGGGTACCGGCGCCGAACAGCGCGGGCAGCAACTCGATGAAGTCGGACTTGCCGTCGCCGTTCACATCGGCGGCCTCGAACTGCCGATCCGCGCTCATCCCGATGCCGGCGTCGTTGGAGGCGAGGGTGAAGGTGGTGCCGTCCGAAAGCCACGTCGCGCGGCAGAAGTTCACCGGGAAGATGCCGCAGGAATACAGTTCCAGTACGTCGGTCTTGCCGTCGCCGTTGACGTCCATCGGGATGAAGCGCGAGTTCGCGTCGTTGCGGCCCTGGGCCGCGCCGGTCGAACCCGCCGTGAAGCCGGTGCCGGTGGACACCCACAGCTGCCGCGCCATGCCCAGGCCCGAGGGGGAGAACTCCAGCAGATCGGACTTCCCGTCACCGGTGAAGTCACCGGGCAGGTAGCGCGCGTTCTGGTTGAGCGACGTCGCGCCCTCCGTCGACGCGAGCGTGAAGTCGGTACCGTTGGAGAGCCACGTCTTGCGTTGGTAGGAACCGAAGTTCGGCCACAGCTCGAGCATGTCGGTCTTGCCGTCGCCGTTGATGTCCATCGGGAAGTTCTTGGCGGTGTTGTTGTTGCCGGTGTACGCCTGGTTGTTGTTGCCGGAGACGAACGCGGGCGCGCCGGCCTGGTAGGTCGCCGAGACGGCCGGCATCGCCGTGCCACCGGTGACGGTGCCGGTGGCGTCCAGCACGGCGTCGGTGCCGAACTGCTGCACGGCCGACAGGAGCGACCGTCCCGTCGCGTCACTGGTGGCGTAGGTCAGCTTGTACGCGCGGACCCGGCTGCCGCTCACGCTCACGTCGACGGTCTTGATGCGCCCTTGGACGGTCCGGAGGCCGCCGTTGCCCATCGCCTCGAGGTCGGTGTCGGTGCGCTGCTCGTAGGTGAACTTGACCGTCGTCCCGTTGTAGGTGACCGAATCCAGGTACTCCCAGCAGCACGCGAACTGGTTGACCGCCCAGTTGTAGGAGACCGTGTTGCCCAACGCGTCGACGACCTGGCTGAGGCCCCACCGGTAGACGAGATCGGTCGCGGCGGACAGCACCGGCGCGTAGACGCGCTTGACGCCGTCCTTCGCGGTCAAGGTCCACCGGCTGGCGGCGCCGGTGCCGGTCAGCGCGACCCTCCCGAAGGACTCGTTCTTGGTCGAGTGCGTGCCACCCGAGGTACAGCTCGGGCTCACACTGCCGGCGGCGCAGGGCACGAGCTCCTCGCCGTCCAGGAGGTAGCCGTCCGAGCCGTCGTACCGGGGCGCGCCCTTGCCGGTGCCGGCCCGCTCGATCTCGCTCAGGCCGTTGAGCGTCCAGCCGACCCCGGCCAGCCCGTTGCGGGCCGAGGAATCGTAGGCCAGCGAAAGTTCCGGGGTGATGTTGTGGAAGGCCGGGACGCGGATCGCGATGTCGTCGGTGAACGTGCCGTTGCCGTCGACCTGCCAGGATTTGTCCGGGACCTGCGGTTCCGGCGTCTTGGCGACGTCGGCGAGCGGAGTGCGCGCCGCTTCTTTCTGGCTGTCGGCGGGCGCGGTCACCGCCCCTGCCGTGCTCACACTGCCGGCGACCAGCACAACGGCGACGAAGAATCCGCGCAGCGCGCGGCCGACTCCTACCGACCTCATGGGTCCGACACCTCGGCATGGGAGTGGACGGGCGAACCGTCCAGGAGATTGTGCCGTCCGGGCCCCGATTCCGTCGGCTTGATCAACTCCGATGGTACATCGCAGACTGTGCACTGAAAAGGGTAAGTGTCACATTGCGGCTACGGGCCGCTACCTCGCCCGTGCCCTCTCGATCACTCACGGTTACGCTTCAGAGGGGCCGCGGGTAGTAGTCCGACTCGACACACCGTGACCGAAACGTCGGCGGGATCCGCAGGGTGCCCGTTCCGGGACTTCGGCGCGAAAGCGGTTGATCAATGGTGTCACGATCAATTCCGCTGGGTTTCGGGGTCGTCGAGCGGCGCCGATACCCGGCGCTGCCCGATGTGGGCAGGTTCGCGGGCGAGGATGGTGACCCTGCGCGACAACGAGCGCATGATTTCCCCGAAACGAAGCGTCTTCGGTCGGCCTCAGCGGGTGTCGGCGAGGTTCGGGTGAGAGCCTGCGGAAGGTGCTGGTGCGAACGGGCTCGACCGGCGATCGCCAGTCACGACGTCGAATTCGCCTACGACGACGCCGGGCGGGAAGCCGTCCGCAGCATCGACGGCGCGGTGGTGCTCCGGCGGCGGTTCGACGAACAGGACCGGTTCGCAGAGGAAGACGTCGCCGGGGTCGGGCGGCGCACCTACCGCTACCGGCCGGTCAGCCGCCGACGACCCGGCGGATCCAGCTCAGCTGCCGGAAGACGTCGCCGGCCCCGGCGATGGTGTCACGGTCGGAGGTGTCGAAGACCCCGACGAGCGTGCCCGCCGCGGCGCCGGTGCCCATGACCGGGCCGCCGGAGTCGCCGCCCGCCGGGATGCCGGTGACGCCCGTGGTGCAGAAGTCGGTTCCGCCCGGGACGGCGAAGCCGTCGCAGCGCGGGTCGTCGGCGGACAGGACCCGCAGGAGCGACTGCTTGAGCACGTCCGACTGGCAGCTGTTCTCGTCGCCCTGGCAGGTGGCGCCCCAGCCGTACTGCCGCACGTGCCGCCCCGGCCGGACCGGGCCCGTGGTGGGGAGCTTCGCCGGGGTGACGGTCATCGGCGGCACCTTGATCAGCATCATGTCGGCGTCCGCGCTGCCCTGCCTGCTGCCGGGCACCGGCCGGACCACGGTGCCCTTCCGCTGGTCGAGGCGGCCGACGTGGAACTCGATGCGGGTGTCCGCGATGGCCTCGGCCTGCTCGAAGAAGCAGTGCGACGCGCTGATGATCCAGTCGCGCGTGATCGCGGTTCCGGTGCACTCGCCCTTGCCGTCGACGAGCATCCGCACGGCCCACGGCCCGCTGGTGCTGACCGAGCCGCCGATCACCGCCGACGCCGCGGGGGCCGTGGCCAGCGTGGCCGGCGCGACCAGCGCCAGCAGGACGAGCAGACGGCGAAGCCTCATGCGGAGTCCGTTCATCGGTCGGTGTTCGAGGCGGATCGGGCGTTCGTGAATTCTTCCGGCTGCCGGCCCGATCGGCTCGGCGAGGACCGATCGATCACCCAGGCGATCTCGGTTTCTTCAGCTGCACCATCCGGTGAACGCGTGGTCCGCCTGGTAGCGGAGGTTCACCGTCCGGGTGTTGGGCGGGAGCCTGATCGGGCCCGGGCGGTCCGGGTCGAACGCGAAGCCGCCGACGAAGGTCGCGCGTGAGCGGGCCGGGTCGGCGGGGCTGTCGCCGACGGCCCAGATCTCGATCGCGGTGACCTTGCGGCCGAAGTGGGCGGCGACGAACAGGCTGCTCCTGCCGTCGCACGGGATCGAGACGTAATCGTCGGCAGCGGCGGGAGCCAGCATGGCAAGAACTTCTTCCGATGTAGGGGGCCGGGGGTCGGGGTCGACGCCGGGCCAGTGGCCGGCGACCGACGAGACGTCGTAGCCGGGGCGACGTCGCCGCGGTACTGCTTGGCGACCGCGCCGGCGGGGATCGTGGGATCGCCGTCGAACCGGGCGATCCAGTAGTGGGGCTCGGCCACCCCCGCCGAGCCGAAGGCGGCGCGGACGGCCGGCCAGGTGGACGCGTTGCAGTAGATCGTCGGATCGGTTCCGGCGGCGCGGCGCAGCCGGACCCAGGCGGGGGCTTCCGCGGGCGTGGCGTCACCGGGTTCGACGTCGAGCACGTGCCCGGCGTTAGCCGGCGACCATGGCCGCCGTGCTGGGGATGTGCGCCGCCGTCACGGCGTCGTACAGGGTGCACATGCTTCCTCCGTCGGCGACAATCCGCCGACAACGGCGACCGGTGAGCGGCTGACGAAGATGCGACGTGTCGTGTTTTGGACGCGGCCGCCCTAGTGACGGATGACGATCACGGCGCGAGCCTGGTGCGATGCACTGGAGATCACGTGTTCTGGTCCTGACCTGCGTCGCCACCCTGGTCGCGGGCACCGCCGGAGCCGCGGACGCGGCCCCCGGCCCGACAGCGGCGCCGGCACCGTCGGCCACCGAACGGCATTCGGTCACCCTGCTCACCGGGGACGTCGTCCAGGTCGAACGGCAGCCCGGCGGCAAGCAGGCCGTCACCGTCCAGCCCGCGCCGGGCCGGGAGAAGATCCGGTTCCACCAGCAGGAGATCGACGGCCACCTCAGCGTCTTCCCCGAGGACGTCGCCCCCCGGCTCGGCTCGAAGCAGGTCGACCGGAGCCTGTTCGACGTCACCGAGCTGATCGCCGAGGGCTACGCCGACGAGCAGTCGAAGACGCTCCCGCTGATCCTCACCTACCGCAAGGGCGCGGACCTGCGCACCGCCGAGGCGGCCCCGAAGGCCGCCGAGCTGGGCGTGACGCTGACCAGCGTCAACGGCCGTTCCGCGCGAGCCAGCAAGGCCAACGCCACCGCGTTCTGGACCTCGTCGGCGGGCAACGCGATCGAGCGGATCTCCCTGGACCGCAAGGTCCGTGCCTCCCTCGACCGGAGCGTCCCGCAGATCGGCGCCCCCGAGGCGTGGGCCGCGGGCTACGACGGCACCGGCACCACGGTCGCGGTGCTCGACACCGGCTACGACCCCACGCACCCCGACCTGGCCGGGCGCGTGAAGGAGGCGGTCAACTTCACGACCAGCCCCGACACCACCGACCACTTCGGCCACGGCACGCACGTCGCCTCGACGATCGCGGGCTCCGGCGCCGCTTCGGGCGGGCGGCTCAAGGGCGCCGCGCCGGGCGCGAAACTGCTCGTCGGCAAGGTCCTCGACGACGACGGCTTCGGCTACGAGTCCTGGGTCCTCGCCGGGATGGAGTGGGCGGCGCACTCCGGCGCCAAGGCGGTCAACATGAGCCTCGGCGGCGGCCCGACCGACGGCACCGACGAGCTCAGCCTCGGCCTTGAGGCGCTCAGCGCGCAGACCGGCACGCTCTTCGTGGTGGCCGGCGGCAACGACGGCGAACTGGGCGCGTACACGATCGGCTCGCCGGGCACCGCCGCGGCCGCGCTGACCGTCGGCGCCGTCGGCCGTGACGAGAGCCTGGCGCCGTTCTCCAGCCGCGGCCCGCGCCTGGGCGACAACGCCGTCAAGCCCGACATCACCGCGCCCGGCGTCGGCATCGTCGCCGCGCGCGCCGCGGGGACCGCCATGGGCGACGTCGTCGACGACCACTACACCGCCGCGTCCGGCACGTCGATGGCCACGCCGCACGTCGCGGGCGCGGTGGCGATCCTCGCCCAGCAACACCCCGACTGGCCGGGCAGCCGGCTCAAGGACGCGCTGGCCAGCACCTCCCTGGCTAGCGCGTCTCAACTCTCGGTGTTCGAGCAGGGCGGTGGCCGGGTCGACGTCGCCCGCGCGGTGAAGCAGAAGGTCTTCGCCACCGGCACGCTCGACCTCGGCGCCGTCGAGGACGGCAAGGCGCCGGTGGCCAAGCAGGTCACCTACACCAACGTCGGCACCACGCCGGTCTCCCTGAAGCTCGCCCTCGACGCCAAGTCCCTCGCCGGCGTCCCCGCCGCCGACGGGATCCGGCTCGGCAACTCCACTGTGGACGTTCCGGCCGGTGGCCAGGCGAGCGTCACGATCACCGGCGACCCGGCGAAACTGGCGGCGGGCACCTACAGCGGGCGGCTCACGGCGACCGCGTCCGGCGTGGTCGTGCACACCTCGCTCGGCGCGGACAAGACCGCGCCGAAGCACAAGGTCACGCTCACCGCCCTCGACCTGCAGGGCAAGCCGACGGTCGCGCCGTGGCTGCTGATGTACGGCGAGGACTACCGCTTCGACGTGAACACCTGGCTGGCCGGCGACGGCCTGACGGTCGAGCTCGGCGACGGCGTGTACTACCTGACCGCGCAGGTCAACGGCGTCCCGAGCAGTGACTACGTCTACCAGGTCGTCCAGCCGGAGATCCGGATCACCGGCGACACGACGATCGTGCTGGACGCCCGCAAGGCGGTGAAGGTGCAGATCGAGACCCCGAAACCGTCGGAACAGGCCGGGATCTGGAGCTACTACACCTACCGCGAACTCGGCTCGCGCAAGATCGCGAACTACGCCATGCAGTTCGACTACACGCGCGAACTCTGGGTCACGCCGACGCCGAAGGTGACGACCGGGGCCTTCGAGTTCGGCTCCCGCTGGTCGCGGATCGCGCCGCCGTTGACGGCGAACGTCCTGGGCGGCCGTGCTCCGCTCACGACCCGCTACCTCGCCGGATCGCCCAAGCTGGACGGCTGGCGGCTGCTGCAGGCCGTCTCCGCGGGGGCGGGGAAACCGGCGGACTTCACGAAGGCGAACGTGCGCGGGAAGGCCGCGATCGTCGACCCGGACCCGGCGGACTACAACCGCGACGAGGTCTCCCGCGCCGCCGCGGACGCCGGGGCGGCGATCGTCTTCATCGTCGTGCCGGACGGCTGGGGGACCGCCGCGGTGCCGTCGATCAGCGCGGCGCCTTTCCTGAGGATCCCGACCGTCCAGCTCGACCGGGACGAAGGCGTGGCCCTGCTCGCCAAGATCAAGCGTTTCCCGGCTTTCCTGAGCCTGCAGGGGATCGCGGTCAGCCCGTACCTCTACGACGTGGTGCAGACCGAGCGCGACCGGATCCCGGAGAAGCTCGTCCACCGGGTCACCGCGGCGAACACCGCGACCGTCACCACCCACTACCGCCAGACCGGCAGCGGCGGGGAGGCCAAGGAACAGCGGTTCGCGTGGAAGCCGTGGCAGGACTTCGCCGTCAACGAGTACCAGCGGTACGTGGCGACGCCGTCGACCCGGGAGGAGTACGTCAGCTCCGGGGACATCCAGTGGCAGCACCGGGTCAAGCACGGCCTGGTCTGGGACAACGACTCGCCGCTCGACGGCGGCATGACCGCGGCGCCGCGCACCTACACGGGCAAGGAAAACCTGACCGAGGACTGGTTCGCACCGGTCGTGCGGCCCGCCATCCCGCGGGGCGTGCCCGGCATGGATTCGACCCGCGAGGGCGACAACCTGCACATCCGGATCCCGGAGTTCGTCGACAGCCAGGCCGGTCACTACGGTTTCAACGAAGGTGACGACCAGGCCGCCCCGGCCACCACGTCGGCGAAACTGTTCCGTGACGGCAAGCTCGTGTCGGAACAGCCCTACGCGTTCGGCACCTTCCCCGCCGGCGCGGACCCGGCGACCTACCGGCTCGACCTGTCGGTGCGGCGCGATTCGCCGGAGTGGCTGTTCGGCACCAGCACGCAGACGTCGTGGACGTTCCGCTCGGCCCGGTCGGCGGCACCGGCGCTGCTACCGTTGCTGCAGCTGGACTACGCGGTGGACGCCGACTCCGGCAACCGGCTCCCGGCCGGTCGCAAGGCCAGGATCGGCCTGAGCGCGCGGTTCCAGGATGGGATGGCCGCGCCGGACGTGCGGGCGGTGAAGGCCTGGGCGTCCTACGACGACGGCAGGACCTGGCGCGCCGTCGACGTCAAGCGCACCGGGAAGTCCTACGAGGCCACGATCGACCACCCGTCGCTCGGGGCCACGAACAAGTACGTCGCGCTGCGGGTGCAAGCCACCGACAACGCGGGCGACACCGTCGACCAGACGGTGGTCCGGGCGTACGGGCTGCGCTAGCCGGTTTCGCTCAAGGGCTCCGGGTGCCTTCCGCCGGTTCGCGGCAGGAGGTGCCCGGGGCTCGGCTCGTCCAGCCAGCCGAGTTTGCTGGCCTGCCAGGCCAGCTGCATCCGGGTGTGGGCGTTGACCCGGCGCATCAGGTCCCGCAGGCGCCGCTGGACGGTCCGGTAGCTGACGTCGAGCTGCGTGGCGATCGACTTGTCGCTGACCCCGCCGATGAGCAGGGACAGCAGCCGCCGCTCGTCGGGGTCGAGGTGGCTCGTGGGCGCGGTGTCGCCGATCCGCAGCGGCGACGCGCGTTCCCAGTAGACCTCGAACAACGCGACCAGCGCGGACAGCAGGCTGCTCTCCCGGACGAGCGCGGCGGTCGGCTCGCCCGTGCTGTCGTGGCTGACCAGCGGGCACAGCGCCACCGAGCGGTCGGAGATGGCCAGGCGCACCGGCAGCTTCGAGATCGAGCGGGCGATTTCGCCACCTTCGATCCCCTCCAGGACGTTGACGATCCGGCCGGGTTCCTCGAGCAGGCCGGTCTCGTAGATCACGCGGTAGCGCACGCCGCGGGCCTGCGCCAGCGCCTCCTCGACGTTCTCCGACGCCGCCATCGCGACGTTGCCCTCCAGGCAGAACCACAGCGACTCCTCGCGGGCCCCGCGCTGGATGGCGAGGGCCTGCCGCCGGATCGCGTCCACCCCGGTGACGACCTCGACGAGCTGCGCGGAGTCCCGCCGCCGCGCGCTGCCGCGGTACTCCTCGGCGAGCTGGGACACCGCGGCCCTGGCGGCCTCCAGCTTCTCCTGGCCGTGCACCAGCAGCGGGCCGAGCGAGACGTCCGGCGGCGCGGACACGTAGTGCTCGTCGGTCTTGTTGACGAGCCCCTTCGCCAGCAGGACCTCCAGGATCGGGTCCACCTCGCCGCGGCCCACGCCGGCCTTGTCCGCGATCTCGTCGGGCGCGGTCCGGTAGCCGCCGACGATCGCGCGGTAGACCCGTTCTTCATCGGGGGTCATGCCCAGTGCTTCCAGCACAATGCCTCCTGGCCACGTGGCCGGCGGGTGTCCCATCGACGCTGACGGCTTGTCGACAACGTACAACGCGGGCGCAAACGGGTGAACGGGTCACACCGCTTCATGATCTTGCCGGTCGCCCCGCGGCGATGCCGGGACGTGCCCGGGTGGCGCGCACCGCCAGGCCGGCCGCGGGCTTCACCGTGCCCGGCGAAGGCACTGGCCAGGACGGTGCAAGTCAATCGACAATCGCATGGGAGGCGGCCAGGGGACGTCCGGGTCGTGCTGATCCCGGGCCCTCGGTCCGGCTCGTGATTGACTGGCACGCATGGCCCTGCACCCGCGTCCGCTCGCCCGGGTCCGCCGATGACCGCCGAGTCGCCCGCGGCCACCCGGCCGCGCAACCGCAAGCAGCTCATCGTCGAAGCGGCGGGCCGGGTGTTCAGCGAGCGCGGCTACCACGCCGCGTCCATGGAGGAGATCGCCACCACGGTGGGCATCACCGCGGCGGCGCTGTACCGGCACTTCCCGAACAAGTACGCGTTGTTCGCCGAGTGCGCGAACGTCATGGTGGACCGGCTCGTCGCCGCGGTCGACGAGGTGCCGCCCGAAGCGGCCTTGGCGGACGTGCTCGCCGCCGTCACCCGGGTCACCGTCGCCCATCGCGCGGCGGGCGGGCTGTACCGGTGGGAGGCGCGGTACCTCGACCGCGGCGACCGCCGGGTCCTCCGGGCGAAGTTCGCGCACGTCGTCGCGCGGGTGACCGGGGTGGTGCGGCGTGAGCACCCGCTGCCGGACGAGCACCTGCGGGCCGCTGCGGCCCTCGGCGCGATCGCGTCGGTCACGATGCACCGCACCTCGATCGCCCCGCGCCGGGCCGAGGACCTGCTGCTGGCGGCCGCCTTGCGCGTGGCCGCGACCAGCCCCGCGGCGGCCGTCGGGAGCGCGCGCGCCGTCGAGCTGCCCGTCCTGCCCGTGCCGCGCACCCGGCGCGCGGAGATCCTCGCCGCCGCCGTCCCGCTGTTCGAACGGGACGGCTTCGCCACCGTCACGAACGGCCGGATCGCCGAGGCCGCGGGCCTGGTCCCGTCGACGATCTACCGCCACTTCCCCGCCAAGGCCGACATCCTGGCCGCGGCCTGCCTGCAGGCCGCGGGGCTGCTGGCCCAAGCGGTGGAACAGAACCTGCACGGGGTGGCCGGCCCGTACGACGCCGTCGTCGCACTGGCGGCGACGTACGTGGCCTACAGCTTCGAGCACACCGCGCTCACCAGCGTCGCCGACGCCGAGGTCGCCGGCCTGCCGGCCGCCCTGCAGCGCCCGCTGGCCGTCGCGCAGCGCGAGCACATCGCCGTCTGGGAGCAGCAACTGCGGCTGGCCCGCCCGGACCTCGATCCGCGCCAGGCCCGGGCCCTGGTGCACGCGGGGTTCGGCGTGGTGGTCGAGGCCGGACGGCGACTGCGGTGGCAGGACGGCCCGGACCACCGCGCCGCCGTCACCGCGTTGGTCGTCGGGGCGCTGGGACTCCCGGCGCGCCGGTCAGGCGCCGGGCCGGTTCGCGGTGGGGATCACGATGGTGGTGCTCGTCGGTGACGTCCCGTTGTTGAGGAACAACATCGCCAGCGCGCGCACGAACTGGTCGAACATGTAGAACCCGACGGGCAGGACGGGCAACAGCCCCTCCCGGAACGCGATGTAGGCCGGCCACCCGGTGCGGACCAGGGTGGCCGCCGCGTAGTCGCGGGGCAGGGAGAGCCAGTCGCCGATCTTGTCGTTCAGCACGTAGCGCACGAACTCGTTCAGGAATCCGCGTGTGACACCCAAATCGACCTGCGCGGTCAGGCCGAGCAGGTCCTTGGCCAGTTCCTTGCCCTCGGTCGTCGGGGCGAGGATCGGCGTGAGCGCGTACGCCGACTGCGCGTTCGCGTCGGCCCACGTCTGGGGGATGAACTCGTCTCGCACGCCGAGCAGGTGGATGGCGACCTGCCACATGTGCAGGAAGGCGTCCTCTTCCGCGGCCGTCATCGGGACCCTCCACTCGACCAGCTTCCGGTGCACGAAGGTGCCCAGGCTGTGGAAGGTGACCAGGATGTCGCCGTTGCTGATCGGGATCGGCGTGTCGGTGGCCGCCCGCCAGTGCGCCGACCGCGGCAGCAGGTGACGCACCGCGGCGTGCACCAGCCGCGTCTTGTTGGCGGTGACGACGAACTGACCGGTGGGTTCGTAGGCGGTCAGCTCGCTCAGGTCGTAGCCGAACGTGAACGTCTTGGCCGCGCGGTCCTTCATGTTGGCACCGCCCGCGGACCAGTAGACCGACTCGGCCTCACGCGGGATGACCGTGCTCATGATGCCGCTGCCGAGGCCGTACAGCATGAACAGGTAGGTGTCCTTGCGCCGGTTGAAGTCGGCGGCGAGCCGGAGCTTGGCGCGGTCGGCCCAGGCGGGCAGGGTCGCGGCCTGCTGAAGGTGGGCGGCGAGGGCGGCCGGCAGGCTGCCGGGCAGCGGGTCGTCGTTGTTCGCCCACGACGCCAGCGCGGTGTTGACCGCCGGGACCTGGCCGTTGTCGAGCAGCGCCGCCACCAGACCGTCGACCGGGTCGTCCCAGACCTGCCACGGGTCGGCTCCCGTGCCGGTTCCGGCCACCGACCCCGTCGACGACCAGGCCCACGCGGGGGCGGCCGTGCTCGCCACACCCGCGAGCCCCAGCGCCGCGCCGAGGGACAAGACACTCCTTCTGCTGAGATTGCTCATTTACATACCTGCTTCCTTGGAGGCATCTCCGTGCATCTCTGCTGTCTGGCCTGGACTTGGTGCCACGACTTCGTGTTCGAGCTTGTCTACAAGTGCGATTCCTCGTTAACATATCGAAGCGGGGTGCCGGTCAGCAAGGCCGGCGCCGGCCGGAACCGGTTCGCAGGCGTCGAAGGAGTTCGTGTGACCACAGTCAGCCCGGCCAAGCGGTCGCTCTACGACCAGGACCACGAGCTCCTGCGGGACACGGTCCGCGCGTTCGTCGACAAGCACGCCGCGCCCCACGCCGAACGGTGGCGGGCGGCGGGCAAGGTCGACCGCGAGCTCTTCCGGGAGGCCGCCCGCGCCGGGATCCTCGGCTTTTCCATCCCCGAGGAGTACGGCGGGGGCGGGATCACCGACTACCGCTTCAACGCCGTGATCGGCGAGGAGTTCTCGCGTTACCCCGTGTCGGACGGGCTCGCCTGCGTGGCGCTGTCCAACGACATCGTCGTGCCCTACTTCACCGACCTGACCGACGACGAGCAGAAAGCCCGCTGGCTGCCCGGTATCGCCGCCGGCGAGCTGGTCGTCGCGGTCGCGATGACCGAGCCCGGCACCGGCAGCGACCTGGCGGGGATCAGCACCACCGCCGTCCGCGACGGCGACGGCTACGTGGTCGACGGCAGCAAGGTCTTCATCTCCAACGGCCAGAACGCCGACCTCGTCGTCACCGCGGTCCGGACCGGCCCGGACCGTCACGGCGGGCTCAGCCTGCTGGTCGTCGAGGCCGATCGGGCCGGCTTCTCCCGCGGCCGCAACCTGGAGAAGATCGGCCTGCACGCCCAGGACACCAGCGAGATCTTCTTCCAGGGCGTCCGGGTGCCCGCCGCCAACCGGCTCGGCGCGGAGGGGGCGGGCTTCGCCGGCCTGATGCGCAACCTGCCGCAGGAGCGGATCTCGATCGCCGCCAACGCCGTCGCTTCGTCCGAGGGCGTGCTGGAGCGCACCCTGGACTACGTCAAGCAGCGCGAGGCGTTCGGCAAGCCGATCGGATCGTTCCAGAACACGCGCTTCGAGCTGGCGGAAATGGTCACCGCCGTGCGGGTGAGCCGCAGCTACATCGACGACCTGCTCGCCAGGCATTCCCGCGGCGAACTGTCCGCAGTGGACGCCGCGGCGGCGAAGTTCTGGACCACGGAACAGTACGTCGACATCGTCGGGCGGTGCCTGCAGCTGCACGGCGGTTACGGCTACATGCTCGAATACCGCATCGCGCACGACTACCTCGACTCACGCGTCTCCACCATCTACGGCGGCACCACGGAGATCATGAAGGAGATCGTCGGCCGCGACCTGGGCCTGTGAGTCTCGCTTCGCCCGGGACGCTAAGACTCGCGGCGTGCGAAGAGAACCGCTCCCGGTTTCTCGTCCGGGTGCAGCAGAAACTGGGCCTCGATCGCGAAACCGGCTTCGCGCAGCCAGGTGGCCACCTGCTCCGGCCGGCGGAGGTGCTCGGTTTCCGACGGTGATCCGTCGCCGACGTGGAATCCCAGTTGCAGTGGCCCGCCCGGCCGCAGTGCTCGGTGGAAGTGCCCGAACACGGCCGGCACCTCGTCGTCGGGGATGTGGATCAACGACCACCAGGCGATCAGGCCGGCCACCGAGGCGTCGGGCAGGGCCAGGTCCGTCATCGAGCCCACTTCGAACCGCAGGCCGGGGTGGTCGCGCCGGGCCACGTCGATCATCCCGGGGGAGAGGTCGACGCCGAACGCGTCGACGCCGAGTTCGTGCAGGTGGGCGGTGACGTATCCGGGTCCGCAGCCGACGTCCGCCACCGGTCCGCCGCCGGCGGCCCGCACGTTGCCGGCGAACAGCGCGAGAGCCGTTCGCAGGTACGGCTGCTCGGTCAAGAGATCGCGCACTTGGTCGGCGTAGCGGACGGCGATGGTGTCGTACGAGGTCCGGATGTCGCCCAGCCAGTCGTCGGTGCCCATGATCCGCACGGTAGCCCACGATCCGGCGCCGGCGACCGGAATGCCGGATCTCAAGCCGCGTCCGGCGATGTCCCTGCTCGGCTCCGGCGCGACACCCACAGCAGCACCAAGGCCGCGAAACCGTCGAGTGCGACGCAGATCCAGATGCCGTCGCGGGTGCCGAACGACTCGGCGAGCACGCCGCCGGCGACGGCGCCCAGTGTGCCGGCGAACGTGCTCGTCGTCGCCAGGAGCGTGGCCACCCGGCCGAAGAACTCGTCGCCGATGTCGGCACCGAGCATCGTGATCAGGCCGATGTTCGCCAGTGCCCCGAAGAACGCCGGCGCCGCGATCCCGAACGCGGTCGCCACCAGTACCCACGCGGTCGGACCGCCGGCCGCGGGCAGGGCCGCGGTGGTGACCGCCGCGGCCGGCAGGCCGACCAGCACCAGCCGCCGGGGCGCGACGCCGCGGGAGATCAGCCGCGGGGCCAGCAGCGCGCCGCCGGCCCCCAGCAACGTGGCCGCGACCGTCGGCACCGTGAACAGGGCGACCGGCAGGTCAAGGTCGTCGAGAAGGAAGATCGCCCGCTGCGCCAGGACGCCGCTCGAGGCGACACCGCCGATCAGCAGGTAGACCACGAAGCCCGTGAGCACGGGATGCCCGCGCAGGACGCGCAGTCCGTCGGCGAACTCGCGCCGGAACCCGGCCTTCCGGTCCGCCGTCCCGACGCGCCGGTCGGGCGAGCGCAGCGACAGCAGGGCCCCGGCGCTGACCAGGTAGGTCAGCGCGTCGACGAGGAACAGCAAGGGCACGGCGAGGGCCGCGGCGAGGGGGCCGGCCACCGAGCCGGCCGCCGATCTCGAAAACAGCTCGCCGGCCTGCAGCCGGGCCCGTGCCGTCCCGATGTCCGACACCCCCAGGCCGTGCAGGTGCGGGAAGTACAGGCCCTCCATCACGATCCCGACCGTGCCGAGGACGAAGTTGAGGGCGGCCAGCACGGCGACGCCCATGACGCCGGTGAGGCCGGCGACCGCGGTGGCGCCGACCGCGCCCGCCGCGATCAGGTCGGCCGCGATCAGGGTCCGGCGGGGCCGGTTCACCCGGTCGAGCAGCACGCCGATGACCGGGCCGAAGAGCAGCATCGGCACCACGCCGGCCCCGACGATCAGCGCGACCCCGACCGGCCCGGCGTGGAGCACCACGACGGCGATGACCGACATCGCGGTGGCCGTCAGGGTGCCGCCGAACACCGAGGTCACCTGTCCGGCCAGCAACCGGCGAAGGTCCTGGGCCGTGCTGGAGATCGTGGTCATGACGCCCCCTTTCCGAGGAGAGCCGGGTGCGGAGCAGGTCGCTCCGCACCCGGCGGTGCGGTGCTCGATCAGCCGTTGCTGCACACGATGCTGAAGCTGCTGGCGAAGCCCAGCACGTCCTCGGCGGTCGAATCCGTCAGAATCTGCAGGTTCAGGACCTCGGTCATGGTTACCTCCCCTCATGAGTCGGTGATCGGTACAGTCCTCAGTGGACCATCGAGGACTGGCTGACAGGCGGTGCTTCCACGGTCGTTTCGGCGACCGCCTGGTCGAGGGTGAACAGCAGGTCACGCCGGCGCGTGAGCATGCGTTCCAGCGCGAGCAGGACACCAGCGGACCCGCTCCACAGTTCCGCGCTCAGCCGGTGCCCGTAGCCGCCGGTCCAGCGCACCCCCGAGGAATGGGGCACCGCGTACTTGAACAGCGCGCGGCCCGCGTCGATCTCGGCGTCGTGCAGTTCGGGCCGGTCGTGCAGGCCGGCGATCTCCCCTTGCACGAAAGCGAGTCCGGCCTGCCCGGGGAACAGGCCACCGGCGACGGTGAACCGGATGGTCAGCGTCCGCAGGCAGCGCTCGAGCACGACGGCGAGGTCCGGCTCGTCGACGCAGGTGAGGTACCGGGCGAGGACGTGCGCGTAGCCCGCGCTGCCGATGTGCAGGTAGTCCAGGTTGCGACTGTCCACTGTGGACCCACGGAAGCCTGTCGCGTCGTTGTCCATGGGCAGGGCGTACTTCAGCTCGTCGCGCAGGAGCTTGGTCCCCCGGATGAGGTGCTCGGTGTCCCCGGTGAACCGGCCCAGGTAGTACAGGGCGAGCGCGACTCCCGGGCGGCCTTGGGCAAGCCCGGAGGCTTCGTGGGCGCCCAGCCGCCCGGCCAGCGACTCGTCGTCGGGCACCCGGCCGAGCAGCTCTTCCGCGCGATCGAGGTGGCTCTTGTCGCCGGTGCGGCAGTAGACCGAAAGCTCGGCCATGGCGACACCGGCGGCGCCGCCCGCCAGGGTCGCCGATCGCGTGGCGAGCGGGTGGTCCGCCGCCGCGGTCAGCAACGTCGAAGCGGCTTCGTGCTCACCGAGGTCGTCGAGCACCCAGGCGATGCCGGCGTTGCCGAAGAACAGGCCGGGCGCGGTGTCCGTCCGCGCGGCGAGGGAGTCGTCACGCAGCCGCGTGACGATCGACCGCTCGACGGGCCGGCCGGCCGCGAGCAGGGCGTGCACCACCCCGGCGGTGCCGTAGGCGACGCAGCGGAGGTTGGCCCGGTACCCGTCCGGAATGGACGGATAGATCCGGTCGCGGTGGTCGTGCTCCGCCATGGCCGTCAGCGCGTCGGCGGTGCGGTCGCGCAGCCACCGCAGGTGCGTCAGCGGGGCGTCGGCGACTTCGGCCGGGCTGGGCAACGCCGGCCGGCCCGGCCGCGGGCGGAACCTGGTCGCCGCGCGCCACAGCTCACACGGTACCGGCCCCAGCTCGGCCAGTCCGGCGTGCACGTGGTCGAGGACGTCCGGGCTGCGTTCGGCGATCGAGTGCACCGGGAAGAGCAGCAGCTGGATCAGTGCCGCGACGGCGTATTCGTCGTAGTGCCGCGGGTCGAGCGAGGCGCGCTTGCGCGGATCGGTGGCTTCCGGCGGGGTGAAGCCGGGCGTGCCGATCAGCCCGACCTCCTCGCCGATCCGCCGCACGGTCTCGAAGTCGATCAACCGGACGTGATCGTCCTCGTCGACCAGGACGTTGCCCGGGCTGAGGTCCGCGAACACGGAGCCGAGCGCGTGCAGCCGGTCGACGGCCGCCCGGATCTGCTTCGCGATGGAGAGGCAACGCCGGTAGTAGCCGGCGAACGCGCGCGGTGACTGCCCGACCCGGATGGCGGGGGAATGGGTGACGACCCAGTTGTTCAGCGCGATTCCCGGGACGAGCTCGGTCGCCAGGTAGGTGTGCTCCCAATGGGTGAACAAGTCCAGCGGCTCCGGGCCCAGCCCCGGCGCGACGGCGTGGAGGGCCCGCAGCGTGAGGTACTCGCGTTCGAGGGCGGCGCGTGCGTCGACGGATTCACTGGTGTACCCGTTGCACGCCCGGGCTTCCTTGAGGAACGCGGGAGTGCCGTCGGGGCCGTGGGCGCGGTACGCCCCACCGGCGTTGCTGTGCCGGACGACGGCGTCGAACGTGAACCCGTTGAGCGTGACCGCGCCTTCGTGGGGCTGAGGTGCGGCTTCGGTGAACGGATCGGTCATGCCGGCGGGCAGCCGGAACGCGGGGACGCGTTCGTCCGGGATCGCCTGTCCGTCCGGCGTGACCATGACCAGGGTGCTGGTGCCGTCCGCTTCCAGCCGCTCCTGGCGGCGGAACGCGCCGTACCGGTAGGAGACGCACCGCGAAGCGCCGAACCGCCGATCGGTGAGGACGAACGGCCCGGCGACGCCGGCGAGGTCGCGTTCCAGGCGGCGCAGCAGCTCGCCGGCCACGCGCTCGTCCGGTGGGTAGAGCGTGCAGAACTTGCCGCTCTGCACCCGGCTGGAGTGCTTGCTGTGCAGCCACAGGAAGTAGTTCCGCCCGGCGAGGTGCTTGAACGCGACGCCGAACTCGACGCACGCCGCGGCGACGACGTCCACGACCACGGACGCGTTCGCGGCGGCCGTGGAAACGTGGATCTTCCAGCCCTGGCCGGGTAACTCCGTGCCGGGCGGCGTCCACGACGCCCACACGTCGTGGGCCGAGTGCGTCCAGTCTTCCGGCAGGCCGGCGGGGGAGTAGCGCGGCCCGGCGTCGGCCGCCGCGACCGGTGCGTAGAAATCGGGATCCGCGAGAGTGAAGTGCAGGTCGTAGCGCACCCGCCGCCCCTTTCCTGCTCGGCGCCCCGGAATGTGGAGCCCTTGTCGAGAGGGATCGTGGCAACCGGCGTCGACAGTCCGTCGACAGTCCGTCGACATCCGCCATGCCCGGAGCTACCCGGCCGCGGCGGAAACCGGGCCAGAGCCGGAGAACCGGCCCGGCTGTGGCGAATCCGACTCCGGCTAAGCCGAACCGCGGGGCCAGGCGTGGTGGCTTCATGAGACCGAGAACAAAAGTCTTCGCTGTCATCACGTTCCTACTGTCCGTGGTCTTCGCCGGTGCCACGCCGGCGCCGGCCGCCACGGTTCAGACCGTGGAAGTCGCCGCGCCGGTGGCCGGCGGCCTCCCGCCTTACGTCGCCTTCATCAGACCGGTCACCGCGCAGCGGCTCGCTTCCAGCTGGCACGAGGGCTGCCCCGTCGGTCCCGACCAGCTGCGGCTGATGAGCTTGCGGTTCTTCGGCTTCGACGGCGCGGTGCACCAGGGTGAACTGGTCGTCAACGCCGATCGCGCCGTCGAAGTCGCCTACGCCTTCGCCGACCTGTACGCCGCCCGGTTCCCGATCGAGCGGATGGAGACCGTGGAGAAGTACGGCTCCGACGACGACGCGTCGATGGCGGCGAACAACACCTCGGCGTTCAACTGCCGGGCGATCACCGGCGGCACCGCGTGGTCCAACCACTCCTACGGGCGCGCCATCGACGTCAACACCGTGCAGAACCCCTACATCTCCGGCAGTGGCGCGGTCTACCCGCCCAACGGCGCGCCCTACGCCGACCGCACGCAGAGTGTGCCGGGCATGATCCACGCGGGCGACACCACCGAGCGCGCGTTCAGCACCCGCGGCTGGACCTGGGGCGGCTCCTGGGACACCCCGATCGACTACCAGCATTTCGAGAAGCCCTGACACCGTAAGGAAAACCGAAGGAGCGGAACACGCCCAGGATCGCCGCCGGACGGGTCGGCGGCGGCCCTGGGCGGGTCGTCGTGGCGGCAGCGGGCCGCGCGGCGCTAGGGTGTTTCCCTTGGCGAGAAGGGGAACGACCTCACGGAGGGCAGCGAGGTGTTCTCGCTGCTGCGGAACAGCTCCTTGCCGAAGGAGGCGTACCTGGACCGGCACTTCGACACCGGCGGGGAACACCAGAGCGCGCGCTGACCGGCCGAGCCGGCGTCAAGATCGGTGCGCCGCCGCGCGCCGGCGGAGTTCCGGGTGCGCGAGTGCCGGTGGGACGTAGGCGACGTCGATCGGTCCGACGTCCGTTCCCGGCGGGACGATCTCGTCGATGCGGTCGAGCAGGTCGTCGTCGAGGCGCGTGCCGGCGCCCGCGAGCAGGTCGTCGAGCTGCTCGGGCGTGCGTGGGCCGATGATCGCCGACGTGACCGCCGGGTGGGCGGCCACGAACGCCAGCGCGAGGTGGGGCAGCGACAGCCCGGCCTGGTCGGCGACGCCGGCGAGGGCTTCGACGGCGTCGAGCTTGCGTTCGTCGGTCAGGTGCCGCCCCGCCCAGTGCAGCCGGCCGGCCGAGGCCGTTTCCGCGCTGCCCTTGCGGAGACGCCCGGCGAGCAGGCCCATCGCCAGCGGGCTCCACACCAGGACACCCAGCCCGTACCGCTCGCAGACCGGCAGGATCTCGCGTTCGATCCCGCGGTTGAGGATCGAGTAGTGCGGCTGTTCGGACCGGAAGCGGGCCAGCCGGCTGCGCTGCGCCACCCACTGGGCCTCGACGATGTCCGACGCGGGCAGGTTGGAGTGACCGATCGCGCGGACCTTGCCCGCACGCAGCAGGTCGGTCAGCGCGCCGAGGGTTTCCTCGACGTCGGTGCCGGGCTCGGGGTGGTGGGCCTGGTAGAGGTCGATGTGGTCGACACCCAGCCGCCGCAGCGATCCTTCGACGGCGGACACGATCCACCGGCGGGAACTGCCGCGTTCGTTGGGGCCGGAACCCATCGGGCCGTTGAACTTCGTGGCCAGGACGACGTCGTTGCGGCGGCCGCGCAAGGCTTTCCCGACGATCTTCTCGGATTCGCCGTCGCCGCCGTAGACGTCGGCGGTGTCGATGACGGTGATGCCGCCGTCGAGGGCGCGGTGGACGATGCGCACGCAGTCGTCGGGATCGGGATTGCCGTACGGCCCGAACATCATCGTGCCCAGGGCGTAGGCGCTGACCTGGATGCCGGTCCGGCCGAGCGGGCGGGTCTGCATGGGTTTCTCCGGTGGGGGGTGCGGGGAGTGCGGCCGGGACCCGGCCGCACTCCCCGCGGGGTGGTCAGGCCTGGGCGTACTCGGCCGCGACGTCGACGATCCAGGTGACGCCGAAGCGGTCGGCGAGCATCCCGAAGGCGGGCGCCCACGGGGCCGGGCCGAACGCCTCGATCACGGTCGCGCCCTTGGCGAGGCCCTCCCACACGGGGGTGACCTCGTCGACGCTGCCGCCGCGGACGGAGAGGAAGAACGGCTCCGTGGTGATCGTGGTGCCGTTTTCGCGACGCGTGGTGGGCGCGCCCGGGCCGGCCGGCGTGTGCTCGCCGGGCACGTCGTAGGCCATGACCCGGAAGCCGTTTTCGGCGACGACCTGGCCGAACACGACGCGGTCGGCGCCGGGCACGTCGGCGGGCATCCCGAAGTCGGCGTAGGTGGCGACGGTGAGCTGCCCGCCGAACACCGACTGGTAGAACTCCAGGGCTTCGCGAGCCTGGCCGTGGAAGTTCAGGTGGGTGACAGCGTTGAGCGACATGGTGTTCCGGTCCTTCACGAGTGGTTCCCGGCGCCGGAGGTTTCCGGCGACAGGAACGACGATGTCAGCAGTAGCGGTCAGGGAACGTCCGCTACTTGTGGCATGGTGAAACCATGCCGATCGCCTCCTCGACGACCACCTCCAGCCGGCTGCTGTCGCTGCTGTCCATGCTGCAGGCCCGCCGTGACTGGCCGGGCGGCCTGCTCGCCGAGCGGCTGGGCGTCAGCGAGCGGACCGTGCGCCGCGACGTCGACCGGCTGCGCGAGCTGGGCTATCCCGTCCACGCGGTCAAGGGCCCCGACGGCGGCTACCGGCTCGAAGCTGGCAGTCAGCTGCCGCCTCTGTTGTTCGACGAGGAGCAAGCGGTCGCGCTCACGGTGGCGCTGCGGATCGCCGTCGGCACCGGCGCGGGCATCGAGGAGGCGGCCGCACGGGCCCTGACCACGGTGCGGCAGGTGCTGCCGTCACGGCTGCGGCAGCGCGTCGACGCCCTCGAGCTCAGCGCGGCCGGCCCCGGCGGACCCCAGGTCGACACCGGGGTGCTGCTCACGCTGAGCGCCGCGGTCCGCGCGGGGGAGGAGCTGCGGTTCGGCTACCGCTCGCCGGGGCGCCCCGAAGACGCCGAGCCGGGCCCGCCGCGGCGAGTGCAGCCCCACCACCTGGTGGTGCGGGCCGGGCGCTGGTACGTCGTCGGCTGGGATCCCGACCGCGAAGACTGGCGGACCTACCGCGCCGACCGGATGACACCGCGGGTCCCGAACGGGCCGCGGTTCGCGCCCCGCGAAGTGCCGGGCGGCGACGTGGCCGCGTTCCTGTCGGCCCGGTTCAAGGGATCCGGGAGCGCGGACGCCTGGCCCTGCCGCGGCGAGGTGATCCTCGACCTGCCGGTGGCGGAGGTGGCTCCGTTCGCCGGCGACGGCGTCGTCGAGGAGTTCGGCGCGGCCCGGACCAGGCTGACGTCGGGCTCCTGGTCCTGGGCCGCCCTCGCCGCGGCGCTGGCCCGCTTCGACACCGAGATCGAGGTGATCGCCCCGTCGCAGCTGCGTACGGCGTTCGCGGAGCTGTCCCGCCGGGCCGGCCGCGCCGCCGGTTAGTGTCGTGCGTCTGAGGTTCGTCGACGGGGTCCGGGCGATGCGCCCCAATGTGGCGTTGGGTGCGTTGGACGCACCGAACGCCACATTGGGTGCGTTGGACGCACCCAACGCCACATTGGGGCGTTTGGGGCCGGGACGCTCCCGGAGGTCGCGGCCCGGCTGGGGGACTCGCGACGCGACACCAGGCGGTCAGGCCGAGTGCAGGCGCACCGGCAGTTCGCGCACACCCCAGGTGAAGTTCGACGCCGTGTAGCGGGGCTCGCCCACGATGTCCACGGCCGTCACCCGGTTCAGCAGCTCCTCCAGGAACACGGTCAGTTCCAGGCGGGCCAGGCGCGCCCCCAGGCACTGGTGGCGGCCGCCGCCGAAGGCGAGGTGGCGGTTGGGCGTGCGGTCCACCCGGAAGCGGCCGGCGTCGCCGAACTCGGCGTCGTCGCGGTTGGCGGAGACGTTCCACAGGGTCACCCGGTCGCCCGCGGCGATGTCGACGCCGCCGATCGTGGTGGGCGCGGTCGCGGTGCGCAGCACGTGCACGCCGGGGGTGGTCCAGCGCAGGACCTCCTCGACCGCGCTCGGCAGCAGCCCGGGGTCGGCACGCAGCGCGGCCCACTGGTCCGGGTGCTCGATCAGGGCGAGGACGGCGCCGGCCGCGGAGTAGCGCGTGGTCTCGTTGCCGCCCGCGAGGACACCGTTGCAGTTCACCACGATCTCGGTGTCGGTCAGCGGCCGCTTCGTGCCGTCCGCCGTGGACCGCCGGTCGGCGGCGATGCGGCTGACGAAGTCGTCGCCCGGGTGCTCCCGGCGGTCGAGCACCAGTTCCGAGAAGTACAGGAAGATCTCGGCGTGCGCGGCGAGCCGGCTCTGTTCGTCCTCGCCCTCGAAGGCGTCGTTCATCGTGCCGCCGAGCCAGTCCCACTCCTCACGCGGCACGCCCATCAGCGCGCACACCACGCGGGTCGGCAGCCGGCGCGCGGTCTCCACGACGTCCACCTCGCCCGCGGCGACGGCGTCGTCGAGCAGGCCACGCACCACGGTGCGCACCAGGTCCTCCGCGTGCGGGATCGCGGCGGGCGAGAAACCCTTGGCCAGCACGGTCTTCAGCTGCGCGTGGTCCGGCTGGTCGGAGACGATCAGCATCTGCCCGGTCACGGCGTCCACCGCGGTCTGGTTGGTGCCCAGCCGCATCCCGTGCCGGGAGCTGAACCCGGCCGCGTCGCGGTAGACCGACAGCACGTCGGCGTACCGGCTGACCACCCAGAATCCGCCGTGGGCGTCGGGGTGCCGGCTCACCGGGTCGTGTTCGCGCAGCCACGCGAAGTGCGGCCAGAATTCGGTGCCGGCGAAGCTCAGGTCGTCGGTCAGGTCCATCAGCACAGCAGGCTCCCCAGCGCGGGCACGGTTTCGTCGGCGAGGTCGGTCAGGAAGGTGTGGCTCCCGGCGAAGGCGCGCCGGGTGGTGCCGGCGGTGCTGTAGCCGGCCCAGCCGTCGAGCAGGTGTCCCGGCACGACCTCGTCCAGGTCGCCGGACCAGGCGTGGATCGGGCAGTCCACCTGGAACTTCTCGGCGAGCACGTGGGTGTCGGCGAGCTTGTCGTCCCGGCGCAGCACGTCGAGCAGGAACTCCTGGCTGTCCTCGTCGAGATCGCGGAGCTCGGGCGGGCCGGAGACGAACAGGTCGCGCAGGATCTGCTCGTCGATGACCAGGTGCTCGGCGGCCGACCGGTTGCCCGGCGGCTCGGTCGCGGCGAGCACGAGCGCGTCCGGCCCCACCGCCCGCGCGAGCTCGTAGGCGAGCAGGCCGCCGAAGCTCTCGCCGACGATGACGAGCGGCGCGCCCGCCCGGAGCTCGGCGAGGTCCGCGGCGACGGCGGCGACGGCGTCGGCGAAGGTCGCCGGATGCTCTTCGGCGAACCGGTTCTCCCGCCCGGGAAGCTGCACGCCGACCACCGAGACGGCCAGCCCGAGCCGGGCCTGCCAGCCGCGGAAGCGGTTGCAGCCGGAGCCGCCGGGCGGCGCGCAGACCAGGGTCGGGCGGCCGGCGGGGGAGGGGTGCCACGGCACCACCCAGGCGCTCACGCGGACACCGCCGCGAGCAGGTCCAGCTCCCGGGCCAGCGCGGCCGGGTTGGGGTTGCCCAGCAGCAACGGGATCGACGCCCGCAGCCCGGTCCGCTTGCGCAGCGTGGCCACCATCCGGGCGGCGAGCAGCGAGTGGCCGCCGAGCTCGAAGAAGTCGGCGGCCACGTCGGCCACCGGCTGGTCGAGCACCTCGGCGAAGACGGCGCAGACCTCGTGTTCGCGGGCGGTGGCCGGCGCCCGGCCCGCGGGGCGCGCCGCGTCGGCGGCCACCGCGAGCGCGTCCCGGTCGACCTTGCCGCGGTCGGTGTAGGGCAACGCGGGTACGAAGTCCACTGTGGACGGCAGCAGGTGCTCGGGCAGGAACGTCCGGCAGTGCTCGCGCACGAGCAGGGCGCCGGCGACCGGGTCGTGCCCGTCGGCGAGCACGGCGGCGACACCGAGGGTGCCGCCCGCGGTCCGCACGAACGCCGTGGCCGCGAGCACGGCCGGCAGCTGCTCGACGACCCGCTCGAGCTCGCCGAGCTCGATCCGGAACCCGCGCACCTTGACCTGGGTGTCGAGCCGGCCGAGGAACTCGAGCTGCCCGTCCGGGCGGGCGAGGACCTCGTCACCGGTGCGGAACAGCCGTTCGCCGTCCACGGTGACGAACCGGCGCGCGGTGAGGTCGGGGTCGCCACGGTAGCCCCGGGCGAGCGCGGGGCCGCCGAGGCACAGCTCGCCGCGGGTGCCCGCGGGCACCGGTCGCAGGCCGTCGTCGAGCACCCGGGCCAGGTAGCCGGGCAGCGGGCGCCCGATGGTCGTGACGTCGTCGCCGCGGGCGCTGTCGGCGCAGGTCGCGGCGATCGTGGCCTCGGTGGGGCCGTAGACGTTCAGCACCCGGTGCCGGGCCAGCAGCACCTCGAGCAGCCCGCGCGGGCAGCGTTCCCCGGCGACCACCACGACCTCGGCCCCGGCGAGCGCGTCGGCGCAGGAGGCCAGCAGCGACGGGGTGAGGCTGGCCGTGCGCGGCGCGATCGCGGCGATCCGGCCGGCGAGGTCGACGTGCTCGCCGTCGTCGGCGAGGTCGAGGATCGCCGTGCCGATCCCGTTCAGCAGGTGCAGCAGCACGCACCAGAGCCAGCCGTCGAACGCGGGCGAAAGCGGGTTGATCCCCAGGCCGCCCGGTCCGATGTGGAGGGTGCTCATGGCGCCCAGCGCGGTTTCCAGGCCCGCGTAGGTGACTTCGACGCCCTTCGGCTGCCCCGCGCTGCCCGAAGTGTGGATGAGGTAGGCGATCTCGCCCCCGGCCGCGGCGAACGCGCCGCCCCGGGCGCTCTCCGGGTCGAGCACGAGCAGGTCGGCCGGCGCACCCGGCGGCCGCCGGCCGAGGATCAGCGACACGCCGGCGTCGGCGAGCACGTCGGCGGTCCGGGCGGCCGGGTGCCGCTCGTCCAGCGGCGCCGCCGTCGCGCCGAGGCGCCACACGGCGAGCAGGCTCGCCACGGCCAGCCGGGACCGTCCGGTGGTCAGCGCGACGGTGGTGCCCGGTCCCGCACCGGCGGCCGCCAGCGCCCCGGCGATCGCCGTCGTCCGCTCGGCCAGGCCGGCGAAGTCGAGCACGCCGTCCGGCGCGGAGCACGCCGTGGCGGTGGGCCGCTCGGCCGCCCACCGCTCGACCGCGGCCTCCAGCAACCCGATGCTCCTGCTTCGGGCGGCGTTCACCGGCAACGCGAGATCCGTCATCGTGCTGGAATCCATTCTTTCGGACGCGACAATGAAACCGACAAAGGGTGACCCGGCGCGTTCGTCGACGGGGGGTGATCGTCAGGACCGGGGAAGGGCCGACTGATCGCTGGAGAAGTTACGGTGAGATCGCGTCCGAAGCAATACCACTCGAAGGTGTTCGACCCTCTTCGCCTAGTCGGACTGTACGCAGCGCAACTGCTCCGAATGCGCCGCCGACCATGGTATGCGACCGTTCGTGGCAGGGTGGATAACCCGATTAGCGTAGGAGCGGTCGGATTCACCAATGATTTGACAGTATTGCGAAAAGTGACTATCCACATCGCGCGCCGCGCGAGTTTGTGACTGCCTGTGACAGTGATCGGCGGCGGCTGGTCCCAAGTTCCGGAACCGGCTCCCGCGCCTTGGATCGCCGCGGCGCTTTCCCGGTCGCCGGTCCGGCGTGGATAGTGCGGTAGCCGGCCGGGCAGTGATGCCCGTCACGTCCGGCGGCGGTGATTACGCCAGTCGGTCCAATTCGGAGCGTCGACGGCGGACCGCGACGACGGCTTTTGCGATCGCCGGCGCGTTCGGCAGGCCGGCTTTGTTCGAGGGCGCCGAAAAAAGGGGAGTTCGGGCCTGTCGGACGCGACGCGGCGAGCCGTACGATGCGGCGTCGCCCGATCTGATCGAATGAGGAAACACCGGATGTCACAGACCATCGGCTGGAACAACTTCGTCGACACCCAGGCGGAGGCCGAGCGCCGCCGGCTCGGCCTGCTGGAGAAGAGCTTCGACCCGTTCAGCTTCCGGCAGCTCGAAAGCCTCGGGGTGCGGCGGGGGTGGCGGTGCCTGGAGGTCGGCGCCGGAGCGGGTTCGGTGGCCGACAGGATGGCCGACCTGGCCGGCCCGGAGAACGTGGTGGCGACGGACCTCAGCCTCGCGTTCCTCGGCCCGCTCGCCGACCGCGGGGTGACCGTGCTGCACCACGACGTCACCACGGACGACGCGCCCGGGGAGTTCGACGTCATCCACACCCGGTTCGTGCTGGAGCACCTGCCCGCGCGCGACGCCGTGATCAAGCGGTTGTCGTCGTGGCTCAAGCCCGGTGGGTGGCTGCTCATCGAGATCGGTGTCACGCTGCCCGAGCTGTCCTCGCACCCGGCGACCCGCCAGACCATGGCGGCGCTCGCGCGGGTCATGGCGGACCGGGTCGGTACCGCCCCGGAGTGGGGCCGCACCCTGCCGGTCGCGCTGGAGGCGGCCGGCCTGCTCGAGTGCGCCGCGGAGGGCGTGGTCCTGCCGGCGCGGGGCGGGCAGCCGCTGGCGGGCTGGCTCAAGGGCACGACGAAGCTCGTCGAGGAGCACGCGCTCGCCACCGGGCTGGTCACCCGGGAGGTGCTCGACGAGGCGTACGCGGTGTACGAGGATCCGTCCTTTGTGGACTACAGCTGGATGACCGTCGGCGCGCGCGGCCGCCGGGGCTGAGCGAACCCATCCCTTCGGTGGCCGGGGGAGTGGTCTCGACCACGACCCCGCCCCGACCGGCGTGCACGAAGAGCACGTCTCCGATTGCCGTCAGTGATAACGCAAACACGCGGCCCAGCGCGGTACCGGGCGGCCCTTTGGGGGTTTCCTTCGCGAAGCTAAGCGTTAGTCTGTGGGCATGATCAAGCGCACGGTCCTCGACGCCACCCGTGAACTCCTCCGCGAACTCGGCCTCACCACGGTGTTCGGGAACCCCGGCACCACCGAGGTCCCGTTCCTGACCGACTGGCCGGACGACTTCGACTACATCCTCGGGCTACAGGAATCCGCCGTCGTGGCGATGGCCGAGGCCTATTCCCAAGCGGCCCGCAAAGCCGTGCTCGTCAACCTGCACTCCGCCGGCGGCGTCGGGCACGGTCTCGGCAGCCTTTACACCGCCTACAAGAACCGGACGCCGCTGATCATCGTCGCCGGGCAGCAGAGCCGCTCGCTGCTGCCGCACGATCCCTTCCTCGGCGCGATGGACGCCCCCGAATTCCCGAAGCCGTACGTGAAGTGGTCGATCGAACCCGCGACGGCCGAGGACGTCCCGGCCGCACTGGCGCGGGCCTACCACGTCGCGACGCAGGCGCCGTCCGGTCCGGTCTTCGTGTCCGTCCCGGCCGACGACTGGACCGCCACCACCGAACGCCCGATGATCAGCCGGTCGCGGATCCGTGGCTTCGCACCGGATCCCGAAGCCGTCGCCGAACTCGCCGCCGCGCTGGAGGCCGCCGAACGGCCCGCCATCGTCGTCGGCGGGGCCGTCGACCAGGACGGTGCCGTCGAGGAGACCGTCGCCCTCGCCGAGCGCGTCCGGGCCGGCGTGTGGGTCGCGCCGATGTCGTCCCGGTGCTCGTTCCCCGAGAACCACCCGCTGTTCCAAGGGTTCCTGGACCCCGAGCGCGGCGCGATCTCGGACAAGCTGGCCGCGCACGACCTCGTCGTCGTGCTCGGCGCACCCGCTTTCACCTACCACGTCGACCGCGGTCGCGGGGAGGCTCCGCTGCCGTCGCTGTTCATCGTCAGCGACGACGAGCAGATCCTGGCGCGGGCCTTCGAAGGCACCGGCATCCGCGCCACGCCGAAGCTCGGCATCCGCGCGCTCGTCGACGCCGTCGGCGAGACGAGCCGGCCCGCGCCCGCGCCGTTGGAGCGGCCCGCGAAGCCGAGCAGCGAGAAGCTGACCGGCGAGTTCGTCTACTCGACGCTCACGGACCTGTTGCCGGACAACGCGATCGTCGTCGAGGAGGCCCCCAGCCACCGCGGGGTGATGCACGACCACCTGCCGATCACCGCGACCGACACGGGCTTCCTGACGGTCGCCAGCGGCACGCTCGGCTACGGCGTCCCGGGTGTGGTCGGCGCGGCGCTCGCCCGGCCGGACCGAAAGGTGATCGGTGTGGTCGGTGACGGCTCGAGCATGTACGGCATCCAGGCGCTCTGGACGGCCGCGCGTCAGGAGCTGCCGGTGACGATCCTGATCCTGGACAACACCGAGTACGCGGCGGTCCGCATCTTCGGCGACTCGATCGGTGGCGGGAAGCTGCCGGGCACCGTGCTGGGCGGCATCGACTTCGCCGCACTGGCGTCGAGCATGGGCTGCCAGGGTGTGACGATCTCGGAGCCGTCCGGCCTGGTTCCCGGCCTGACGGCGGCGTTCGCCGACTCGCGCCCGACGCTGGTGCACATCCGCGTCACCTCGGCGGAGAAGTCGCCGTACTGACGCACCGGCGTCGCCGCTGAGTCCCTCGGTTCCGCCAGAACGCCCGTCTTCCGCAGCACATACCGGCTGCGGAAGGCGGGCGTTCCTGTGTGGAGCGTGGCTCCTGCTACGCAAAGCGGCCTGGCCGGCTTCCTCCCAGAGCAGGGGAAGCCGGCCAGGCCGGTGAGTCCGCGGAAGCGGTTGCTACCTCAGCTGGTCACCTGCGGGGCGATCATCGAGGCGGCGTCCACGGCGGTCGTGATCGCGCCCATCTGGAGCATCAGGTCGGGCACGCGCTGGAGGCGCCGGGCGTCCAGCTTGGCGACGAAGGCGGGCAGGTTGAGCAGCTTCGCCGTGCCTTCGTCGATCTTGGCGTACTTGACCAGGATCGGCTCGACCTTGGACCGGTCGTTGGTCGTGTCACTGGTGGCCTTCGCCATCGCGCGCTGGAAGGCGGCCAGGGTCTTCGGGTTCGCCTGCACCCACTTCCGGGTCGAGGCGTATCCCGAAAGCGGGAAGTCCTGGGTGGCGCCGGTGTTGACGTCGACCACCGGGATCGCGCCCGCGGACTTGGCGGCCTGCGAGAGGAACGGCTCGGGCAGCAAGGCCGCGTCGACCTGACCCTGCTGCAGGGCCGCCGCGACGTTCGGGAACGGCATCTGGACCCAGTTCACCTTGGTGATGTCGACGCCGTGGTCCTTCATCTGGGACTTGGCCAGCAGGTCGCTCGCCGTGTTCTTGGCGGTCATCGCGATCTTCTTGCCCTCGAGGTCGTTGATCGACTTCACCGGCGAGTTCGGGACCGTGACGATCGAGACGGACTTCGGGCTGATCGACGTCGCGTCCGAGACGAACTGCAGGTCGGCCGCACCCGTGCTCTTCGCGACGAAGAACGGGAAGTAGCTCGAGATCGCGATGTCGGTTTCGCCGGAAATCGCCTTCGTCATGGCCGCCTGGCCACTCGCGGCCACAACGGCTTCGACCTCGAGGCCCTCGGCCTTGAAGTAGCCGTTGTCCTGGGCGAGCCACAGCGGAGCGGTGTCGACGGTGGGCAAGATCGCGACCTTGATCTTGGTCTTCTCCAGACCGCCGCCCCCAGTCGACGAGGCGTTCGAGCTGTCCGAGCCGAGCGAGCTGCACCCGGAGAGGGCGGTGGCGGCGACGGCGATGAGGGCGAGCCCGAGCGCGGCGCGGCGAGTGCGAACCCGGCCACCGCTCATGGCGTTTCCAAGCAAGGCTTGCTCCTTGAAGAAATTGACGGTTCGGGGACCGAATCCGATGGGAGTGCGTGACTCATTCTCGGGGAGTCACGCGGGCCACTGTAGAGGCGGTGACAGCTTGCTCACAACGGGTGGGGTCAATACTCGGGAGGATGACACACGTCACTTTTTTGGCCTTCGGTCTAGACTCACTGGTCCGTTCGTAGGAGCTGTTCACCCAGTGTAGGACGAAGATCGTGAATCTGAAACGTCAGGAACTCCCGGTGGTCGAGTGCGCCGGAGTGGGCCTGGACCAGGGCGGGTGTGGCCCGGACGGTCGCGTCCGGTGTGGACGGCGGGCGCGGCTGTGCGGCGGATCCCAGGTGGACGACTCGGTCGAAACAGGACGTTCCGGAACGGACAGTCACCGGACCGGGCGCGCCTTGTCCGATCGCGACAGATCGCTCGGAGGCGGGTTCCGTGCCCGGCCTCGACGTGCTGCGGACCCCGCCGCTCCCGAGGAGTCCATCGTGGCCACTGCCGGCCCTCGCCCGCGTCGATGAGCCACGGTCGTCGAGCCGGATCGGCTCCGACCTTACGGCCTCCTTACCGAACGCGGCACCGGCCCACCTGACCAGCGCGGGGTGCCTAACGTGGGCGGCCTTCGTCGAAAGGGGTTACCGGTGCGTTTCGCTCCGTGGTGCCTGGCCGCCGTCCTCCTCGCCGGCTGCTCGAGTCCGGTCGCGGACAAGCCCGCCGAGCTGCCGCCGGCCGCCGAACCCGCCGCCGCTCCCGGGGTGGCCCGGCCCCCGGCCGGCCAGGTCCTGCCGATCGGCGCGGCCCCCGAAGGGGTCGTGGCCGACGCGCGCACCCACCTGGTCGCGGTCGGTGTCCGCGAGCCGAACGCGCTCGCCCTCGTCGACGCGCGGACCGGCCAGGTGGTGAAACGGGTGCCGCTGCCCGGCTGGCTGCGGCACCTCCAGCTGGCCGCGCCCGGTGGGCCGGTGCTGGTGCCCGACGAGACGTCCAACTCCCTGCTGACCATCGCCCTGCCCGGTGGTGAGGTGACCACGACGGTGGTGACCGGGGTGGTCCCGCACGACGCCACCCGGGCCGCCAACGGCTCGTACTTCGTGGCCAATGAGCTGGGCAAGAGCGTCGTCGTCGTCCGCGACGGGCACGTCGTGCACACCTTTCCCGACGTCACCCAGCCCGCCGGGCTCGCCGCGGTCGGCGACCTCGTCGGGCTGGTCGACGTCCGGCAGAACGACCTCACCGTCTACGACGCGGGGGCGTTGCGGCAGGTCGGGCGCGTGCCCGCCGGCGCAGGGCCCACGCACGTCCTCGCCGACAAGCGCGGTCACCTCGCCGTCGCCGACACCCGCGGCAACGCCGTGCTGCTCTACCAGCTCACCCCGCGGCTCGAGCAGATCGGGAAGCTGGCGCTGCCGGGAACGCCGTACGGGATCGCCTACGACGCCGTGCGCGACCGGATGTGGGTGACGCTGACCGCGCGCAACGAGGTGGTCGGCATCGACCTCTCCTCGGGTACGCCGACGGAGGTCATGCGGCTGCCGACGGTCCGGCAGCCGAACACGGTCAGCGTGGATTCGTCGACGGGGCGGCTGTTCGTCACCGGCACGGCCGACGGCGTCCTCGAGCTGATCGACCCGCGCTGACCGTTGTGCACAGTGGACAGTCGGCCGGGCCGTAACGCTCAGGTAAGGATCATCGGCGCCGTGACGTGGGACGCTCGACGTATCACCGAATCAGGAGGGTATGTCATGACCCACCAGCATTCCTGGCGCACGATGGTCGCCAAGCCGGCCGGAGTCCGTCCACTGCACTGGCTGGTGATCGCCGGTTACGCGCTGGTGGTCGCCGGGGGCGCCAAGGGCGTTTCACTGCTCACCGCGGGCATGATGACGGGTTTCCCGTTGGTGGGCGCGTGGTTGATGCTCGCCTTGGGGCTGGCCTACGCCGGCGTGCGGCTCCGCCCGGCCATCGGCGGCGCGCTGCTCGTCGGGTTCGGCGTCGGTGCCCTGCTGGTCGTGTTCTTCGCGGGGATGCGGATGCTCGGATGACGGCACGAGCGGTCCCCCGTGAGTCCGATGTGGACTGCCACGTCCGGTGTCATTCCGTGAGCTGCGGACCGGTGTTGATTTCGGGGATCAGGCGGCCGAGGGAGTCCTTCCAGGCTCGGGCGTAGCGGCCGTCGCGGTAGCTGTGCGCCAGAATGTCGTGGATCGCCTGCCTGAGCGTCGGATCGTCGATGGCGACCGCGATCCCGTAGGCCGTGTCGCCGAAGCTGGTGTTGAGGAGACGGGTGCGTCCGGCCAGCGCCTTGTCGTAGGCGACCAGCAGTGACCGGTCGCCGGTCACGGCCTCGACCTGGTGGCGCAGCAGCAGCCTGAGGCACTCGTCGACCGAGGTCCGGGTGACGATCTGCCCGGCGTCGCCGAGGTAGGGTTTCACCCCTTCCAACCCGGTGCTGCCGGCGACCGCGCACAGGGTTTTGCCGCCCGTGCGGAGGTCTTCGGGATCGTTGATCGCCGTGTCCCCGGCGAGGACGAGCAGGGTCTGAGCGCTGATCTCGTAAGGGCCCGCGAAGGCGATGCGGCGTTTCCGCTCGGTGGAGATCGCCATGCTCCCGGCGACGAAGTCGACCTCGTGTTGTTGCAGGGCCGAGACCCTGGCCGCGACCGGGAGTTCGGTCCAGGAGATCCGGCCGGGTGGGTAGCCGAGGTCGGCGGCGATGATTTCGCCGATGGCGACGTCGAAGCCGCGCAGGCTCCCGTCGGCGCAGCGTTCGGTGTGACCCGGCCGGCCGGACACGATCCCGACGACGATCCGACCGTGGGCCTGCCGGTTCGCGCGCGCCTGGGTGACGGCGGGTGTGGTTTCGCCGTCGACGGCGGCCGGTGACGGCGGTGGTGCGGGGTTGGCGCAGGCCAGCACGGCGTTGACCGGCTGGTCCGGCGTCGGCGGCGGCAGCGTGTCGGCGCTGGTGAGCAGCACGGCCGCGGCCGCCACCGCGGCGGGCCAGCGTCGCCGAGGCACGGCCAGGGCCACGGCCGGCGGCCGCGCCGCGGTGGCCGCCGTGTTGCGGACGAGGACGATGCGGTGGCCGGCGTTGCGGCTGCGCAGCTGGGGGATCGGCCGGTTGCGGGCGTCGAGTTCCGCGCGCAGGTGGTGGTAGATCGTCTCGACGTCCAGGAGGGCGGGGCCGTCCGGCACGCCAGTGCTCAAGGTGTGGAGCAGGGCGCCGGTGAAGGCGGTGAACGGCTCGCCGCGCGGCGCGAGGGCGGTCCTGGTTTCGGCGGTGGCCGTGAGCACGCAGGTGCCGCTGATGGCGACCCGATCGCCCAGGGCCGCGGGGCCGGCGAGCGAGCCGCCGAGGGCGATGCCGCTGTAGCAGCAGTCGAGGAGGACGACCTTGCGGCGGGAGCGGATGGTGGGGTGCTGCATGGCGTGGCGCAGCCAGCGGTAGGGGAGCGCGGTCCAGGGCCGGTCGGGGTCGGTGCCGGTCAGGGCGAGGTGGAGCTCGTCGGAGTCGGGGTCGACGAAGCCGTGGCCGGCGAGGTGGAGGACGAACAGGTCGGTGGCTTCGGCGGCGGCCGCGCGGACGGCGTCGAGCACGGTCGTGGCGGAGGGCGGATCGGCCAGCACGCGGCAGTGCGCGGCCGGCAGCCCCCACAGCCGCGGGTCGGTCAGGGCGGTGGCGAGCTGGGCCGCGCCGCGGGTGACGGACGGCAGGTGCGGCAGGCAGCGGTAGCGCCCGGTGCCGACGATCACGGCTCGGGAGCGCCCGGTGTCGGCGAGGGAGTCCATGGCCTCAGGCGGGTTCGTCGTCCTCGGGAATCCTCAGCGCGCGGGCGATGGCGGCGATCTCCTCGGCCGAGGCACCGGTGACGTCGACGACGACTCCGTCTCGTTCCAGTGTCACGGTGGGCGGCACCGCTCGGCGCTGGGCCCGCCAGCCCGCGACCGCCACGACGAGGCTGGACAGCGCCAACCCGTTGGCGACGACCGTGTTGATCACCTCGAAGGTACCCTGCTGTTCGTCGTCGGAGGGGCCGCCGAAGCCGGTCAGCAGCGCGTGGGCGTCCGGGTCGTCGCCCAGCCAGCGCCACAGGGAGCCGGGCTCCCGGTCCGGGCGGACGGTGATGACGGCGGCGTGGTTCTCGATCGCGGGGTTCAGGGTCACGCACAGCAAGTCGCGGGAGGAGGGCTGTCCGCTACAAGCTGTCCTCGGGAGTGGGCCGAGGCCGCCGATCGCGGCACCGGACGGGCCGTCGATATCGGGTGGACCGGATGTGCTGTGCGGTCAATCGATCATTTTCTCCATTCGGCCGTGAATGATTAGACCATCCCCAATGGAGTCGATGTGACGCGCAACCCTGACAAGGTCGTCGACCCGGACTGGCACGAGGCGTTGCTCGACCTCCGCACGGCCGACAAGCGCTCCCGGGTGGCCGCGCAGATCAACGGGATCGTCGACTCCTGTGCGGGCAAGGGGTTCCAGGCGATCGAGCCGGACAGCTACGACAGCTACGAGCGGTCGAACGCGACCCCGGGCTCACCCGGCTACGAGGCGGCTGGTGAACGGCGTCACCGGCCGTTCGAGCAGCTCGCCGTCCACCTCGATGTCGACGATCTCGTTGTAGAACGCGACGTGGTCCTTGATCGGCCCGGCGGCCGGGATCGGGGCCGGGTAGGCCCACGCCGCGTTCGGCGCGTCCGGAGTGGACCAATAGCGGGCGGTGCCCTTGTACGGGCACGACGTCTGCAGCGGAACCGGCGTCAAGCGGTCGAAGTGGACGTCCTCGGGCGGGATGTAGTAGCGGATCGGCAGGCGCGTCTCGAACAGCAGGACCGGCCGCCGGGTCTCGGCGACGAGCACGTCGCCGATCGAGACGCGCACCCACCGCGAGCCGGGCAGGGCGTCGACGCGCTTGTACGGGTCGCGGGGGTGGACGAAGTTCTCCTCTTCCTCTTCGTACCAGTGCTCGACGCCGGGCGAGGTGCGGCCGAACCAGTCGAGCGCGAGGTGCCCGGCCAGCTCGGGCACTTCCCCGGAAACGTCGTAGTCCCAGGCGAGCGCGGGGAACCGCCGCACGTCGAGGGTCAGGTCGTACCAGGTGCGCACGCCCGGCCGGTCGCGCCCGGCCGCACGCGGGGTGAGCAGGTCGGTCCGGACGTCGCCGGCCGGGAACGCGTACAGCGGCACCGGCCGGCCCGGCTCCCAGACCAGCACCGGGTGCGTGCTGTCGACGACCGTCGTCTCGCCGATCACCCCGCGCACCCGGCGCTCGCCCGGTTCGTAGGTCAGCTCGCCCGCCGGAACCGGGTGGCGCCGGGATGCCGCGAGGTCGCTCATTCGGTCACGGCCGCCACGTAGGGCCGGCCTTCGCGCCAGGCGGCGACCTGCTCGGGCCGCCCGAACACCGAGAGGTACTCCTCGACGCCGGACTTGACCGAGTCCCAGAGCAGGAACGGGTCGTACTCCGGCTCCTCGTCGCCGACGACGAACGGCGCCAGCGGCTCGACGACCGTGTCCACCCGGGGGTGCCAGAACACGCCGCTGGACAGCCGGGTCACCGTGCCGCCGGCGACGACGCGGTGGCGGCCCGCGCGCAGCACGCCGTTGGTCCACCGCGACAGCAGCGACCCGGTGAACACCTGCAGCGCGCCGGGTACGATCGGGACGGGCAGCCAGGTCCCGTCGACCTGCTGGCCCTGCAGGCCCTCGTAGTCGCCGCGCTGGTGCAGCACGGTCAGCGCGGACCCGTCCGCGTGCTCCAGCAGCAACAGCTTCTCTCCGTCCTCTGTGGACGAATCGTCGTGGGTCCACGTCGGGTAGTTGTTGACGGTGAAGGTGGTGTGGTGCGGGGTCGCGGCCACCGGGAAGACGTCCGGGTCGACCTCGAGGGCGCGGGCGTAGAGCCGGAGCACGCGGCCGGCAAGGCCGGTGGCGGCGTCGTGGTAGGCGAGGGTGACGTCGCGGAAGCCGGGGTCCTGCTGGGGCCACACGTTCGGGTGGGCGAACTCGCCGGTGTACTCGGCGGGCAGTCCGGCCGCCTCGGCGTCGGCGGGGCTGTCGTACCGGCCGATGCTGAAGCGCTCGAGCTCGAGGCGGCCGAAGTCGTCCGGCCACTGCCGCCAGCCGCGGTACGGGTGCCCGGTCGGGCTGGCCAGCCCGATCTTCTCGGCGCGGGGCAGCGCGAGCAGCGCGGCGACCCGGTTGTGGAAGTCGTCCACGAGGTCCTGCGGGACGCCGTGGTTGACGACCTGGATGATGCCCAGCTCGGTCCCGGCGGTGCGCAGCCGGGCCAGTTCGGCGGTGTTGCCCGCTTCGGCCGCGGCGACGTCGATCAGGGTGATTTCCGGTGCGCTCATCTCAGTTTCCCTTCCGGACGGTGGTGAGGGCGGCGGCGAACGCGCCGGGATCCCCGGGGGCGGCGAGTTCGGTGATCGTGGTGCCGGGCAGCTGCTCGCGCAGCGCGGTGACGTCGTCGCCGGGCTCGGTGCCGGCGAGCACGACGGTGCCCAGCTCCGCGCGCCGGAGCGCCACCGCGAGCGCGATGACGCCGCCGGCGCCGATGCCGGCGATCACCCGGGCGCGGGGCGCGAACGACGCCACGGCCTCGACGACGTCCCTGGCGGCCCGTTTGGGGGTGCCCGCGCTGCCGCCGGAGCGGCCGGTGCCCGGCGGGTCGATGACCACCACCGGCTCGCCGAGCGCCAGGGCGACGCGGTCGAGGGACCGGGCGTCGGTGCCCGGGGCGGGCAGGAGCACCAGCGCCGCCGGCCCGGCGCCCCAGAGCACGCCGCTGACGTTGATCCCGGCCGTCACGGTGACCCAGCGCCGGTGCACCACCTGCGCGGGCGCCTCGGCGGCGACCTCGGCGAACTCGTTTTCGGGCTGGATCCGGGTGTCGGTCATCGAGGCTCCTTCTCGGCGGCGAGCGGACGGGACTGGGGCAGGCGGTCGGCGGGCAGGTGGCAGCGGACGTCGTGGCCATCCCCGAGGTCGCGGGCCGGCGGTGGCTCGTCGTCGCAGAGCGGCCCCAGGTGGTGCGGGCAGCCCGCGGCGAACACGCACCCGGCGCCGGCGTCCGCGCGCCGCGGCGCTTCGGTGACCTCGGCGCGGTGGGCGGCGGTGACGAGCAGGTCCGTGTAGGGGTGGTGCGGCCCGGCGAGGACGTCGGCGGTGCGGCCGGTCTCCACCAGGCGGCCGCGGTAGAGCACGCCGACGCGGTCGGCGAGGTAGCCGACCACGGCGAGGTCGTGCGAGATGAACAGGACCGCCGTGTCGGTGGTTTCCCGTTGCCGCGCCAGCAGTTCCAGCACCCCGGCCTGCACGCTGACGTCGAGCGCGGACACCGGCTCGTCACAGATCACCAGGTCCGGCCGGCCGGCGAAGGCGCGGGCGATGGCCACCCGCTGCTGCTGCCCGCCCGACAGCGCGGTCGTCCGGGCGGCGAGCAGATCCGGGCCGAGCTGGACGCGCTCGGCGAGCTCCCGCGCGGTGCCGGTGCCCCCGAGCGTCCGGATCGCGCGGCGCAGGACGGTGCCGACGCGCTGGGCCGGGTTCAGGGTGCTTTCCGGCTGCTGGAACACCATCTGGACCCGCCGCCGGAGCCCGGACCGGCGCCGGCCGAGCGACGCGGGCAGGTCCGCGCCGGACAACGTCATCGTGCCGGCGCCCCCGCCCGGTCCCAGCCCGGCGATCGTCCGTGCGAGCGTGGTCTTGCCGCTGCCGGACTCGCCGACCAGGCCGAAGACCTCGGCCGGGCGGATCTCGAACGTCACGTCGCGGACCACGGGCCGGCCGCCGTAGCCGGCGGTGAGGCCGTCCACTCCGAGCCGGCTCCCGTCCGGCCCGCCCGAGGACGTCACTTTCGTAGGGAAAGATGCGTCCAGGGGGTCCGGAGGCGGCACTTTCCTGGTGAAAGACGCGTCCGGGCGGACTGGGAGTGGGGCGAGCCGCTCGGCGTGGTGGCAGCGCACCGTCCGGCCCGGCGCGAACTCCGTGGCGCCGGGTTCGGTGGTGCGGCACAGGTCGTCGGCGAACGCGCAGCGCGTGGCGAAGCGGCAGCCCCGGAAGCCGTCGGCGGCCGTGGCCGGCGCGCCGGGGATCGCGGCGAGCCGCCGGACCGAGCGGGGGACACCCACCTCGGGCGCGCACGCCAGCAACGCGGCGGTGTACGGGTGCGCGGGCCCGCGCAGGACGGCGTCGGCGGGGCCGAACTCGCTGCCGCGGCCGGCGTAGAGCACGGCGATGTCGTCGCAGAGCCGGCCGACCAGGTCGAGGTCGTGGCTGATCAGGACGACCGTCACGGACAGCTCGCGGCGCAGCCGGTCGAGCAGGGTGAGGATCTCCCACTCGACGGACGCGTCCAGCCCCGTCGTCGGCTCGTCCAGCACCAGCAGCTTCGGCTGCTTCGCGAGGGCGGCGGCGATGACCACCCGCTGCTGCTGCCCGCCGGACAGCTCGTGCGGGTAGCGCCGCGCCACCGACGCGGGCAGCCGCACGCGCTCCAGCAACCCGGCCGCCCGTTCCCGCCGGCCGGGGCGGGGAACGTCCTGCAGCGCCAGCGCTTCGGCCAGCTGGGCACCCACCCGCATGGTCGGGTCCAGCGCGCCGCCGGCCTCCTGGTGCACGAACGCCAGGTCCCGGCGACGCCAGGTCCGCAGGTCACGGCGGGACAGCCCGAGCACGTCGACCCCGCCCGCCGTGATCCGCCCCGACACGATCCGGCCACCGGCCGGGAAGTGCCCGCCGAGCGCGCGGGCGATGGTGGTCTTGCCGGACCCGGACTCCCCGACGATGCCCAGCATCCGCCCTTTCGCGACGGTCAGGGACACGTCGTCCACCGCGCGCACCTCGCCCACCGCCGTCCGGTAGGCGACCCCGAGGTTCTCGACGACCAGCCCGGCGCTCATGCCGCCTCGAACCGGGCGCGCAGGTCGTCGGCGACCAGCGCCACGCCGACGACGAGGGAGGCGATGGCCAGCGCCGGGGCCAGCACGGTCCACGGCGCGGTCGGCAGCCACGCGCGGTTGTCGGAGACCGAGGTGCCCCAGTCCGGCGAACCGGGTTCCTGGCCCAGGCCGAGGAAAGCGAGGGTCGCCACGGCGAACACCGCGTCGCCGAGCCGGGACGTCGCCTCGACCAGCACGGTCCGGGCGACGTTGGGCAGGATCTCGCGCAGCATCAGCGACCAGCCCGGCTCACCGCGCAGCCGGGCCGCGTCGACGTAAGGCTTGGCCCGCTCCACCAGCGTGGCCGCACGCACGCTCCGGGCGACGATCGGGACGAACGAGATGCCGATGACGAGCACCAGCACCGAGGCGGAATGCCCCAGCAGGGCGACGAACAGGACGCTCGCGATGATCGACGGGAACACCAGCACGGCGTCCAGCACGCGCATGATCACGCCGTCGACCCAGCGGCCGTAGGTGCCGGCGAGCAGGCCGATCGCGGTCCCGGCGAGGACGGCGAGCAGCGTGGCGACCGGGGCGATCCGCAGCACCGGCCGGGCACCGGCCAGCACCCGGGAGAAGGTGTCGCGGCCGAACTGGTCGGTGCCGAGCAGGCTCGCCCCGCCCGGGGCGGCCAGCCGGTGCGCCGGGTGCTGCAGCTGCGGGTCCTGCGGCGCCAGCTGCGGCCAGAACACGGCGACGACGACCCAGCCGAGCACGAGGAGGAGCCCGAGCGCGAGCACGATCGGGACCCGCTTGCGACGCCGGCCCGGCGGGAGCGCGACGGCGGTGACGAGCGCGACCGGGGGCGTCGCCTGCCGGAGGGCGCTCACGCGGCCACCCCGCGGCGGATCCGGGGGTCGAGCAGCCGGTAGGCGAGGTCGACCGCGGTCATGATCAGCACGTAGCACAGGCCCAGCACCACCGCGGTGGCCTGCAGGGTGGGCAGGTCCTTGTCCAGCGCCGACGTCAGCAGCAGCGCGCCCGCCCCCGGGTAGTTGAACAGCAGTTCCACCGCGACGAGGCCACCGAGCAGGAACTGGGCCTGCACGCCGAGCGCGCTGACCGCGGGCACGGTCGCGTTGCGCAGCACGTGCCGCCGGACGACCTGCCACCGCGTCGACCCGCGCAGCTCGGCCGCCCGCACGTAGGTGCTGTCCACCACGGACACGGTGCCGGCGCGGACATGCCGGGCGACGTAGCCGGTGCACAGCAGCACCAGCGACAGCGCGGGCAGCACCAGGTGCTCCAGCCGCAGCACCAGGCTCGCGCCGGACGGCGTCTGCGCGGACGCGGGGAACCAGCGGACGTTCACCGCGAACACGACGAGCAGCACCACACCGGTGACGAACTCCGGGATCGCGCCGAACACCAGGCCCAGCCCGCTCAGCACCCAGTCCAGCGGCCGGTCGTGGTGCAGGCCGCTGAGCACCCCGGCGGCCAGCGCGACCGGCACGAGCAGCACGAACGCGAACCCCGCCAGCAGCAGGGAGCTGCCGAGCCGGTCGAACACCAGGTCGCGCACCGGGACGTGCAGCGTGAGCGACGTACCCCAGTCGCCGCGGACGAAGTTCCCCGCCCACCGCAGGAACCGGTCGGACAACGGCTGGTCGAGCCCGAGCGACCCGCGCAGCCGGGCCACCGAAGCCTCGCTCGCCTCGCGGCCCAGCACCGTCCGCGCCGCGTCGCCGGGCAGGATCTCGGTGGCGAGGAACACCAGCAGGGACACCACGAACAGCGTCACCGGGATGGCGACGGCGCGGCGCAGCAGCAGCCCCGTCACGCTCGGGACACCGCGCTGAAGTCCACAAAGGACGACGGGTGTGCCTTGATCCCGGTGAAGCGGGTCTTGTTGTAGGCCCGGACGGCGCCGTTCCACAGGGCGAGCACCACCGGGACGTCCTCGTGCAGGACGTCGGCGATGATCTTCGCCTGCCGCTTGCGCTCGTCGTCGGTCGTGGCGCCGTCGTAGGCGACGAGCGCCGCGTCGAGCCGCGGATTGCGGTACTTCGAGCCGTTCCACACGCCGTCGGAGGTGACCATGGGCCGCACGAACTGGCTCGGCGCCGGGCGCCCGGCCCAGCCGACGAGGTTGGCCGGCGTGAACAGCCACGGCGTGTCCTTGGCCTGGTCGCCGCCGTAGAACGCCTTCGACGTCTGCTGGTCGAGGGTGACGTCGATGCCGGCCTGGCGGAGCTGGTCCTGCACCGCCAGCGCGAAGTTCTTGCTCGGCGGGTCGAACGACAGCGGGAAGCTGAGCGTCCCGACGCCGGCCGCGGCGAGCAGCTCCTTGACCTTCGCGGGGACCTTCGCCCGCTGCGGGATGTCCTTCGGACCGGCCGCGAACAGCGGGGCGTACAGGTGGTCGTTGCCCAGCTGGGCGATGCCCGCGTCGACCACCTCGTTGAGCGCGGGCCGGTCGAGGGCGTAGGCGATCGCCTGGCGGACTTCCTTGCGGTCGAACGGCGCCTGGTCCACCCGCAGGGTCAGCGCGGTCATCGCGGTGCCGGGGACCTTGTCGAGCACGACGTCGCCGGTCTCCTGGATGATCGACGGGTCGGTGATGACCAGCGCGTCGATCTCGCCGCTGCCCAGTGCGAGCTGCTCGGCCTGGGCGTCGGCGTAGAACTTGATCTCCACGCCGTCGAGGTACGGTTTCCCGGGCTGCCAGTACTTCGGGTTCCGGGTGAAGGTGGCGCCGGTGGACGGGTCGTAGCCGCCGAGCAGGAACGGGCCGGTGCCGATCGCGTGGTCGGTGAACGCGCCCGCGTAGTCCGGCTTGAGGATCACGGCGTTGTAGTTGCCCGCCGACACCAGGAACGGGAAGTCGGAGAACGCCCGGTCCAGCGTGAACACGACCGTCGAAGCGTCCCTTGTGGATACTCCGCCCGCGCTGAGCACGGACTTGAACGCGGCCAGTGCGGCGGAGTCCTGGGCCGGGTCGAGCAGCCGGTCGAACGACGCCTTCACCGCGGTGGCGTCCAGTGGCGTGCCGTCGGAGAAGGTGACGCCCGCGCGCAGGGTGAAGACCCACCGCTTGTTGCCGTCCTCCGCGGCCCACTTCTCGGCCAGCCGCGGCGTCAGGCTGAAGTCGTTCTCCAGCCAGATCAGGTAGTCCGCGACGAGCTGCACGATCGCGATCGCCGAGCCGTCGTACATCGTCACGGGATCGACGGCGGTCGGCGGCGCCGGAGTGCCGACCCGCAGCGTGCCACCGGATTTCGGCGGGCCGCCGGCAGGCCCGGCGGTGTTCCCGGCGTCCACGCCGCACGCGGCGAGCAGGGCGGCGAGGCCGATCCCGCCGGTGCCACGCAGCAGCATCCGGCGTGAGAAAGCGCTTTCGATCATGGTGGACGTCCTTGCCGAAGGCGACGAGGACGTCACCGATCATTCAGGGAAAGGGTGTGACAGCAACAAATGCGTCTGGGCCGGGTGGCCGGCGGGTGCGACGGATCGATACTCGCACGGCGCTGTCGCCGCTGCCAAGAGAGGGAAGCGGCCGTTCAGCATCTGGGAGAGGCGCCGGATTTGCCGAAGAAACGGCAACGAGATTGGGCCCTCCGGGCGTACCGGTACCGGCGACCGGACCATGGGGAAAGGCGGACCGGCTCGACGCGGGCGCTCAGCTCAGGGTCACGCACAGCAAGTCGCGGCAGGAAGACAGCGTCCGATCGGGTGAAGCAGGCTTCACCGCCTCAACGGTTCAGCCTCATGAAACGTGACCGTGCGGGTGTCCGGACCGCGGACATCGTCGCAAGACGGTCAGTGCCGTGGCGCGCAGGAGATGCCACGTCATCGACCGGACCGGGAAAGGGAATCGGCATGGGCACCATCGGGAAATCTCTCGTCCGGACGGCGTTGGCCATCGGCGGAACCATCGCCATGGTGATGGCGATGGCCACCACCGCCTCGGCGGTATCGACGCCTCGCAACGGTCACTGCGAGCCGGGTGAGTTCTGCTTGTACTACGGGAACGGCGAGACCGGCTCGGTGTCCGACTTCAACGGCTCCGTCGCCGACTACGGGCGTACCCAGCCGACCTGCTACGAGTTCAAGGGCGCCGGCCTCGGCAAGGGCAAGTGTGTTTGGAACGACGCCGCCTCGGCGAAGAACAACACCACCGGCCACACCATCTTCCTCTACTTCGCCGACACTCACTTCGCCCTGAGCGTCGGGCAGTCACTCAACATCAACAACCGGGACACTTCGCACAAGTTCGTCGTCAACTAGTCCGCCTCGACCAAGCCGCCGCCGACCTGCGCGCGCGTCTACAGTGGACACTTACCGACCTGACACCGCGACAAGACCGTTCTGGCTTGATCACGCCGCCGACCAGTGTCGCGAGTCGCGTCGGGAGCGTCCCGGCCCCCAAACGCCCCAATGTGGCGTTGGGTGCGTTCAACGCACCCAATGTGGCGTTCGGTGCGTCCAACGCACCCAACGCCACATTGGGGCGCATTACCCGGCCCCGTCAACGAACCTCGGACCGCGACACCAGGTCCGGGCAGCCAGCCCCTGTTCGTGTCCGGACGTGGTTGGCGGCGCCTCGGTGAAGGTGACCAGCGTGATCGCCACCGGCCGCGTGGGAAGGTGTTCAGTCCCGCGGCGCGTCTTCGATCGTGCCGACCTGCTCGAGGTCGTCGGGAGCGGGCATGTGCCGGATGCTTTCGCCGCCCTTGTGGTCGTGCGCCTTGGTGTACCGGGAGTCCAGCACCTTTCCCAGTTTGTGCGCCGCCCCGGCGTACGCGTCGTCCACGGTGGTGGCGTGGTGGGTGACCGCGACCGGCTGCTTGCCGCCGGGCCGGGCCTCGATCACGCACTTCTTGTCTTCCGGCTTGCCGCCGCCGTCCTCGCTGAGGTGCACCTCCACCCGGGTCAACCAGCCGTCGAACCGGGAGAGGCTGGTCTCCAGGTCGGTGGTCACGAAGGTGGCCAGTCCTTCGCCACCGTGGACGTTGTGGTCGGTGTTGACCTGGATCTGCACGAGCACCCTCCAAAGCGGGACAACGATGATCTCGTGGCAGTACCACGAGAGCGGCCGGCTCAAACCCGGTGGCGCCCGGCGCAGGTCAGAGCAGTCCGGCGGTGGCGGCGTGCGCGGCGGCCGCCGCTCGGGACGTCACGCCCAGCTTGCCGCGGATGTTCGACACGTGGCGGTGCGCCGTGTGGGCGCTGATCCCGAGCCGGCGGGCGATCTCCTGGTCGCTCAACCCCTGCGCGACCAGGCGCAGCACGTCGAGTTCGCGTTCGGAGAGCTCGTGACGCGGCGAGCCGGCCCGGCGGGCGCGCCGGCCGGCGCCGAGGAACTCCCGCACCGGGCGGACCAGCGCTTCCACGTCCCCGCGCCAGGGCAGGTGGTCGGTGCCGTCGAGCGGGACGAACGTGGCGCCCGGGATGCGGGCGGCGACGTCCTGGCCCAGAGCGAACGGGATCGCGCGGTCGTCGCGGCGGTGCAGGACGAGGGTCGGGACCGCGATCGTGCCCAGCCGGTCCCGGACGTCGAACGCGTACACCGCCGCGAGCGAGCGCTCCGCCTTCTCCGCCGTCAGGCCGGCGCGCTGGAAACGGACGAACTCGTCGCGTTCCGCCGGGGTCGCGGTCGGCAGGAACAGGTCGGCGAAGACCCGCGAGCCCACGCCCCAATGCCGGCCGACGAGCGCCAGCAGGGCGTCCCGCGCGTCCGCCGTGGCGATCTCGGTGCCGCGGGCGTAGCTGCCGTACAGGACGAGCCGCTCCACGCGGTCCGGGTGGGCCGCCGCGTACGCCATGGCGGCGCAGCCCCCGGACGAGCCGCCGAACAGGCTCACCTTCGCCCCGGCCGCGTCGACGACGGCGCTCAGCGCGGCCACTTCGTCGGCGAGCGAGGTGACCAGCGGCCCGGCGGGGTCGGACATGCCGACGCCGGGCCGGTCGTAGCGCACGAGCGTGAAGTGGTCGCCGAGCAGCCCACCGAACCGCCGGAACAGCGGGTTCCGCCAGTCCAGCTCGAGGTGCCCGCACCACCAGCCGCCGACGACGAGGGGCGGGCCCGCGCCGGTGGTGGCCCAGGCGACCGGGCGCTCGCCCGCAGCGGTGAACCGCACGGCTTGGTCTTGCTCCGGCATTTCCCCAGCTTAGGCCGGTCCACGAGCCGGCGTGGCCCGTTCCGGCCAGCACCCGGAATGGCACGAGCGGGTGATGCGGTGGGCGGGCGGCGGCTGATGTGCTGCGTCGCATCAAGTGGTGCGGAGGAGGAACGATGGCCGGAGGGGACGACGTGGGGACACGGGACGGGCTCGGGGAACGGTTCGGGGCGGCGCTGTACGACCCGTTCCTGCGCCGGGGGGAGCGGCTGGGCCTGGCCGGCCGGCGCGCGGAGCTGCTGCGGCGGGCGCGGGGACAGGTGGTCGAGATCGGGGCGGGGACCGGGCTCAACGTCCGGCACTACCCGCCGGCGGCGGAGGTCGTGCTGAGCGAGCCCGTCCCGGCGATGTACCGGCGGCTCGAGAAGCGTGTGCGCGGCCGCGCCGGGATGCGGCCGGTGCGGGCTGCTGCCGACGCGCTGCCGATGGCGGACGCCAGTGTCGACACGGTCGTGTCGACACTGGTCCTCTGCACGGTGCCCGACGTCGACCGGGTGCTGGCCGAGCTCGTGCGGGTGCTGCGGCCCGGGGGCCGGCTGCTTTTCCTCGAGCACGTGCGCGCCGAGGACCCGAAGGCGGCGCGGCGGCAGACGCGCCTGGCGGGGCCGTGGGCGGCGTTCGCGCAGGGCTGCCGGTGCGACCGCGACACCGTCGCGCTCGTCAAGCAGCGGTTCGGCATCGAGGACCTGAGCACGGCGCGCTGGCGCGGCATGCCTTCGGTGGTGCACCCGCTGATCATCGGGACGGCGACGCCTGCCCGCTGACGTCCGTCGCTCGAGCGTTCCCGGCACCGGGCGGCCAGAATGATCCTCATGGCAGATTTAGGGATCACCCGCGTCGGCGTGGTGGCGCACCCGCGGAAGCCGGTGCGCGACTCGGTCGACGTGCTGGTCTCGTTCGCCGAGCGGCACGGGGTCGAGCTGGTGGTGCGGGAGACCGACGCCGCGCAGGTCGGGGCCGGGGTGGCGGTGGTGTCCGACGAGGGGTTCGCGGCCCGATAACACCGCGCCCAGCCTCGGCGGGGACGGCACGATGCTGGGCGCGATGCGGCTGGCCGTCGAGCGGCCGGTGCCGGTGCTGGGGGTGAACTACGGCAACGTCGGCTTCCTGGTCGAGATCGCGCCGGCCGAGCTGGTCGGCGCGATCGAGCGGGTGCACGCCGGGGACTTCGAAGTCGAGCCGCACAGCTGCATCGCGCTGGCGGAGGGCGACGCGGCCGCGGTCGCGTTCAACGACGTCGTCGTCGGCGGGGCCGAGCCCGGCGCGACGGTGGAGGTCGACCTGCTGGTCGACGGGGCGCAGTTCGGGTACTACCGCTGTGACGCCCTGATCCTGAGCACCCCGACCGGCTCCACCGCCTACAACTACGCCGCCGGCGGACCGGTGATCTCCCCGGCGGCGGAAGTGCTCGCGGTGACCCCGGTCGCGTCGATGTCGGGCGTCAGCCGCTCGATCGTGCTGCCGGCCCGCGACGTCGTCACGCTGCGTGGAACGACCCGCAGCGCGCCGCCGATGCTGCGCGTCGACGGGAACGCCTGGCGGCCGCTCGAGCCCGCCACCCCGCTTACCGCCACCCTGCGCCCGGACGCGGCCCAGGTCGTCCGCCTGGATCCCGGCCGCCACGCCCGGCGCAGCCGGGTCAAGCTCAGCCTCCTCGACCTGCCGCTGCGTCCCGAGCAGATGGCCGAGCTCCTGCCCACGGACATGCGCGAGGACCTGGCCCGCCTGCGCGAACGCCGTCAGCTGCCGGAGCACTGACAGGCCGCTGAGGGCAGCCGTCGCCGGAAAGTCGTGATCCGCCTTCAGTTCGCGTGGGTGACGGTCAGGGCGTGGATGACCACTTCGCCGTAGTTGGCGTCCGAACACGGCGCGGACTTGTCGCAGTTGGCTTGCGTGTAGGCGCCGGCTTTGAAGTAGGCGCCGCTGAACTTCTGGGAGATCGTGGTCTGCAGGGCACCGTTGTAGTACGCCTTGACCTTCCCGCCGGAGACGACGTACTTGGCCTCGAACTCCGTGCCGAGCTGGTAGGTGCCGGTGACGAGCTTGTAGTGGGTGTCGTCGCCTTTGGTGACGTAGAGGTTGCTGCCTTCGAGGCGGAACACGGTCAGGTCATCGTCGGAGCCGTGGATCTGGCCGGCGACCACCTGGTTCTTGTCCTCGGGCAGGTGCGTGATCGCTTCCTTGACCACCATCGTGTGGGTGCCCGAGGTCGAGGACCAGCTCGCGTTCTTCGACCCGTCGGTCTCGCGCAGTTCCGAACGCGGGTAGCCCGACCCGCTCGTGGTGACGCCGTTCACCGCGGCCCGGAACCGCACGCCGGTGCAGTCGGCCGTCGTGGTGAACCAGGGGTCGGCGCGGTAGGTCGCCAGTTCGGGCTGCTTCACGTTCTTCGAGTTCTCGGCCTCGCCGATCGGCAGGCCCTCGTACCAGTTGCGCAGGTCCAGGACGTCGGCCGGATAGGTGCAGGACGCCCGGGCCGGGCCGCCCGGCGCCGCGATCGCGGACGCACCTCCGGCGAGCACCGCCACGGCACTCAGGACCGTCGCCACCGTCAACCCGCGCTTGACCGTCATCGGTTCCCCCTGTGTATGCGGCTGTGGACGCATCGTAAGTTTCCGTCGCCGAAGGCGTCAACGGCGTGATCTTCCGACGGTCAGCGGTTCCGGAGCCCGGCGACGTAGATGTCGGCTTGGCGGCGGGCCGTGGGTTTCCAGTCCGGGACGTCGGGCAGGCCTTGCGCCAGCAGCGCGCCGAAACCGACGATGTCGGCTCTGGTCACGTCGGGCCGGATCGTGCCGTCGTCCTGCCCTCGTTCGAGGATCGCGCCCAGCGTCCGGTGGGCTTCGTTCCGGAGCGCGACGGTGGCCTGGTCGCCGGGTGCCGGGCCGCCGTGCATCGGCAGGACGAGGTCCCGCCCGTGCTCGATGGTCCGCTCGAGGAAGAAGCGGATTCCCTCGAGCGCCGGTCCGTCGAGGGCCGCGGCCCGGCGGGCGGTGTCCAGCACGAGCTGGAAGGACCGGTGCGTCAACGCGCCGAGCAGCGCGTCCCGCGAGGGGTAGTGGCGGTAGACCGTCCCGACGCCGACCCCGGCGTCGGCCGCGATGGTGGCCATCGGGACCGCGGTCCCTTCCCGGCGGACCGCGACGGCGGCGGCCGCCAGGACCCGGTCGCGGTTGTCGGCCGCGTCCCGTCGTGGCCCCCGGCGCCGGACGACCTTGTCCTGTTCTTCGGTCACGGCACCGATCATCGCAGCTCGACGGTCCGGGGCGCCGTTGACAGGCTGTTAGACGGACGATATCGTCCGTTTAAGGCCTGCGAGTGCCGGGAAGAAGGACCTACGTGACGTCCGCGACGAGGACCTCGACTACGCCCGGCGGCTCGGCGCGGCCGGGGGTCGACGTGGAGTTCCACCTGCACCCCGGGGTGCCGCACGAGTTCGAGACCTTCGCCTGGGACACCGACGTCGCCCGCCGCGCGGTCGCCGACCGCCTGCGTGTCCTCGGTTCCCGCTGACCGTCCAGTCCGCACCCGTCCGCTTCGAACGGAGCCACCGATGAGCATGGCCTACCTCGCCCAGCCCGACCAGCAGCAGAAACTGGAGTGGCTCGACGGCGGCACGCTGTCGATCCTGCTCGACAGCGCGGCCACCGACGGCCAGCTGATGGTCGGCCGGTTCGACGTCGAGAAGGGCGAAGCGCCGCCGTTCCACCTGCACACCAGGGAAGACGAAGTGTTCATGCTCATCAAGGGCACCGCGCTGGTCTGGGTGGGGGAGGAGGAGATGGAGCTGGCGGAGGGCGGCATCGTCTTCCTGCCCAAGAACATCCCGCACGCCTACCGCATCACGTCCGCGAAGGCCGACCTGCTGGTGATCAACACCCCGGCGGGCATCGAGGGCATGTTCCGCCACGCCGGCCGCGACCGGGCCGAACCCCGGCCCGACGGTTTCGAGATCTCCCCGGACCGGATGGCCGAGGCGGCCGAGAAGTTCGGGAACGTCATCGTCGGCCCGCCGCGCTGACGTCGATCCGCGGCCGCCGGACACCGTGATCCGGACCGACCCAGGCCGCCGGGGCCGGGACGGCGTCCCAGCGGTGTCCCACGGGGGTGGCGTTCCCGCTGGTCCGGTGGGATGGGACTGTCCCGGCGTCCCGAGTCGGTCGCTGACCGCGACCGGCGGGGGCGGGCACTGCCAGCCTGATCGCCATGCAAAGACTCGCTCTGGTCGTCGCGGTGCTGCTGGTGTTCCCCGCCGCGGCCGCTGCCACAGTCGCGGCCGAACCCGTTGCGGTGTGCGGGCACACCACCGCCCAGCCGACCCTGCAGCAAGGGGCGACCGGCACCGAGGTCGCCGAGGCCCAGTGCGAACTGAACCTGGCGACCAAGGCGAGCAAGTACACGCCCATCGGCGCGGACGGCTCCTTCGGCGCGGCCACCGACGCCCGGGTGCGCGTGTTCCAGCGGTGCGCCGCGCTGAGCGTGGACGGCCAGATCGGGCCGAACACCTGGGCCGCGCTGAACTCGTGGGCCGCGCGGCCGAAGAAATGCGCCACCCAGGGCACATCGGACGCCGCGCAGAGCGTGGTGTGCGGCCTTTCCACGGCCCGCCCGACCCTGCAGAGCGGTTCGTCCGGCACGGACGTCAAGGAGCTCCAGTGCCGGCTGAACCTCGCCATGGAACCGGGGCACTACCCGCCGCTGACGGTGGACGGCAACTTCGGTGACGGCACCCGCAACCGGGTGATCCAGTTCCAGCACTGCGTCAACGCCAGTGCCGACGGCGTCGCCGGGCCCACCACGTGGGCGAAGGTGGCCGACTGGTCCAGCCGCAACGCCTACTGCGTGCCGCCGAAGCCCGCCGGGCGCCCGATCGACGGCGTCGACACGGCGAAGTACCAGCACCCCGGCGGCGCGCCGGTCAACTGGGCCGCGGTGAAGGCGTCCGGCGTCGAGTTCGCGACCGTGAAGGCGACCCGCGGCCTGAACACCACCGACGAGTACCTGGCCACGGACCTGCCCGCCGCCCGCACCGCCGGCCTGGCCGTGGGGCCGTACCACTTCTACACGGGCACCACGGCCGGCACCGGCGGCGCGCAGGCGGACCGGTTCATCGCCGCGGTGCGGGCCACCGGGTACACCGGCAAGCGCGCCGGTGACCTGCCGCCCGTGTTCGACCTGGAGTGGAAGGACGACGGCTCCGGCGGCTGCCCGCCGTACGTCACCGTCGCCGACGCCAAGGCGTGGCTGGACAAGGTCCAGGCGGCGTTCGGCCGGACCCCGATCATCTACACCCAGAAGTCGTTCCTGGACGCCTGCCTGGGCGGCACCACGGCGTTCGCGGCCTATCCGATGCAGCTCGCCGACTACCGCCAGTCCGTCACGCAGCCGGCGCTGCCCGCCGGGTCGAGCACCTGGCTGATGTGGCAGTACACCGACGCGGCCATCCCCGACGGCATCCCCGCGCCGGCGACCGGGGACGTCTTCAACGGCACCCAGGCCGATCTCGACCAGCTCGCCAACCGCTGAATCCCCGCCGGAAATCCCCGCTAGGAAAGGACGAGAATGAGTCTCTCCATGAGCCGTCGGACGCTGCTGCGCAGCGCGGCGGTGATCGGCACCGCCGTCGCGGTCAGCCCGCTCCTGCTGCCGGGCATCGCCCAGGCGTACCCGTGGTCCCGCACCCTGGCCGAGGGCAGCACGGGCGCCGACGTCACCGAACTGCAGATCCGGGTGGCGGGCTGGACGGCCGACTCGGCGAGCCACAGCCGGGTCTCGATCGACGGCGAGTTCGGCCCCGGCACGGCCGCGGCGGTCCGCCGGTTCCAGGCGGCCTACGGCCTGGGTGCGGACGGCGAAGCCGGCCCGGCCACCCAGAGCGCGCTCAACGCGCTGGAGCAGAGCGACGGGTCCACCGCGCACTTCAACTTCAGCGAGTTCACCGACCGGGTGAGCGGCACCTTCAACGGTGGCAAGGTCAGCGCGGCCACCGCCAAGGAGAACGCCCGCCGCTGCATGTACAAGCTGGAGGCGGTGCGCAAGAAGCTCGGGAACAAGCCGATCACGGTGAACTCCGGGTTCCGCAGCATCGCGCACAACGCCGAGATCGGCGGCGCCAGCGACAGCATGCACATGTACGGCACCGCGGCCGACCTGGACGTGCCGGGCGTGGCCAACAAGACCGTCTACCAGAAGGCGGAGACCAGCGGCTTCTCCGGCCTGGAGACCTACAACACCGACCACCAGCACGTGGACAGCCGGGCCGACCTCGGCCGCGCGTGGTGGTGGGAGAACGGGACGGTCTGACCGGCGCTGGGGGTCTGACGCCGGAAACCCCGGCCCCGGGGGTTTCCGGCGCCAGGATCCCCGGACCGTGCCCGCTGCCGTCGGTGTGTCGGCCGTTCCGGGAGGGGCGTGACGAGCGCTTGCACCGACGCTCGGCCCGGCGTCGCGCGCGCTCAGTGCGACCGGGGGGCCTGGAGGGCTGCCGAGCAGGACGGCCAGTCGCGGAAGTCGTGGTGCGCACTCCACAGGCGGTGCGCCGCGTCGATGTTCCAGACCGGGTCGAACGCCTGCCGTGGCGTGCCGCCCAGGTCCAGCAGGCGGGCGTCGGAGATCTGGAAGATCCCCCAGTTGCGGCTGCCGTTCGTGTTCGGTAGCACCCACAGCGGATCGAGGAACGAGGCGCAGCGGGCGATCGCGACCGCGGTGTCCGGCGCCTCGGTGAACACGGCCCGGATCCGCTGCTCCACCACCGGCCCCGACCAGGCCGCCAGGCTGGTCCGGTGGTCGTACAGCGCGTTCTTGGTGGCCTCGTCGACGACGCCGCGCGCGGGCACGCCGGCCAGCACCTGGAACGCGGTGACCCGGCGCAGCGTCTCCGGGCCGAACGAGCCGTCGACCGAGAGCCGCCCCTGGGCCGCGACCAGCAGGTTCTGCACCTCGGTGACGCACTCGTCGTGCTGGCCCATGCTCACCGGCGGCTGACAGGCCGGGGAGAACAGCACCCGGTCGGCGTACCGGCCGGCGGGCGGCTCGGACCCGTCGGCGGTGACCCAGACCAGGCCGCCCGCCAGCAGGATCATGATCGCGATGGCCAGTGCCGCGTACCCGCGTCTACGTCGCGGCGTGACGTCCGCAGCGGCGGTCGGCGGCGCGGTCGCGGGGACGACCGGCGCCTCGGCGGGCTCCGCCGGCGCTTCCTCGACCCGGCCGGCGTCGGCCAGGGCCCACAGCTGGTGCAGTTCGCGCAGTTCCTCCGCGGACGCGCCGCAGACCTTGGCGAACGAGTGGACCACGCGGTAGTCGGCGGGCACGCTCTGGCCCGAGCAGTACCGGTGCAGGCTGGAGCCGCTGGCCCCGGCCCGCCGGCCGAGACGTTCGTAGCCCTGCCCGCTGCGGTCCTTCAACATGCGCAGGTAGGCAGCGAACTTGTCCGCGTGCAGGGTCACGGTCACTGGTACACCTCGCTCGGGCGAATGACGGACGGAAGCTAGCACCGTCCCGCCGGAAGCCGGGCGGAAATTCACGGATTGGGCCACTCGGCGGCTCACGGTCCGGCCATGTGGTGGTCACCGCCGGGGCTCAGTATCCGGGGCGCAGTCCTGCACGTTCCAGGTCCCGGTGCCCTGGTCGAAGTAGCCGACGTCGATCGTGGCCGTGAAGGCGGAGCCGCCCGGCACGAGGCCGGGCGGCCCGGAGTCCGGCAGGACCGTCTTGTCCACCGCTTGCCGTCGCGGGGGCAGACCGGTGACCCGGCCATCCTGCACGTCGGCTGACCTCACACGGGATTGTCCACAGTGGATAGTTCAGTGTAGGCGATGTCCCGCCCCGCGCGCTCCCAGAGCACGTCGGGGCCGGTCAGGCCCTCGGCGGACAGCTGCCGCTTGACGACCTTGAACGTCGACGTCCGCGGCAGCTCCCGGACCGTGCGTACGTACCGGGGCACCTGTTTGGGCCCGAGATCGCGCTGGCCGGCGAGGAAGCGGCCGAACTCGGCGGGGTCCAGGGGCGTGCCGCCGGTGACGATGGCGGCCATCACCTGGTCTCCGGTCACCGGGTCGGGCACCGCGTAGACGGCGGTGTCGGTGATCGCGGGGTGGCGCAGCAGGATGCGCTCGATCGGTGCGGTGCCGAGGTTCTCCCCGTCGACGCGGAGCCAGTCGCCGAGCCGCCCGGCGAAGAAGCAGAACCCGGCGGCGTCGGCGTAGGCGAGGTCGCCGGTGTGGAACCGGCCGCCGCGCAGCCGTTCCGCGTCGGCTCCGGGGTCGCGGTAGTACCCGGCGAACCAGCCGGCGCCGGTGGTGTTGACCAGCTCGCCGACGGCTTCCCCGGCGTTGGTCAGCCGGCCGTCGGGATCGAACTCGGCCGGTGGGCACGGCCGGCCGGTGTGCGGGTGCAGGATGGCGACGTCGCCGGCCGGGCGGCCGAGGGAGCCGGCCGGGGTGTCGTCGGTGCGGGCGAAGCCCACGCCGCCCTCGGTGGAGCCGAACGCGTCGACGACCTTGCAGCCGAAGCGGTTCTCGAACGCGGCCAGGTCGGCGCTCGCGCCTTCGTTGCCGTAGACGAGACGCAGGGGGTTGTCCGCGTCGTCCGGACGTGGCGGGGTGGTGACCACGTAGGACAGGGGCTTGCCCACGTAGCTGGCGTAGGTCGCGCCGAACTTCCGCACGTCGGGCAGGAAGCCGGACGCGGAGAACCGGCGGCGCAGCGCGATGCCCGCGCCCGCCGCGAGCCCGACCGCCCAGCCGGCCATGATGGCGTTGGAGTGGAACATCGGCATCGTGACGTAGACCGTGTCCGTTGTGGACAGTTCGAAGCGCTGGGCGAGCATCGCGCCGGGAAACGCGATCTTGCCGTGGGTGCAGCGCACGGCCTTCGGGTCGCCGCTGGTGCCGGAGGTGAAGATCAGCATGAGCAGGTCGTCCGCCGCCGCGGGGACGGGATCGAGCGGCGCGTCCGCCGACGGCCACGATTCCAGGTCCCGCACGCCGATCCCGCCGAGGTCCAGTCCCGCCAGCAGGGGCCGGTACTTCCGCTCGGTGACCACGAACTGGCAGTCGGCGAGCCGGATGTCGCGCGCGAGGGCCTCACCGCGGCGGGTGGGGTTGAGCCCGACCAGCACCGCCCCGGCGAACGCGCAGGCGCCCAGGAGGACGGAGAACGCCGGCACGTTGTCGGCCAGAATGCCGACATGGGGCGGTTTGTCCCAGTCCAGCGTCGCCCGGAGGTCGGTGGCGCGGCGGGCCGAAGCCCGGACGTGCTCGGCCCAGGTGTAGCTCTCGTCCTCGAACCGCAGGCCCGGACGCTCGTCGGCGGCGCGGGCCAGCAGCAGTTCGGTCACGGTCGGGACGCTCATCCGCGCACCTCCAAGCACCGGTGGCCAAAAGTGAAACAGGTTCTACTTCTATCACGGTGACCGGTGCGGGGTCCACCACGGCCGGGTACTCCGGAAATCACCAAGTCTTCCTCAAGCCCATTTTCTTTCCCTCGCACCGGTGTTAGACCTGCGGTGGTGCTTCCGGACAGCGTGGTCACCAGGGCGGTGGTCACTCGTCCCGGAGAAGGGACGCTCATGCGCACAGTCCGATCAGTCCTCACGGTCGGCGTCGTCACCACCCTGGTGCTGACCGGGGCCGCAGCGCCCGGTCAGGCCCGGCCCCAGCCGCCGAAACAGGCCGTGGCCGTGGGGTCCGGCGGGGCGGTCGTCTCCAACACCCCCGAGTCCACCCAGGCCGGAATCGACGTCCTGCGCCGGGGCGGTACCGCGGCCGACGCCGCCGTCGCCGTGGCCGCCACCCTCGGGGTCACCGACCCCTACGTCGCCGGGCTCGGCGGCGGTGGCTACTTCGTCTACTACGACGCCCACACGAAGAAGATCTCCACCATCGACGGTCGCGAGGCGACGCCCGCCGCCGACGGCCCGAAGATGTTCATCGACCCGGCCACCGGGCAGCCCTACCCGTTCGAAACCGCCGTCGAGAGCGGCCGGTCCGTCGGGGTGCCCGGCATGCTCGCGACGTGGCAGCGGGCCCTGGACAACTGGGGCCGGTTCAGCCTGGCGGACAACCTGCGCCCCGCGGAACAGGTGGCGGACCGCGGATTCGTCGTCGACCCGGCCTTCTCGAACCAGACCACCGAGGAAGCGGCCAAGCTGGGCCAGTTCAGCTCGAGCGCGAAGCTGTTCCTCCCGGGCGGCAAGGCACCGGCCGCCGGCTCGGTCTTCCGCAACCCCGACCTCGCCGCCACCTACCGGCAGATCGGCCGCGAAGGCATCGGCGCGTTCTACGGCGGTCCGGTCGGCCGGGACCTGGTGAACACCGTCCAGCACCTGCCGCTGGCGAAGAACGCCACCATCACGCCGATCCCCGGCCCGATGCAGCTGTCGGACCTGCGCGCCTACCGGGCGCTCGACGCCGCGCCGACACACGTGAACTACCGCGGCTACGACGTCTACAGCATGGCCCCGTCCTCCAGCGGCGGCATCACCGTCGGCGAGTCGCTGAACATCTTGCAGAACTTCGACCTCGGCAAGATGTCCACCGTCCAGGCCCTGCACCACTACCTGGAGGCCAGCCGGCTCGCCTTCGCCGACCGCAACCGCTACATCGGCGACGCGCGCTACGTCGACGTCCCCCAGCAGCAGTTGCTGTCGCGGTCGTTCGCGGCGACCCGGGCCTGCAAGATCGATCCGGCCCGGGCCGGGCAGAGCCCCGTCGCGCCGGGCGATCCGTACCACCCGCAGGGCTGCAAGAGCGTCCCGGCGGCGTCGGCCGACGGCAACGAGAACCACACCAACCACTTCGTCGTCACCGACAAGCAGGGCAACGTCGTGTCCTACACGAACACGATCGAGCAGCAGGCCGGCAGCGGCATCACCGTGCCCGGCCGCGGGTTCGTGCTCAACAACGAGCTGACCGACTTCAACTTCGCGCCCACCCAGGGCACCGCCCCCGACCCGAACCTCCCGGCGGCCGGCAAGCGGCCGCGTTCGAGCATGTCCCCGAGCATCGTGCTGCGCGACGGCAAGCCGTTCCTCGCCGTCGGTTCCCCGGGCGGCGCGACGATCATCACGACCGTCCTGCAGATCCTCGTCAACCGCATCGACCTGGGCATGAGCCTGCCGCAGGCGATCGCCGCCCCTCGCGCGTCCCAGCGCAACGCGGCGACGACGGACGCCGAGGCGGCGTTCATCGCGCAGCCGACCACGGCGGGGCTCGAGGCGCTCGGCCAGAGCTTCACCGACGTCGGCGACATCGGCGTCGCGGCCGGGCTGGAGTTCCTGCCCCACGGCCGGGTCCTCGCGGCGGGCGAACCGGCCCGCCGTGACGGCGGCACGTCCGCGGCGGTCGTCTCCCGCCGGTGAGGTGCGCACCGGCCGGGTTCACCGCCTGGCCGGTGCGGCCCGCTCCCGGCTCGGCGGCCCGGTGGTCGCGGCGAGGCGCAGCTTGGTCTCGGCGGGGCTGCCGGGGACGGCGGTCATGATCACGATCTTCAGCTCGGTGTCGCCGTCCCCGAGCACGTCGCAGTTCACCTCGATCGGTCCCACCGAGGGGTGGTCGATCGTCTTCTCGTCCTCGCGGTGGGCGGCCACGGCGCCGGTGGCCCACAGCCGCGCGAACCGCCGGTTGCCCGCGGTCAGCTCGCGGATCAGGCCGGCGAGGCGGGCGTCGTGCGGGAAGCGTCCGGTGGCGCGCCGCAGGTCGGCGACGACGGCGAGGTCGGTCGTGGCGCTGTCGAGCTCGGTCACCGGCCACTGGGCGAGGCAGGTGGGGCCCGCGCCGAGCGGGAACCGGTCGCGGGCGAAGTTGCGCAGGCGGGGCTCCGCGGCGGCCGGATCACCCAGCAGCGCGGCCCAGCCGCGGTTCCACCAGACCAGCTGCCAGTCGGCCGCGAAGACCGCGACCGCGACGTCGCCGAGCCGGGAGAGCACGCGGTGGACGCCGGGCGGGATGTGGTCGGAGATCGTGCCGCCGGCCGGCGGGGTGAGACCGGCGAGCCGGTACAGGTGATCCCGTTCGGGGGTCGAAAGCTGCAGGGCCCGCGCGAGGGAGGCGACCACCTGCACCGACGGCGTGGTGGCCCGGCCCTGTTCCAGGCGCACGACGTAGTCGACCGACAGGCCGGCGAGGTCGGCGAGCTCCTCGCGCCGCAGCCCGGCCGCGCGGCGGGCCCGGCCCACCGGCAGCGCCGCGGCCGACGGGGGCAGCCGATCCCGCCAGGTGCGGATCATCGCGCCCAGCCCGGTCCCGGGTGTCGTGGTCATGCCCCCATCCTCCCCGAGTACGGCCGCCGGACCCGGCGTCGAGGGTGGTACCGCTGTTCCTACCGTCGAGGCGTCACTGGCCGGCCGCGCGCAGCGGGGGAGAGGATCGACCGCATGACGATCACCTTCATCACCGGAGCGAACAAGGGTCTCGGCCGCGAGACCGCCCGCCGCCTCGTCGAGGCCGGCCACACCGTGCTGGCCGGCGCCCGCGACCCGGAGGCGGGTGCGCGCGCCGCGGCCGCGGTCGGCGCGCGGTTCGTGCCCATCGACGTGACCGACGACGCGTCCGTCGCCGCCGCGGCCGCCGACGTCGCCGCGCACGAGGGCGCGATCGACGTGCTGATCAACAACGCCGGCGTCCACGGCCCGGCCGGCGACCCCACCGGCCTGACCGGCGCCGACGCCCTCGGCGTCTTCGACGTCAACCTCGCCGGCGTGGTCCGCACGACCACCGCGTTCCTGCCGCTGCTGCGCCGGTCGGCCGACCCGGTGATCATCAACGTCAGCAGCGGGATGGGCTCCCTCGCGCTCACCCACGACCCGTCGCGCGCCGAGTCCCGGGTCGTCGCCCCGCTCTACACCGCCTCGAAGGCGGCGCTCACGATGCTGACCACGCAGTACGCGAAAGCGTTTCCTGGCATCCGCGTCAACGCCGCCGACCCCGGCTACACGGCGACCGACCTCAACGGCCACAGCGGCCCGCAGACCGTCACCGAGGGCACCGACGCCGTCGTCGGCCTGGCCACCGAGAAGCCCGGCGCCGGCTCCGGGCGGTTCGTCGCCCGGAGCGGCGAGATCGCCTGGTCCTGAGCCGGTGTCTACTCCGGTGCCGGCCCGGCGGGGCGCGACCCGGCCGGCGCCAGGGAGATGTGCCGCAACAGGGTCAGCGCCTGTTTGGCGGCCAGGGTGAACAGCCCCATCGTGATGTCCGGCTGGCCGAACACGACCAGCAGGAGCGACGCTTCGACGGGGAAGACACAGACGTAGCCGGAGCTGCCTTCGAACATCGCGCAGCGTGACTCGCCGATGCCCGCCTGGGCGGTGAACTGCGCGGCGAGCCCGATGGCCGCCGCCGACATGGCGGCCACGCTGTCGGGCTCGACGCTGTCGGTGTCGTCGGCGAGGACCAGGCCGTCGTGGGTGGCCATGAGCAGCCCGGCGACCTGGTCGACCTGGCCCCGGATCGTGCGCAGCACCTCGAGGGTCCGGCCCGAGTCGGGCGGCGGGCTCGTGACCGCCCGTTCCGGCGGTGGGCTCGTGGTCGCGGTGGACGGTTTGCGGATCGGCAGCGGCGCTCTGAAGTGCTGGCTGTGGATGTCGGTACCGCTCATACGGACAGGCTGATCTCGATGCGCTTGAGGCTGTGCCGGGCGAGCGCGAGGTTCGCGCGTTCGCGGTCCAGCACGAGGTAGAGGAACAGCGTCGAGTTGCCGCGGGCCGACAGCGGCCGGATCACGTGGTACTGGCGGTGGAGCGTGATGAGGATGTCCTCGATGGCGTCGTCGAGCCCGAGGGAGGCCATCACGCGCAGCTTCGCCCGGACGACCTCGGTGTTGCCGGCCGCGGCGACGTCCAGGTCGAGCCAGTCGCCACCGCCCGCCGAACCGAGCGACATCCCGCTCTCGTAGTCGACGAGTGTCGCGCCGACGGCGCCGGGAATGCTCATCGCTTCTTTCAACGCCAGGTCGATCGTCATGAAAAGGGGTTCTCCTGTCGGGCGATCACGTTCGAGTGCGGCAATCGACGTGCCCGGGGCGCGAAGGCTCGCTTCGCGTAGTGGCAGTCCGTTGCGTAGGCAGGTGACGTTATGTGTCCGCGACGGTGATGAGTACGCCCGTTCGGAGCAATCTGATTAATTCTTCCGGGAGTCAGGGCGGCGCGGCTTTGTGACTTGTTCGCCCGTCCGATGGCCTGGTCCGGCATTCGTTTTCCGCCCGAAAGCGGAGTGCCGGCGAGGCCTGTCAACGCGATATGCATTCGGCAAATTGCAGATCTGACCACGGCCACGCTGTTCGCGTGGGCCGAGTGGGAAAGCCAGCCGGAGAACCGCTCCAGCTCCGCCGCCGGAAAGTTGTTCTGGGTGACCGCGTCGACACGCACCAGGTACTTGTCCCGCTTGCCGTCGAAGTGGACGACCGTGCCGACGTTCCCGGTCATCGTCCGGCCGGTGCTGGCCGGCGTCAGGGCAACCGGCTCCGCAGGGCGGAGATCCGGTCGACCGAGGCCGTGAAGTCCGCGCTCGGCAGGGTGCCGTTGCCCAGTGCGGTGGCCAGCGCGTCGGCGGCGCTGTCGCCCTGGGCGACGTCGCGGGCCGAGGCCAGGATCAGGTCCGTTCCCGCGCCGGCCGCCAGCACCGCGCGGTTGCCGGTGGTCCCGTAGCCGTTCAGGGCCCCGGCTTCCAGCGCGTCGGTGATGGTGACGCCGGAGAAACCGGTGCGCTGCCGCAGTTCCTGCCGGACGACGACCGGGGAGAGCCCGGCCGGGCGTCCGGCGTCGAGTGCCGGGTAGACGGCCCAGGACAGCATCACGAGGTCCACCGCGGCCCGGATCGCCGTCGGGTAGGGCGCTTCGTCCTTCGCGCGCAGCTCGGTCAGCGGCACGGTCAGCGTCACCGGTGCCACGTCGGTGTTCGCGCTCGCCGGGGCCGCGCCCAGGCCGGGGAAGTGCTTGGCCGTCGCCGCGACGCCGGTGGCCTGCTGCGCGGTGACGGCCGCGGCACCGAGGCGCCCGGCCACCGCCGGGTCGTTGCTGTAGGAGCGGCCGTACCGGTCGATGAAGTTGCCGGCCTGGCGGTAGACGTCCAGCACCGGCGCCAGGTTGACGTTCATCCCGGCCGCGGTCAGGGTGCGGCCCGCGCCGGTGCCGGCGGCGGTCGCGGCGGCCACCGGATCGGCCGCCTGCCCGACCTGCTTCTCCGACAGGGCGGGCTCGCCCGGCAGCCGGCGCACCTGGCCGCCCTCCTGGTCGGTCATCAGCAGCAGTGGCCGGGACACCGGGCTCTGCGCCGACGCGGCGCGCAGCTGCCGCACGACACCGGCGATCTGCTGGCTGCTCTGGACGTTTTCGCCGAAGAAGATGACGCCGCCCGCTTCGCCGGCGCGGATGCGCTGCAGGAGCGCGTCCGGTGGCGTGAGGCCGGGGTAGGAGTAGATCACCCGCTGGCCGGCGAGCTGCCGGGGCGTCAGGCCGGCCGCCCCGGGAGCGGCGCCCATGGCGCCCGCCAGCGCCACCACGGCGACCAGGGCCGGCAAAGTCCTCCTGCGCGTCACACGGGTCATGGGTCCGCTCCCTCCAGGTGACGTCCACGGTAACTCTTTCGAGTGGCTGACGGAAATTTTCTGACGGGCCGATAGGTGTTCTGCGGCCGTGGGCGCGTCAGGGAATCGCCGAAAACGGACGAGCCGGGCCGATTCCCGCGAGCGGGCAGCCGATGGAGGGGACAATGCGCGAGAATTCGCGCCGGTCGCACTTCCGGCCCCGCTGACGGCCTTTCCCAGACGGGGTCCGGGAAAGGCCGTCAGCGCGTCGCGGATTCCGGCTGCGGTGAGCGCCGGATCTCCGGTCGTGGAGCGGTTTGCCGGTGGCGTAAGCGATATCCGCAGGGCGTCTTGTCCGCCCTCGTGGCATCGGGCGGGCTCAGCCCGAGGTGCTCGCGGCCTGGCGGGCCCGGTAGGCGCGCATCTTGTGCCGGGCGCCGCAGACCGACGTCTCGCACCAGCGGCTGACCGCGTTGGGGGAGCGGTCGTAGAAGGCCCACAAGCAGTCTTCCGCGGCGCAGGTCTTCAGCCGGCGCAAGGAACCGTCCAGGCGGGTGGTGACCACGGTAGCGAGCACCCGGGTGATCGCGGTGTCCAGGGCGGTGGCGCCGTCGCCGACGAACTCCGCGCTGGGTGGGTCAACCTGCAGGAGGGGGCGGGTGCCGGTCCGGGCCAGCTCGCCGTTGAGCGCGCTCACCGCGGCCGATGCGCCCTCGGGGCGGCCCAGCAGCTGCCGCAGGGCCTCCCGGAGCCGGCGCACGCGCGTCAGATCCGCTTCCGTCGGCCGGGCCGGGCACGGCAGGCCTTCGGAATCGGCCCACGTCACCAGGCCGGCCGGGGTGCTCAGGTCGTCCCGGTCCTCCAGCAGTTCACGGGTGTTGACCAGGCGCTGGACTACGCCGAGCGGAGGCGGTGCGGCGGGACGGGGAACCATGGCAGGCACGTTACCAGCATTTTCGCTATGTGAGTTACAGGTGAGGGAGGAGATGTCCTATGGGACGGTGCGGTCACTCGCTCGGGTTACCAGCACTCGGCTTTGCTGGTAACGTCAACCCCTGACGAGTCCGAGGAGATGAGCTGTCGTGACCGAAACCACCACTGAACCCCGCTCCCCGGCCCGGGTCGTGCGCCCGGTGCTGCCGGTGGCCGCGGCCGATCTGGCGGACGGCATGGCGTTCGGCGCGCTCGCGGCTTCGGTCGGGATGGGCGTGCTGGCCCCGGTGGCCATGTCGCTGCTGGTGTTCTCCGGCAGCGCCCAGTACGGCGCGGTCGCCGTCATCGGCCAGCACGGCTCGGTATGGGCCGTGGTCGGCGCGGCGGCCGCACTCAACGCGCGTTACCTGCTGATGGGCACCACGATCGCCCCGGCGCTGACCGGGTCCGCGTGGTCGCGGGCCGGGACGGCGTTGCTGATCACCGATGGCTCCTGGGCCATCGCCCACCGCGGTGAGGGGCGCTACGACCTGCGCACGCTGCGGGTGGCCGGCTCGCTGTGCCTGTGCGGCTGGACCGCCGGGACCGCGCTGGGCGCCGTCCTCGGCGACGCCATCGGCGACCCGGGACGGCTGGGGCTGGACGCCGCGTACCCGGTGTTCTTCCTCGGTCTGCTGCGTTCGCACCTGAAGACCACGCGCGCGTGGGTCCTGGCCGTCCTCGGCGTCCTCGTCGCGGCCGCGCTGGTCTCCTGGGCACCGCCGGGTATCCCGGTGCTGGTGGCCGGGGCGGCCGGTGCCGTGGCGGGGGCGGCTCTGGGGGTGCGGCGATGACGTACCAATGGGTGATCGTGCTGGCGCTCGGCGTCACCGCGCTCACGTTGCGGGTCGTGGTGCCGCTGGCCGCCGGTGGGCGGGAACTGCCTGCCTGGCTGCGCAACGCGCTGACCTGCGCGACTCCGGCTCTCATGGCCGGGCTGGTGGTCACCTTGCTGTGGCCGGCCTCGGGTGACGTGTCCTCGATGCGGACGCTCACCGCGCTGGCGGGAGTCGGCGTCGGGGTGGCCCTGCTGGCCACCAAGCGGTCCATCCTGACCGCGATGGTCGGCGCCGCCGTCGTGAGCGCTCTGCTGCGCCTGGTGCTCGGCTGATCCGTGGTCGCCGGGCGCGTATGGAAGAACAATTCCTAAAAGTGCAAGATCGACCACCGGGCGTCCGTGAACCCGCTGGTCGGAAAGGGACTGCTCCGGCCGCCTGCGGTCGAATCGGGAACTGGAGCGGCGTTGCTCTCTTGGGGTGAAGGACAATTTCTCAGCTGGCCACGGTGGGTGAGAACGAGCAGTTTTCCTTGCCGGATAGTGGCAGTTTGCCGACCACTTACGGGTGGTATCCGAAGTGGGTCAACCAGCGGGTGAGCGTCGGCCAAGGCCGTTCCCCGCCGCTTGACAAGGACTTTCGGCAAGGGCATGAGCGAAATTATCGAATGGTCACCCGGAGCCGGAAAGAGCCGAGGGTGCCGATCGGGGGACGTTCGTCGTGAAGGGTTTCGTGCCGGCAGCGAGTAGGCGGCACCTAGGAGGTTTCGTGTTCGGGACCGAGTTCGACCACTGCGGGAGGGCGGCCAGCACGGCCGGCCGGAGAGGCCGCCGGCAACTGACGGCGGACACCTCTCACCAGAACCACGGCGAGCGGGAAGAGGCCGTGCCGCGAAAATCCACCCCGATCGATGAAGGGACCATTCGCCGCGGCGCGGGCATCGACCCCCGCACCGCTCGCCAGGATCGGTGGTGACCCGTGGACACCGCGTCCCTCACCACCTTCCTCAACGTGGCCGAGCAGTCGAGCTTCACCAAGGCCGCCAGCGATCTGAGCCTGGCGCAGCCGACGGTCACCGCCCGGATCAAGAAGCTGGAGCGCGACCTCGCCTGCGATCTGTTCCACCGCACCGGCGCGCTCATCCGGCTCACCACCGCCGGCCAGCGGTTCCGGCGTTACGCCCACAAGATCGTGAAGCTGAGCCAGATGGCGGAGGAGACGGTGCTCGAGGGCGCCGCTTCCGGGGACGCGCTGAGCGTCGGCGCCGACAGCGGGCTCGCCTCCTACCGGCTGGTGCCGATCATCGAGTACCTGTACCGGCGGCACCCGGAGCTGGCGCTGGAGATCCGGCCGATGGAGGAGGACCCGTGGAGCCGGATCGGGGACTCCGACGTCGACTGCGCGTTCTTCATCGACGTCTGCAAGTCCTCGCCGAAGGCCGATTCGACCCTGCTGTGCCCGGAGCCGCTCGTGCTGGTCACCGGCCCGGACGGCCCGCTCGGCCGGGAGCCGGTGCCGACGTCGCGGCTGGCGAAGTACCCGCTGCTGTGCGCGCACCGGGACAGCGGCTACCAGCGCCTGTTCGAGCGGACGCTGAGTGGTGCCGCCGACAGCCGGATCCGGGCACTGTCCTTCGGCTCGATCGACGCGGTGAAGCACGCGCTGACCGCGGGGCTGGGCATCGCGCTGCTGCCGCGGCTCAGCGTCGCCACCGAGCTGGCCGACGGCCGGCTGGTCGAGGTGCCGTGGACCGCGCCGTTCCAGGTCTTCACGCAGGTCGCCTGGCACCGCGAGATCCGCACCGACCCCCGGTTCTCGATGCTGCTCGACGCGGCGGCCCGTGCGACCGCGGAGCAGGTCGCGGACGCGGGAACGCGTCCGGCCCACCGGTCCGCCCTCTGAGGGCGGACCGGCGAGCCGGTCCTTTCGTCTTCAGGCCCCGAACGGGTGCTGCTCTCGTCCGCAGCGCCCCGTCGGGGCCTTCGTGTCGCCGCTCCCGCTGACCGCCCCCGCTCGACCGAAGTCCGTGGATGGCACATTAAGGGACTCTGAGTCCCTCAATGTGCCATTCACGGCTTACGTCAAGGCTGGGTCGTAGAGCACCGTGGGGGCCTTTGGTGTCTGGCAGCCGGACGATTGCCGTGGGCGGCACGGCGATCGGGGCCGGGTCGGGGTCGTGAGTGGTAATTAGGGTTCTAACCCGACTGAATACTCACGACAAGCCGCGGCAGGGTCGGGACCGGGGGCAAGGGCGAAGGTCGCTCCGTCAGGCTCCCAGCGGGTATTGCTCACGGCCGTAGAGCACCGTCGGGGCTTCGTTCGTGTGCCGCAGCCAGACGACCTTGCCGACGACCACGGTGTGGTCCAGCAGCGCCGCGGTGTCGCCCACCTCGCAGACCAGCGCCACCCCCGCGGCGGACAGCACGGGGATCCGGCGCTCGGGCTGCCACGGCACGCCGTCGAACCGCTCGGCCGGGCTGCCGGAGGCGAACTTGCGGGTCAGCGCCCGCTGCGACCAGGACAGCGTGTTGACGGCGAACGACCCCGTGTCGAGGATGGCCGCGAGGGTCCGGCTGTGGCTGCCCAGTGACACCAGGACGCTCGGGGTGTCGGCCGAGAGCGACATCACGGCGTTGGCCGTGCAGCCGACGGGGGAGTCCCCGGTGACGGTCGTGAGCACGGTGACCCCGGTCGGCAGCTTCGCGATCGCCTGGCGGAACCCCTCCGCGGGCACCAGTTCCGGTGCGGGCGGGGACTCCGGGGGCGGGCTCTGCGCCGACGGGCCGTGCGTCGCGGCCTCCGGTGCCGAAGTCCCCGGCGTCGAAACCGGCACCCCCGGCGGCGCGGCCTCCGAGGCCGGCATGCCTGGCACCGGCCGGGTTTCCGTGGGCCGGCGGGTGGTGCGGAGCGGCGACTGGGTGACGTGTGCGGTGCGCATGGTCTTCCCTTCCCGGGGGGTGGTGGTCATCCGCGCTGCCCGATCGCTTCCTTGGTGAGGGCCGAGCGGTCGATCTTGCCGTTGACGTTGAGCGGCAGCGTGTCCAGCACGGTGAGCCGCCGGGGCACCATGTACCCGGGCAGCCGGCCGGCGACGGCGGTGAGCAGCCGGTCGGAGTCCAGGTCCGAGCCGGTGCACACCGCTTCGAGCTCGGTCGTGCCGCCGCTGCCGGGCAGGGCGAGCACGATCGCGTCGCGCACCGCGTCCTGGTCCCGCAGCACAGCCTCGATCTCGCCGAGCTCGACCCGGTAGCCCTGCACCTTCACCTGCTGGTCCGACCGTCCCAAGTGGACGAGGGCACCGTCCTGCCAGGACACCCGGTCGCCGGTGCGATACCACGCGGTGTCGTCGAGCTCGTCACCCGCGGCGTGCGGCCGCGCGGTCTCGTCGCCCGGGCCGAAGTGGTAGAAGCGGCCTTCGTTGGCGGCCGGGTCGAGGTAGCCGGGGAACCGCTGGGGCCCGCGCGCGCAGAGTTCCCCTTCCACCGCCGGACGTCCCTGGTCGTCGAGCACGACGTGGCTGACGCTGGGGTAGAGACGCCCGATCGGCACGGTCCCGTTGGCGGTCTCCGGCCAGTCCGCCGGATCGGCCGGCAGCCGGTACTCCGCGCAGCTGATGGTCAGCTCCGTGGGGCCGTAGAGGTTCTCCACGACACCGCCGGGGGCGGCGCGCTGCCAGGCCGTGGCCTGGTGCGTGGTCAGCGGTTCCCCGCAGAACAGGCTCCAGCGCAGCGTCGGCATGCTCCCGGGCCGCAGGCTGCGCAGCCGCTGGGCGTAGGACACCATCGAGGGCACCGAGAACCAGTGGGTGAGCCGCTTCTCCGCGACGAACCGCACCGGCGCCAGCAGGTCCTCCCGGCTGGGGACGACGAGCGTCGCGCCGCCGCCCCACGCGGTGAACATGTCGAACACCGACAGGTCGAAGGTCAGGTCGAAGGTCTGCGAGACGCGGCTGCCCGGCTCCATGCCGTAGCGCGGTACTACGTGCTCGAGGTAGGCGCAGACGTTGCGGTGCCGGATCGGGACGCCCTTGGGCCGCCCGGTCGAGCCCGAGGTGAACAGGATGTAGGCCAGGTCCCCGGTGGCGGACGCCGGCGGGGTGCGCGCGGCGCCGCCGGTGGGCTCGGCCATGGCCAGCTCCGGCACGCCGAGGTCGGCGGGGTCCTCGGTGAGGACCAGGTCGAGACCGGCGGCCTCGGCGATCATCCGGTTGCGCTGGGCCGGAAAAGCGGGGTTGAGCGGCACGACGGTGCTGCCGAGCCGGTGCGCGGCGAGGTAGCCGGCGTAGGTGAGCACGCTGCGCTCGGCCAGCACGCCGATCCGGGCGGGCACCGACCCCAGCGCGGCGACGGCCTCGGCCGCGACGTGCCCGGCGAGCTCTTCCAGCTCGCGGTAGGTCAGGGTGCGCGCGCCGACTTCGAGCGCGGGCGCGTCGGCGTGCTTCCCGGCCGACGTTTCGAACCAGTGGTAAAGGGTGTTCATCGTTCTCATGCCTCCGATGCCGGGCCGGCGGTCGTCTTCGTGTTGGTGCGCACCAGGTCGTCGAACGTCCGCTCCAGCAGACCGGCGCGGGGCCGGCCCCGCGCGGCCGACTCCGCGGCGAACCGGACGACCTTGGGCAGCTCGCCCCAGCTCATCGCGGCCGCGGCGGCGTCCTCCGCGCAGATCTCGCCGTTCGCGGCGAGCACTTCGAGCCGGTAGGTGTAGTGCCTGCTCGCCGCCCACAGGTCGTCGCCGTAGCGCGCGGCGGCGGTCTCGTCCGCGGTCAGGACCCCGCTGATGCGGCCGAGCACTTCGGGCAGGACGCAGGTCCAGTCACCCGGTTTCGCCGCTGGGGCGGCGGGCGCCTCGCCGGCGGTGCGGGCCAGCCAGCGGAACCGGTCCGCGAGCACCGGCTCCACAGCGGCGCCCAGCGCGTGGCGATCGCGGTTGTCGATCTCCGCCGGCCACGGGCCGTGCGGTGTCAGCGCGCGCTCCAGCGCGGCGTCGTCCAGCCAGCCGAGGAACGGTTCCTGCGCGCCGAGCGGGGTCAACGCGCAGAAGTGGTCACCCACCAGCCAGTGCCCGTCGCGCCGGCCGAGCAGCAGCAGCCAGTGCGGCGAGTGCGCGGTCTCGTGCGCGGGGGACCAGGGCAGGTGGAAGGTGTCGGCGACGGTCAGCACCCGCCCCGAGCGGGTGAGCTCCGCGTCGAGGTCGCCGGCGGCCAGCGCCCAGTTCGGGGCCCCGCGGTAACCGAGCGGATCGTGCGCGGCGCTGTCGTCGACGCGGGCGTGCTGGGAGAACACGAGGTCCCCGCTGCCGCCGTCGAGCCGGACCGCGAGCCGCACGGCGTGCGCCAGGCGGGTCTTCACGCCGGGGTCGTCGGCTTCGAGGTAGGCGACCAGGTTGGTGGTGTAGCAACTGAGTTCCGGCACTACGTCCGGGGCGTTGATGAGGTGCACGTCGACCTCCGTCGTCGTGGTCGGGTTCCGCACCGGATCACCAGTGCGGAGCGGTGTGGAAGGCGCAGCTGAGCGGCACCGGCGATCGGGTGCGCAGGCTCAGCCAGGCGAACCCGCCCCAGTGCCCGGACACCGCGCCGGGCGGGACGTCGATCGACCACGGCCGCCCGGCCATGCCGGTGCCCGCGGCCTTGACGCACGCTTCCTGCACGGTCCACACCCAGGCGAACTCCCGGGCCCGCCGAGCGCGGGGCAGGGCGGTGACCTTCGGTGCGTGCGAGCCGAGGCACCGGCGCACGGTCGAGTCGGTCAGCCGGTCCGGGGGCAGCTGGACGTCCACGCCCACGTCCCCGTGTGCGCACACCGCCGCCGCGATCCGGTCCCCGTCGTGGGAGATCGTGATGCCGGGCAACGCGAGGTCCAGCGCGCCACCGGCGTCCAGCCGGGGCTTGCCGGCCGGGTCGGCACACAGCGGCAGCGCGGCCAGGTCGGGCCGCACCCGCCGCAGCAGACGCCGCAGCAGGTGCCGGCCGGCGAGGAACTCCGCGCGGCGCCAGCGCGGCCGGGTGCCGGCGTCGGCGAGGTCGCCCGGGTGGGCGAGCGCGTCGCCGAGGTCGGCGCGGGAGGCCGAAGCGACCCACACCCCGGGCGAGATCTCGGCGCCGTCGGCGGTGACGTCCAGGCCATCGCCGGCGTCGACCCGCGTTCCGGCGGTCACGCGCGCAGCTCCTCGAGCAAGGTCCCGGCGCCGTCGGCGACCGCGCCGAGCATCAGCTCGGTCACCCCGCCGCCGATGCCGAACACCGCGGCCTCGGCCCGCACGAGCTGCAGGCCGTCGTCGGCGAACCCGTCGGCGCCGCGCCAGCGCGCGCAGCGCGAGAGCACCTCGTCGGGGGTGATCCCGATCGCGGCCTTCAGCATCGCCGCGCTCGTCGTGTCGTGTTCTTCCACGACCCGTTCGCCCAAAGCTTCGTACAGCGCGCGCAGTTCGCGCACCCGCACCAGGCAGCGCGCGAACTCCTGGCGGACCGAGCCGTGGTCCCACAGCGCGCGGCCGTCGATCTCCCGCTCGGTCAGCGTGGTCCGGGTCTGCGCCAGCACCCGGCTGGTGAGCGCGGTGGCCCACTGGGCGCCGGCGAGCCGCTCGGTGCCCATGTGCCGGGCGAACAGGGCCAGCCCGCGGCCGGTCCGGCCGAGCACGGCCGAGGCGGGCAGGCGGACCCCGGAGAACTCGACGTGCCCGGTGCCCGCGCCCGCGAGCAGGATCGTCGCCGCGGGCGTGACCCGCACCCCGGCCGCGTCGGCCGGGACCAGGACCCAGGTGAAGGACGTGAAGTGCCGGCCGGGCCGGTGCCGGGCCAGCACCAGGAAGTACGCGGCGCGCGTCGCCGTGGTCACCCACCGCTTGGCGCCTTCGAGGCGGACGGTGTCGCCGTCGACCTCGATCTCCGTGCCCAGCCCGGTGAGGTCGGACCCGGCCGCCGCGGCGTCCGTGGCGGCCAGCGCGACCTCGCAGTCGCCGTCGGCGACCCGGTCGAACGCCGCCTCGGCCGGCCCGGTCCCGGCGGCCAGGATCGGCAACGCGCTCGCCGACTGCACCAGCACGCTCAGCGTGATGCCGTTGTCCCCGCGGGCGTCGACCGCGCGCAGGGTGGCGCCGAGCCGGTCCGGGTCGGCGACCAGGCCGGTGGGGGTGCGCCGGCGGTACTGCTCCCGCAGCACCCCGGCGGACCCGAGCCGCTGCCACACCTGCGCGCCGGACGCGTCGGACTCCACTGTGGACAGTGCGTCTGCCGCTCCCGGGGCGGTGCTCGTCGCGCCGTCCAGGACGGCTGACTCAGGCAAAACGCACCTCCTGGTCGAGGAGGGTGAGCCGGCCGTCGGCGAGGTGCAGCCGGTCGTTGCTGTAGTTCAGCACCGCCGAGCGCAGGTCCCGCAGCGACTGCTCCAGCCGCGTCGGGGAGTCGCGCAGGTAACCGTGGCGCATCCCGACCGCGTCGACCAGCTCGTCGACGGCGCGGTAGCACTCCTCGGCGGCGGTGATCTTCACGGCGTTGATCAGCAGCTGCACCTTCGGCACGCTGAGGTCCGCGGTGGTCTCGACGACCTCGCGAGCGTGGTCGATGAGCGCGTGCACGGTGTCCAGCCGCTGGCGCGACCGCGACAGCCGCGTCATCAGCAGCTCCGAGCTCAGGTCGGTCTTCCCGCGGCTGCCGCGCAGCGAGCCGATCACCCGGGACAGCGCCCCGGCCGCCGTGCCCAGCCAGCACGACGCCCAGCCGAGGTGGGCCAGCGGGCCGAACACGGTGGTGACGATCGTGTGGAAGTCGCCGTGCCGGCCGACGACCTGGTGGGCGGGCAGCCGCCCGCGCAGCTTCAGGGCGCCGCTGTCGCTGGCCCGCATGCCCAGCGGGTTCCAGCCGCCGGCCGGCTCGATCTCCACCTGCGAGCGGGCGGCGTAGACCAGCGAAACCTGGTTGTCCGCCTCGGAGTCGGGCGACCGCATCGTGATCAGGAACCCGTCGGCGTGCCGGCCCCCGGTGACGATCGGGGCGAAGCGGTCGACGAGCAGCTCGCCGTCGCGCCAGGCCGCGGCGGACTCGGCGGTCAGCAGGTGCCCGCCCTTGCCCGCCTCGGTGGTGACCGAGGCGATGTAGAGCCGGCCCGCGGCGATCTCGGGCACCAGCTCCGCCCGCAGCCGGCCGTCGGCGTGCGCGAGCACGGCGGCGACCTGCTGGCAGTGCATGGCGAAGATCATCGCCAGGGACATGTCCACCCGGCCCAGCTCGACGCTGGTCTCGAGCATGTCGGCCAGCGATCCGCCGAGCCCGCCCTCCTCGGCCGGCACGAGCAGGCCGAGCAGGCCGGTGGCCCGCAGCTCGTCGAGCGCCTGCACCGGGAACGCGGCGTCGTCGTCGGTCTCGCGGACGTGTTCGGCGGCGACCTTGGTCACGCGCCCCACGAGTTCGGCGAGGGGAGCGGTGGTCATGACGAGACCCCCTGGTGCGCCAGCTGGGCGCTGACCGCGGTCCACAGCGTGGCCGGGGTGGCGAAGGTGGCGTCGGTGATGTCCTCGTCCGGCAGCGAGATGCCGAACACGTCCTCGATCTCGAACAGCACGTTGATCGACTGCATCGAGTCGAGCCCGCACTCGCGCAGCGAGTCGTCCGGGCCGAGCTCGCGGCCGTTGAGGAACTTCAGGAACGGGGTCAGCAGTTCGGTCATGCGGGGGTCCATCGGTTCGCTCCTCATTTCGGGTCCGCCGTAGCGGGGTCAGTGACCGTGGTGGTCCTGACCAGTTCCACACGCGAGGTCCGCGCGGGGGTTCCGGGGCGGTCGCCGTCGACGACGACCTCCGCCGGCAGAGGGTGGCCCAGGAAGGCGATCAGGCTGGCGTACAGCCCGTAGGCGCCGACGTTCGGCACCGCCACCAGGTCGCCGGGGCTCAGGTCGGGCAGCTTCCCGTTGCGGGTCCAGGTGTCCAGCGGCGTGCACAGCGGACCGGCGACGAGCGCGTCCAGCGCGGGCGGGCCGGCCGGGCCGAGCAGGTGGGGGTTGAGCGGCGGCAGCCGCCGCATCCCCGACATGCCGCCGAGGTGGTTGATGCCGGACTCCAGCACGACGATGTCCTTGCCCTGCGAGCGTTTGACGTCCAGCACGGCCGTGACGAGGGTGCCCGCCGTGCCGACCAGGTACCGGCCGGACTCGAACACGACCTCCGGGCCCTGCTCGCGCCAGCCCGGCACCTTCTCGCCGAGCAGCGTTTCGAGCCCCTCGCGCAGGCCGGGCAGCTCGCCCGCAGTGCCTTCCTTCGCGAACGGGGCGCCGAAACCGCCGCCGAGGTCGAGGGTCCGGAAGCGGACCCCGTGCGCGGCCAAGGCTTCCTGCAGCCGCGTGGCGGTGTCCAGCGCGCGGCCGAACTGCCCGAGCAGGTCGTCGACCTGGGTGAGGTTGGTGCCCATGTAGAGGTGCAGCCCGGACGCCTCGGCGTGCGCGCCCCCGGCGAAGCGGGCGGGCTCGGCGAGGATCCAGCCGGTGTCGGCGCCGAACTGCGACGGCACGCCGGTCATCGCCAGGCCCTGGCCCGGCACCGGCTGGTCGTCGTTGACGCGCAGCAGGTAACGGGCGTGGACGCCGGCCTCGCCGGCGAGCCGGTCGAGCTGGGTGATGGCGTACGGCGAGTCCACGGAGAACTCCCGCACCCCGGCCCGCAGCGCGGCCGCGATCTCGGCGTCCCGCTTGGCCGGGCCGGTGTAGAGCACCTGCTCGCCCGCCCAGCCGGCGTCGAGCGCGGCCCGCAGCTCGCCGGAGGAGCAGACCTCCGGGCGGGCGCCGGCCTCGCGCAGTGTGGCCAGGACGTCCGGGTGCGGGTTGGCCTTCAGCGAGTACAGCAGCCCGGTGCCTTCGGGCAGGGCCTCGTCGAGCCGCCGGTGGTTGCGGCGGACCTCGGCCAGGTCGTAGACGTAGGCGGGGGTCGGCAGCCCGGCGAGCTCGCCGGGCAGGTCCGCGAGCGGGGAGGGATGCTCAGCGAGCAGCTCCACTGGACACCTCCTCCGCGATCGAAGCCAGCGCCTTGCGGTCGACCTTTCCGTTGCCGGTCAAGGGAAGCGTGTCCACCAGGCGGCAGGCCGCCGGGATCTTGAACTCCTCGATCCGGGTGCGCATCGCGTCGAGCACGCCGTCGGCGGCCAGGTCGCCGGTGACGAACAGCCAGGCCGGGCGGGTGTCCTTCGGGACCAGCACCGCGGCTTCGCGGACGCCGGGCACGCGGCGGGCGGCGGCCTCGACCTCGGTCGCGCTGACGCGGAACCCGCGCTCCTTGTAGATGTCGTCGCGGCGGCCGTCGAAGTAGAGGTAGCCCTCGTCGTCGAGCCGGCCGTAGTCACCGGTGCGCAGCTCCGGGAACAGCCCGTCCACGCGCGGGAACTTCTGCTCGGTGAGCTCCGGACGGCGCCAGTACCCGGCCATCACGTTCGGGCCGCGCACCACGATCTCGCCGACCTCGCCGGCGGGCAGCCGCTCGCCGGCGTCGTCGATGACGAAGACCTCCGTGCCGGGCAGGGCCCGGCCGCTGGAACCGGGCCGGTCCAGGTCGCCGTCCACCGGCATGATGGTGGCGCGCTTGCACTCGGTCAGCCCGAACATCAGCTGCACGCGCAGGCCGGGAATGGCTTCGCGCAGGCCTTCCAGCGTGCCGGTGGGCATCGCCGCGCCGGTGTTGGTGAGCAGCCGCAGGGCGGGGGCGGGCTTCGGGCGGCGCCGCAGCAGCGCGCTGAGCGCTTCGGCGACGGCCGGGACGGCGGGCAGCACGGTCGCGCCGGCGCGCACCAGGTTGCCGACCAGTGACGGCCCCACCTCGGTGGGCGCGCCCAGTGTCAGGTTCGAGCCCGCCGTGACGGACAGGAACACCTGGTAGAGCCCGTAGTCGAAGGACAGCGGCAGCGGGCTGTAGACGATGTCGTCGCTGCGGTACTCCAGCACCGAGGTGATCGCCCCGACGGCGAAGAGCAGCTGCTGGTGGGTGCTGACCACGGCCTTGGGCAGCGAGGTCGTGCCCGAGGTGTAGATCAGGCACACGACGTCCACCGGCAGCGGGGGAGCGGGCAGCTCGACGTCGTGACCGGGGCCGGCGGCGAGGTCCTCCACCGAGACGGCGGGGACACCGGCCGCGTCGGCCGAGCGCCGCACCTCGTCGTCGCCGGTCACCATCAGCACCGGCTCGGAGTCCGCGAGCACGTGGTCGAGGCTGCTGCCGCGGACCTGTTCGTGCAGCAGGGAAAACGCTAACCCGGCGCGGGCGGCGCCGAAGACCACCGCGGGCAGCAGGGTGCTCGCCGGGGCGTTGATCAGCAGGCGGTCGCCGCGGCGGGCGCCCCGGTCGGCCAGCGAGGCGGCGACGCGCTGCGCGGCGGCGGCGAGCTCGGCGTAGGTCGCCGACTCGCCCCGGCAGGTCAGCGCGGTCCGGTTCGGCCACTGCCGGGCGGCGTGGTCGAGCAGTTCGTGGAGCACTCGAGGGGAGTAGGTCATCGTGTTCCTCCTGCGGCCAGGACGGCGCGGCAGAGGCCGTCGACGTGGGTGAGCTTTTCCGGGACCAGGTCCTCGGCGGCGAACTCGACGCCGAGGTCGCTTTCGATCCGCTCGACGATCTCCATCATCCGGAACGAGCTGAAGCCGGGGATCTCGCCGAGCGCGCCGGCGCCGGCGGGGGGTTCGGTGCCCAGCACGGTCCCGATCACCGAGGTGACGGACTCGCGGACCTCGACCGGGACCTCGGCGGTGTCCACTGTGGACGTCGCGGTGATCTCGACGATGCCGCCGAACGCGGTGTGGTCCGCGGCGAAGCACTCGGCGAGGCGGGGGAACAGCGCACGCGGCTCCTCCCGGCCCGCGGACACCCGGCGGCTCGCCAGGTAGACCTGCTTGGCCAGCGCGTCCCACTCTGCCAGGTGCGCCCGCACCGCGTCGGTGTCCAGCTCCATGGCCGCGGCGTGCAGGCGGCGGCTGCGGGTGAGCAGCCAGGTCTGCAACGTCAGGCCCCGCAACGCCCGGACCCGGTCGGGGTGGTCGGCGTAGGTCGCCACGAACGAGCCGGCGTCGGCCAGTTCCACCAGCGGCGTGCGCTCGGTGGCGGAGCCGTCGGCGACGAGGTCGAAGGTCAGCGCGCCCTCGGGGAGCGCTTCGGCGAACTCCGCGTGGCCGAGCGTCCAGCGGCCCGGCCGGGCCGCGCCCCACTGGGTGTCGTTGTGGTAGCCGTCCACGACGGTGACGCCGTCCTCGGCCGGCTCGACCAGGAAGCTGTGCTCCAGGTGCTGCTCGTGGAAGTAGGGCACCCACGGCAGGTGGTAGGCGTCGGCCACGACGTAACAGCCGGGGCCCGGTTCGAGGCCGTCCGCGCCGGCGACCCGCTCGCGCCGGGTGACGCGCATGCCCAGCAGGGTGGCGGATTCGGTCACGTGCGCGTCGACCCGCGGCTCGACGGTGGGCAGGCCGTCCGCGCCCGGCCGGGGCCAGAAGCGCAGGACCCGGCCCAGCGCGAGGTGCGTGCCGTCGCCGTGGAGGCGGTCGGCGAGCTCGGCCAGGTTCACCTGGACGCAGTCGAAGAGGCGGTGGTCCAGCGGCTCAGACGGCATGACCACTCCCGGCGATCGCGAGTCCCTGGACCGGCTGCAGCTGGTCCATCGCCGCCAGGAGCGACTGCTCCACGGGCGGCTCGTTGCTGAGCTCGCCGTCCATCAGCTGCTGATAGGCGGACAGGTCGAGGTAGCCGTGCCCGCTCACGCAGGCGACCACGCCGCGGGTGGGCCGGTCCTCGTCGTCGCGGCCCGAGGCCAGGCGCGCGGCGACGGCCAGCGCGTGCCCGGATTCCGGTGCGGGGAGCACCATCTCCGTGCGGGTGAAGACCTGGCCGGCCTCCAGCGCTTCGACCTGGCCGACGGCGCGCGCGGTGATCTGGTTCTGGTGCCGCATGGCGGACAGGACCTTCGCCGCGCCGTGGAAGCGCAGGCCGGCCGAGTGCGAGTCCGGGATCGGGTAGGAGCTGCCGATCGTGTACATCGCCTCCATCGGGCTGACCCCGGTGGCGTCGGTCTTGTCGTAGGCGTAGACACCGCGGGTGAGCTTCGGGGTGGTGCTGGACTCCGCGGCCACCAGCCGCGGGCACTCCGCGCCGGTCGCGGCGGCCTCGGCGAAGAACGGCAGGGCGAGCCCGCCGAAGTTCGAGCCGGCGCCGACGCAGCCGACGACACTGTCCACTTCGGCCTCCAGCTCGGCGAGCTGCTCGATGGCCTCCAGCCCGATCACGGACTGGTGCAGGATGCTGTAGGTCTCGCCGCTGCCGATGCAGAACGCGGCCCCTTCGGTGCGCCCGGCGTATTCGACGGCTTCGCCGATGGCCAGTGCGAGGCTGTTGAACCCGCCGCCGGCGCGGGCGGCGACCTCGGTCAGGTCGCTCGGGCTGGCGTGCACGGTGGCGCCGAGGGTCCGCATGAGCGTGCCCCGGTAGGGCTTCTTCTGCAGGCTCGTGCCCACCATGAACACCCGGCAGCGCAGCCCGAAGATCGAGCAGGCGGCGGCGAGCGCGGTGCCCCACTGCCCGGCCCCGGTCCCGGTGACCAGCTCCTTCACACCGGCCTTGGCGTAGTAGTAGGCCTGTGCGAGTGCGGTGTTCAGCTTGTGGCTGCCGGAGATGTTGCCGCCCTCGTACTTGACGTAGATCGGCACCCGGGCGCCGACGGCCTCCTCGAACCGGCGGGCCCGCCACAGCTGGGTGGGCCGGAAGGTGCGGTAGGCGTCGAGCACCTCGGCGGGGATGTCCCAGAACTCGCGGCCCGGGGCGGACTGGCGCACCAGCGCGAACGGCAGGTTCACCGACACCCCGGCGTCGGAGCTCGCGGCGGTCGCCTCCGGGCTGCGGTCGGGCGGCAGCGGCTCGTCCAGGTGCGGCAGCACGCTGCGCCAGCTGGTCGGCATCGCGACGGAGCTCATCGCTGCACCTCCGTCTCGCGGGCGCCTTCGGCGACGACCTCGACCAGGTCGTTGACCGTCTTGAAGGTGCGGCCGACGAACAGGTCGTCGGGCAGTGTCACGTCGAGGGCGTCCTCCAGCTGCACCAGCATGCCGACGAAACCCATCGAGTTGATGCGCAGCAGGTCGCCGCTGAGCGGCTCGTTGTCCTGGATCTCCTCCGGCGCCAGGGAAAGCCGGGATTCGGCGATCACCACGCGCTTGACCGAGTCGGAGACCGTCGTACGGTCTGGTCCGGTTGTCATCTTTGCCCTCCCAGGCATTCGGGGATCGGTTCGTCGTTCTTCTTGCGCGGGGAAGTTCAGGCCGTGCGGGCCAGGTCGGCGTCGGTCCGGGCGAGGAACTCGTCGAGGTGGCCCAGCACAGCGGGCAGTGCTTTCCGGCCGAACACGTCGAAGTGGCCGCAGTGCAGTTCGCGCACGCGCAGCCGCCCGGACAGCCGGGTCCAGTTTTCGATCTGGGTGCGGCGGTTCGGCCCGTCGCACGCCATCAGCAGCGCGGGGCCGGGGTGGGCGCTGGTCACCCGGTGCCGGCCCGAGGCGGTGACGTGGGCGTGGGCGGTGGTTTCGGCCGACGGCTGGTCGCGGGGTGCGACCTTGGTGTGGACCGAGCGCATGATCCGCTCGACGACGTCGTCGCGCTGCGCCGCGGTGCCGAACTCGTCCCGGCGGGTGAAGCTGTCGATCATCACCACGGCGGGGGCCGGGCCGGTCGCGGCGAGCCGCGCGCCCAGCTCCCAGGCGAGGACGCCGCCCATGGACCAGCCCACCAGCAGTTCCGGGCGCCGCGGCAGGGTGTCCAGCAGCCGCAGATACCGCCGCGCCATCGCGTCGACGTCCTCGTCGGGCTGCTCGCCTTCGAACAGGCCGCTGGCGCGGATCCCGCTCACCCCACCGCGGCGGGCCAGCCGCACGGCCAGCGGGGTGTACGGGCTCAGGCCGCCACCGCCGGGGTGCACGAGCACCGCCTGCGAGGCCTGCGGCCGCCGGCTCAGCGGGAGCAGCAGGGGCGGCTTCACGGGGGCGGTCATCAGATCGCCTCGCGCAGCCGGCCGTTGGCCTCGACCACCCAGCTGTAGTTCACCAGCGCGGCCAAGGTGATCGGCCCGCGGGCGTGCAGCCTGCTGGTGCTGATCGCGATCTCCGAGCCCAGCTCCAGCGTGGGACCGTCGTTGAGCCGCAGGGACCCGTTGACGACGATGGTGGCCGCGTCCACCCGGTCGGTGAATTCGCCGGTGACCTCCGGGTCGGTGGCGGCGATCGCTTCGCTGTGCCCGGAGCCGTACCGCTGGATGAACTCCACGGCTTCGTCCGGGGAGTCCACCGCCACCACGCCGATCGTGCTGTCGAGGAACTCCCGGCCCAGGTCGTGCTCGCCGAGGGCTTCCGCCCGCCACTGCCCGGTCGTCTCCGGCTGGCGGATCCCTTCGCCGACCCGCAGGGTCAGCGGCCGGCCGTCGCGGCGGGCGCCGTCGAGCAGCGCCGCCACGAACTCGTCGGCCACCGGCCGGTCGACCAGCGCGATCTCCAGGGAGGTGCACCCGGCCGGCGCGGGCAGCTTGCTGTCCAGCGCGATCGCGACCGCCTGGTCCAGCTCGGCGCTCGAGTGCACGTAGAGGTGGTTGACCCCGCCGCCGCTGGCCAGCACCGGGATGGTGCCCGCGTTGTGGCAGTAGTCGACGAGCGAGGGGCTGCCGCGGGGGATGAGCACGTCGATCTCGTCGGGCCGGCGCAGCAGTTCCTTCATCAGCGCGCGGCTGGGGTCGTCCAGCACGGTGACCAGGCCCGTGGGCAGGTCGGCGTCCGCCAGCGCGGCGGTGACGGCGGCGCCGAGCGCGGCGTTGGTCCGCGCGATCTCCTTGCCACCGCGCAGGATCACCGCGTTGCCGGCCGCGACGTTGAGCAGCGCGCCCTCGACGGTGACGGTCGGGCGGGCCTCGAAGATCATCAGTACCACGCCCAGCGGCCGCGGCACGCGGCGGCGCGTGCCCCAGTCGCCGATCGGGGTGCCCGGCGGGCGGTGGGTCAGCTCGCGCATCTCGCCGGCGACCGTCGAGGTCAGGGTCACCAGGTCCGCCAGGTGCTCCTCGGTCAGCCGGAGCCGGTCGACGAGCACGTCGGGTAGGCCCTGCTCTTGAGCCCGGCCGACGTCGGCGTCGTTCTCCGCGCGGATCCGCGGCCACGCCGAGGTGAGCCGGTGGGCCAGCCCGGTGCAGAAACGGTCGTACGCTTCGGTGCCGAGCGGCGGGGCCGCCACGGTCGCCGCACGTGCGGCGCTCACGATCTTGTCTACCATTTTTCTCCCGACCTCGAACCGGATTCCAGCCGCGGCGACTCCGCGGCGATTCCGATGATTTCCCCCGGTAGATGCCTTACGCTCCCACCGGGAAATGGTCGGGGCAAATGTGATCATGGCCCCGCTGATGGGCTCATCAATAGTTTCTATGACCCCATCAACCGCACCCTTTTTCGCGGTTCTAAACGTTGACTACGTGGAAATTTCCTTGGAGTGTCTTCAGGCATGGAACATCGACGACTGGGCCGCAGCGGCCTCTCCCTGAGCAGGATCGCCTACGGCAATTGGATCACCCACGGATCGCAGGTGGCGGAAGAGCAAGCGAAGAAATGCGTGGAAGCGGCGCTCGACGCCGGCATCACCACTTTCGACACCGCCGACATGTACGCGAACACCCGCGCCGAAGAGGTGCTGGGACGCGCGCTCTCGGGCCGTCGCCGGGAAAGCCTGGAGATCTGCACCAAGGTGTACTGGCCGACCGGGCCCGGCGGCCCCAACGACCAGGGCCTGGGCCGCAAGCACATCATGGAGTCCGCGCACGGCTCCCTGCGCCGGCTCGGGACCGACTACCTCGACCTCTACCAGGCCCACCAGTTCGACCCCACGGTCGAACTGGAGGAGACCATGCTGGCCTTCGCCGACCTGGTGCGCCAGGGCAAGGTCCTCTACGTCGGGGTCTCGGAGTGGACCGCCGACCAGATCACCCGCGCCGCCGCGCTGGCCCGCGAGCTGCGTGTCCCGCTGATCGGCAGCCAGACGCAGTACTCGATGCTGTGGCGGGTCATCGAGGCCCAGGTCATCCCGGCCTGCGAGCGCGAGGGCATGGGCCAGCTCGTCTGGTCGCCGATGGCCCAGGGGGTGCTCACCGGCAAGTACCTGCCCGGTCAGCGCCCGCCCGAGGGCTCCCGCGCCACCGACGGCGAGGGCAGCGGCTACATGGTCCGCTGGCTGCAGGACGACGTGCTCCGCAAGGTGCAGGAACTGCGCCCGGTCGCCGAGGAGCTCGGCCTGACCATGGCCCAGCTGGCCCTCGCCTGGGTGCTGCAGAACCCCAACGTCACCTCCGCGATCACCGGTGCCTCGCGCCCCGAGCAGCTCACGGACAACCTCAAGGCCGTCGACGTCGTGCTCGAGGACGCCGTGATGGCCAAGATCGACGAGCTGCTCGACGGCGTCAGCCGCTTCGACCCGACCTTCATCGGCGTGCCGCTCACGGCCCTCGTCTGATCAAGACTCCCACTTTACGCGGGGTGTGTTGGCCGTTCCGGTCGCCGAGTTGGCCACTCCGGTCGGCATGTCGGCCGTTCCGGACGCCACAACGGCGACCCCGGTAGGCCCGGTTACGACCGCAAGTGCCCACACACCGACCGGAACGGCCAACACGGTGACCGGAACGGCCAACACACGACGTAAACCAGCGACACCAGATCTCAGGAGAAACGCGTGTCGGACACCGAATGGGCCTACGACGGAAAGCGCTATCGGTCGCACCGCTTCCCCGGTGAAGTCCGGGCGGAGATGAAACCCCTCAACCGCAGCGACAACTGGCACGCCGGACTGGCGTGGCTGGAGGACGTCTGCTGGATCGCGGCGTGCGTGTGGCTGTGCGTCGCGGTGTCGTGGTGGTGCTACCCGCTGGCGGCGCTGGTCATCGGCGCCCGCCAGCGGGGGCTGTCCACGATCCTGCACGACTGCGCCCACGGCGTCGGCGCGGCCGACCACCGGGTGCGGATGCTGCTCGGCACCGTGCTCACCGCGTACCCGATCTTCCAGCAGCACTACGCCTACAAGGTTTCGCACGTGTTCACCCACCACCCGCGGCTGGGTGATCCGGACCAGGACCCGGATCTGCGGTTCTTCATCGAGCAGGGGGCCTACCGGGCCGCGTCGCCGCGGACCTACGTCCGCCGGGTGGTGCTGATGCCGCTGTTCGGCACGCAGACCTGGGCCTACCTGCGGTACCTGGTGCGCAACCGGTACCGGGTGCTGCGGGCGGGCCGGGTCCAGGAGTCCTCTCCGGTTCAGCCCCGCAAGCGGGCGCTCGACCGCGCCGGGTTCTGGGCGTTCTGGGCCGTCGTCGCCGGCGTGTGCTGGTCACAGGGCTGGACGACGGAACTGCTGCTGTTCTGGTTCGTGCCCTACCTGACGAGCTTCCAGATCCTGGGCTGGTACATCGAGCTGTCCGAGCACACCCCGCTCGTCCGGGACTCCCGGGTGGACCTGCACATGACGCGCAACCGCAAGAGCCGCGGCTGGGAGAAGTTCCTCACCGGCATCCACAACGACAACTACCACCTGGAACACCACCTCGACCCGCGCACGCCGTTCTGGAACCTCGGCAAGGCGCGGCGGGTGCGGCTGGCCGATCCGGAGTACGCCGCGGTCGACGCCGTGCTGGGCGGTCTGTTCACCCGCGGGCCGCAGGGCCAGCCCAGCGCCGTCACCGCGATCGTCACGTCCATGTCCGAGCAGCCGAGGGAGCACGCCCATGCCGGTCGGTGACAGAGGCGCCAGCACGCCGAAGCAGTACCGGCGGCCCGAGTCCGCGGTGCTGCACGCCGGCGCCGAGCTGCGCACCGGCCCGACCGCGCCGGTGGTCACGCCCATCTTCCAGACCGCGGCCTACGAGCTGCCCGGCACCGGGGCCGCCGCGGGCATCTTCGACCTCAGCGAGGACGGCCACGCCTACACCCGCCTCAACAACCCCACCTGCGACGTCCTCGAGGCGCGGATCGCCGCGGTCGACGGCGCCCTGGCGGCGCTGGCCGTCTCCTCCGGCCAGGCCGCGACCACCGTCGCGCTGCTCAACCTGTGCCAGGCCGGTGACAACATCGTCAGCTCCGACGAGCTCTACGGCGGTACGTGGAACCTGCTGGCCAACACCTTCGCCCGGTTCGGCATCGAGACCCGGTTCGTCAGCCCGGAGGACCCGAAGAACTTCGCGGCCGCCACCGACGAGCGCACCCGGTGCTACTTCGGCGAAACCCTGCCCAACCCCAAGCTGCGCATCTTCCCCATCGAGGACGTCGCCGGGCTCGCGGACCAGGCCGGGGTGCCGCTGGTGCTGGACAACACCCTGCTCCCGATGGTCTGCAACCCGCTGAAGTTCGGCGCGAACATCCTGGTGTACTCGGCGACGAAGTACATCGGCGGGCACGGCAGCGCCCTGGGCGGGCTCATCGTGGACGGCGGCACCTTCGACTGGACCCGCCACGCCGCGCGGCACCCGCTGCTCACCGAGCCCGACGCCGCCCACGGTGGCGAGGTGTGGACCGAGGCCGGTGCCGGGCTCGAGGGCGCGCTGGGTCGCAGCCCGTACCTGCTCAAGGCGCGGGAAACGCTGTTGCGCGACCTCGGGCCGTGCCTGAGCCCGTTCAACGCCTTCCTGCTCATCCAGGGCATCGAGACGCTGCCGCTGCGGATGCGGGCGCACGGGGACAACGCGGCCGCGGTGGCCCGGTTCCTCGCCGCGCACCCGGCGGTGGCCTCGGTGCGCCACCCGAGCCTGGCCGGCGGCGAGCAGGAGGACCTGCTGAAGCGCTACCTCGGCGGCAACGGCGGCCCGCTGGTGCAGTTCGAGCTCACCGGCGGGCAGGAGGCGGGCAGCCGGTTCATCGAAGCCCTCCGCCTCTTCGCGCACGTGACCAACATCGGCGACGTCCGGTCCCTGGCCACGCACCCGGCGTCCACCACCCACGCCCAGCTGCCCGTGGCCGACCAGCTCGCGGCGGGCGTGACCCCGGGCTCGGTCCGGTTGTCCCTGGGCCTGGAGCACCCCGACGACCTGCTCGAAGATCTCGCCCAGGCGCTGGAGCAAGGCCGGTGAGCCGCCCGCTGATCGCGCTCGCCGCGTCGGCCGAACCGGTCGACGACGTGTCGCACATCGCGGTGCGCGAGGTCTACGTCCGGGCCCTGGAACGGGTTTCCGGCTGCGCGGTGGCCGTTGTCGGCGGCCCCGCGCCGTACCTGGCGGAGCTGCTCGGCCGGTTCGACGGCGTCGTGTTCGGCGGCCACCAGACCGACGTCCAGCCCGCCCGCTACGGCGGTGCCCCCCGGCTGGCCCCGGCGGACCCGGCCCGCGACGAGCTCGCGTTGCGGGTGCTGCCCGCCGCGTTGCGGGCGCGGCTGCCGGTGCTGGGGGTCTGCCGCGGGCTGCAGGAGCTCAACGTCGCCTTGGGCGGAACGTTGCGCGACCTGCCTCACGACGGGCACCGCGAGGACCTCTCGCAGCCCCGGGACCGGCAGTACCTGCCCGCCCACGAGATCCGCCTGCGCGAAGGCGGGGTGCTGCGGCGGCTGCTGGGCACCTCGGCCGTCTCGGTCAACTCGCTGCACCACCAGGCGATCGACCGGGTCGCCCCGGACCTGCGGGTGGAAGCGGTGTCCGCCGACGGCGTGATCGAGGCCGTCTCGGCGGCGACGGGCTCGTTCTGCCTCGCCGTGCAGTGGCACCCGGAGTGGTACGCCGGCACGGATCCGGTCTCCGCCGCGCTCTTCCGCGAGTTCGGCGTCGCGGCCCGGCTCGCCGCCGACCGCCGATCGCACCTGGCCGAGGCCGGCTGAGCCGCTCAGTCCGGCTTTCCCTGGCCACGCCCCATGTCCAGCAGCGGCATGAACAGCTGGGCCAGCGGCCCGATCGTGCAGGCGTACAGCACGGTCCCGATGCCCACGGTGGCGCCGAGGGCGAACCCGATCACCAGCACCGCGATCTCGATGCCCCAGCGCACCGCCCAGATCGGGTGCCCGCGCCGGGCGAGCCCGGTCATCAGGCCGTCGCGCGGCCCCGGGCCGGCCTGCGCGCCGATGTAGCAGCCGGTGGCGAAGCCGTTGAGCACGATGCCCGCGACCAGCACGACCCAGCGCAGCCACAGGTGGTCGAACGACGGCAGCAGCGCCAGGGTGAGGTCCATCGAGGTGCCGACGAGCAGGACGTTGCACAGCGTGCCCAGCCCCGGTTTCTGCCGCAGCGGGATCCACAGCAGCAGCACGGCGGCGCCGATCAGGTTGGTCCAGACGCCGATGCTGAGCCCGACCGTGCGGGTCAGCCCCTGGGCGAGCGCGTCCCACGGCTCGACGCCGAGGCCGGCCGCCACGACCATCGCGTCGCTGATCCCGTAGAGCACCAGCCCGAAGAGCAGCTGGCTCACCCGCCGGACGAGCCGGCCCGGCGGCACCAGCGGTGACTGCAGCAGATCGGTTACCGGCACCGGTCAGCCGACGGAGTTGTCGGCGTAGTTCACGGTGATGTTCTTGAAACCGAGCGACTGCAGCAGGCCGACCAGCATCGTCCGGGTGTTCTTCTCCGCGTCGGCCACCAGCGGGCTCTTCTCGGCCGCGGCCTGGATCTGCTTCTGGGCGAGCTCGTACAGCGCCTGCTGGGAGTTCGGGTTGCCGCTGAGGAACTCGTTGATCCGGGTGAACAGGCCCTGCTGCTGCGCGTAGACGTGGGACTCGTGCACGTCCAGGGTCGCCGGCTCCAGTTGGGCGTGGCCCAGGGTGATCGTGGCGGACAGGCGGTCGTCGGAGACCTTGATCGCGTCGCCCTTCAGGTGTGAGAAGTCGACGAAGGCGTTGTCCGTGCCGACGCCGATGAACAGCGTGTCGCTGCCCACGAGGAAGCTGGGCAGCACCGAACCGGTCGTGATGTCGACGACCACCTGGAACGAGCCGCTGGCCGCCTCGTAGCGCGAGAGCTCGACGATCGACTGCAGCAGCACCGGACCGGAGTGCTCTTCGGTGTGTTCGGCGAACGGGTTCCGCAACTGGGGTAACAGGTGTACGGCCGATCCGACGAGCACCGCCGCGACGACGACCACTACGGCCACGGCCATGGCGATGAGCCGCTTGCCCCATTTACTCATACCGGCAGGAATACCCACGTCGCCGCCCGGTCAAGCGGCCGGCGGCGGTACGGTGTTGCCCGCTCGCGTGGCCGGCCCTCCGACGACGGGAAACATCGTGCGCAAGTCCCTGTGGCTGTGGATCCTGCTCCTCGTCCTCGTCCTCGCCGTCCTGGTACTGGGAATGATCTTCGGCGGCTACCGCATGGGCACCAAGCTCGGCGAAAGCCCGCCGGGCGGCGATCAGCCGTCGACGTCCATCGCGTTCGGGTCCTTCGGCGGCTTGTAGGTCGCGTTGAAGTCCGCGATGTCCTTGTCCGTGATCGACTTGAGCTCCTTCGGGTCGAGGTCGCCGCGCTCCAGCGCGGCCCAGTCGTCGGCCGTCGGGTTCTTGTAGAAGCCGCCGTAGCCCGGCCATTCGCCGGTGCGGGCCGCGTCGCGGGCGCCGTGCATCTCGGCCGCGTCCCACTTGTCGATCGGCTTGGTCGTCACGTGGCCGGTGCCGTCCACCGTGTGGCCGCCCGCCGGGGTGGCCTGGCCGGCCTGCGGGTTGTACCGCATGCCCTCGCCGCCGGAGTGCATGTCGTCGACCATCTTGTGGTACGAGTCGTCGGCGATGTCCATCCGCTTCTGCTCGGCGTCGTAGGAGGCCCGGTCCGGGTGGTTCGGGTCGGCCTTGACGGCGTCCCGGCGGTCCTGCTCGGCCTTCGCCGCGTCCGCCGTGTCCTTGTCGTACAGCGGGTGGTCCTTGTTGTGGACGTGGTTGGGATCGTCCCCGTGGTAGACCTGATCCGAGAAGCTGTGCGGCTTGTCGTAGCCCGCGCCGATGGTCTGCGAGTTCTGGAAACCCTGCTGGTGGCCGTAACCGAGCTGGTTGAGCTGGACCGCGCTGCTCGGGTCGTTGGCCTCGATGGCGTTGCGCTGCGCGTTGCGGTACGACCCGAGGCGGTCGTCGTAGCCGAGGTCGGGCTTCCCGTCCTTGTTGGGCGAGACGTTGGGCTCGTCCCGGACGTCGCCCTTGGTGAACCCGGACTCGTGGTTGGCGCCGCCCTTGCCCGTGCCCGGGTGGTACCGGTGGTTGGCGTAGTCCTCGTAGTAGGCGTTGGCGTTGTTCTCCAGCGGCTTGCTGCTCTTGTCCGTCCGGGAGGCCTTCGCGGCGCCGTTGTCGGTCAGGATGTCGTAGCCGGCGGCGTGCTCGGACTGGTGCGTCTTGTCCCCGTCGATCTTGAAGTCGTACTTGTCGTCGAGGCGCTTGCGCTCGGCGTTCCGGTCGCCGTAGGTGCCTTCCGGGTACTTGCGCTTGCTCGTCGACGGCCCGGAGTTCCCGCGGGCGTAGGGGTGCGCCTGGGCCTTGGCGGCCGCGGCCGCGCAGGGCGTGGTCCGCGTCGGGGTCAGGCCGAGCGGGTCGATCATCGCGGTCGGGTTGCCGACGTAGGCCAGGGAGTCCGGCGCCGGGGTCAGGCCCAGCGGGTCGTGGGAGAGGTACCGGCCGGTCTCCGGGTCGTAGTAGCGGTGCCGGTTGTAGTGCAGCCCGGTCTCGGGGTCGTGGTACTGGCCCGGGAACCGCAACGGCGTCCCGGCGGTGCCGCCGGCCGAGACGACCGGGCCCCACAGCGCGGTGTGCACGTGCCCGGCCAGCGCGCCGGTGTCGTCGACCAGCTCCGCGGGCGCCCCGACCAGGTCCGAGACGATCGCGTGGAACCGGTCGCCGCCCGCGCCGAGGACGCGTTCGGTCTGGGTGAGCGGAAGCCGCGCGCCGGGCGCGTACTCCCACACCGTGGCGACCGGCGGCCGTCCCGGTCCACTGTGGACCTGTTCGGCGGGAAGCTGCCCGTCCCAGGCGAATTCGACCTGCTCGGCGACGCCGCCGGTGGCGTCGAGGCGCTGCTTGGCGACGCGCCGGCCGAGCGGGTCGTAGCGGTAGCGCCACACGGTGCCCTCCGGCGTGCGGACGCCGAGCAGCCGGTTCTCCGCGCTCCACTCGTAGGTCCAGCGCTTCCCGCCGCGCTCGCGGGCGGTGACGCGCCCTTCGCCGTCGTGGGTGTAGCCGGTGGGGCCGGCGGTGGTGAGCAGAGTGCCGGTGTAGGCGCGCGGCCCGGTGGCCTCCGGCGCGCCGGACCAGCCGGCTCCGGTGACGGCGCCGGTCACGTCGTAGTCGTAGTTCTCCTGCCAGCGCGGACCACGCACCGCGCGGACCCGCCCGGCGGCGTCGACGTCGAGCGTGCGCGGCCCGGAGATCAGGTCGTCGACGCCGGTGAGGTAGCCGTCGATCAGATAGCCGTACTCCCGCCGCTGCACGGTGTCCGCGCCGCGGAGCACCGTCTGCGCCGAGAGCTGCCCGGTGGGGGTCCAGTCCTGGCGCAGTTCCGCCACCGGCCCGGCACCCTTGTGCAGCCGGCGCACCGTTTCGCGGCCCGCGGCGTCGTAGCCGAACCGCAGGGTGCGCCCGGCGGTGGCCAGCGCGGTCGGCCGGTCGGCGGCGTCGTAGCCGATCACCGACTCCGCGCCCGAGGGCGTCCGGCGGCCCACGCGGCGGCCGAGGGGGTCGTAGCGGGAGTACACGACCCGGCCGTTGATCGACTCGGACAGCACGCGCCCGAGCGCGTCGTAGGTGAACCGGACCTCGCTGTGCGCGTTGGCGGCCGACAGCATCCGGTCGGCCGCGTCGTAGGTGAACACGGCGACCTCGTCGGCGCTGCTGCGCCGCACGACCCGGCCCACGCTGTCCCGCTCGAGGGTGATGGTCTGCCCGGCGCCGTTGGTCCGGTGCACGAGCCGACTCGCGGCGTCGTAGCCGTAGCGCAGGACGCGCCCGTTGTAGTCGGTCTCGCCGACCTTCCGGCCCGCGGCGTCGTACTCGTAGCGCCACACCAGGCCGCGTTCGTTGGTGACCGAGGTGAGCCGCAGTTCGGTGTCGTAGCCGTACTTCAGCGTGCCGCCACCGGGGCTCCGCTCGCTGACCGGCACGTCGAACTGGGCGTACTCGATGCGGCTGACGCCCCCGCGCGCGTCCGTCCGCTCCTCGAAGCTGCCCCGCGCCGTCGAGGCGAACCGCTCGACCGCGCCGTCGGCGTCCCGCGTCTGCACGAGGCGGCCGGCGGCGTCGCTGACCAGGGTGGTGGTGTGGCCCAGCGGATCGGTCGTGCTGGTGGTGTTGCCGAGCGCGTCGTAGCCGTAGCGCCACACGGCGCCGTCCGGCTCGGTGACGAGCACCGGGAGCCCGGCGGCGTTGGCCTGGATCCGGGTGACGCCGCCGAGGGCGTCGGTCGCGGAGTCCACGGTGCCGGTGAAGGGGTCGTAGGTGTAGGCGGTCGCGGCGCCGGTCGGGTCGACGGTGCGGGCGAGGCTGCCGCGCCCGTCGTACTCGTAGCGCCACACGGCGCCGTCCGGTCCGGTCACCGCGGCGGGCCGGCGCCGCTCGTCGTAGCCGACGACCATGCGGCCGCCGTCGGGCCGTGTCACCGCGATGAGGTTGCCGATCTCGTCGTAGTCCCAGCGCGTGACGTGGCCGAGCTCGTCGGTCTCGGCGACCACGCGCCCGAAGCGGTCCCGCTCGGCGCTGGTGGTGTGGCCCAGCGGGTCGGTCTGCCCGATCACCCGCAGCCGCTCGTCGAGCCGGTACCGGGTGACGGCGCCGAGCGAGTTCGTGACGGTCGTGACGCCGGGCTCGTAGGCCAGTTCGGTGTTCAGGTAGCCGCCGGTGCCCTGGGCGCGCACGCAGCGCCCCTGGGCGTCGTAGCCGTAGCGGTACCAGCGGCCGTTGACGTCGTCCCAGCGCACCAGCCGGCCGTCGGCGTCGTAGGTGAACTTCTGCGGGGTGCCGACCGCGTCGACGACCTCGACCAGCCGGCGCGCGGCGTCGTAGCCGTACTCCGCCAGCGGGATCGGCGAGCCCGCGGTGCGCAACGCCGTGACCAGGCCGTCGGCGCTGTCGATCTCGACGCGGTAGCCGCCGGAGTGCTCGATGGCCACCGGCACGCCGTCGCGGTAGCGCAGCACGATCCGGTTGCCCGCGCCGTCGACGACCGCGCGCAGGGGCAGGGTGGTGGCGCCGCGGCCGGCCGCGAAGTAGCGCATCCGGTCGGATTGGGGGTCGCCGACGATGAACCCGTGCCGGACCCGGCGCAGCGCCAGGTACGGGCCGCTCTCCGGGACCACGGCCTCGACCCCGCGCGGGACCGGGTAGCGCAGCAGCGTGCCGTCGGCCAGGGCGAGGTGCAGCCCGTCCGGCTCGACCTCGAGCCGTTCGTCCAGCGTCGATGTCCAGGTGGGGCCGAACAGCCGGCCCGCGCGGTAGGTCGACAGGTGCGTGCGCGCGATCACGAGCGGCAGCGCGCCGGGCAGCGACACGTCCTCCTGCTCCAGCATCACCGCGCCGGTCGCGACGTCGATCGGGTCGCCGCAGTCCGTCTTGTCCTTGGTCGGCGTGGTGTGTTCGTCCGGCTTGGCGTTGTTGTCCCTGATCCGCGGCCCGTCATCGGGCTTGCCCTTCGGCGTCGACGACGGCTTCGTGTCGCCACCGTCGGGGCCTTTCGACGCGGGGGGCGGCGTCGGGTCGGGACTCTTGGGCGTGTCGTCCGGGCCCTTCGACGCGGGCGGCGGGTCGGTCTTGGGCGGCGGCGCGTCCGCACCCGACGAATGCGTACCGTCACCGTCACCCTTCGCGCCGGACGGCGAGGTGTTCCCGTCACCCTTCGGCGGCGGATCCGTTTTCGGCGGCGGCGCGTCCGGCCCGCCCTTGCCCTTCGGACCACCCAAGTCCTTCGGGTTCCCCTTGATGTCGATCTTGTTCGGCGGCGGAGACGCCTTACCCGGCTTGGTCTTCCGCAACGCCTTCGCCGCATCCGAGAAGAGGTCACCCGCCCGCTTCAGCAGCGGGACAAGCGCCTTCAACGCCGTGACGAGGCGCTTCACCAGATCCGCGATCTTCGACGCCGTCTTCGCCACCGCGCCGATCACCTGCGGCACCACCCAGGTGAGGCCGATACCCAGGGTGAACACCACCTGCAACGCCCAGCTGATCAGATGCCCGATCAGCTCCGCGATGATGTCCCGCACCAACGCCCGCACCGCGGCGACGACCTCACCAGCGGTCTTCACACCGCTGGAAGCGCCTTCACAGCCCTTCTGCGCCGTGTTCAACAACGTGACGGTGTCATCGGCGCGCTGCCGGTAGCTGTCCCCGGCGGGCCCGGTCCACGACGCGGTGTCGGCCTTGACCATCCCGGTCAGGTCTTCGCCGATGCTGCCCAGCTCGGTCGCGATGTTCTTCCAGGTCTCCGACTGCGCCGCGATCTCGTCCGCGTTGCCGGTCAGCCCGTTGAGGGCCTCTTTGAGCGGCCCGACGTGCTCCATCAGCCAGCCGACACCGGCGGCGAGGATCGCCCCGAAGGGGTCCATCGCCATCGACAACGCATCCAGCGCGGTCCCGACCGCACCCATCGCGACGGAGGCCCAGTCACCCGACTCGATCGCGGACTTCAGGTCGGCCGCCGACTCCAGCAGCGACACGCCCGAATACGCCTTCGTCGAGTCCTTGGTCTCCGCGACCAGCGGATTGCTCACGTGCGACTTCCCCTCCACCGGCCGAGCTGCAACAAGTGAAGTTAACAAGAACCATCCGGGTGAACCACGTGAACCCCGGCTGAATGCCTCTTCGCTCAGCCGATCGTGCCCCGTTCCTCGTGCGGTCCACGAGGACTCACGGGCCGATGTCCGAGGCGTAGGCGAAGAGGGTGACGCGGTCGGGCAGCTTCGTCTTCGTCATCAGGCTGGACACGTGCTTTTCCACCGTCTTCGGGGAGATCAGCAGGCGCCGGGCGATCTCGGTGTTGCCGAGCCGGTGCGCGAGGAGCCGGAACACGTCGTACTCCCGGACGGTGACGCCGGCGTCGAGCAGCTCCCGGGGGAGCCGGTGCAGGCCGGGCCGTCGCTGCCGGACCGGCTCGCCCGCGCGGCGCAGCAGGACCCGGCACGCGCCGGCGACCGCCGGGACCGCGGCGTCGTGGAAGTACTCCTCCGCGGCGCGCAGCCACGGCACCGGGTCACCCCAGCCGTCGGCGAGGGCGGCCTCGGCCACGAGCCGGGCCCCGAGGTGGATCGCCATCCGGTACGGGCGGGCCGCTTCCCGGGCCTCCTTCGCCGCGGCCTCCGCACGGGCGCTGTCGCCGTGGCGGCCGTGCAGGACCGCCTCCGCCAGCGCGGTGAACTGCCGGTTCCAGCGCAACCGGCCCGCCGGGGCCGTGGCCGCGACGGCCAGCTCGTCCGGGCCCAGGTCACCGGCCAGGACGTCCAGCAGCGGCCCGAGCCCGTGCCGGCCGGACAAGGGCGCGCCGCCGGCGAGCTTCAGGTCGCGCCGGGCGCGGTCCCGGTCCTCCTCGAGCAGGGCGCAGAACGCCTGGGCCAGTCCCAGGCCGGGATCGGCTTAGGGGTCACCGTCGGCGGCGCGGATTTCGGCCAGCGCTTCGGTCATGCCCGCCCGGTCCGCCTGGTGGGCGGCGCTGACGGCGCGGGTGACGCGGGCGTGGCGGACGACGGCGTCGAGGTGGTGGCGCTCGGCGGCCGCCGCCAGCCGCGCCGCCTCGCCGGGCCGGTACTCGCCCCCGAGCACCTGGCCGTACCGGACGATCCGGGCGTCCGCCGCGTGGCTCACCGCCACCGCGCCACCGCGGTCCGCCTGGTCCCGGGCCAGCACCAGGCCGCCGACGTCGCCGTCCGCCTGCGCGAGGTGCTCGCCCAGCCGGAGCAGGACGTGCGTGCGCCACAACGGCAGCCGGTGCGTGTCGGTCAGCAGCCGGGCCCGCTCGAGGTGGTCCCGGGCCGCGTCCGGGTCCCGTTCCCAGGCGAGGACGCCGAGCGCGAGCAGGGCCTGGCAGGCGACGACCGCGTCGTCGTGCCGCTCGGCCTGCGCCAAGGCGGCCGCGGCCAGCTGCCCGGCCTCATCGGCGCCGCCCCCGCCCGGCGCCTCCAGCAGCAGGAGCGCGTGGACGGCGTCGATCGCCGCGCCCTGCCGGTCCGGGCCGGCGGACCCGTGACACGCCCGGGCGGCGGCCACCTGGGCGAGCCCGGCGTCGTACCGGCCCGCCAGGCAGGCGGCCCAGGCCAGCCGCGCGTGCAGCGCGGCGGCCCGGTGGAACAGCCCGACCTCGTCGAGCCGGCCCGACAGCTCGAAGGCCCGCTCGACCTGCCCGGTCTCGCCGAGCACGTAGGCCAGCGATTCGAGGACACCGCCGCGCAGCGGGAGATCGGGACTGTCGGTCAGCAGTGCGTCGGCGCGGCCGAACAGCCCGACCGCGGCCCCGGCCGCCCCGACGGCGAGCGCGCGCTGCCCGGCGTCCGCGAACAGCCGTCCCGCGACGGCCCGGTCGCCCGCGAGCCGCCGCAGCTCCGCGACCCGGGCGCACCAGTCGCCGGGCAGGCCGGGGTGCAGCCGTTCGGCGGCGTCCGCGGCGAGCCGGGCGAGCTCGGCCCGCCGGGTGGGACCCAGCTGGGTGAGCACGGCTTCGACGGTGAGCGGGTGCCGGAAGGCGTACCAGCCGAGCGCCGCCGGGTCCGGCTCGACGAGCCGCGCGTCGATCACGGCGTCGAGGAAGCCGGCCACCGTCCGGTCGTCGGCCCCGGCGGCCCGCTGGACCACCGGCGCGGCGAACCGGGCGCCCATCACGGCCGCGGCGGCCAGCAGCTCGGCGCCGTCGGGTCCCAGCTGGGTCATCCGGGCCTCGATGCTGGTGACCAGCGCGACCGGCACGGTCCCGGCCGGTTTGTCCGCGAGATGCCAGCCGTCGGCCCGCTCGAGCAGCAGCCCGTCGTGGATCAGTTCGTGGAGGAGTTCTTCGACGAGGAACGGGATCCCGGTGCTGAGCTGCCACAGGTGCCCGGCCGTCGCGCCCGGCACCCGCTCGCGGTCCGTGCCGAGGCACGCCGCGATCACGCCGTGCACGTCGTCGCGGCCCAGCCGGTGCAGGGTCCGGACGGCGCAGACGCCGTGCCGGGCCGCCGACCGGGCGATGTCGCGAGCGGCGGAGGTGTGGTCGCGGATCGTGCCGATCAGCAGCACCCGGGCCGATTCCAGGTTGCTGACCAGGTACTCCAGCACGAACAGGGTCTCCGCGTCGGTGTCGTGGAGGTCGTCGAGCACCAGCACGCAGCCGCCGGCCCGGCCCACCACCGCGAGCAGCCGCAGCACCGCCTCGGCGACGACCAGCAGCGGCGGCGCCGGGTCGTCGTCCGGGCCGGTGCGCCAGTCGGGGACGAGGACGCCGAGCGCCGGCAGGTACGGGCCGAGCTCGGCGACGTCGAGGGGTTCGGTGTCCCGGGTCAGCGAGAGCAGGGCCTCGGCCAGCGGGCGGAACGGCACCAGCGGGCCGATCGAGCTGCCCTGGCCGCGCAGCACCCGGGCGCCGCGCCCGGCCGCCCGGGCGGCCACCTCCCGCGCGAGCCGGGACTTGCCGATCCCGCTTTCCCCGACGAGGACGACGGCGCGGCCGTGCCCCGCCAGCGCGTCGTCGAAGGCCGTGGCGAGTTCCCGCAGCTCGCCGTCCCGGCCGATCAGGTCCGGCGACCGGATCAGCATGCCCGGTGGGTACCGGGTAACGGGACATGATCATCGGAATAATCGTATTCGCTCATCGAATTGTTCCCCCAGCTCTCCGGCCACTCCGGATAGGCACTTCTTGGATACACGACGAGCGTGATCACGCCAAGCGGGACCGAATACTGGAATAAGCGGGAGCGTTGCGCGGAGGTCTTCTGGTAACGGGGCGGGCGAGTCCCCCAGGTTTTCCCGGCCGGATCGCGGGACCCCGGAATCCGGGGCTCGCCCGATCGGGGGTTGACACGCGCCGGGCGCGTCCGCGTCCCGCTCCGGCGCCGTGAGCCACGCCGCACCGGTGGTCCGGGCCGGTGGGGACGACGCGCCGGCCGGGCCGGATTCGCGCTGCTGACGGCGATTCCGCGGGACGGCGGGGGCCGTCCGCGGAAAGGTGGGGGAGCGGCCCCCATGGCGCCGCGACGCCCGGCATGGGCAGACTGGCGATCGCCACGGCTGGGGTGCGGTGGACCGGGGCACTGAGGTGACACGGCGGGAATGCGACGCGGAGCGATCCGCGCCGCACATCGGCGCGAACTCGTATTCGGCGGGGTCGCCGGATTCGGCGCGCCTTTCGCCGTGCTCCCGGGCAATCATCTCGAACAGGACAACTCCTTGACGCGGCGACGCGGAAGTCGCGGACCGGCAGAATGCGGGGAAAACAAGTGCTTGCGAACGGAATCACCCGGGTCGGCGTGGTCGGCTCGGGCACGATGGGCGCGGGGATCGCCGAGCTCTGCGTGACGAAGGGCGTCGACGTCTGGCTGGCGGTGTCGCGGGAGTCGTCGCTGGTCTCGGCGCCACGGCGGATCGCGGCGTCGCTCACCCGCCGCGTCGAGAAGGGGAAGCTGACCCCGGCCGAGCGCGACGCCGCGCTGGCCCGCCTCTCGGTCGGCACGGACCTCGCCGACCTCGCCGACCGGCAGCTGGTGATCGAGGCGATCCCGGAGGACGAGCAGCTCAAGCTCGGCCTGTTCGCCACGCTCGACAAGGTCGCCGGCGACGACGCGGTGCTGGCCACGACGACGTCGGCGATCGCGATCACCCGGCTCGCCGCGGTGACCAGCCGCCCGGAGCGGGTGATCGGCCTGCACTTCTTCAACCCGGTCACCGCGCTGCGGCTCGTCGAGGTCGTCCCGGCGCTGCCGACGGCCGACGCGGTGACCGACCTGGTGACGGCCTTCGCCGAGGAAACACTGGACCGGAAGGCGGTCACCGTCGCCGACCGCAGCGGCTTCGTGGTCAACGCGCTGCTGATCCCGTACCTGCTCGCGGCGATCCGGATGGTCGAGGCCGGCTACTGCCCGGCCGAGCGGGTCGACCTCGCGATGGAACTGGGCTGCGCGCACCCGATGGGCCCGCTGCGGCTGGCCGACCTGATCGGCCTGGACGTCGTCGCCGCCATCGCGGCCGCGCTGCACGCGGAGTTCAAGGAGCCGCTGTACGCCACGCCGCCGTCACTGGCGCGGCTGGTCGAAGCCGGGCACCTCGGCCGCAAGACCGGCCGCGGCTTCCACACCTACTGAAACCCTTGAGGAGAAACCGATGCATTCGTTCCTGAACATCAAGAAGTCGGCCCGGATCAGCGACGACTTCTGGGACGTCACCAACAAGGCCGGGCTGTTCGACGTCGTCGTGGCCGGGCTCGGCGACGGCCGCCACCGCGCGCTCGCCGACGGCCACGAGTTCGTGAACATGTCGTCCTACTCCTACCTCGGCCTCGACACGCACCCGAAGCTGGTGCGGGCCGCGGCCGACGCCGTGCTCGCCGAAGGCGCGCTGAACACCTCGACGTCCCGGATGCGGGTGCGCTTCGGCGCGCTCAGGGACGCCGAAGCGGCGCTGTCGGAGCTGTTCGACGTCGAGGCCGTCACGCTCAACTCCTGCGCCGCCGCCGCGTGGGCGGCCCTGCCGCTCGTCGCGTCCGGCATCTTCACCGAGGGCGAGCCGCCGCTGATGGTGTTCGACAAGAACGCGCACTTCTGCCTCAACGCCATGAAGCCGAGCGTCGCCGACGAAACCGAAGTCGCCGTGGTGCCGCACAACGACGTCGAAGCGCTCGAAGAACTGTGCAAGCAGCACAAGCGGGTCGCCTACGTCGCCGACGGCGTCTACAGCACCGGGGGCCAGGCGCCGGTGAAGGAACTGCTGCGCCTGCAGGAGAAGTACGGCCTGTTCCTGGTCTTCGACGAGGCCCACGGCATCTCCACGGTCGGCCACCGCGGCCGCGGTGTCGTGCTCGAAGAGCTCGGCCAGATCAACGATCGCACGATCATCATCACCTCGCTGAACAAGGGCTTCGGCGCGTCCGGCGGCGCGATCTTCCTCGGCCGCCGCGGGTCCCAGTGGCGGCTGGACACCGCGCAGCGCAACGGCGGCCCGCTGATGTGGTCGCAGCGGATCAACACCGCGGGCCTGGGCGGGCTGCTCGCGTCCGCGGAACTGCACCGCACCCCCGAGCTGACCGCGTTGCAGCAGCGGCTGCAGGACAACATCGCCCTGTTCGACCGCCTGGTGGAGACCGGCGAACGCGGCGACGGCCTGCCGATCCGGTTCGTGTGGGTGGGGTCGGAGGACGCGACCGTCCGGCTCGCGCAGGACCTGTTCCGCAACGGCTTCTACGTCTCGCCGATCTTCTTCCCGATCATCGGCCGCGGCAAGGCGGGGCTGCGGATCATGCTGCGCGCCAGCATGACCACCGCGGAGATCGAGCGGTTCGCCGCGTTGCTGGGCACGTTGGGGGAGGCGTGACGGCCCTGCGTTCGCACGTCGACGTCGCCTCGGCCGGCTTCCGCCGCAACGCCGAGGACTTCGAGGTCAACCGCGCGGTGATCGCCCTGGCCAAGGCCGCGGCGCTCGCGGGCGGCAGCGAGAAGGCCCACCGCAAGCACGCCGGCCGCGGCAAACTGACCGCGCGACAACGGATCTCACGGCTGCTCGACCCCGGCACGCCGCTCCTGGAGGTCGGCCAGCTCGCCGCGCACGACGTCTACGACGAGCCGGTCCCCTCGGCCGCGCTCGTCACCGGGATCGGGATCGTGGCCGGCCGGCCGTTCATGATCTTCGCCAACGACGCCACGGTGAAGGGCGGCACGTACTTCCCCCTCGGCGTCCGCAAGCACCTGCGCGGGCAGAAGATCGCCCGCGAGAACGGCCTGGGCTGCCTCTACCTGGTCGACTCCGGCGGGGTGTTCCTGCCGCTGCAGGAGGACCTCTTCCCCGACGAGGACCACCTCGGCCGGATCTTCCGCAACATCGCGGAGATGTCGGCCGAGGGGCTGCCTCAGCTGGCGGCCGTGATGGGGTCGTGCACCGCGGGCGGCGCCTACATCCCGGCGATGTGCGACGAGACGGTGATGGTCCGCGGCACCGGCACCGTGTTCCTCGGCGGCCCGCAGCTGGTGCGCGCGGCGACCGGGGAGGTCGTCGACGCCGAGACGCTCGGCGGGGCCGACCTGCACACCCGCGTCACCGGCGTGGCCGACCACCTCGCCGAGAACGACGACCACGCCCTCGCGATCCTGCGTGACCTCGCCGCGCGCAGCACCCGGCCGCGGCTGGCGGAACCACCGCGGGCACCGCGGCCGCCGAAGTACGACCCCGCCGAGCTGCCGGGCGTCGTCAGCGCCGGGCTCAAGGAGCACATCCCGGCGCGCGAGATCCTGGCGCGGCTGCTCGACGACAGCGAGCTGACCGAGTACCGCGCCCGGTTCGGCCCGACGATCGTCTGCGGGACCGGGCACGTCGGCGGTTACCCGGTCGGGGTGCTGATCAACGACGGCGTCCTGTTCTCCGAGAGCGCGCAGAAGGCCGCGAACTTCATCGAGGTGTGCGCCCAGCGCGACATCCCGCTGCTGTTCCTGCACAACATCAACGGGTTCATGGTCGGCGCCGAGTACGAGGCCGGCGGGATCACCAAGCACGGCGCGAAGCTGGTCAACGCCGTCTCGTGCGCCAAGGTGCCGAAGTTCAGCCTGGTGGTCGGCGGCAGTTACGGCGCCGGCAACTTCGCGATGTGCGGGCGGTCGATGGGCTCGCAGCTGATGGCGATGTGGCCGAGCGCGCGGTCCACGGTCGTCGGCGCGGAGCAGACGGCGAAGGTGATGACCCTCATCCGCGGCGACCAGCTCGCCAAGGAGGGCCGCGAGCTCACGCCCGAGGAGGAGATGGCGATCCGCGAGCCGATCCTCGCCTCCTACGAGCGGCAGGCCCAGCCGTTGTACTACGCGGCCCGGCTGTGGGTCGACGCCGTCGTCGACCCGGTCGAGACCCGGGACTGGCTGGCGCTGTGCCTGGCCATGGCCGCCGACGCGCCGAAGCGGGAGACCCGCTTCGGGGTCTTCAGGATGTGAGGGGAAGATGCCGAAACGTGTGCTGATCGCCAACCGCGGCGAGATCGCCCGCCGGATCGCGCGCACCTGCCGCCGGCTCGGCGTCGACCACGTCGCCGTGCACTCCGACGCCGACGCGGGCGCCGCCCACCTCGAAGGCGCCTTCGAGACCGTCCACATCGGACCATCGGCGGCCCGGGACAGCTACCTCGACATCGACGCGGTCGTCGGCGCGGCGCTGCGGACCGACTGCGACGCCGTCCACCCCGGTTACGGTTTCCTGTCGGAGAACCCGGAGTTCGCGGCGCGGGTGGCCGAGGCCGGGCTGGTCTACATCGGACCGGACGCCGCCACGATCGCGGCGATGGGGGACAAGGCCCGGGCCCGCGAGCTGATGGCCGCGGCCGGCGTGCCGGTGCTGCCTGGTTCGGAGCACGCGACGGAGTCCGCGGAGCAGTTGCGCGCCGACGCCGCGCGGATCGGGTACCCGGTGATCCTCAAGCCCGTCGCCGGGGGCGGCGGCAAGGGCATGCGCGTCGTCCACGGCGACGCCGAGCTGCCCGGCGCGGTGGCCGAAGCCGTCCGCCTCGGCCGGGCCGGCTTCGGCGACGGCCGGCTGCTGGCCGAGCGGTACGTCGCCGCGCCCCGGCACATCGAGGTCCAGGTGTTCGGCGACCGGCACGGGAACGTGGTGCACCTGCTCGAACGCGAGTGCTCGCTGCAGCGCCGGCACCAGAAGATCGTCGAGGAGGCCCCGGCCCCGCACCTGCCGCCGGTCACCCGCAAGGCCCTGCTCGACGCGGCCGTGCGGGGCGCCACCGCGCTGGGTTACGTCGGCGCCGGCACGTTCGAGTTCATCCTCGACGGCGACGGCCGGTTCTTCTTCCTCGAGGTCAACACCCGGCTGCAGGTGGAGCACCCGGTCACCGAGGAGATCACCGGGCTCGACCTGGTCGAGTGGCAGCTGCGCGTCGCCGACGGCGAGCCGCTCCCGCTGCCGCAGCACCGGATCCGGGCCACCGGCCACGCGATCGAGTGCCGGGTGTACGCCGAGGACCCGGCCCACGGGTTCCGGCCCGCGCCCGGCCGCGCCGAGGTCGTCGAGTGGCCGCCCGAGGTCCGCGTCGAAGCCGCCTTCGACGGTCCCGGCGCGGTGCCGGGCTTCTACGACCCGATGGTCGCGAAGCTGGTGGCCGCCGGGCCGGACCGGGAAACGGCGCTCGCCCGCCTCCGCACCGCGATCGGCGAGACCACGCTCGTCGGGCTGACCACCAACCTCGGCTTCCTCGGCGAGCTGCTGGCCGAACCCCGGGTGCTCGACGGCCGCGTCGACACCCACCTGGTCGACGCCTTCACCGCCCGGTCCGCGCCGCCGGACCGGGCGGCGCGGGCCCTCGCCTGCGCGGCGGCCATGGCGGTGCCGGACCGGACCGCCGGGGCCTCGCCGTGGTCGGGCAGCGTCGGGGTGTTCGACCGCGCCGCCCTCGACCCCGACGCGCCGCTCGGGCGGATCGGGCTCCGCCACGAGGGCCGGGACCACGAGGCCCGGCTGCTGTCGCGCGACCGCGCCGGGCTGCGCGTCGACACCGACGGCGGCCGCTTCACCGTGCTCGCCGGACCCGCACCGGGCGGGCTGGTCCGCGGCACCGTCGGGACCACCCAGTGGACCGGGTTGGCCACCGCGGCCGGCTACGAGATCGTCATCGGCGGCCACCGCGTCGCGCTGGGCCGCCGAACCTTCGACGAGGGCGGCGGTGACACCTCCGACGGCGCCGTGCGCACGCCGATGCCGGGGGTCGTCGTCGGGGTGGCCTGCGCACCCGGTGCCCGGGTCGAAGCGGGGGAGCTGCTGGTGGTCGTCGAGGCGATGAAGATGGAGAACCGCATCGTCGCGCCGTTCGCCGGGACGATCGAGCGGCTTTCCTGCGCGCAGCACGAAACCGTCACCGCCGACCAGGTCCTGGTCACGCTCACACCCGAAGGAGACACCCATGCCTGACGCACCGAACCTGCTGTTCGTCGGCGGCGCGCGGCCGCTGAGCTTCAGCCTCGACATGGCCACCGAGGCGCTCGCCCAGGCCGCCGCGCGCGGCCTGCGCGTGCACGTCACCAACACCGCCGAGATCCTCGCCGCCACCGAGCCGGTCGTCGCGGCGGCCGCCGCCGCGTCCACTGTGGACGTCCTGGCGCCCGGCGCCTCCGCCGCGTGGGCCGCGGCCCGGGTCGCGGCCGGCGAGCGGTTCGACGCCGTGTACGCGCTGCAGGAGCTGGCGCAGGTCGCCGTGGCCGAGACGGCCGAAGCCGTCGGCGCGCCCGGCAACCCGCCGGCCGCGGTGCACCGCGTCCGGACCAAGGACGCGTGCCGCGAGGCGCTCGCCGCGGCCGGGTTCCCCCAGCCGGTCGTCGGGCTCTGTGCCGGCGAAGCCGAGGCGGCGGTGTTCCTGAAGGAGCACGACGGGCCGTGGATCGTGAAGCCGCGCGACGCCATGGGCAGCGTCGGCGTCAGCCTGGTCACCGACGCCGCCGACTTGCCTGCGGCGCTCGCCCTGCTGCCGGACGCGAAGCCGTTCCTCGTCGAGCAGTTCGTCGACGGGCCGGAGTTCAGCGTGGAAGGCGTCTTCCTCGGCGGGGTCCCGAAGATCCTCGCCGTCACCGCCAAGGAGAAGGTCCCGCCGCCGTTCTTCGTCGAGACCGGGCACGTGCTGCCGGCCCCGCTGCCCGACGCGCGGCGCCGCGAGATCGAAGCCACCGTGGCGGCCGCGCTCACCACGCTCGGGCTGCGGACCGGCGGCTTCCACGTCGAACTCTGGCTCACCCCCGCCGGCGTCGTGCTCGGCGAGGTGCACGGCCGCTTCGGCGGCGACTGGATCCACCGCATGCTCGCCCACGCCATCCCCGGCCTGGAGCTCTACGGGCTGGTCTTCGACGACATGCTCGGCCGGCCGGGCACCGGCGTCCCGCTGGAGCCGAGCCGCGGCGCGGCCGTCCGGTACTTCACGCCGCCGCCGGGACGCCTCGCCGCCGTCGAGGGCTGGGAGCAGGTGCTCGCGCACCCCGCCGTGCTGCACGCCGAACTGGGCGTCGGGCCCGGCGACGAGATCAAGCCGTTGCAGCGCTCCGGCGACCGCGTCGGCTTCGTGGTCGTCGGTGCCGACACGCCCGAGGCGGCGAGCGCGCTGGCCGCGGACCTCACCGGCTCCGTGAAGTTCCTCTTCGAACCCGAGATCGAGCTCGCGATCGACCCCGAACCCGAGCCCGGCCGGCTGCCCGGTCTCTGGGCCCTGCGCTGACGACCGAAGGACGACATGACCAGCGACATCGGCATCATCGCCACCGGCTCCTACCTGCCCGACCGCGTCGTCACCAACGCCGAGATCGCCCCGGCGGCCGGCGTCGACGCCGCGTGGATCGAACGCAAGACCGGCATCCGCGAACGCCGGCACGCCGCCCCCGGCCAGGCCACGTCGAACCTCGCGGCGATCGCGGCCGACCGGGCCCTGCTCGCCGCCGGGCTGAGCCCGGACGACGTCGACCACATCGTCGTCGCCACCTCCACCCCGGACCACCCGCAGCCGGCGACGGCCAGCCTCGTCCAGCACCTGATCGGCGCCCGCTCGGCGAGCGCCGTCGACGTCAACGCCGTGTGCAGCGGGTTCGTCTACGCACTGGCGATGGCGCAGGGGCTCGTGCGCGCTGGCGGGCACGCGCTGGTGATCGGCGCCGACGTCTACTCCCGCATCCTGGACGTGCGTGACCGCAGGACCGCGATCCTGTTCGGTGACGGTGCGGGGGCGGTCGTGCTCGGAGCGGTACCGGCGGGAGGGGGCGTCATCGGCACGCGGCTGCGCGGACACGGTGCCGACCACCGGCTCATCGGCGTGCGCGCGGGCGGCAGCCGGGTGCCCGCGTCGGTCCGCTCGGTGCTGGACGGCGAGCACTACTTCCGGATGGACGGGCGTGGCGTGCGCGAGTTCGTCAGCGGGCACGTCCCGGCGGCCATCGCCGGGACCCTGCGGGAGAGCGGGCTGCCCGCCACCGCCGTCGACCACCTCGTGCCGCACCAGGCCAACGGGGTGATGTTGCGCGAACTGGGGGAGGCGCTCGACCTGCCGAACGCGACCCTGCACCTGACCGTCGACCGGTTCGCCAACACCGGCGCGGCGTCCGTGCCGATCACGCTCGACGCCGCCCACCGCGCCGGCGCGCTCGACGTCGGCGACCTCGTGCTGCTGGCCGGGTTCGGCGGCGGGATGAACCTCGGCGTCGGCCTCTGCCGCTGGACGGCCGCGCCGCCGCGGAGCGACACCGCCGTCCGGAACCACACCAGCGCCCTGTCCCACGGCTGAGAAAGGTCTGTCATGCCCGCGCTCCTTCCCCGCAGCGGACCGCCCCGGCTGCTCGCGGTGGCGACGCTGATCACGATGACCGGTTACGGCGTCTACCTGACCGCCGGTGTCCTGTACTTCACCCGGGCCGTCCACCTGCCCGCCGGTCAGGTCGGGGCCGGGCTGACGATCGCCGGTGCCGTGTCGCTCTCGGCCGGGATCCCGTTCGGCCACCTCGCCGACCGCCACGGCGCCCGCACGGTCTACGCGCTGACGCTGGTGCTCGGCGCGATCTCGATGGCGGGGTTGTGCTTCGCCGGCGGGTTCTGGTCGTTCGTGGTGTTCGCGAGCCTCGGCGCCGCGGCCCAGACGGCCGGGCCGGCCGCCCGCAGCCCGCTCGTCCAGGAGTACGGCGGCGAGCGGCCCGCCGAGTTCCGCGGCTACCTGCGGTCGGTGACCAACCTGGGCATCGCGTTCGGCGCGCTGCTGGCCGGCTGGGGCGTCGCCGCGGACACCCGCAACGCCTACCTGCTGCTCATCGCGGCCAGCGCGGTGTCCTACACCGCGAGCGTGGTCGTCGTGCAGTTCCTCCCGTCCGTGCCGCCGAAACCGGCGGGCGCCGGCCCGCGCTGGGTGGCCCTGCGCGACCGGCCGTACCTCGTGCTCACGGTGCTGGACGGCGTGATGGCGATCCAGTACCGCGTGCTGACGGCGGCGGTTCCGCTCTGGCTGGTCAGCCGGACGACGGCGCCGAACTGGACGATCTCCGGCGTGATGATCGTGAACACCGCGATCGTCGTGTTCTTCCAGGTCCGGGCCAGCCGCCGGATCGACACGACCCACGCGGGCGCGGTGGCGTTCCGCCGCGCCGGCTTCGCGTTCTTCGCCGCCTGCGTCGCGATCGCCGCCATGGCGGGCGCGCCCACCTGGCTGGCGCTGGTGTTCCTGCTGGCGGCGGTGGTCGTGCACACGATCGGCGAGATCTGGCAGGCGGCGGGCGGGTTCGAGCTGTCGTTCACGCTGGCCCCACCGCACGCCGTCGGCCAGTACCAGGGTCTGTTCGGCATGGGACTGGGCCTGGGCGTGACGCTCGGCCCGGCGGTGCTGATCGCGCTGTGCATCACGTGGGGCACCCCGGGCTGGTGGGTGGTGGGCGGCATTTTCGTGGTGACCGGCCTCGCGGTCCCGCCGGTGGTCCGCTGGGCCGAGCGCGACCGGGCCCGCCGAGCGGTGGCCGAGCCGCAGGTGGCTTGAGAGGTCAGGAGCCGGTGGCGAGGCGGGGGAACAGGGCCTCCGCGGCCGTGCGGTCGACGTCGGGGAAACGGTCGGCGTCTGGACCGTCGTAGGCGGTCAGGTTCCGGTCGAACCCTTCGCGCCATTCCTTGGGGGCGAACGGGAAGTCGCTGCCGTAGAGGACGTGGCCCGGCTCGGCGAAGGCGTACAGGGACGGCAGGGCGGTCGGGGTGGCGGACAGCGCCGTGTCGAAGTAGAACTTCCGCAGCCCGGCCAGGATGCCGTCCGGGGTGGTGCCGGGGTTGAACATCGCCGCGCCGGTGAAGCGGTGCGCGGCGAAGGGCAGGAAGCCGCCCGCGTGCGAGAGGATGACGCGCAGTTCCGGGTGCCGGTCGAACACGCCGTGGGCCACCAGGTCGAGCGCGGCGCGCGTGGTGTCGAACGGGAAGTCCAGCAGCGGGCTCGGCAGGCCGCCGAGCCGCGCGATCGGCGGCTCGGCCGGGTGCACGAACACCACGGCGCGGCGGGCGGCCAGCTCCGTCCACAGTGGACCGTACGCCGGGTCGCCCAGGTAGCGGCCGCGGGCGTTGGACAGCAGGACGACGCCGTCGGCGTGCAGTTCGTCCAGCGCGCGCACGGCTTCGGCGACGGCGCCGTCGAAGTCCGGCAGCGGCAGCACGGCGAAGTGCCCGAAGCGGTCGGGGTCGTTTTTGACCAGTTCCGCCTGGAAGTCGTTGACCTCGCGAGCGAGGTCGCGGGCCGCGGCGTCGTCGCCGAAGTGGACGCCCGGTGCGCTGATCGACAGCAGCCCGGTGGCGATGCCCGCGCCGTCCATCATCGCGGTCGCGGCGCCGGGGCTCCACGAGGGCATCGGCCACCCGCCCGCGGTCTCGCCGTTGTCGTCAAGGGCCTTCAGGTAGCGGGGCGGGAGCAGGTGCTGGTGTACGTCGATCCGGCCGGTCACGATGTCTAGCCTCCTAATAGATAGGTTGCTAACTATTGCTTTGCTAGGCTAGCTCGCATGACGACGACCGGCAACCACCCGCCCACCGCCGAGGAGGTCGACCGGCTCGTGCACGCGGCCGACACGGTGTTCTTCGCGATGCGGAAGGCCCGCTCGGCGGGGGCGGACCGGGACGGCGGGCTGTCGCTGCCGCAGCTCACGATGCTCGAGCCCCTGGCCGCCGAGCCGGAACTGCCGGTCGGCCGGCTCGCGGCGGCCGCGGACGTCTCCATCCCGACGGCCACCCGGATGCTCCAGCAGCTGGAAGCCGCCGGGGTGGTGGTGCGCCGGCGCTCGGCCGAGGACGAGCGCAAGGTGCTGGTCGCGTTGACGGCGGAGGGCAGCGAACGGCTGACGCGGCTGGTCGCCCGCCGCCGGGAACGTCAGGCGGAGGCGTTCGCCGTCTTCACGCCCGCGGAGCGCGAACAGCTCGTCGCCCTGCTCCGGAAGCTCGCGCCGGTGATCGACGTCAACCTGGGTGGCCGGGACTGAGCAGGTAGGCCATCGCCATGTCGGCGAGTTCGTCCGCGTACCGGCGCTGGGCCGCTTCGTCGGTGAAACTGTCCGGCCGCACGGAGTTGTGGAAGCAGGCGCCGAGGATGGCGCGGGCCACGGTGTCCAGCGCCGTCCCCGGGTCGGCGCGCCGGATCTGCCCGGCGTGGGGGAGGGCCGCGTCGAGCAGGAGCCGGTGGATTTCGGTGATGGTGCGGGCGCCCAGCGCCAGCGCGTCGGTTTCCCGCGCGCGCAGCAGCTCGGGGAAGAGGTTGCTGCTGTCGGTGAACGACTGCAGCAACGCGTGCGCGTAGGCGGTCACGACGCCGGCCAGTGACGGCCTTGCCGCGCGCAGCCGCTCGGCCACGAACTCCTCGCGCTCGTCCAGCATCCGCTCCGTCAACGCGGTGATCAGCTGCTGCTTGCCTTCGAAGCGGCGGTAGATCGAGCCGACCGAGACGCCGGCGCGTTCGGCGACGCCGTTGATCGTCAGCTCCTCGAGGCCGAGCGAGGACGCGAGTTCCCCGGCCGCCTGCAGGACCCGGGCCAGGGTCGCGGCACTGCGTGCCTGCCGGGGTTCCCGGTAGTGCGGTTCGCGGCTCGGCTCTTCGGACATGTCCGGTATGGTACGGCGGCTCCGGTCGGCGATCTTGACAAGCGGCACGCGGTCGACGCGACAGTAGCGAATGCGAGTTCGCATTCACATATGACTCTGGGTAGAGGAGCTGTCATGTCGACGCAGGGGGAGGCCCGCGCCCTGATCGCCGCGGTCCGGGAGCGCCGGGGAGAACTGGCCGAGGGTGGTTTCGCCGCCGACCGCGACAACGCGGACCCCACCGCGAACCTGGCTTTGCTGGCCGGGATCGGCGTGGCCCGGCTGGCCGTGCCCGCCGCGTACGGCGGGCTGTGGGACGGCACGGAACGCGGCGGGTGGGGCGCGATCATCCGGGCGGTGCGGGAGATCAGCGCGGGCGACGGTCCCACCGGGCAGAACTGGCTCACCACCGCGCTGGTGGCCCGTGAGCTGTTCGGTCCGGACCGCGGCCTGCCGGAACCGACCCGCGCCGACCTGGCGCGCCGCCTGCTCGACGACGGCCTGCGGCTCGTCTCCTCCGCCGCCGAAACAGGCGTCTCGGGCAGGACGACCGCGCGGCCGGTGGCCGGCGGAGTGGTGCTGAACGGCACGAAGTCCTTCAACACCAACAGCGGCGGCCTCGGCGTGGCCGCCGTCCGCTGCCTGCCGGCGGGTGAACCGCCCACGCCGCACCAGGTCCTGGTGGACCTAACCCACCCGCAGGTGCGGCTGCACGACGACTGGGACACCATGGGCCAGCGCGGCACCCGCAGCCAGACGGTCACCTACCAGGACGTCTTCGTCCCCGACGGCCGGCACCAGCCCCTCGCCGGGCCGTTCTCCCCGGTCTTCCTGGGCGCGGCGATGCTGCTGCACGCCGGCCTGCTGCAGGGCATCGGCGAAGGCGCCCTGCACGCCCTGGTCCAGCACACGCGCACCATGAAACGCGGCTCGCTGCCCCAGTTCGCCACCCCAGCCGAGGACCCGCTGATCCTGCGTCGCCTCGGCGCCCTCTCCAGCAGGCTCGCCGCGTCCCGCGCCCTGCTCCACGCCGCGGCCGATCACCTGGAAACCGGCCAAGGCGGCGAAGACGACAGCATCGTCGACTGCTTCCGAGCCAAGGTCGCCGCCGTCGACGCCGCCCTCGAAGCCGCCGCCGGGATCCACGAGATCACCGGCGCGCGCAGCACGTCCAACGCCTTCCGGTACAACCGCTACTGGCGCAACGCCCGCACCTTCGCCTCGCACGACCCCACGGACGCGAAGAACGTCTACATCGGCGGTTACGAACTCAGCGGGCACCTCCCCGCGTTGTCGAGCATCATCCGTCTCTGAGGGTGACCACGGTCACACGCGGCGGGTGTCGAGAACGTCGTGCCGGTTCCGTCCCCGGGGCAAGAGCGGTCACGAGGGCCGCGCGACACAGGAGGACAGCATGACGATCCACCGGATGGACCACGTCGGCGTCGTGGTCGGGGATCTCGCGGCCGCCATCGCGTTCTTCGTCGAACTGGGCCTGGAGCTGGAGGGCGAGGCATCCGTCGAGGGCGACTGGGCGGACCGGCTCATCGGGCTGGACGGCGTCCGCACGGACATCGCCGTCGTGCGGACGCCGGACGGCCACGGCCGGGTCGAGTTGTCGACTTTCCGCTCGCCGGTGACCACGGCCACCGCGCCGCGGCCGTCGGTGGACGTCCCGGGCATCCCGCGGCTCACGTTCGTCGTGGACGCCGTCGACGACGTCCTCGACCGCCTGCGCGGCCACGGCGCCGAGCTCATCGGCGAAGTGGTGCGGTACGAGGACTACTGCCGGTACTGCTACGTTCGTGGGCCCGAGGGCATCATCATCGGGCTGGTCGAAGAACTCGCCTGACGTGCTCCCTGACCGGAAAGGACTCTCGCCACGACCGGCCGCTGGACGGGCGAGGCCCGCTGCACCTGCGTGATCTACGGCACCGCGGGGGACGACTTCGTCGTCGTCGCCTCGAAAGGCGGCGCCGACGAGGATCCGGCGTGGCTCAAGAACCTCCAGGCGGACCCGAGCGTCGGCGTCCAGGGCCACGAGACCACGGTGAACCTGATCGGCACGGCCTGCTCGCGTTGCTGCGTCACCCCGTGCGTCTCGTGCCCGGCCACGAACTCGCCGATGATCCGGAAGATCTCGCCGCTCACGGCCGCGATCAGGTCGTCCTTGCCCGCGAAGTGGTAGGAGATCGTCCGCGTCGACCGGATCCCCGCCCGCTGGGCGACGGCCTGCAAGGTGGCCTTCCTTCCCTCGATCGAGGGAGATGATGAAACCCACCTGTCCGGCGACGCGCCGGCTGCGAACAGAGGGCATACCCGGAACAACCCGGGTGAAGTTCTCCGCCGATCGGCCAAACCGGTCCGGCGGGAGCGCCGAATCACCGCCAGTACCCCGGCAGATCCACAGTGGACTGTCTCCGCCGCCGCAATCCGTGGAGTGATTTCGCATGAGCAAGCTTCGTATCGCCGGTATCGGCCTGACCGCGGTCGCCGCGCTGGCCCTGACCGCGTGCAGCAGCAACGACACCGCCTCTTCGGGCTCGGCGAGCAGCAGCGCGTCCGCGCCGGCCCCGATGTCCTCCTCGGCCGCCGCGCCGGCCGGTGGCGCCACCGACGGCGTGACCACCAACGCCGACGTCTTCGGCCCCGCCTGCTCCCAGCTGCCGCAGGGCTCTTCGCCCGGTTCGCTGGACTCGATGGGCCCGCAGCCGGTCGCGTCGGCGGCGTCGACGAACCCGCTGCTGACCAAGCTGGTCGCCGCGGTCAAGGCCACCAACCTGGTCGACACCCTGAACAGCGCGCCGGCCATCACCGTGTTCGCGCCGGCCGACCCGGCCTTCGCGGCGCTGGGTGACGCCAAGTTCAACGAGCTGGCGGGCAAGCCGGCCGAGCTGTCGCCGATCCTGCAGTACCACGTCGTCGGCAAGCGTTACGACGCCAAGGGCCTCGCCTCGGCCGGTTCGCTCGACTCGCTGAACGCCGCGGGTGGCCCGCTGAAGATCGAGGGCACCGGGGACAACATGACCGTCAACGGCGCGAAGATCCTGTGCGGCAACATCCCCACCAAGAACGCCACCGTCTTCGTGATCGACAAGGTGCTGACCCCGGGCACCAACAAGTAACACCGGATCTCCCGGGCCACCTCACCCCTCCCGCGTGGGTGGTCCGGTGACAGCAGGCCGCCGCGGCTCCGCCAACTCGGAGCCGCGGCGGTCGCGTCGCATCCACGAGGTGACGCGCCTCGTGGTGTCCGGCCTGGCGGCGGGTTGCAGGAGATCCGCCGCCGGGGGACGCCGAAGCGGCGGCGTTCCGCCGGTCGCCGGCTCTGCCGGTTCACTCCAGGGCAGGGCCGGCGGCCGGCCCTTGGGCCTCGTCAGCCGTGAAGTGCTTACCGGCGAAGAAAACGAAGGCCACCTCGGGACGCGCCCGAGGTGGCCTTCGGCACAACTTCCTACTGGTCGGTGGAGAGCTGGAACTCGACGCCGCCGAGGTCGTCCTTGCCGTCGGACTGCGACATCCGGAACACGAACTCACCGCCGGCCGCCGCGTCGGTCGCGGTGAACGTCACCGCCGTTTCGAGCCGTTCCTTCGGCTCGATCACCAGACCCTGCAGCGTCGCCTGCTGCGGGTCGACGATCTCGACCTGCGTCTCGCCGACCGGCCGGACGCCGACGCCCTTCTGGCCGCTCTGGCGCCAGCGCTCGGCGAGCACCTTGCCGAGGTCGACGACGACCGTGCCGGGCCCGCCCGCGAACGGCTTGCCGGGCTGGGTGAAGACCAGGTCCGTGGTCAGCCGGTCGGCGACCGGGTTGCCGAGGGTGAACGGGTGGGTGGTGCCCACGCCGGGCTTGAGCTTGATCGTGTCCACGTTGTGCCACGCGATGTTGTTGTTGTTCCGCGTGTTGGTGAGCGTGTTCGACCCGGGCAGCTCGGGGGAGTTCATCGGGTCGGTCGCGGAGATCCACCGCGCCAGCAGGCAGAAGTGGCCGGGACCGGGGACGCCGGCCCACACGACCGGGACCTGCACGGACCCCGGGGCCACGGTCACCGTCGCCGAGGAGCCGACCGGGACCCAGTCCGTCGGCCACAAGGCCGCGCCGCCCTGCGCGGTGTAGGAGACCTCCACGTGGCCGGTCGACGCGCCGGAGCCGTACGGGCCCGGGTTGTTGAGCGTCACCACCACGTAGTTCGTCGCGCCGACGACCGGGTTGATCGAGGCGCACGGCGGCAGCGACGCGCACACCTTGATGTCCGGGCTCGTCCAGATCGGGTTCAGCGCGTGCGGCGCGACCCCCGTGTCCGCGGCGGCGTCCTTGATGAACACGTCCGTCTTGCGGCAGTTCTTCAGCGCGTCGAGGATCGCGGTCCCCGCGCCCGCGCCGCTGGCGGGCGTCGCCGCGTAGGTGCCGCCGGTCGTGGTGGCGTAGTCCTGCATGATCGTCGGGATGACCGGGTAGGCCGTGCTCGTCTGCACGTAGACCGACGAGATCTTGATGCCCTTGGTCGCCGCCTGGACCGCCCGGAGGTGGGCGTTCGCCTGGTCGGCCGCCGCGAAGGCGTCGTCGAAGCCGCCGGGCCGGGCGTCGGTCACCAGGATGACCATCTTCGTCGCGTTGCTGCGCCAGACGCCGGCGAAGTTGCCGACCTGCGGCCGCCCGGTGGCGGGCAGGTTGTTGACGGCCGTGTTGACCGCCTCGTCGGAGGCCTCGGGTTCGTTGTTCCCGCCGGTCGCGGTCAGGGCGTTGATCTGCGGGGTGACCGTGGCCAGGTTGAGCGCGGCGAGGTCGCTGTGCACGGTGATGTTGTCCTTGAACGTCACCAGGCCCAGCTTGTAGTCGTTGCCGGAGTTGGCCTGCACCGCGGTGGCGATGTTGCCCAGCTCGTTCTTGATGTTGGTCAGGGCCGGGCCCATGCTGCCGGTGTCGTCGATGACGAAGGTGACGTCGAGCGGCCCGCAGGGCGAAGTGGGGGCGGGGGCCACGGCCGGGGTGGCGGCGGCGGTGAACACGGGCAGGAACGTGGCCGCGACGGCGACCGCGAGCGCGGCGGCGAACGGTCTGCGGCGCCGGTGGCGCAGAGTGGTACTCATCGGAGTTTCCTCACGGGAGTGGGGGCTGGACTGCCACCGAGCGTCGCCCCGCGTGGTTGTGAACGGGTTGTCGTGCGCACGCAGATCAGCTGGTTGGCTGTTTTCGCACCGCATCGGCGTGGTTACGCTCGCTGAGCCGTTTCGGCGCGGGAAGGAGCTGGGGGGTGTCCCAACCCGGGGAACTGCGCGTGCTGGGCCCGGTCGAAGCCGTGGGCCCGGCCGGGCTCGCGACGCTGCACGGAACGCGGCAGCGGGTCGTGCTCGGGGTGCTGGCGCTGCACGCGGGCACGGTGCTGCCGATCCCGCGGCTCGTCGACGTCCTGTGGGGCGAGGATCCGCCGCGCACGGCCGTCAAGACGCTGCACAGCCACGTCGCGCGCCTGCGCCAGGCCCTGGACGTCTGCGGCTTCCCGGCGGTCCTGGTCACCCGCGGGCCGGGCTACCTGCTCACCGTCCCGCCCGCGACGGTCGACGCGCACCGGTTCGAGCAGCAGGTGCGCGCGGCCGCGGCGGACCTCGCGTCGGGCGCCGTCGAGCGGGCGGCCACGACCCTGCGGGCCGCTGTGACGCTCTGGCGCGGAGACGCCTTCGCCGACGCGGCGCTGTCCGGCTGGGGCCTGCGCGAGGTGGACCGCCTGCACGAGCTGCGGCTCTCGGCGGTGGAGGACCTCTGGGACGCCGAGCTGCGGCTGGGCCACCACCAGGACGCGGTCCGCGAGCTGCCGCGCCTGCTCGCCGCGGCCCCGACGCGGGAACGGCTGACCGGGCTGCACATGCTCGCGCTGTACCGCTGCGGCCGGCACACGGACGCGCTCGACGCCTTCCAGCGGCTGCGGCGGCGGCTGGCCGACGAGTTCGGCGTCGACCCCGGTCCCGAGCTGCTCACCCTGCACACGGCGATCCTGCGCCGCGATCACGAGCTGGAGCCGCGGCCCGCCGCGGCCGGGCCCTCGCAGCTGCCCGCGGGCGTCGGCCACTTCACCGGCCGTGATGACGAACTCGCGTCGCTGGACGCGTCCCTCGACCAGAGCGAACGGCCGGTCGTGGTGATCTCGGGTGCCGCGGGCATGGGGAAGACCGCCCTGGCGCTGCACTGGGCGCACCGCGTCGCGGCCCGCTTCCCGGACGGGCAGCTGTTCCTCGACCTGCGCGGCCAGGACGCGGCCGAGGCGATGCCGGGGGCCCGGGCGCTCGCGCACCTGCTGCGCGGCCTGGACGTGCCGGAGGAGAACATCCCCGGCGACCCGGCCGAGCGCGCCGCGCTGTACCGCTCGCTGCTGCACGGGCGCCGGTGCCTGGTCGTGGTGGACAACGCCCGCGGCCTCGACGACGTCCTCCCGCTGATCCCCGGCACCGGCCCGGCCCTGCTGGTCGTCACCAGCCGGCAGACCCTCGCCGCGCTGAGCACCCGCCACGCGGTGCACCCGGTCGCCTTGGACGCCTTCGCGCACGCCGAATCCCTCGCGCTGCTGAACCGCGTCCTCGGTGCCGACCGGGTGCGGCGCGAGCCGGGACCGGCCGCCCGGGTCGCGCGGCTGTGCGGCGGGATGCCGCTGGCGCTGCGCATCGCGGCCGCCCGGCTGGTGGGCACGCCGAAGCGGCCGCTGGCCGAGCTCGCCGCCGAGCTGGCCGGAGCCGGCCGGCTCGACACCCTTGCGGTGGAAGGGGATTCGCGCACGGTCCGGGCCGTGCTCGCCACCGCGTACCTCCCGCTGGGCGACGCGCAGGCCCGGCTGTTCCGGCGGGTCGCGCTGAGCCCGGGGGCCACGTTCACCACCGCGCTCGGGGCGGCGTTGTGCGGGATGACGTCCGACGCCGGGGAGCGGGCGACCGCCGGGCTGGCGACCGCGCACCTCGTCACGGCCGCGGGGGAGGACCGGTTCCGCTTCCACGACCTGATCCGCGAGTTCGCCCGGCAGTGCGCGCGGGCCGACGAACCCGCGGCCGCCCGGGCGGAAACCGGCGACCGGCTCGTCGACTGGTACCTGCTGGCGGCGGCCGCGGCGAACCGGGCCGTCGACCCGAACCGCGACCTCGTGACGCCGGTGCCGCGGTTTGCCGCGCCCGCCGTCCCGTTCGAGGCCGGCCGGCACGCCGCGCTGGCCTTCCTCACCGCCGAGCGCGACAACCTGCTGCCCGTGGTGCGGTTCGCCCGCGAGCACGGCCGCCCGGAAGCCGCCTGGCAGCTCACCTACCTGCTGACCAGCTTCTACGACACCGCCGGGCACTGGCACACGCGCGTCGAGCTGTGCCGTCAGGGCGCGGCCGCCGCGACCGAGATCGGCGACCCGCTGGCCGAAGCCGAGATGCTGCGGGCGCTGGGCGTCGCGTACTTCATGACGCGGCGGCTGCAGGAGGCGCTCGACACCAACGCGGCCGCGCTGCGGACGGCCCGGGCCGCCGGCGACGTCCAGGGCGAGGGGCACATCCACAACAACACCGCCAACGCCTACGCCGAGCTGCGCCGCTTCGAGGAGGCCATCGCCTCGCACCGGCTCGCGGTGGCGCGCAACGCGGAGGCGGGCAACGACCTCGGCCACGCGCTGTCCCAGCGCAACCTCGGCCACACCTACGTCCGGATGGGCCGCGCGCGGGAGAGCCTCGACCCGCTGACGGAAGCGCTGGCCACGTTCCGCGACCTCGGCAACGCCCGCCTGGAGGCCGCCACGCTCGACACGCTGGGCGAGGCGCACCTGCAGCGCGGCGACCACGCGGCGGCGCTCGCCCACCTCGGCGAGGCCATCGCGGTGAGCCGGGCGATCGGCGACCGCTGGCTCGAATGGGAGTCGCTGCTCGACGCCGGCCGCGCCCACCTCGGCCAGGGCGACTTCGCCGTCGCGCTGGCGCACTTCGGGCAGGCGCTGGACCTCAGCCGCGACGTCGGCGACCGGCACGGCGAGGCTTCGGCGCTCGAACACCTGGCCCGCGCGCGGCTGGGCGCGGGCGACCTGGCCGCCGCGCGGGAGCACCTGGAACGCGGGCTGGCGCTGCGGGCCACGGTGCCCGACGGGTACGAACAGGCGCACCTGCACCGCGACCTCGGCGAACTGGAGGCCCGGCTCGGCCGCCCGGCCGACGCGGCCCGGCAGTGGGCCACGGCCGCCGCGTTGTACACCCAGGCCAACGCGACGGCCGAAGCCCGTGAGGTGGCTAACCGCCGGGCTTGATCGTCACCTCCGTCCGCGCGTTGCCGAGCGTGCCCGCCGAGGGGGAGAACAGCTCCAGCACGAACTTGGACTCGCTCTGGGTGTCGAGGAGCTTGACGACGGCGTCGGCACCGCTGGCGCCGACCGGGATGGTGAGGGTCGCGTCCTTCACCGGCACGTACGCCGGGACGCCGTCGCCGACCGGCAGGGTGCGGTAGTGCACGGTCACCGGAGCCCGAGCGGGGGTGCTCAGGTGCACGCCGATCGCGCAGACCTTCCAGCAGATCTTCCCGCCGTCGGTCGAGACGACCACGAGCGGCCCGCCGGCCCCGTCGTCGTCGAGCACCCCACCCGCGGCCAGGTCGTCGGCCAGGGTCACCCCCACGGGGTCGTAGAGGCGCAGCAGGAAGGGTTCGTTCGGCTCCGGGACGGCGTCCTTGACCACCTGGACGGAAATGGTCCGCGAGCTCGCGTCGCCGGTCCAGGTCAGCCGCCCGTTCGCCGGGACGTAGTCGGCGGGGCTGGTCGCGCCGGGGGAGCCGTCCTCGGTCTTGTAGGAGACCGCGCCGGTGGGCGCGCAGCCCGCGGCCGGGGAGATCGACACGGTGAAGCCGAAGGTGGTGTAGCCGGGATTCAGGTCGGGAGTGCCCTCGTAGAGCGTCCGGTCGGCCACCGACACCGCCGCGGGACCGCACCCTTGGGCGTTCGCGGCCGGCACGGACACCAGGCCGAGCAGGAGCACGACCGCCGCGAGCACCGCTGATCTCATCCGAGCCACCCCTTGGGTCCGGGCACGCGGGAGCAGCGCGCCGCCGGGGTATGGCGTACCGCACCCCGGTTGTGGCCGGGTTGTGACGCCCGCTCCGTTCGCCGGGCGGTGTATTTCCCCGGCCGCTCCGGCATCCGATCGGTACCACTGCCGATGGGGAAGGAACGATCATGCCGGAACACGGGATCTACCACGCCAGGGCCGACGCCGAGCGGGCGTTGCTGCTGACCGGGACCACGTCGCCGTTCACCGTCACCGTCCGGTTCGCCGGTGGGCTGACGCAGTCACAGATGGATGCCTTCGCCGCGGCCGCGGACCGGTGGGCCAAGGTGATCGTCGGCGACCTGCCGTCGGTCGTGGTCGACGGCGAGGCGATCGACGACGTGCTGATCGTCGCGAAGGGCGCCGACATCGACGGCGCGGGCCACATCCTCGGTCAGGCGCACATCACCCACGTGCGGCCGGCCGGTCCCGAGCCCTCGGCGTTGCTGCCGGCCCGCGGCGAGATGACCTTCGACAAGGTCGACCTGGCCAAGATGGAGGCCGAGGGCATCCTCGGCGACGTGATCACCCACGAGATGGGCCACGTCATCGGCGTCGGCTCGCTCTGGGCGGCCAAGGGCCTGCTGGTCGGCAAGGGCACCACCGACCCCACGTTCTCCGGGCCCGGCGCGATGGCCGAGTACCACAAGCTGCGCGGCGGCTCGGGCGACCCGGTGCGGGTGCCCGTGGAGAACACCGGCGGGCCCGGCACCGCGGACGTCCACTGGCGGGACGAGACCTTCGGCAACGAGCTGATGACCGGCTTCGTCAACCCGGCGCCGAACCCGCTGAGCCGGGTCACCGTCGCCGCGCTCGGCGACCTCGGCTACCAGGTCGACGTCGACGCGGCCGACGGCTACGAGCTGCCCGGGGCCGTCGAACCCGCGGCCCGCTTCGCGGTGCACGCGTTCGCGGTGACGCCGGTGCCCGCCGAGCTGCCGCGGACCGCGCTGCAGGCTTGAAAAGACCAGCCTGAAAAGACCAGCCTGAAAGACCACAGTGGCCGGTTCCCGAACCTGGGAACCGGCCACTGTTTCAACAGCTTGAATACATCTTCAGGTAGGCGATGTCTTTCCACAGCCCGGTTTCGAAGCTGGCCCAGGCGCGAAACCGGTAGCGTTCCGCGCTGCTCGGCATGTTCTGCACGAACTTGCGCCAGTCGCCCCCGACCGGGTGCTCGGTGGCCAGCGAGCCCAGGACGGCCCAGTTGGCGTCCAGCAGGTCGACGTGCCAGATCACCCACGCGTCGTCGTCGTCCCCGCTCGTGACGGTGCCGTCGAAGGTGGCGGTGCCGTTGGGGAACAGGGTCCACTTGGCTCCTTCGAACATCGTGCAGTCCCCCTTCTTGATCAACCCCCAGGTGAACTCCCACGGTGTCCAGCCGGTAAGACGCTCCGCGGCGGCGTTCGCCGCCTCCATGATGGCCGAGGGATCCATGACACTGCCTTCCGCTCGATTCACTGCTGCCGCTGGACAGAGGCGCGGGACGCGACCTTGATACGCGTCACCGGCCCCGCGTGGCGGGCACCGCCAAGGCCAGGGCCAGGTTCTCGTCGAGGAACATCAGCCCGCGCGCCGCGAACTCGCGGAACACGGCCTCGACCTCGGCGACCGGCGCGGTGAGGCCGAGCTCGCGGTGCACGGCCGCGGCGGTGCGCGGGCGGTCGACGCAGGCGAGGTAGATGCCGGCGAGGGCGTCGTGGAAGGTGTGGGTGCCGGCGCGGTCCGGCCGGCTGTCGTAGATCCGCAGGAAGCCGGGGGAGGTGCGGTAGACGAGGACCGGCCGCCGGTCCGCCTGCCACGCCGCCGTCCACGCCGACACCGCGTCCCCCAGCGGGGCGTAGACGTCCGGGTCGAGCGCGGCTTCCGTTTCGTAGTCGAAGAAGTAGGCGACCCGGTCGAGGTCCACTGTGGCCGGGTAGACGTGCCGGTAACTGGGCTCGGGCTCGCGCCGCCGCAGCGGGAACCGGGCCGGCTGGGTGAACAGCGGGCTGAAGCGCTCCAGCCAGACCCGGTCCGCGCCGGCCGGCGGCTGGAGGTGGACCAGGTCCGGGACGACCGCCGCCTGCGCCGCGTACGCCTCGGCCGTCTCGCCCGGGAACCCCCAGAGGATGTTCCAGCCGACGGCGATCCCGTAGTACCCGGCCCAGCGCAGCAGGTTGACGTTCTGCGCGGCCCGGACGCCCTTGTCCATCAGCCGCAGCACCTCCGAGCTCAGCGACTCCAGGCCCGGCTGCAGCCGGGTGACGCCCGCCGCGGCGAGGACCTTCAGCTGGGCCCGGGTCAGGTTCGCCTTGACCTCGTAGAAGATCTCGTAGTCCCGGGCCCCCTCGGTCATCGCGGGGAACAGCTCCTTGAGGTAGCCGGGCTCGAGGATGTTGTCGACCGCGTCGAACCGGAAGGTGCGGTAGCGCCGGGACTGCCGGTCGAGCTCGGCGAGCACCCGGGACGGTGACTTGGCGCGGAACCGCATGGTGGTCCCGTTGAGCCCGCAGAACGTGCAGTGGTGCTTGGCGCCCCACCAGCAGCCCCGGGCGGACTCGAACGGGATCGTGACGTGCTCGGTGGGCAGCCCGAGCCGCCCCGCCCGGGCGAAGTACTCGCCGTAGTCCGGCACCGGCAGGTCGTCGAGCCGGCTGTGCGGTGCCTCGGGCGGGGTCGCGACGACGTCGTTCCCGGCGCGCCGGGCGACGCCGGGAACCGCGCCGGGGTCGGTGCCGTTCGCGAGCGCGGCCAGCAGCCGCGGGAACGCGACGTCACCCTCGCCGAGGACGGCGAAGTCGACGCAGTCCACCGACCGCACCAGCTCCCGGCCCATGTCGCCCTCGAAGTTGGCGCCGCCGAACACGGTGACGATGCCGGGGTGCCGCTCCTTCAGCCGCCGCGCGAGCGCGAACGACGCCGTGTTCTGCTGGAACGTCGAGCTGAAGCAGACCACCCGGACCCCGGCGAACTCCCCGGTGACGGCGTCGAGGTACGCGGGCACGTCGTGCTCGCGCGTGCTCAGCAGCCGGGCCGCCGCGGACTCCGCCGGACTGTCCAAGTAGGACAGTTCGGTGCCGAGTTCCGCGAGCAGCTTCCCGTCCGGGTCCGGTGCGGCGTCGCCGAACGCCTCGACCGAGAACAGCCAGTCGCCGAGCTGCCGGCCGCGATGTTCGGCCAGGGATCGGTAGTAGTCCAGGCCGATGCGCACGGCGAAGTCGAGGTTCAGGTGCAGGGTCCGCACCGGCAACGCGTGCTGGTCCGCGATCGCCTTGAGCAGCCCGAGCTGGATGGACGGCCGCTCGACCTGCAGGAACGGCATCGACACGAGAACGGCCGGCACTGCGGTCATGGCCCGGATCCCCCTCTGTTCGTGGCCGCGGTCGACGGCTCAGGATCTGATGAAGCTCCTGATCATCTGGGGGAGCATGTCGGCGAGCCCGACGGTGCCGGACGCGTAGCCGATGACCACCGCGGCCTGGTGCGGGGTGAACGACCCCACGAATCCGGCGGCGAGCGGCCCCTCGTCGCTGGTCGCCTTCGAGGCGAGCCACACGATGCTGTCCAGCAGGTCCTTCTGCCACTGTTCCGCCAGCCCCTGCTTGAAGGTTTCGAGGTCGGCGAAAAAGCTCTGCAGCTGTTCGGCGGTGAGGTCGGACATGAGGTGCCTCCTGCTCGGTGGATCATCCACTGTTTACTTCGGACAGTCGTTTCAGCACTTCGTCCGCATCGGGGTGGGCCAGGTGCACGAGGATGTCGTGGGCCTGTTTCCAGCCGGTCCGGGCGGACTCGATGTCGCCGAGTTCGCGGTGGAGGTTCGCGATGTCGATGTGCAACCGCGCCTCCACCATGAGATTCCCGTTGCGGTGCGCCAGATCGACCGCCGTCTCGTAGCAGGTGAGCGCGCGGGCGTGGTCGCCGAGCTGCTTGTGGGCGTAGCCGAGGCTGTGCCAGCTCTGCGCCGCGCCCATGTGGTCGGCGAGCAGCGTCTGCAGGTCGACCGCTTGGCGGCAGTAGCCGATGGCCACTGCGTGCTCGCCGAGCAGGGTGTGGAACCAGCCGACCGCGTTGAGCGCCGTCGCCTGCCCGGCCCGGTGCTCGGCCGCGCGGAACAGGTCCAGCGCCTGCTCGGCGTGCGCGAGCGCGTCGGCGACGGCGCCCTGCCGGTCGAGCAGCCAGGCGAACTGGCGGTGCGCGTACGCCTGCCCGACGACGTCGCCGGCGGCGCGGGACAAGGTCAGCGCGGCTTCGAGATCGTCGTGGGCCTCGGTGTGCCGGCCGAACCGCACGTGCGTGCCCGCCAGGTGCAGGTGGCCGAACGCCTGCTTGCGCTCGTCGCCGAGCCGGTGCGCGGCGGCCGCCGCCACCGTGAGCACGTCGCGTTCGTCGTGCCAATGTCCTTGCATCGAAAGGAAACGCTGCAGCGACCGGGTGAGGTCCCAGACGCGGGTGTCGAACGCGGCGCCCGCGTGGACGGCCGGCAGCAGCACGCGGTGCTCGGCCTCGAACCACGCGAGGGCCTGCCGGTGGTCGGTGATCCGGTCGGACTCGGCCCCGGCCGGGAGCGGGGTCAGCGCCGGCGGCACCTCCAGCCGCGGGTCGAGGAAACCGTCGGCGTGGAAGGCCGTGTGGGCGTAGTGGCCCAGCACGCGGTGGACGGCCGCCTCGCGCTCGGCGGGGGACTCCACCTCGTGCACGAGCTCGGTGGCGTAGGCGCGCAGCAGGTCGTGCACGGTGTAGCGGCCGGGGGCGTGCTCGGTGATCAGGTGCGCGTGCGTGAGCTCGGACAGGATCGGGCGCGCCTTGCCGGCCGGGACCCCGGCCAGGCTCGCCGCCGCGCGGAGGCCGACGTCCGGCCCGGAGTGCAGCCCGAAGAGCCGGAACAGCCGGGCCGCGGCCGGATCGAGCCGCAGGTACGACCAGGAGAACACGGCGCGGGCATCGGTCGCCGGGTCGGTGCCGGAGAACTCGTCGAGGAACCCGCGCGCGTCCCGCAGCTGCCCGGCCAGCGCGGCCAGGCTGAAGCCGGGGTGCGTCGCGGCGCGGGCCGCGGCCACCGCCAAGGCGAGGGGGAGCCGCGCGCACAGGCCGATGATCTCCTCGACCGCCGCGGGTTCGGCGGCGATCCGGCCGGCGCCGAGCCGGCCGCTCAGCAGCGCCCGGGCCTCGGCGTCGTCGAGCAGGTCGACGGTGACGGGGTGCGCGCCCGCGACGACCAGGCCGGCGAGGCGGTCCCGGCTGGTCACGACGACCACGCAGCCCGGCGCGCCGGGTAGCAGCAGCCGGACCTGCTCGGCGTCGCGGGCGTTGTCCAGCACGACCAGGACGCGCCGGTTCGCCAGCAGGCTCCGGTACCGGCCGACCTGGGCCTCGACGGTCGTGGGGATCCGGCCGCCCGGCACGTCGAGCGCCTCGAGGAACCCGCGCAGGGCGCCGGCCGGGTCCACCGGTGTGCCGGTCGGGTCGAAGCCGCGCAGGTTCACGTACAGCTGGCCGTCGGGGAACCCGGGCGCGACCGTGTGGGCCCAGTGGACGGCCAGCACCGTCTTGCCCACCCCGGCGGTGCCCGACAGGACGACGATCCGGGTGGCCGGCACCTGCTCGTCGCGCACGTCGTCGAGCCGGCGAAGGGCGCTCTCGCGGCCCGCGAAACCGGGGGTGTCCGGGGGCAGCTGGGCCGGGGTGGTCGTCGGCGCGGTCCTGGGCGCGGCCGGCAGCTCGTCCCGCAGGATCGCGCGGTGCAGCGCGCGCAGTTCGGGGCCGGGATCGGCGCCGAGCGCGTCGGCGAGCCGCTGCCGGACCGCGGCGTACCGGTCGAGGGCCTCGGCCTGGCGCCCCGCGTTGTGCAGGGCGCGCATGAGCAGCGCTTCCAGCGGTTCCGCGAGGGGATAGTCCCCGGCCAGGTCGGACAGCGCGCCGAACACGGCGTCCGGGTGGCCGAGGCGCAGCTCCAGCTCGCCCCAGCGCACGGCGGCGTCGAACCGGTGCCGGTGCCAGGCCGCGCGCACTCCGTCGGCCCAGCCGCCCGGGATGCCGGCCAGCGGGGTACCCCGCGGCCCGAGCACGGCTTCGGCGAGCGCCGCGGCCCGGTCGGCGTCGGTGCGGCTCCCGTCGTTTCCGCGCTTGACCAGGCGGTCGAAGCGGAGCAGATCGACGTCGTCCGGGTCGATTTCCAGCACGTACCCGGCCGTGCCGCGCGTGACGCTCGCGGTCTCCCCGGTGGAATCGCCGATCTCTTTGAAGAGTCGACGTATTCGACTCAGGTGGGAATACAACGAATTGCGCGCTTCGGCCGGTGGATCGTCACCCCAGACCCGGTCGATGATCGTTTCGAGCGAAACGGGGCGCCCGGCGTCGGCCGCCAGCGCCGCGAGCACCGCCTGCTGCCGGGGCGTTCCGATGTCCAGGGACCGCCCCGCCACCCGGAGCTGCACCTCCCCGAACAGCACGAACTCCATGCGGCGGCCTTCCCGTTTCCGACGCGTCGCGAATAGCCGAACCGATACTGCTCCGTCCGCAAGATTCCCGCAAGGTCGCCGACCAGGTCGTGGCGGAATCGTGAACCCGGGAACGGAAGAGTTCGAGGAGGGGTCATGTACCACGATTCGCCGGCACCATTGCTGGAAAACGCCGCCCGGGGTGCGGAATGGGCTTGGCGGGATATCGTCGAGCGTTATTCCACGCTGGTTTCCGCCGTGTGCCGCCACTACCGGATCAGCGGCGCGGACGCCGAGGACGTCCGTGGCGCGGTGTGGCTGAACCTGGTGACGCACCGGGCGCAGATCCGCGACGCCGAGGCGCTGCCGGGCTGGCTGCGCACCACGACCCGGCACGAATGCCTGCGGGTGCTGCGCCACCGCACCCGGCAGATCCCGACCGACGCCGTGCTGATCGACAACCCGGCCGAGCCGGACTTCGACGCCGCGCTGATCGGCGAGGAACGCCGGGCCGCGGCCCGCCACGCACTGGCCGCGCTGCCCTCGCGGGACCGGCGGCTGCTCTCGATGCTGATGTGCGATCCGCCGCGGTCCTACCGGGAGATCAGCGCGACGCTGGGCATCCCGGTCGGCTCGATCGGCCCGTCGCGGGCGCGCTGCCTCGCCAGGGCCCGGCGCGCGCCGGCGGTGGCGGCGCTGCTCGGCGGCGATCCGCTCGACGTCCCTGGACACACCTCTCAGAGCGCGCGGGTGACGGCGTGATGCACCGAACCCGTCGTATCACCGGCCGCGCTCACGGCTCCGCAAGCGGAGGAGGAACCACGATGAACCTGTTCCGTACCACCCTGGCCGCGGCGGCCGCGGTGCTCGTCTTGACGGCGGCCGGCTGCGCCGACTCCGCTGATTCCGGGTCCGGCTCCGGCTCCGGTGCGCAGGACTCCACCACGGAGGCACCCCTGTCCACCGGCGCCCCGAGCGCCGAGCCGTCGGGCCCGGAGAGCCCGAGGTCCACCGACGACACCGGGGGCGCGATCACGATCCCGCAGCTGCCGATCGGCGGGGTCCCCGACAACCCCGGTGCCGAGGAGCAGTGCGTGACCGCCAGCTGGCTGCAGCCGGATCTGTTGCCGGACAACGGTGTCGAGGTCACCGGGCTGCAACTGGAGCCGCCGGGTGCCTTCGGCTTGGGCGGCCGGTGCGGAGAATCGCCCGCGTGCGCCTCGTTCACGTTCAGTGCGGGGGCCGGCACCTGTTCGGTCGCGGTGACCGCGCGCGGGACCGGCGACGACGCGACGCTGACGATCAAGGGCCAGGTGGTGTGCGCCGCCGGGAAGGACGCCTCATGCCGGGATCTCCCGACCCGGGTGAGCCCCGGGCAGATCGGGCTGACCCAGCCGGAGTCGCCGTCGACCGAGACCACGTCGAGCCCGACCGGGTAAGCCCGGCGGCCGCCGGGACGCTCGAGCGCTTCCTCGACGCGGGCAAGACCGCGATCCCGCCGCTGACGCTGCTGACCGCGGTGCTGTTCTACTTCGGGTACGTCTCCGCGCGGGCGCGGTACGAGTACTTCGGCGTCGACGTCGACACGATCGGGCTGGGCACGCAGGAGTACATCATGCGCAGCCCGCAGCCCTTGTTGACGCCGCTGCTCGTGTTCGCCGCGGCCGGGCTCGGCTCGGTCGCGGTGCGCGCCGCCGTCCGGAAGCGGATCCGGACGGCGACGGCGGTGCGCCGGCTGGGCCGGGTCGCGCAGGGGATCGGGCTCGTCACGCTGATCGCCGGTCTCGCGCTGGTGTCCGGCTACACCTTCCTGCGGGACTGGTGGTTGTTCGGTCTGGTGACCCCGCTGCTGATCGCCGTCGGTGCCACGCTCGTGCGGTACGGCGCGACCGTCCGGCGGCCACCGGACGGCGCGCCGCTGTTCCGGCGGAGCTCGGTCGTCCTCGGGTACCTGGTGCTCGCCGTCAGCGTGTTCTGGATGACGGCCACGATCGCGCAGTGGTCCGGCCGCGGGCTCGCGATGGCCGAGGCGAACCGCCTCGACAAGCTGCCCAGCGTCATCCTCGACACCGAGGAGAGCCTGTACCTGCGCAGTCCCGGCGTCGAGGAGACCAAGCTGCCGCCGTCCGAGGGCCAAACGTTCCACTACCGGTACCGGCACCTCCGCCTGCTGATCCACGGCAAGGACCGGATGTTCCTGGTGCCGGACCGGTGGTCGGCGAGCGACTCGACGATCATCGTCCCGCTGGACGGCTCGGTGCGGGTCCAGTTCCAGTTCCAGAACCAGCGGCCTTGAGCCCGGTCAGGCCGGGCGGTAGGTGGTGATGGTGCCGCCGTGGCTGAACGTCCGGGTCTCCACCGGCGTGAACGGCCGCGGCCGGAACGGGCCGGTGAACGCCGGGAGGCCGTGGCCCGCGACGACCGGGTAGCGCTTGAACACCAGCTCGTCGATCTCCGGCAGCAGCTCGCCCGCGAGCCGCGCGCCGCCGCAGAGCCAGATGTCCGCGCCGGGCTCGCCCTTGAGCCGGCGGACGGTGACCACCGGGTCGCCGGTCAGCTCGACGGCGGGGTCGGCGATCGCGCCGAGCGTCGTCGACGCCACGTACTGCCGGAGGTGGGCGTACGGGCTGGTGACGCCGGCGTCGAGCCCCGGCTGGTAGGCGCCGCGGCCCATGACCACGGTGTCGAACCGCTTGTTCGGCACGCCGTCGAGCCCGATGTGCGGCCGGACGTGGCTCGGCATCGTCTCCGGGAACTCCGCCCGGAGGTACTCGACCATGTCCGGCGCCTCCGGGTAGAAGTCGAACTCGCCGCCCGGCCCGGCGATGAACCCGTCGATCGAGACGGCGACGTAGTAGACGAGCTTGCGCACGCGACCCCCGGAACAACTCGGTGTGTAGTACTTTGCTTGTAGTGGTCTGACGGTAGCACTACAAGCGGAGTGGTTACAAGCGATGGCGCGACGCAATCCGGAACGACGGGCGGCCCTGCTCGACGCGGCGATCGAGGTCCTGGCGGCGGACGGCGCGCGCGGGCTGACGTTCCGCGCGGTGGACCAGCGGGCCGCGGTGCCCACCGGCACCGCCTCCAACTACTTCGCCGGCCGCGAAGAGATCCTCACCGGCGCGGGCGAGCGCGTCTACGAACGGCTGGTCCCGGACGAGGCGACCCTGGCCGCCCCGTTCGACGGCCCGCGTGACCGCGCCCGTCTCGCCGAGCTGATGCACGACCTGGTCGAGCGGGTGGCGGCCTTCCCGGCGGGGTTCCTGGCCCTGCTGGAGCTGCGCCTGGAAGCGGCCCGCCGGCCGGAGCTGCGGGAGGTGCTGACGCAGCGGATCCGCGCGGACCTCGACTTCAACGTGGCGAACCACCTGAAGACGGGCCTGCCGGGCGACGCGACGACGGTCAAGCTGCTGTGGCTGGCCTTGAACTGGCTGATCATCGAGCGTCTGACCCTGCCGGACCTGCTGGCCCCGCAGGAACGCGCCGGCCTCGTCGACGCCCTGGTCGAGCGCCTCACCCCCTGACCTCGGACGTGTCCGGCATCCCGTGTTGGCCACTCCGGTCACCGTGTTGGCCACTCCGGTCGACGAGTTGGCCACTCCGGGCACTGTATTGGCCACTTCGGTCGACGGGTTGGCCGTTCGCGAACGACCGACCCCGCCCGCAACGGCCAACACGGTGACCGGAAGGGCCAACACGGTGACCGGAGTGGCCAACACGGGCGGCGGGGACACAACCCTGAGCGGCCGGACCTCGGTAAGGCGAGCGCCTCACCCCCTGAGCCGAATGACCTCCGCGCGGGCGTGGGCGACCCGGTCCGTTTCCCGGCCGCCGGCGCGGGCGATCTCCCGGGCCAGGTCGCTCGCCGCCGCCATCCGGTGCCTCGCCGTGCGGCGGCTGTGGACGTGCTTGCGGTACGCCTTGCGCTGCTTCCGGAGGCCGCTGACCGCGTCGAGCAGGGGCGGGTCGAGCACGCCCGCGTCGGCTTCCGGGCCGAGCAGGTCCCGGGTCCAGGCCCGCTCGCGGCGGGCGGCGTGGCGCAGGACGGAGAACAGGAACGTCAGCTCGATGGCCGCGATCACGAAGGGCAGCACGGTGACCAGGGGACCGCGGCCGCCGAGGCCGGTCATGTCGTCCCACGCGAAGTGGAACACCATCGCCACCAGCATGGTCAGCACGCCGCGCACGACGTTGCGCTCACCCGGCACCCGGCCCAGCACCCACATCAGGCCGGCGCAGAAGATGGCGCTGAACAGCGCGTGCGACACGATGCCGGACGCGCCCCGGGCCAGGAACACCTGCAGTGACGCGCCGATCTGGTTGCTGCCGAAGCTCTGCGCTGCGCCGTTGTAGACGTACAGGACGTCCTCGAAGACCTGGAAGCCCAGGCCGATGAAGGCGCCGATGATGAACCCGTCGTAGACGCTGCGGACGAGCCGGGGCGCGAGCCCGATCAGCAGGACGAGCCCGAGGGCCTTGCCGAACTCCTCGTTGATCGGGGCGGTGAGCCCGGCGGCCCAGTCGGCGGCGAAGGCCGTGCCACCGAGCTTCGTCCACAGCTCCAGCAGGGCGGTGTTGGCCGGGAGCGCGATCCAGAACGTCGCGGCGATCCCGCCCCAGGCGAACGCCGTCGTCAGCAGCCGGCCCGGCTGCGCGGTGTAGCGGTTCTGGTGGCGCAGCAGCACCAGCCAGGGCACGAGGTAGAGCCCGAACAGCAGGATCCCGCCGGTCAGGGCCGGGGTGTAGAAGCCGCCGTCGCCGCCGAAGTAGCGCAGCATCCCGAGCGCGCCACCGCCGACGCCGACGAGGTACACCCAGAACGCCAGGTTGTGCGGCTGGAAGAAGCGGAACGGCAGGCCCCAGCCCGACTGCTCGATGGCGGCGAGCTGGGCCGTCTTGGTCTCGGACGTCGTGGTCACCGGCTCGCTCCCGGGGTGATGCTGCGCAGGACGCCGGCGATCTCGTCGCGGAACCGCTCGAACTGGCCCGGCGCGGTGCGCACCCGGAACAGCAGCGCGGGCGCGGCGTCGGCCGGCTGGCCGCGGCCGGCCACCTTGAAGGCGACGTCGAGCCCGTCACCGCTCGGCGACGTCGTGCTTTGCGCGACGCCGGTGAGGCCGGCGGTGGTCGTCACCGTGCCCCGCGTGCCGTCGATCGCGGGAGCGTCGTTGCCCTCCGAACGCCGCACCTGGTCGAGGAAGGCTTCCGCGGTGCCGCGGTAGGGCGCGCCGCGCAGGTCGATCGTCGCGCCGCCGGTGGTCAGGACGACCTGCAGGGTTGTCGGGTTCGCGACGGCGGTGCCGGTCAGCGTGCCGCTCTGCAGCTGCCAGCCCACCGGCGGAACGGCCGTCGCGCCGTCACCGAGGTCGAGCAGCTCACCGGCGCGGATCTCGTTGTGCCAGGGGATCGCGGCGTTGAGCGCCGGCAGCCCGTACGCGAGCACCAGGGTGATGGCGAGCGCGATCAGGGCCGGGGTGAACGTCCGGCGGTCGAGCCCGAAGAGCCGGTGCTCCACCGGCACCCAGCCCGATGGTGGTTCCGGCGCGGTCGCGGTCAACGAACACTCCTTGCGGGGTCGGGTAACGGTCATCAGAACACGAACCGGCCCACCGCGGCGATCACCGCGGTGGGCCGGGTGCGTGGTGCACCCGTGCGGGTGAATCCGGGTCAGAGCCGCCCGGCGCGCTCGTACAGCTCCCGCACGGGACCGGTGAACGCGGCGCTCGTGAGGTCCTGGGTGACGCCGTCCTCGCTCATCGTGCCCCGGCTGGTGACGCCGAAGATCGTGCCCGTGCCGGTGGCGGGGTCGAAGTCCCGCAGCCACGGGCCGCCGCTGGAGCCGCCGGACAGGTCGCAGTCGGTCTTCCAGTCCGACAGGACCGAGTTGATCTCGAGGGTGGCCGGCCGCGCGCAGGACAGCAGCGCTTCGCCGGCGGCCAGCTGCGACACCGGGTAGCCGAGGATCGTGGTGTCCACCGGGGACGGCGGCCGGTCGAAGGAGACGTCCTGGGTGCCCGCGACGTCGGCGGCGTGCCGGCCGCCGACCGGGTCCAGCGCGAGCACCGCGTCGTCGTCCGTGCCGCTCGTCGGACCCGAGTAGGTGGCCGACCAGGCGAAGGCCCGGACCGGGAACACGCCGTACGGCGCCTTCCCGCGGTCGTAGCCGGGGACGAACACGACGTTAACGATCTTGATCGGGTTGTCGAAGCGGTCCAGGCCGCCGTTGACGCAGTGCCCGGCGGTGAGGGCGACGTCCTTGCTCGCGCTGGGAACCACGGTCGCGGTGCAGGACTCGTCGACCCCGGGCTCGGCGGTGAAGAACAGCCGCCCGACGCCCGCCGGGACGGGGCCGTCCCAGACCCGGCCGATCTTCTCGGCCGGCGGCAGCCAGTCTTCGCCGACCCACTGCCGCATCCGCTCCGGCGTCCAGTGGGCCAGCGCCGCGGCCCGGTCGGCCGCGCTCACCTGCGTCACCACCTGGTCGCCGTCGGCCGCGGTGGCCGGGGCGGCCAGGACCGCCGCCGCGGTGCCGGCCACCGCCAGCAGGGTGACGACCCGGGAAAAGGCGTGCGAGTTCGTGGTCATGTCCGGTGGACGCCCGCCCGCCGGGGAGGGTTGTTCGCCGAGCGGGTGATCTTGAAACGTCTCACGGTGCGACGGAAGCGTCCCGGTACCTCAGGATTCCTTCGACGCCGAGCAGGAACGTCTCGCAGATCGGCGCCGGGTCGGTGAGGCAGCCCGCGGCCATCGCGCCGTCGCGGAGCATGACGAAGTGCCGGGCCGCGGGCTCCGGCGCGGTCTCGCCGGTCCGCGCCAGCAGTTCGGTGACGGTGTCCAGGAACCACTGCCGGTGGGCGAGGACGGCCTGGTGCACCGGGTGCGCGGGGTCGGGGTACTCCGCCGCGGCGTTGAGGAACGCGCAGCCGCGGAACCCGGGGGAGCGGATGCCCTCGGCGATCGAGCGGGCGACCGCCCGGACGACGTCGGCCGGGGCGCCGCCACCGGCCCGGGCGGCCTCGGCCTGGGCGCGGATCGCCTGGTCGGCGGCGGTCAGGTAGGCGACGAGCAGGTCGTCCTTGCTCGCGAAGTGCCGGTAGAGCGTGGCGCGGGTGACGGACGCTTCGGCGATGATCCGGTCGACGCCGACGGCGTGGAGCCCCTCTGTGTAGAACAGCCGGGTCGCGGTACTGAGCAGCCGCGCGCGTGCTTCGGACACCTGAACTTCACCTCCCGGTTCGTCGGCCTCCACGGTAGCAGATAGAACGGTCGGTCTTGACGCCTCGGCGATCCGCTGCCATAGTCGTCGTCAGCAAGACCGATCGTTCTATCTACCTCGCTGTATCCGAAGGGGAAAACATGACCACCACCGTTCCCGCCGCCGACGTCGCCTCGTCGCTGCGGCGGCTGTACTTCGTCCGGTTCGCCTTCGCGATCGTCTGGGCCGCGCTGGTGTTCGCGACCGGTTCGAGCCTCGGACTCGCCGGCGTCGCGCTGCTGGTGCTGTACCCGGTGTTCGACGTGGTCGCCGCGGTCGTCGACGTCCGTTCGTCGAAGGCGGCCCAGCCGGTTTCGGTGCTGTACGTGAACATCGCGATCAGCCTGCTCGCCGCCGTCGGCTTGGCCGTGGCCGGCTCGAGCGGGATCGCCGGCGTCCTGCAGGTGTGGGGGAGCTGGGCCGTCGTGGCCGGCGTCGTCCAGCTCGTCGTCGGACTCCGCCGCCGCGGCCTGGGCGGGCAGTGGCCGATGATCCTCAGCGGCGGCATCTCCGTGCTGGCCGGGGGTTCGTTCATCCTGCAGGCCACAAAGGACGGTGCCTCGCTGACGAACCTGGCCGGCTACGCGACGCTCGGCGGAATCTTCTTCCTCGTCTCCGCTCTGCGTCTGGGCCGCGCTCGGCGACGTACTGCACTTGCGTGACTAAATTTAGTCAGTTAATGTAGTGTCATGCGCCACGACACCTTTCCCGCCCCGTCCACCGTCAGCGAGCAGGCCCAGGAGTGGCTCGCCTTCGACAAGGGCGAGCTGACCTACCCGGCCCTGGACGACGCCGGTGGCTGGCTCGCGCTGGCCGAGGAAGCGAACCGGTCCACGGCCCGGCGGTTCCCGGTCGCCGACCTGCCGGTCACCGTCGAGGACCTGGACGTCGACGGCGTCACCGTGTACGCCGCGCGACCCGAAGGCGTCGAAGAGGCCGCGGACGAGCCGGTCTACCTCTGGATGCACCCCGGCGGTCTGGTGGTCGGCGGCGGGGACGCGTGCCGCATGACGACGGCGCGGACCGCGTCGAACGCGGGGCTGCTCGTGTGGGGCGTGGACTACCGGCTGCCGCCGCTGCACCCGTACCCGGCCGGGCTCGACGACGCGCTCGCCGTGTACCGGCGTGTGCTGCGGGACCGTGATCCGGCACGGGTGTTCGTCGGCGGCGACTCCGCCGGCGGGAACATAGCCGCCGCCCTTCTGTTGCGCGCCAAGGATGCCGGGCTGCCGATGCCCGCCGCCCTGGTGCTCAACACCCCGCAGGTCGACCTGACCGAGTCGGGCGACACCTTCCGGACCCTGGCCGGCGTGGACAACGTCCTGCGCAGCCTGCGCACGCCGAACGCGCTCTACGCGGCCGGGGCCGACCTGCGGCAGCCGTACCTCTCGCCGGTCCTGGGCGACCTGACCGGCTTCCCGCCCACGTTCCTCCGCAGCGGCACCCGCGACCTGTTCCTCTCCAACACCGTCCGGATGCACCGCAGGCTGCGCGACGCCGGTGTCGCGGCCGACCTGCACGTGTTCGAGGCCATGCCGCACGCCGGGTTCGGCGGCGGCAGCCCGGAAGACCGGGAAGCCGTCGCCGAGCAGCGCCGCTTCCTCGCCGGGCACGGCGTGCCCCTTCGCGAGAAGGAGGACGCGTGAAAGCCGCGCGGTTCAGCCGGTTCGGGGCCCCGGAGGTACTCGAAATCGTCGACCTGCCCGACCCGCGGCCGGCGGCCGGGCAGGTCCGGATCGCCGTGCGCGCGGCCGGCGTCAACGCGAGCGACTGGAAGAAACGCCAGGGCCTGATGGACCCGGACCTGCCGCAGACCCTGGGCTACGAAGCGGCGGGGATCGTCGACGAGCTCGGCGAGGGCGTCACCGACGTGGCCGTCGGGGACCGGGTGTTCGGGTTGTCCGAGGGCGGTGCGGCGCAGGCCGAACGGGCCGTGCTGTCCTGGTACGCGCCGATCCCGGCGTCGCTGGACTTCGCGTCGGCGGCCGCGTTGCCGGTCGCCGGGGAGACGTCGGCGCGGGCCCTCGACCAGCTCGGCGTCGAAGCCGGCGACACGCTGCTGGTCAACGGCGCCTCGGGCAGCGTCGGCACCGCCGCCGTCCAGCTCGCCGTGGCCCGCGGTGTCCGCGTGATCGGCACCGGAAGTGTGGCCACGCACGACTTCCTGCGCTCGCTCGGGGCGGAACCCGTCGTATACGGCGGAGGCATGCCGGAGCGGGTGCGCGCGCTGGCCGCCGACGGCGTGGACCTCGCGCTCGACGTCGCTGGAAACGGCGTCCTGCCCGAGCTGGCCGGACTCGCGGGCGGCCCGGAGCACGTCGTCACGGTCGCGGACCACGCCGGCGCGCGGCGGCACGGGGTGCGGTTCAGCCGGGGTGACGCCGGCCGCGCGTACTACGTGCTGGCGGAGATCGGCCGGCTGGCCGACGCCGGGCGGTTCGTCGTCCGGGTCGGTGGCACCTTCCCGCTGGCGGACATCGCCGAGGCGCACCGGGCCGGGGAAGCCGGTCGCGTCCGGGGAAAGCTCGTACTGCTGATGGGTTAGCGCGCCGGACAGAAGCGGACAGGATCTTCGCCGGTCCGCTCCGCGGCCGGGATTCCGTGGTGCAATGGCCTTTCGGTCCGGCAGGCCCGGTGCCGGGGAAGGTGCACGGCATGAGCCACGGACGCAGGACCGCACTCACGCTCCTCGCGCTGGTCACCGCGTGCGGCGTCGTCTCCGGCGTGGCGCCGGCGACCGCGGATCCGGTCGCCGCGCCGGCGCTCGAGTTCGCGAACCCGGACAGCCAGGCCCTGTTCGGCACCGCTTACACGGCCGCGCTGGACAACCTGCTGCGCACCAACACGATCGGCTACGACACCAAGTACGACAAGAGCGGCCTGCTGGACCCGGCCGTCGGCCTCGTCCGCGCCGGTGGCGGGTACGACCAGCCGTGGACCCGGGACGCGTCGGTCAACAGCTGGAACGCCACGAGCCTGCTGGCCCCGGCGCTGGCGGAGAACACGCTCTGGGCGGTCGTCGACAAGGACGCGAGCGGCGCGTTGCGGGTGCAGCAGGACGACCAGCAGTGGGACCAGGTCGTCTGGGTGACCGCCGCGTGGCACCACTACCTGGTCACGGGGGACCGGCAGTTCCTCGGCGACGCCTACCGCACCGCCGGCGACACGCTGACCATCCGGGAACACGCCGGCACGGCCGGGTTCAACGCCACGTACGGGCTGTTCACCGGCCCGTCGTTCTTCAACGACGGCATCGCCGGCTACCCCGCGCCGCCCGCCGACGCGACCGAGTCGGTCAGCACGGGCAGCTCGCCGTGGCCGGGCGTCGCGAGCGGGATGTACCTCAGCACCAACGAGGTCTACTACGCCGCCTACGTCAACGCCGCGAACATGGCCGACCAGTTCGGCGATCCCGCGGCCGCCGGCTACCGGACCAAGGCCGCCGCACTGAAGGCCGCGATCAACAACCACTTCTGGAACGCCGCGACCGGCCTGTACGACTACCAGCTGCTCGCCGACGGCACGAGAGGCGCTTACCAGGAGGGCACCGGGCTGGCGTTCGCGATCCTCTTCGGCGTCGCGGACCCGGCCCAGGCCCGGTCGATCGTCACCCACGCCCGCGAGATGACCTGGGGGATGCCCGACACGTTCCCGCACTGGGACCGCTACTCCGCCGCCCAGCCCGGCAGGCACAACGCGATCGTCTGGCCGCTCGTCCAGGGCCTGTGGGCGAAAGCGCTGGCGGCGCAAGGGAACCAGAGCGGGTTCGCCGCGGAAACGGCGAAACTGGCGAAGCTGGCCGGCGGCAACAGCGGGTTCTGGGAGATCTACAACGGTGACACCGGGGTCGTCGACGGCGGCTGGCAGCGGCTCGGCGACACGGTGAAGTTCCACTGGGGGTCCCAGCCCGACCAGACCTGGTCGGCCACGGCGTTCCTCGACATGGTCCACACGGGACTGTTCGGCCTGACGTTCACCGACCGCGGCCTGGCGTTCACGCCGGACCTGCCCGCGGGCTGGGGCGACGTCACCCTGCGGAACCTGCGTTACCGCAACGCGGACCTGACGATCGCCTTGCACGGGGCGGGCACCCGGATCAGCGCGTTCACCCTCGACGGCCGGCCCGCACCCGGCAACGCCGTCCCGGCGACCCTGAGTGGCGCGCACCGCGTCGAGATCACCCTCACCGGCGCGACCGCCGGCGACCGGGACGGCGACCACGTGGCGGACGCCGCCGACCGCTGCGCCGACACGGCCGGCACCGTCGCCGGCTGTCCCGCCCCCGGGCACCTCGAAGCCGAAGACGCGCACAACACCGGCGGGGTCAAGACGAACGTCAACCACACCGGCTACTCCGGCCGCGCGTTCCTCGACGGGCTGTGGGCCCAGGGCGCCGCGTCGTCGTTCACGCTGCACCGCACGTCGGCCGATGCCACGACGGGCGTGATCACCGTGCGGTACGCGAACGCCAACGGCGACGCGCGCACGATGACGCTGTCGGTGGCCGGGAAAGCCGTGCGGCAGGTGAGCTTCCCGGTGGTCTCCGGCAGCTGGGACGACTGGGGCACGGTGACCTTCACCGGCGTGCCGCTGAGCGGCCGGGACCCGGTGGTGACGCTGTCCTACGCACCCGGCGACACCGGCTCGATCAACCTGGACTGGCTGGAGTACCGCGGCTGACTACCCGTGGTAGCCCAGGTTCAGCACGAGGTCGGCCACCGCGAGGGCCAGAAACACGACTCCGCCGACAAGCTGACGGGAACCGACGCGCAGGTGGGCGCCGAGCGCGCCGACGAAGTACAGCACCAGCCCGGCGGCGGCGAGCACGCCCAGGAGCGGCACGGCGAGCCCGGCCAGCAGCCTGGCCGCTCCCGCCGCCAGGGCCGAGCCCAGCCACGGCAGCCACGACCGCGGGACGCCCTTCATGTCCGCCTGGGCTTTCGGGTAGTCATGCCCGATCAGGTAGAAAACGGCGGCGCTACCGGTGAAAACCGCGGCGACGAGGGTAACGCTGAGATAAGCGGCGAACATGGCCTCCCTTTCTGCTGAGCTGTCCGCCGACGGACGAGCCGGGTCCACGAGATGTGACACGCGGCTGGTCCCCGGCCGGGCCGCGATGGTTCCGGGAGCGTCCCGTTCCCCAAACGCCCCAATGTGGCGTTGGGTGCGTCCAACGCACCCAATGTGGCGTTCGGTGCGTCCAACGCACCCAACGCCACATTGGGGCGCATTACCCGGCCCCGTCGACGAATCTCAGACGGCCGCCCGGGCGGTCAGCCCGAGACGAGCGGCCAGAAGACGTCGTCGACGATCGAGCGGATCCGCTCGGGGGAGACCTGCTTGAGCGTCATCAGGATGTCGTGGCGCATGAGCTGGAACGGCAGGTCGAGGACGTCCTGCGGGATGCGCGCGAGGTCGATCTCGCCGCGGTCGTGGGCGCGGCGGTACACCGGGTCGGAGCGCTTCGGGCCGTCGCCGAGCACGGTGAGCCGGACCTCCTCCGGGGTGAGGCCGGCGCTGTCGTGCAGACCCGCGAACGTCGCGCCGACGAGCGTCGCCAGCTCGGTGCGGCCGGCGTTGATGTTCCGGAGCAGTGCGAGCAGGTCGTCGCGCAGGCTGCCGGTGTCCGGGATCTCGACGGGGTGGGTGTCGCCGTAGTGCCGGATGGCGGCGAGCACGAGGGCGTTCTTGTCCGGCCAGCGGCGGTAGAGCACCGCGATCCCGGTCTTCGCGCGGTCCGCGACGGACTCCATCGTCAGCTTCGCGAACCCGGCGCCGGCCAGCTCCTCCCAGGTCGCGTCGAGGAGCGCGTGCTCCAGCTCGGTTCCCCGGCGGCGGCGTTTGACCTCGGTCGGCATGCGTCCAGGATAAGAGAGACTTGCATTCCTTCGCCAGTCCTCCTACCCTCGCCAATAAGAAAATAATCCCTCTCTTATTGGGGTACTGATGACTGCGGACACACCGGCGCGCGACGGCGTCGACCCGAAGGTGCTGAAGACGGCGTTGATCCTGGTCGTGGGGGCGCTGGCGGTCGTGTTCGACACGACGATCGTCAGCGTCGCCCTGCACCAGCTGGCGACCAGCCTCGACGTGCCGGTCTCGACGATCCAGTGGGTGACGACCGGCTACATGCTCGCGCTCGGCGCGGCGGTCCCGCTCAGCACCTGGGCGCTCACCCGCTTCGGCGGCAAGCGGGTCTGGATGGTCGCCCTCACCGTCTTCCTCGCCGGCTCGATCGGGTCGAGCCTCGCGTGGGACGCGGGATCGCTCATCGGCTGGCGCGTCCTGCAGGGCCTCGGCGGCGGGCTGATGCTGCCGGTGATGACGACGCTGATCATGCAGGCCGCCGGGGGACACGCGCTCGGCAAGACGATGACCTGGGTCGCGCTGCCCGGGCTGCTCGGGCCGATCCTCGGCCCGCTCGTCGGCGGCGCGATCATCACGGACTACAGCTGGCGCTTCATGTTCTGGGTCAACGTGCCGTTCTGCGTCGCCGGCCTGATCCTCGCCGGCCGCTACCTCCCCAAGGACCCGCCGGCCGTCGCCCGGCCCCGGCTCGACGTGTGGGGGCTCGTGCTGCTCGTCCCCGGCATCGTGGCCGTGCTCCTCGGCCTCTCGAACGCCGGCGCGGCCGGCTTCGGCCGGTTCGACGTCCTCGCGCCGCTCGCCGTCGGCGTGTTCTTCCTCGTCGCCTTCACCCTCTACGCGCTGCGTCACCGCGACCCGCTCGTGGACATCCGGCTGCTCGCCGCGCGCTCGGTCGGGTCGTCGACGGCCGTGCTGTTCCTGTCGGGCTTCTCGCTGTTCGGCGCGATGCTCCTGCTTCCCCTGTACTACCAGGAGGTTCGCGGCGTGAGCGCGCTGACCGCCGGGCTCATGCTGGTCCCGCAGGGGATCGGGGCGCTGCTCAGCCGCCAGATCGCCGGCCCGCTCACCGACCGGATCGGGGCGCAGACCATCGCCGTCGCCGGGTTCGTCGTCGTCGCGGCCGCGACCGTGCCGTTCGCGTTCGTCGACGCCACGAGCGACGGTCGGCTGCTCGCCCTGTGGCTGCTGATCCGCGGCATCGGGCTCGGCGCCGTCACCATGCCGGTCATGACGGCCTCCTACGTCGGGCTCGCCCGCGCCGAGATCGGGCACGCGAGCGTCCTGACGCGGATCGCCCAGCAGGTCGGCGGGTCGTTCGGCACGGCGGTGCTCGCCGTCGTCCTGGAGCAGGCCATCGCCGGCGCCGGGCCGGGCGCGGCCGTCTCCGGCTTCCACGTCGCGTTCTGGTGGGCGACGGGCTTCTCTCTCCTCGCGACCGTCCTGTGCGTGTGGCTGCCGGGGCGCAAGCAGGTCCAAGCCGCCGCGGCCGCGGCGTCGTTGGCGGCGGCTCAGCCCGTCAAGTCCGGGAAGTCCTCCGTGTAGCCTAGAAGCAGGTACGGCCGTTCCGGGAGCAGAGTGGCGAGCTGTGCCCAGGCGCCGGGCGCGCCGTAGAGGTGCTTCAGATCGGCGACGACCGCGCGGGCCTCGTCTTCGGACGGCGTGGCCGCGCGGTCGAACCCGAGCAGAGACGCGCCGATCCCCACGTGCCGGTAGCCGTGCGCGGCCAGCCGCCGCACGATCGCGTGGTTCTGGAAGACGGTCCAGTCGGCGGTGAAGTAGCCGTTCGGGATCCCGGCGATCGCGAGGTCGTCGCGGGGCACGGGCACGCGCTGGACGAGCACGACGTCGTCGAGGAAGCCGTCCGGGTTCCGGTTCACCTCGACGAGGGCCGCGACGTCGGCTTCCCCGCCGAGGCGGTCGCCGGGCAGGTCCTCCCACGCGACCCGCGACCCGGGATCGTCCAGGGCGGCGGCGATGTGGGCGGCGCGGGCGTCGGCGTCGTCGCTGTCCGACCAGAGCCGGTCGTCTTCGCTCGCGTGCCCGCTCGTGTACGCGCACTGGTCGACGTCGTCGAGCGTGCAGAGGATCCGGGCCGGGTCGTGTTCGGCCCGCAGTGCGCCGAGGACGCCGAGCAGGTCGGTGAAGGTACCGACGTCGTCGAGCCGCGCGACGGTGTTCGTGTCCAGCCGGGCGCGTCCGGCCTCTTCGGACGGTCCGTAGCGCGTCACTCGCATGCGCGGCATCCTGCCACCTCGCGGCTGACACCCTTTCAGCCCGTGAGCACATCTGCTCCGGTTGGCGCGAACACCGGCCCCGGCCACGGCGGCCGACGTCAGGCCGGCGTGGCCGCCGGCCGCCGGCGGGTGAACAGCGGCGGCAGGGCGAGCAGCAGCAGGACGTAGTACCCGAAACCCGGCCGGATGCAGGCGACGCCCACCGCGAGGGCGAAGATGCCCGTGCTCACGACGAAGCTGCGGGCCCAGGCGTCCGACACGGGTTCGGCGTCGCCGTGGACCGCGGGGTCGCGGCGGACGATGAACAGCAGCGCGGTGTGGCACACGCTGCCGGCGAGCAGGGTGCCGAGGTAGAACAGCACCGTGAAGCGCTGCGTCTGGTAGGCGCCGATGAGCTGGGTCGGGAACGGCAGCACCGCGATGGTGAGCAGCCAGCAGAAGTTGACGAGCACGAGCGGGCTGTTGAACGCGCGCACGTGCTCGAAGATGCGGTGGTGGGTGAGCCAGAACCGGCCGATCACGGCGAAGCTGAGCAGGAAGCTGAAGATCTTCGGCCAGTTCCCGGTGACGGCCTCCGACGCGGGCGCGCCGGCCGCGATCAGTTCCGGCACGAGCTCGGTGAGCGGCAGCACCAGCAGCGTCAAGGCGATGGCGACGACGGCGTCGCTGAAGAAGACCAGCCTCTCGGGCGACCTCTGCCGTTCCATGGGGAGCTCCTGTCGGTGATCGGCCACAGCCGGCCCAGGCTACTGGCGCGGCGTGCCGGGGTCGGCGGCGACAGGACGAGCGCGCTGGTGCCGTCGTCCTAGCGGGTCTCGCGGTCCAGGGAAGCCGGGGTGCCGCACTGTTCGTGGCCGCCGGTGAGATCGTCGCGGACCAGGATCAGCAGCCGGGTCAGCTGGGTGCGTTGAGCCGGGGTGAGGGCCTGGAACACGTCGTCCTCGACCGCCTGCTGGGCGGCGGCGGCCTTCTCCAGGCGTTCACGGCCGAGGGCGGTGAGCAGCACGACGTGCCGGCGGCGGTCGTGGGGGTCGCGGTCGCGGGAGACGAGGCCGGCCGCCTCCAGGGGGTTGAGCTGGGTGACCAGGATGCTGGCGGCGGTGTCGACGGCGGTCGCCAGGTCGGTCTGGCCGAGCGGGCCGCGGTCGTGGAGCAGGCCGAGGATCTGGAACTGGCGCGGGGTCAGGTCGTTCGCGGTGTGCGCGTCCCGCAGCCGGCGCATGGTCTCGTTGCCGAGCAGGGCGAACATCAGGCCGGGGCTGTCACGGTGGCCGGCGGCCGGGACGGTGGTCACCGGCTCACTGTAGCGGACTACATCGTGTAGCGTGGTAAACGATATAGTTCACTCAAGTACTTTCGGAGGACCGCCATGCTCGAAAGCCGCGATGACCTGGGTCTTGCGGGTGCGCGTGCCGTCGTCACGGGTGGCACGCGAGGGATCGGTGCCGCCACCGTGGCCCGCCTCGTCGCGGCCGGCGCGCGCGTGGTCGCCATCGCCCGCACCCCGGCCGGCGTGCCGGACGGCGTGCACCTGGTGACCGCCGACCTGACCGTGCCGGCCGAGATCGAGGCCGCCGCCGAAGCGGCGCTCGGCCACCTCGGCGGCCTCGACGTCCTGGTGGCCAACGCCGGCCGCAACCGCCACGTACCCGGCGGCGTGCTCGCGGCGACCGACGACGACTGGCAGGCGAACCTGGACGCGAACCTGCTGTCGGTCGTGCGCCTGGACCGGATCCTGGTGCCGCACCTGACCGCGCAGGGCAGCGGCGCCGTCGTGCACGTCTCGTCCGGCGCCGCCCGCTACCCGCAGCCGTCGGGTATTCCTTACGCGGCCGCGAAAGCCGCGCTCAACGCCTACAGCAAGGGCCTCGCCACCGCCTGCGGCCCGCACGGCGTCCGCGTCACCACGGTCCTGCCCGGCGTCGTCGAGACCAGCGCGCTCGACGCCACTTTGGCACAGCTGGCGGAAAACTCGGGCCGGACGGTGGACGAGGTCCGCGCGCGGTTCCACTCGTCGCTGACCGCGCCGCTGGGCCGGCCGGGCCGAGCGGACGAGGCCGCGGAGCTGATCGCGTTCCTGGCCTCGCCGCGCGCGTCCTACCTGACGGGCACGGCCATCACCGTGGACGGCGGCCTGCTCCCGACGCTGTGACCGCGGCGATCCCTTGGCCGGCATACAGTTCGTCGTAGTAGCTGATCACCAGCGGCCGGGTGAGCATCGCTTCGAAGGTGCCGGTGAAGCCGCGTGCGGTCCGCCAGCCGAGATAGCCGGTGTAGTCCTGCCGCTCCGTCCACTGGGTCAGTCCGGCGACGTGGTCGGGATCGTCCTGGTCCCGGATGATCCGGATCGTCTCGCAGCCCTGGTGTGCCAGGCGGGTTCTCAGTAGGGCGCCGGGGTGTTGTGCACCACGATCAGCGTGGCGATGACGCCGGGAAGTGCGGTGCTGTCCATGACTGTGTCCTTCCGTCGGGAGCCGGCCGCGGTGGCCGGTACCGGTGATGCTGGGCCCGGCGGCCGGGGGAGAGACAAGGGGCGACCGGCGGGTGGACCTTCCGGCGAGGGGAAGGTTCAGAATGAGGGCCATGCGAGCAGGTCTGACGGTCGGCGAGTTCTCCCGGGTGACGCACCTCAGCGCGAAGACCCTGCGCCACTACCACGACGTCGGGCTGCTCGAACCGGCCGACGTCGACCCGGCGACCGGGTACCGCCCCGGCAACACCAGTCGACGTCGCCGAGACGCACCCCGTTCGAGCCGGTCTAATTAGCCAGCCGCTTCAGTCGACGGTGAGGACGATCTTGCCCCGGAGGTGCCCGCGCGCGGCCCGCTCGTGCGCCGCGGCCGCCTTCTCCAGCGGGAACGTGCTGTCGATCGCGACGCGGATCGTGCCGGCGTCGAGCAGGCGCGCGAGTTCGGCGAGCTGCGCACCGTTCGAGCGGACCTGGGTGGCCGTGACCGTGACACCCAGCTTCTCGTTCTCCTCGTCGTCGAACTCGCCGAAGTACACCGGGTACAGCGCGCCGCCGCGCTTGAGCGTGCGCAGGAAACGCCGGCTGTCCGGGCCGCCGACGGTGTCCAGCACCAGGTCGAGGTCTCGGGCGACCTCTTCGGGCCGGACCTTCTGGTAGTCGAGGAACTCGTCCGCGCCGAGCTCGCGCAGGAACGCCTCGTGCGTGCCCGAGGCGACGGCGATGACGTGGGCGCCCCGCCACTTCGCCAGCTGCAGGGCGAGGTGCCCGACGCCGCCCGCGGCGCCGTTGACGAGCACCGCGGTGTCCGCGCCGAGGGGCATCGGCTGGTGCCGGGCCGCCTGGAACGGCGACGGGTGGTCGTGGCCGAGGTCGATCAGGAACTGCCACGCGGTCAGTCCCGCCATGGCCAGGCCGGCGGCGGCCACGTGGTCGACGCCGGCCGGCTTGCGGGCGAGGTCGGTGGCCGGTGCGGTCACGTACTCCGCGTACGCGGCGCCCTGCAGGCTGGCCGGGAAGCGGAGGAGGCCGAGGACTTCGTCGCCGGCGGCGAACGCCTCGACGTCGTCGGCGACGGCTTCGACGACACCCGACACGTCCGTCCCCGGGATCAGCGGCAGCGAGAACGGCGGTTTCAGCTCGGGCGGCACATCGGGCATCCCCTCGCGGGCGTACCAGTCGGGGGGATTGACGCCGACCGCGTGGACGCGCACGAGCACCTCACCCGGCCCCGGCTCGGGCACCGGCACGTCGTCGTACCGCAGGACCTCGGGCCCGCCGAACTCGTGCAGCCGGATCGCCTTCATCGTCCGTGGTGACACGGCGTTCTCCTGTCTGCGCACCGGGTACGCTGAACGGATCAACGATCCACTTATGTGGACCACTGATCCGATTATGCGGATCAGTGGTCCGGATGTCAAAGGAGGCGGAGATGCGGGCGGACGCCAAGGCGAACCACGACCACCTGCTCGTCGTCGCGGGCACCGTCATCACCGAGCACGGCGTCGACGCCTCGATGCGCGACATCGCCCGCCGGGCCGGGGTCGGGCTCGCGACCCTGCTGCGGCACTTCCCGACGCGCGAGTCGTTGCTGGAAGCCCTGCTGCGCACCAGTTTCGACGAGCTGACGGCGAAAGCGGCCGAGGTCGAGGCCACGAGCTCGCCCGAGGACGCGCTGCTGGCGTGGCTGCGCGAGTTCGTCGCGTGCACGACGAACTACCGCGGCGTGGTGACGTCGATGGTGAACGCCATCGAGGACCCGGAGTCCGCGCTGCACGACTCCTGCGTCACGATGCGCGCGGCCGGCACCCGGCTGCTCACCCGCGCTCAGGCCGAGGGCGTCGCGCGGACCGACATCGACGGCGCGGACCTGTTCGCACTGGCCGCGTCGCTGGCCTGGCTCGGCGACCAGCCCGCGCTCGAACCGCGCGTCGAACGCCTCTTCGGCGTCGTCATGGGCGCCGTCCTGGTGAAGGGCTAGCTCGTCACGAGTACGTCCAGTGACCGAGCCAGGATTCGCGCCACGCCACCGTCAGCTCGCTCACTCCGTCCACACCGGACTGGTCCACGTGGGCCTTCCACGCCTCCTCCAGCGACGCGCACAGCTTGGACGCGGGCAGCTCGGCGCCACCCGAGGCGAACCGGCGCAGGGCCGACTTGGGCACGGCCAGCTTCGCCTTGCCCCGGATCACCGACTGCTCGGTGGCGCGGCAGATGAGGTACTCGACGGTGGTCAGCTCGGCCGCCGACGGCAGGGCGTCCACCTGCGGCGCGATCTGGGCCAGCGCACGGTACAGGCAGTCCAGCGGGGCGGCCAGCCCCTGGTGCTGGCGGGCGATCTCCCACGACACCCACACGGCCATGCAGTCGGGCATCTGGAACGGGCGGTAGGCGAACGCGGGGCCGGCGAAGGTCTGGTAGTCGCCCGTCGGGTCCGGCGCCGCCGAGCCCGGACCGTCGGGGTCCGGCGGCAGGCCGAGCCGCTTGAACAGCTCCCGCAACAGCTTGTACGGCCGGGCCGGGGTCGCGGACTCGCCCAGCAGCTTGCCCAGGATGCGATTCAGCCGGTCGGCGGCCACGCCGTGGATCGACAGCTGCAGGTGGACGAACGCGACGTCCGACAACGTCGTCCCGGCGCAGCCGACCACCCCCACCTGCGGGTAGCGCTGCAGGAACGCCGTGATCGCGTGCGTGGAGCCGATCCGCGCCGGCCCGACGAACGTCACCGGCAGGCACGTGCCGACCCGCTGGCGGGACCGGAGATCCCCCTTGTACAGCGGGGAGAACTCGCCGTCGGCGTGGTAGACCTCGAACCAGTTGCCCTGCCGGTGCCCCGGGCGCGTGTCGGCGAGCCAGAAGCTGTAGCCGTTCTTCTCGCACAGCTCCCGGAACCGGTCGGCCAGCTCGAACCGCGCGGCCGCGGAGGCGTCCCGCAGCGCGATCGAGAACCGGACCGCCAGCGACGCGCACGGCGGCGCGACCTCCTTGCGGGTGCGCAGGTCGTGGTTGCGGGTCTTGACGATCGTCGGCAGCTGCGCCGGGCACTGCAGTGACAACAGCGGCGCGTCGATGAGCCCGGCCGCGGCGTCGGAGATCTCGCTCGCCAGGTCGCGGATGGCCAGGCCGTGCCACTCGCACACCTCGCGCGCGCCCGGGTCGATCCCGATCAGGCCCTCGAAGGTCTGCGCGGACTCGTAGATGAACGTCGGGTTGGGCGAGGTCGTCTGGTGGAACACCCAGGCGCCCGCGCGCTGCTGCGGGCGTTCGGCCGGCTGCTGGCCGTCGACGCGTTCGACGACTTCGGTGCCGTCCAACGGCTTGCGGGTGCGGGTGCCGATCACGACGCCGGCGCCGTTCGTGGCCGAGCACAGCGTCTCGAGGAAGATCGTGGTGTCGGAGCCGTCGGAGACGAGCTCGCGCAGGTAGCCGTGGCGGGCCGTCGCGTGGTGCACCTCGAAGTCCACTTTGGTCACCGGCTGGCGGGCGATCTCGAAGCCGGCCCGGGCCAGGTCGGCGACGTTCCGCACGGAGATCCGCTGGCTGCGCACCCTCACCACCCCCCGGACGAGTCGAACCGGACGTCGGCGTCCAGCGGCTCGCGGCGGTCCCAGGCCCCGGCGCCCGCCCAGCGCGGCGCCCCGATGCGGGACAGCGGGATCGCCGAGACCCGCCACGACACCTGGCTGAACAGCACGAGCGCGGCCAGCACCGGCAGCCCGACGGCGATCGTGAGCGTGACCTGCACGACCTCGCCCCGGCTCTGCGTCGCGACGGCCGCGGCGAACCCGGCGACGGCCGCGATGCTCAGCTGCACGAGCGCCTGCGGCAGCGTGCCGAGGTAGCCGAGCACGGTGCGGCGCGGCGGCAGCGACAGCCGGCTGTAGAGGAAACCCGGCAGCAGCAACAGCATCGTGATCACGGACTGGCCGTCGCCGATGTGGCCGAGCGCCTCGGTGGCGGCCCGCCCGTAGAACCACGGGCTGCCCACCAGCATCCAGCCGAGCACGAACGAGACCGTCGCGACGGCCAGCGCGTAGAACGTCACGTTGAGCGGCCCGGACTTCGTGGAGTCCTTGAGCACCAGCGTCGCGCGCACCCGGACGTGGTCGCCGCGCGCGTCGCGGCCGCCGGACCGGCGCCAGTACGCCCGCGCCTCGTTGTCGGCGATCCCGTTGACCAGCACCAGGTCCTGCCCGAACTCCCGGTCGGTCAGCTCCTGCGCGGCCTCACGGAGGTTCGCGGCGGTGAACTCCGGGTGCCGCCGCAGCGAGTTGTCGAGCTCGCCCGAGTCCGTCCGCACGGCCTCGCCCGTGGTGGCCGCGGCGGCGAGCCGGTGGCAGGCCGGCAGGCTGCGCGGCGACAGCTCGACGCCGGACTGGCCGGCCTCCCACTTGCGGCGGCGCACCAGGTCCGCCAGCCGGCGCAGCACGGTCTGGGCCTGCAGCTCCAGGATCTTGTGCCGGGCGCCGTCGGCTTCCTGCAGCGGGGCGGCGTCCTGCCGTTCGGCCAGCGAGGCCAGGTCTTCGACCAGGCCGTCCACCTGGTGCTGGTCGGCGTCGGTGGACAGGTACATCCGGGAGATCTCGGCCTCCGGCGCGGTGCCGGCCACCAGGTGGTACGACTTCAGCGTGGCCGGGATCATCGTCTCGTAGGTCACGACGTAGCCGCGGCGGCTCGACGCCAGCCGCCGCCACTGCTCCCTCGCGACGGGCCGGCGCGCGTCGACGTGCAGCGGGGTCTCGTAGCTGAGCCGGTGCTCCTCGACCGAGTCGTCCAGCGCCACCACCAGCATGTAGTCGCGGACCGCGACGTTCAGCAGGTAGGCGTATTCGACGAGCAGGTCGGCGCAGCCGGCGAGGATGTCCAGCGCCAGCTCCCGGCACTGCCGGCCGTACCCGGGCACCGTGCCGCCGGCCGGGGCCAGCGCGAACTCCTCCTCCGGGTGGTTCCGCTCGGTGAGCAGCGTCAGCAGCGCCTGCTGGATGAGCCAGCGCGGTTCGTGCACCTGGAACAGGAAGGTGTTCAGCTCGTGCTTGGCGGTCTGCGCGTTCTCGTCGCCGGCGAGGATCCCGCGCAGCAGCCGGTAAAGCCCGGCGGCGACCAGCCGCGACGCCTCGTGCTGGGTGAGCCGCGGCAGTTTCTGGCCCGAGCTGTCGAAGACGTCGACGGGGGAGACGTCGCGGCGCGGCAGCCGGGCCAGCGGCACCCACAGGGAACGTTGCCGGGCCGGTCGTGAGGTGGCCCGTTCGCCGTGTTCCCGCCCGATCAGGTCCTGCAGCTGCGCGGTGGCCTGGCGCTGGCCCTCGTCGAGGAGCTTGAGGCTGACGTCGACCTCGGTGCTGCGCCGCGCCGTCCCGTGCTCGACGACGGTCAGCCGTTCGGTCAGCCGGCGCACGTGGTTGAGCCGCAGCGAGGTGTCCAGGAGCGCCAGCCCGACCGCGGCGCCCTGGCGGGACAGCCGCGGCGGGGCGCCGGGAATGGGAATGGTTTCGATCGCGTGCCGGAGACTGTCGATGCCGTCCACTCCACTGAGAGTAGGAGGTGGGGCGCGTTGATACGGGAAAACGCCGGTACCCGGCGGAACTCAGTCCGCGGCCAGGTGCGCGAGTGAGGTGACGACGCGGTCGGCGATGTCCGGCGGCCACACGAACGCGGGGGACACACCACGCTGGTGGGCCAGTCCGTGCACGCCGACCCACAACGCGACGGTGTCGGCCGCGAGGTCGGTGCTGGTGGCGACGCCGGCGCTCACGCAGTCCGCGAGGGCGTCGTGGAGCAGCTCCATGCTGGCCCGGCCCAGGGTGGCCAGGTCGGTCTCGGTCAGGGAGCTGTCGGTCAGGTCGGGCATCCAGAGCCCGCCGAACATCGTGCGGTAGCGCCCGGGGTGGGCCTGCGCGTAGCCGAGGTAGCTCTCGCAGATCGCGACCAGCCGCTGCCGGGGGCCGGTCGCGGCGTCCCGGGCCGTGCGGAGTTCGGCGTCCAGCTCGGCGAAGGCGTTGCGGACGACGGCCAGCATGATCGCGGGCTGGTCGGGGAAGTGGCGGTAGATCGACGGCGCGGCGATCCCGACGTGCCGCGCGACCGAGCGCAGGGTGATGGCGCTTTCGTCGCCCGTCTCGTCGAGCAGCTCGACCGCCGCCGCCACGATCTCGTCGCGCAGCCGGGCGCCCTCGCCGCGGCGGTTGCGGGTGCGGGTCGCGGTGCCTTCGGTGTCCATGCCGTCAGTTTACGCCATGAAACTTACAAGCGTTAGCTCTTGCGCTCAGTACGCTAACGCTCGTAGGGTTACGGCTGTAAGCACAACCGATCGGACGGAGCAGCCGCCATGAGAACCACCACTGTCACCACCGCCACCGAGGTCGTCCTGCCGGGCAAGGTCGAGGTCGCCGGCCTCCAGCTCCGCACCCGTGACCTCCCGGCGCCCGCCGCGGGCCAGGTCGTGCTGAGCATGGACGCGACCGGCGTGTCCTTCGCCGAGCAGCAGATGCGGCTCGGGAAGTACTTCAGCCAGCCACCGTTCCCGTTCGTCCCCGGCTACGACGTCGTCGGCACGGTCACCGCGACCGGCCCGGACGTCGACCCGGCCCTGACCGGCCGCCGGTTCGCCGCGGTCACCAAGGTCGGCAGCTGGGCCAGCGCCCAGGTGCTGGCCGCCGCCGACCTGGTGGCGGTGCCGGACGGCGTCTCCGCGGCCGCCGCCGAGACCGTCGCGGTCAACGGCGTCACGGCCTGGCAGATGCTGCACCGCACCACCACCGTGCGCGCCGGCGGGACGATCGTGGTCCTGGGCGCCAACGGCGGCGTCGGCTCCACGCTCGCGCAGCTGGCCCGCCACGCCGGGATCACCGTGCTCGGCACGGCGTCGCCGCGCCACCACGCGGCGCTGCGCGAGCTGGGCGTGACCCCGGTCGACTACCACGACCCGCAGATGTACCGGAAGCTCCGCGAGCTCGCGCCGGACGGCGTGGACGCGGTGTTCGACCACGTCGGCGGGGCCGGCGTGGCGGACTCGTGGCGGCTGCTGCGCCGCGGCGGCACCCTGGTGTCGTACGGCACCGCGGCGTCCAAGGACACCGAGGGCAACTCGCAGCTGCCGGTGCTGAGGCTGTTCGCCCGGCTGGCGCTGTGGAACCTGCTGCCGAACGGCAAGCGCGCGCGGTTCTACAACTTCTGGGCGGGCAAGCGCCGCTTGAACACCTTCCGGGCCCGGCTGCGCGAGGACCTCACGCAGGTGCTGCGGCTGGTGGAGAGCGGCGTCCTGCGCCCGCAGATCGCCGCGGAGTTCCCGCTGTCGGACGCCGGTGCGGCGCTGGCGCTCGCCGAGTCGCGGACCGTCGCGGGCAAGGTCGTGATCGTGGCGGACCCGGGCCGGCCGTGACCCCGGGCGCCGGTCCGCCCCGCTCGCGGAACCGGCGTGGGGAAGGCGGCCGGCTCCGCGCCGAGATCCTGGCCGCCGCGACCGCCCTGCTCGACGCCGGCGGTGACCCGCGGGCCGTGACCCTGCGCGCCGTCGCCCGCCACGCCGGGATCACCGCACCCTCGATCTACCGCCACTTCCACGACCGGCCCGCGATCCTGCTGGACGTCGTCCGCCAGGCGTTCGCCGACCTGTCCGGCCGGGCCCGGACCGCCCTCGCCGAAGCGGGCCCCGATCCCCGGCACCGGCTGCACGCCGTCTGCCACGCCTACCTCGGCTTCGCCCAGGAGCATCCCGAGCGGTACGGCGCCATGTTCGGCGGCACCTGGACCCCGGAGGCCGCGCTCGGCGAAGAAGCACTGCGGGTCCTGACCGGCTGCCTCGCCGACTGCGTCGCCGCCGGGCACTGCGCCAGCACCGATCCCGCGGCCGACGCGGTCGCACTGTGGCTGGGCCTGCACGGGCTCGCCCACCAGCGCGCCGTCACCGACGTCTTCCCGTGGCCCGCCGACATCGTCGAGCGGATCGCGTTTCCCCTGTCCCGCCTCACTTCCGGAGGACTCCCGTCATGACCACCGCCATCGCCGCCGCCCCGGTCGCCCGCGCCGGGGACACCGACAACCGCGCCACCTACCTCAGCTTCGGCCTCGCGTACGTCTTCGGCCACGGCGCCGCCGCCGTGTCCGTGGGCGACGACCCGCTGGTCCGGCTGCCCGGGTGGCTGCCGATGACGCTGCTCGGCCTCGGCCTCGCCGCCGGCACCGTGTTCGCCACCCTCGCCGCGGCCCGGGCCCAGCGCGGCGGCGCCGACGTCCTCAGCGGCCGGCTCCTCGGCCTGTCCTGGGTCGGCGGCTTCACGGCGCTCTTCCTCGCCATCACCGGCCTGACGTCCACAATGGACTCACCGGACCTGGCCACCGTGCTCTGGCCGGCCGGCTCCGGCCTCGTCGTCGGCCTGCTCTACCTGGGCGAAGGCGCCGTGCGCCGCAACGTCCTGCACTACGGCCTCGGCAGCTGGCTCGCCCTGGTCTCCACCGCCTCGCTCGCCTTCGGCACGCCCGGCCTGTTCTGGGTCCTCGCGGTAGCCGGAGGTGGTGGTTACGCGGTCGCGACCGTCCTCGAACACCGCCGGCTCGCCGAAGGTGCGAACCGCTGAACGACGTTCCCGCTGCTCGAATTGTTGTTCGACAGTTTCGACGTTTCCGGCAACCGTCGGGTCGCCACCACTTTCCTGACGATCGAAAAGGACTGATCATGACCAACACCATTCTTCGCGGTATCGGCGTCGTGACCCTCGGCGCGGCGATGACGCTGTCCGCGCAGTCGGTCGCTTCGGCGAGCTCCGCGACCTTCCAGGACTGTCGCGGCGTCACCGTCGACAAGACCGCGCCCGTGGTCAGCCGGGCCAGTGCGCTCATCAAGGCGCCGCTGGCGGAGATCTGGCGCCTGCACACGGACATCGACCACTGGCGGAGCTGGATCCCGGAGATCGCCCCCGCGCACAAGGAAACGCCGGGGCCGCTGCGGCCGGGCTCGGTGTTTTCCTGGTCGCCGCAGAACATGCACGCCGTGTCGACGATCAAGACCGTGAAGCCGTTGGGGTGCACCGCATGGGGCGCGCCCGTCAACGGCATCACCGGCGTGCACTTGTGGACGTTCAAGCCGACCAGGGACGGCGTACTCGCGACCACCGAGGAATCCTGGGCGGGCCCGCCGGTCGAGGCCGACGTCCCGGGCAATCAAAGCAGCCTCGACCAAGGCCTCGCCGACTGGGTGCACCGGTTGCGGGACACGGCCGAGGCGCGGTCCGGCTGTCACTGATCTCCGGGGAATACCGGCGGCCTTCCGAAAAGGGAGGCTGCCGGTATTTTTACCGTCATCGCCCGGCCGGCGAATTCGCGTCCGAACCCGCCGCGCCCTGACAAACTCCGGTTTTGCGGCGCCTGTTCCGGAAGAAACCGGGACCTGGCGCCGAAACCTTGCGCCCGCTCCCTCGTTGGGTGAGTATCTCGGATCAATCTGCACGTGCAAGAGCGTGAGCAGCGGCACGGGCAAGGGCATGAGCAAGAGCATGGGCGAGGGGGAGCGGTGATCGACGTGGTATCGGCGGAGGCCGGGGCGAGGGATGTCCCGGACGACGCGGTCCTGATCGAAGCGGTGCGCGGCGGGGACGTCGCGGCGTACGGCCGGCTGTACGACCGGCACTACGTCGCCGCCCGCCGGGTGGCGGCCGCGATCGCGGCCGACGCGGCGGAGCGGGACGACCTGATCGCCGAAGGATTCACCCGCGTACTACGGATTCTGCGCTCGGGAGAGGGGCCGGACGAGGATTTCCGGCCCTATCTCCTCACCACGATCCGGAACACGATGATCACCTGGCGCCGGCACGACGCGTCCGTCTCGGTGGTCGCCGAGGTGCCGGACGTGCTGCCGAGCGCGGGCAGCGACGAGCAGGTGGGCAGCCGGCTGCACGCCACCGTCGCCGCGGCCGCCTTCGCCGGCCTGCCCGAGCGGTGGCGGATCGTGTTGTGGCGGACGGAGATCGAGGGCGAGTCGCCGGCGCGGATCGCGCGGGACCTGGGGATGTCGCCGAACAGCGTCGCGGCGCTGGCCTACCGCGCCCGGGAGGGGCTGCGTCAGGCCTATCTGGACCAGCACGTCCCGGCGTCGCAGCGGCGGAACTGCCGCGACGTCGGCGGCCAGCTGGGCCGGTGGGTGCGCGACGGGATCGGGCACCACAAGGCGAGCCGGATCCGGACGCACCTCGACGGCTGCGCGGACTGTCAGGAGCTGGTCGCCAGTCTCCGGCGGCTCAACGAGGAGCTGCCCGCCGCGGTCGCGCACGTCGCGGCCTGATCAGGGCGGTGGACAGGAACCCGCCGACGTGCTGGGCTTGGGGTCCAAGCCGGACTGGGGCGGTCGGTGAATTTCCGCCCCTCGACGCCCGAGGAGCGCGGCCCTGAGCCTTTCCGAGTACCTCCGCGAGAACTGGATCGACGTCGTGAACGACGCGATCCTCCACGTGGACCTCACCCTGGCGGCGATGGCGCTGGCCGTGCTGATCGGGATGACGCTCGGGCTGCTCACCTACCGGCGGCGGTGGCTCGGCTCGATCGCGACCACGACGACCGCGGCGTTCCTGACCATCCCGTCGATCGCGTTGCTGGGCATCCTGATCGGCCCGTTCGGGCTCGGGCTGACGAACGTCCTGTGCGCGCTGGTGCTCTACGCGCTCCTGCCGATCACGCGCAACACGATCGTCGGGCTGCGCGGGGTCGACCCGGCCGTGGTGGACGCCGCCCGCGGGATGGGGCTCGGCCGGGCGCGGCTGCTGTGGCGCGTGCGGCTGCCGCTGGCCTGGCCGGTGATCCTCTCCGGCATCCGCGTCTCGACGCAGATCACCATCGGGATCGCCGCCATCGGCGCGTACGTCAAGGGCCCCGGGCTCGGCAACGAGATCTTCGACGGCCTCGGCCGGTTCGGCTCGGTGAACTCGCTGAACCAGGTGCTGACCGGGACGCTCGGGATCGTGGTGCTGGCGCTGCTGTTCGACCTGGCGTTCGTGCTGGTCGGCAAGCTGACGACGTGGCGGCGTCCGCTCGCCCGGGAGGCCGCGGCGTCGGCCGACGCCGCGGGCACCGCCGGCGAGACGATCGAGCTGCGGGACCTGAGCAAGCGGTACCCCGGCCAGGCGGCGCCCGCGGTCGACCGCCTCACGATGCGGATCCCCGCGGGCGAGATCGTCGTGCTGACCGGGCCGTCCGGCTGCGGCAAGACGACGACCATGCGGATGATCAACCGGCTCGTCGAACCCACCTCGGGTGTCGTCACGGTCGGTGGCACCGACGTCTCGGCCCTCGACCTCGACGAGCACCGGCGCCACACCGGGTACGTCATCCAGCAGGTCGGGCTCTTCCCGCACCTGCGGGTGGACGCCAACATCGGCGTGGTGCCGCGGGTGCTCGGCTGGACCCGGCGCCGCGTCGCCGCCCGCGTGGGCGAGCTGCTCGACGTCGTCGGCCTGACCCGCGAGCACGGAACCCGGTACCCGCGTGAGCTTTCCGGCGGCCAGCAGCAGCGCGTCGGTGTCGCGCGGGCGATGGCCGCGGACCCGCCGGTGCTGCTGATGGACGAGCCGTTCGGCTCCACTGACCCGATCACCCGCGCCCGGCTGCAGGACGAGTTCCTGCGCCTGCAACGGGACGTGCGCAAGACGATCGTGTTCGTCACGCACGACTTCGACGAGGCGCTCAAGCTCGGCGACCGGATCGCCGTGCTGCGGCCGCGGTCGGTGCTCGCGCAGTACGGCACGCCCCAGGCGATCCTCGCCGCGCCGGCCGACGACTACGTCGCGGCCTTCGCCGGCTCGAAGCGGAACCTGAAGCGGCTCGCGCTGATCCCGGTGGCGGACCTCGAACTCGGCGCGCCGGCGGACGGCCTGCCCGCGGTCTCGCACCGGTCCACCCTGCGGGACGTGCTGGACACCATGGTGCGCACCGGAAGCACCGCGGTCGTCGTCACCGAAGGCGAACGCGCCCTGGGCGTGTGCGACGTGCCGCGCCTGATCGCGGCGCTCCAGCCTGCGGAAGGGACGCCCACGCCCGCGGTCCCGGACGCCGGGGGAGCGCCCGATCCGCGTCCGGACACCGAGGCGCCCGAACGGTCCCGAAGCCGGCTCGGGCTGCTGGTGCGCCCGGTCCTGCTCGCCCTCGGGCTGCTGGCGCTCTTCCTGATCGTGCGCGCGCAGCCGCTCGACTCGATCGAACAGCGCTACCTCAACGCCGGCGAGATCTTCACCGAACTGGGCGCGCACCTGCGGCTCACGCTGATCTCGACGGTCTGCACCATCGTCATCGCCCTCCCGCTCGGCATCCTGCTCACCCGCGCGGGCGCCCGCTGGGCCCGGCCGGTCGGGCTGGGGCTGGGCAACCTCGGCCAGGCGATCCCGTCGATCGGGCTCGTCGTGCTGCTCGCGCTCTGGACCGGCACCGGAACCGCCACGGCGGTGACAGCGCTGGTCGTCTACGCGACGTTGCCGGTGCTGCGCAACACGATCGTCGGGCTCGACGGCGTCGACCCGACGCTCGTCGACGCCGCGCGGGGCATGGGCATGACGAAGACGGCGATCCTGTGGCGGATCGAGCTGCCGCTGGCCGTCCCGGTGATCCTCGCCGGGATCCGGACGGCGCTGGTGCTCACCGTCGCGAGCGCGACGCTGGCCACCTTCATCGACGGCGGCGGTCTCGGCGGCGGGCTCGTCGCCGGGATCGGGCTGTACCGCCCGATCCTGAGCCTGACCTTCGGCATCGTCGTCGCCGCGCTGGCGCTCTTCGCCGACTGGCTGGGCCTGGTCGCCGAGGAGGCCCTGCACCCGCGCGGCATGTAGCTCCACCACTTCAAGGAGGCCCCACCCATGCTCCAGCGCACGACAGCCGCCGTCCTCGCGTTCGTCGCGGCGGCGGCGCTCACGGCCGGGTGCACGATCGGCAAGGACGAGACCGGCGCCCAGGTGGGCGCGGGATCCATCAAGAAGATCGACGCGCTGAGCGGCGCGCAGATCCGCGTCGGCTCCAAGGAGTTCGACGAGCAGCTGCTGCTCGGCCAGATCGCGATCGTCGCGCTGCAGGCGGCCGGGGCGAGCCCGCAGGACAAGACCAACATCACCGGCTCGAGCAACGTCCGCCAGGCGCTCACCAGCGGCGCGATCGACCTGTACTGGGAGTACACCGGCACCGCCTGGATCAGCTACCTCAAGCAGACCAAGCCGATCGCCGACCCGCAGGCGCAGTACGACGCGGTGAAGCAGGCCGACGCGGCGAACAAGGTCACCTGGTGGGCGCGCTCGCCGGCCAACGACACCTACGCCCTCGCCGGCAACCCGGCGGCCCTCGCCAAGACCGGCGTCAAGACGATCTCGGACTACGCGGCGCTCGCGCAGAAGGACCCGGCCGCGGCCTCGACCTGCATCGGGCCGGAGTTCAAGAGCCGGGACGACGGCTTCCCGGGTGTGGAGAAGACCTACGGGTTCACCTTGCCCGAAGCCCAGGTGCACGTGCTGAACGACGCCGTCGTCTACACCAGCATCGGCAAGGGCGACCCCTGCGGCTTCGGCTCGGTGGCCTCCACCGACGGGCGCGTGGCCGGGCAGAAGCTGACCGTGCTCGACGACGACAAGCACTTCTTCCCGACCTACAACCCCGCCATCTCGATCACCTCGGCGATCGCCCAGAAGTACCCGCAGCTGGAGCAGGTCTTCACGCCGATCGCCGCGAAGCTCGACACCGCGACGCTCACCGACCTGAACAAGCAGGTCAGCGTGGACGGCCGGAAGCCCGCCACGGTGGCCCACGACTGGCTGAAGGCGGTGGGCTTCATCAGCTGAACCGCCCCGCCGGCGGGGCGGTCGGTATACTTCGACCGGCGGGTGACGCGCACCGTGGTGGGCGTCACGTGTCGACGAGGCTTGAGAAGACAGGCACACCGTTGACGAGCGGGCCGGACCGCTCAGCGCCTGACCGGACTTCAGGTACCAACGGAAGCGAGAGCAGGCCGATGTCTTCAGCGAGCGCCGAGCGGATGGCCGGTGACCCGGCCCCGGCGGATGCCGACCTGCGGGACCTGTTCGGTCAGTCCACCGCGTTGTTCGCCTCGCTGAGCGGGCCCGCCCACGTGCTGGAGGCCGCGAACCCGGCGTTCGGCAAGGCCGTCGGCAGTGTCGGCCGGCTGGCGGCCGGCCGCCCGCTCGGGGAGCTCGTGCCGGAGCTGACCGGGCAGGGCCTGCTCGACCAGCTCGACCGCGTCTACCGCACCGGGCAGCCGTTCACCGGCCGCGACGCCCGGGTGCTGCTGGGGACCGGGACCGAGGTCCGGGAAGCGTTCTTCGACTTCACCTACGAACCCCGCCGGGACGCCGCCGGCGCGGTGAACGGCGTCCGCGTCATCGGCGTCGAAACCACCCAGATCAAGCACGCGCAGCGGCTCACCGCCGAGCACCGCGCCCTCCTCGAGCAGATTGCCCGGCAGGCCCCGCTGGCCGACGTGCTCGAGGGCATGGCCGCCACCATCGAGCACCTCACGCCGGACGTGCTCGTCTCGGTGCTGCTCGCCGACCCGGACGGCCGCCACCTGCGTCACGGCGCGGCGCCCAGCCTGCCGGGCTTCTACAACGACGCCATCGACGGGATCGCCACCGGCGAAGGCGTCGGCTCCTGCGGCACCGCCGCCCACCGCCGGCAGACGGTGATCGTCACCGACATCGGCGAAGACCCGTTCTGGGCCGACTTCCGGGACCTGGCCGGCCGCGCCGGGCTGGCGGCCTGCTGGTCGACGCCCATCCTCGGCCGCGACGGCCGGCTGCTCGGCACGTTCGCCATGTACCACCGCGCGCCCCGCGCCCCGCAGGCCAACGACCTGGCCCTCGCGCGCCTGTTCGCCGAGACGGCCGCACTGGCCATCGAACGGCACGAGGCCGAGCGGGCCCGGCTGGTCGCCGAGGAGAAGGAACGGGCGATCCGCGACGACCTCGCCTTCCTGCTCCACGCCAGCACCGCCCTCGCCGCGGAGCTGGACCACGTCCAGAACCTGCAGCAGCTCGCGGACCTCTACGTCCCCAAGCTCGCCCCGCTGGCGGTCGTCGACATCGTCGAAGACGGCCACCTGCGCCGTGTCGCCCGGGCCGCCGCCGACCCGTCGCCCGCCGAGCGGGACCCGGAGATCGGCGGCACCGTCGCGGGCGTGCTGTCCTCGGGGCGGACCGTGCGCGGGGCGGGGCCGGGTTTCACCGAGTCCCTGTGCGTCCCCCTCACCGAACGCGGGCACACCTTCGGCGCGGTGACCCTGTTCACCACCGGTGACCACCCGTTCGACGAGCACGCCGTCACGCTGGTCGAAGAGCTCGCCCGGCGCGCGGCGTCGGCCGCCCGCAGCGCCCGCCAGTACCACCAGCGGGTCCGGCTCGCCCGTGACCTGCAGGCCGGCCTGCTCATGCCCGACCTGCCCGAGGTGCCCGGCACCGAGCTCGCCACCTTCTACCACCCGGCCGGCGAAGGCCTGGAGATCGGCGGCGACTTCTACGACGTGTTCGAGCTGGACGACCGCACGTGGGCGTTCATGCTCGGCGACGTCTGCGGGCGGGGCGCCAACGCGGCGACCACGACCGCGCTGATCCGGCACACGGCCCGCGCCGTCGCGCCGCTGCTGCGGGACCCGACCGCCGTGGTCACCGCCATCGACACCGCGCTCAGCAACCGGCCGCACGCGCACGGCACCGATTTCGCGACGCTCGTCTACGGCCACCTCGGCCGCGACGGCGACGGGCTCGTGCTCGACCTCATCCGGGCCGGCCACAACCTGCCCCTGCTGCTCGACGCCGACCACCGCATCCACGAGCTGGACATCCCCGGCCGCCTGCTGGGCATCCACACCACACCGCGGCTCACCGAGCGGCGGATCCGGCTGCGGCCGCACGAAAGCCTCATCCTGCTCACCGACGGTTTCCTCGAAGCCCGTGACCCACGCCGGGAAGAGTTCGGCGACCAGCGGCTCGTCGACGCGGTGGCCGCCGCGCCCCGCCACGCGACCGCCCAGCAGCTCCTGCACGCGATCACGTCCGCGGTCCGGGCGTTCACCGGCGAAGCCGAGGCGGCCGACGACCAGGCCGCCCTGATCATCACCGCCCGTGACTGACCGGCATCCGGTACGACGGTTGGTCATCCACTCACCGGAACGGTGCTGCGTCGGACGTGGCGCGGCGGTACCGTCGTAAGGCAGCGGTTCCGCCCGGGAGCCGTCGCACCCCGAACCCGCGGTCCCCGCCTGGGGCCGGCGTGCGACCGGACTGGTGCCCCGGTGGTTTGGCCTCACGGTCCACCCGAGGAGGCCGCCCGTCGTGTCCGAAACCCGGTCGCCCGACCCGTCCGGATCGACCGCGTGCTTCCGCATCACGACCAGCGCCGGCGCGACCGTCCTGGCGGCGGCCGGTGAACTCGACCTCAGCGTCACCGGCCGGCTCGCCGCACTGCTGGACCGCGAGTTCGGCCTGGGCCCGGCGGCGATGGTGTTCGACGCGACGGCGGTGACGTTCTGCTCGGCGCGCACTGTGACCATCCTGGTGACGACCGCCGCCGACGCGAAGGCCGCTGGGATCCCGTTCGCGATCGTGACCCGCAGCAGCGCCGTCCTGCGCCCGCTGACAGCGCTGGGGCTGGAGCGGGAGCTGCCGGTGCACGGCGACCTCACCCAGGCGCTCGCGTGGCTCGAGCTGCTGCCCCAGCTGGCCGAGCCGGTGACCGAAAGCTAGGCCGCGGCGCTTCCGCCGTCAGCCGCAGGCCCGTTTCGAGTTCGGACCAGGCCCTCGGCCAGCAAGAAGTGCGTCACGGTTCGTTCCCCTCAGCCGGACTTTCCGGGTCCTCCGGTCGCGCCTGCCGCGGGAACGTCGACCAGTGCGTGATCACGTTGTCGTCGCCCGGGCGCGCGTCCCGGCGGTAACGGTCGATCACCGCTTCGACCTCGGCACTCATCGCCGCGGTCTCCTCGTTGTGCCACCGGTCCATCCACCGCGGGAGCTTGCTGAGGAACTGCGTCTCGGCCTGGTAGCGCTGCTCGAGCGAGGACCGCAGGAACGTGTTGAGCGGACCGGCCAGGTCGGGATCGTCGATGAAGTCGACGGCCCGCATCCGGGTGGACTCCTGCGCCGAGCGCCACCAGCGTTCGCGCTTGTTCCCGCGTCCGGTGTCCTCCTCGACCAGGCGGGCTTCGGCCAGCAGCCGCAGGTGCCAGCTGGTGGTCCCCGAGCTTTCGCCGACCCGCTTGCCCAGCCCGGTCGCCGGGCCGTCCGCCTGCAGCAGTTCGAGCATCCGCAAGGGGTGGCCCAGCGCGCGCAGCATCCGCGCGATCTATGGAAGCTTCGGCTCGCGATCCGCCGTCAGTGGAGCCGGACGTCGTGGCGGTGCCGGACTGAGCCCGGATCAGCGCCCGCCCGAGGTCGCGCGGAGGTGGACCTCGATGAACACCCGCAGGTAGCGATCGGCCGGTGCCGGCGGTGAAGACGCGGCCGTCGGGGCCTCGAACCAGTCGGCGCCGGGGAAGAACGCGCGCTGGTGCTCACCGGCAGGTCGACCGATGTGGTGCCCCGCGCGGCCCACGCCTCCTCGAAATCGGCTTCGCGGGGTGCGCCACTCATGATCAAGGTCGAGGAGCTTCGAGGGCTGGTTCCGCCGACGATCGGCTGGGGCGCGACTCGCCCTCGCAGCGGCCGGTCCGAGTCTTCCCGAACGTCACGAACCTGCCGTCGCGGCCGGCCGCCGACAGCGGTCCACAGTGGACCGAAAGTGTGTGCCCGCACGGGTTCGTGGTCGGCCGCGAGACCGATCAGGTCCTGGGCGCCGCGCTGCCGAGCGTCGGCGCCCAGGACCTGATCGACCTCGTCACGCGCCACGGCGTGAGCCCGGTCAGGCGGCGCGCTTCACCTCGTCGCCCGGGTAGGGGCCCGGCTTCGGGCGGGGCTTGCCGCCCGGGAAGGCGAGCCGCAGGATCGTGCGGTGCACCGTGCCGAGCTGGCGGGAGAACGGCCCGGTGTTGTACGGCAGGCCGTAGCGCCGGCAGATCTCGCGGACCTGCGGGGCGATCTCGGCGTAGCGGCTGCTGGGCATGTCCGGGAACAGGTGGTGCTCGACCTGGTACCCGAGGTTCCCGCTCATCAGGTGGAACAGCGGGGAGCCGGTGATGTTCGCCGCGCCGACGAGCTGCCGGACGTACCAGCCGCCGCGGGTCTCGTCGCGCACTTCGTCCTGGCCGAACGTGTAGGTCTGGTCCGGGAAGTGGCCGCAGAAGATGATCGAGTGCGCCCACAGGTTGCGGATGATGTTGGCCGTGAAGTTCGCCCAGAACGTCGCGGCGAACGTGCCGCCGCCTTCCGCGCGGATCGCCTCGAGCTGGGCGCGCACCGCGCCCTTCCGGCGCCGGCCACCGGCCCGGTCCGCCAGGACCCGCAGCCGGGAGCGGGGTTCGGGCCGCGCGAGCCGCCCCACGGCCGTCGCGGCGAGGGCGCTCACGAGCGGCCAGCCGACGTAGTCCTTCAGGATCTGGTCGCGGGCCTTGCCCGAGATGCCCTTGATGTCGTGCCACACGTCCTTCATCGGCTTCTCGCCGGAGCGGATGGCTTCGACGTCGAGGTCGTGGACCGCGACACCCCACTCGAAGAAAGCCATCAGCAGCAGGTTGTACAGCGGCTGCGCCAGGTACGCCGGGTGCCACTTCTGGTGCGGGTCGATGCGCATGATCTCGTAGCCGAGATCTTTGTCCTTGCCGCGGATGTTGGTGTAGGTGTGGTGGATGAAGTTGTGGGAGTGCTTCCACGCCGCCGCCGTCGAGGCGGTGTCCCAGTCCCAAGTGGACGAATGGATGTAGGGATCGTTCATCCAGTCCCACTGGCCGTGCAGGACGTTGTGCCCGATCTCCATGTTCTCCAGGATCTTCGCGACGGCCAGGCAGCCGGTGCCCGCCAGCCACGCCGGCTTGGACCGGGAGCCGAGCAGCAGGGCCCGGCCGGCCACCGCGATCTGGCGGTGCAGCTTGATGACGCCCTTGATGTAAGTGCGGTCGCGCTCGCCAAGATCGCCGCGGACCTGGTCGTGGATGGCGTCGAACTCGCGGGCGAGTTCGTCGAGCTGGTCCGCGCTCAGGTGCGCGAACGGGTGGGCGACTTCCAGGGACTGAGCCGTCTGCGTCGACATGGGTTCCTTTCTCCGCTCAGGGTTCGACCGTTCAGAGTTCGACCGTGACCGGGCCTTCGGCGCCGTTCACGCAGGTGCGCACGATCTCGTTGGTCAGCTGGCTGACGACGTTGGTGCGCAGGTCGCGGATCCGGCCGTCCCGGATCGGCAGCACGCAGGTGTGGCAGACCCCGACCCGGCACCCGAAGGGCATGTCGACGCCCGCGTTCTCGCCCGCGACGAGGATCGGCGTGCCGGGCGGGCAGTCCGCGTCGACGTTGCGGTGCGCGAACCGCACGGTGCCGCCCGCGCCGTCGGCGGCGTCGCCCCCGACGATCGGTTGGAACCGTTCGTGGTGCAGCCGTTCGACGTCGCCGTGGCTTTTCCAGTGCGCCTGCAGCGCGTCGAGCAGCTCACCGGGACCGCAGGCGTAGGTGTCCCGGTCGCGCCAGTCCGGGCACAGGGCGTCCAGATCGGCGGGGGAGAACCGGCCGTCGCGGCTGGTGATGCGCAGCTCCAGGCGAAGGCCTTCGTGCTGCTTTTCCAGCGCGGCCAGCTCGTCGCCGAAGGTGACGCCGTCGGTTTCCCGCGCCGAGTGCACGTGGACGACGTCGCGCAGGCCGGGACCGTGGCCCAGGTGGCGCAGCATGCTCATCACCGGCGTGATGCCGCTGCCCGCCGTGACGAACAGCAGGCCGCGGTCGAGCCGGTCCGGCAGGGTGAACGCCCCTTCGACCTCGCCGAGCCGCACGACCTCGCCGGGCCGGGCCCGCTCGACCAGGTACGGCGAGACGACCCCGCCGTCGACCTTCTTGGGGGTGACCGAGATGAGCCCGTCCGCGCGGTCCGGGCTCGACGTCAGCGAGTACGCCCGCCAGTGGTGGACGCCGTCGATGACCACGCCCAGCCGCACGTACTGCCCGGGCCGGTGCCCGACCCAGTCGAAGCCGGGCCGGATCAGCACGGTGGCGGCGTCACCCCGTTCGGGTACGACGCGCTCTACGCGGCCGCGCAGCTCCCGGGTCGACCACAGGGGGTTGATCAGCTCGAGGTAGTCGTCCGCCCGCAACGGGGTGAACAGCCAGCGCACGGCACGCAAGGCCCGGCGCCGCAGCGGCGACGCCGGGGGCCGCATCCCCACTTCGGCCATCAGGCACCGCCCCGCTCGCGGCCGGCGGTCACGACCTCGTGGGACCAGGTGGTGGCGATCATGCTGATTGAGTGTACAGGCGTGCACTCAACTCGCAGCCTGAGCGGCGATCAGTACGTGTAGCGGCGCACGGACTCCGGGTGGATCACCAGGCGAAGCTGATCGACGGCCAGGATTCCGGCGAGGTCGGCGGCCCGGGCCGGGTCTTCGAGGTCCCAGTAGCGGGCGGCCAGGCGGCGGGCCAGGTCGTGGGCTCCGCCGGGCTCCAGCGTGGTGCGGCCGGCGACCGAAACCCACCGCTCGCGTTCACCCACCGGCGCGGCGACGACGATCGAGGCGCGCGGGTCGCGGCCCAGGCGTCGCACCTTGAGCGCGTCCGGTTCGGTGAACAGCTGGAGCGTGCCGTCGGGAGCGGCCTCGAACCACACCGGCCGGGGCTGCGGCGGAACCGGGCCCGCGGCCACGGTCAGGAAGCCGTGCAGGGGGCGGCGGAGGAACTCGAGGTCTTCGGCGGTCAGGGCGTCGGTGCTCATGACGCCGATTGAACCCGGACGGCTCGGACGATCCCATAGGTGAAAGCCCGGATCGCCTGTCCATTCGTCTAATCTCGGCCGGGTGGACGTGTTCGACGACCTGATCCGCGGGGTGCGGGCCCACGGCTCACTGTTCGGCAGTTCGACGCTGTCCCCGCCCTGGGCCCTGGAGTTCGTGGACGGCGCGCCGCTGACCCTGTGCACCGTCCTCGGCGGGGCGGGCTGGATCGTGCCGGAGCACGGCCCGCCCGAGCCGCTGCGCGCCCGCGAGACGGTCGTCGTGCGCGGGCCCGCGACGTTCACCTTCGTCGACGAGGTCGGTACCCGGGCCGCGCCGGTGGCGTGCGGCGAGTTCTGCGCGACGCCCGAGCAGGGCGGCACCCGCCACCGGCTCGGCTGGGCCGACGACGACGGCGGCGAGACGACGCTGATCGTCGGCGCGTACCCGGTGCGCGGCGAGCTCAGCCGCCGGCTGCTGGACGCGCTGCCCGTCGTGCTGCGCGCGGCCGGCGGCGGCACCGGTGACGCCGTGCTGGACCACCTCGCGGCCGAGGTCGCCGTCGACGCGCCGGGCCAACAGGTGGTCCTCGACCGGCTGCTGGACTGGATGCTGGTCTGCACGCTGCGCGACTGGTTCGACCGGCCCGGGAGCGGGGCACCGGCCTGGTGGGCCGCCCAGCGCGACCCGGTGGTCGGCGACGCGCTGCGCCTGCTGCACGCCGAACCGGCGGCGCCCTGGACGGTCGCGGCACTGGCGGCCCGCACCGGTGTCTCGCGGTCGACGCTGGCGAAGCGGTTCGCGGACCTCGTCGGCGAGCCACCGCTGACGTACCTGACCCACTGGCGGATGACCCTCGCGGCGGATCTGCTGACCGAGCGGGAAACCGCCACCATCGCGGACGTCGCCCGCGCGGTGGGGTACGCCGATCCGTTCGGGTTCAGCGCGGCGTTCAAGCGGGTCCGCGGCGCCAACCCGAGCGAGTACCGGCGCGCGGCTTCCAACGCTTGAAGCGCACGGTCGTCAGCCGTCCACCAGCAGTCCCCGCAGCGGGCCCTGGAGCCGGCCGGCCCGGCGGGAGACGCCGGGGAGCAGCACCAGCCGGTGGGTGCGGGGCTCGCCCCGGCGTTCCCGCTCCGCCTGTTCTTCGGCGAGGGGCCGCCAGAGGTCGTCGACGACGTCCGCCGGGTCCTTGTCCAGTTCTTCCACCGGGCGGCCCAGGTGCTCGGCCCACAGCCGCAGCCGCGTCGCGCGGATCAGTTCCCGGTCGTCGGTCGCGATGTTGACCTCGGTGTCGTTGAACAGCGAGTGCTCGTTGAGGTTCGCGGACCCGACGGTCAGCCACTCGTCGTCCACGATGCCGAGCTTCGCGTGCACGTACACCGGCGCGGCGGTGTCGCCATCGTGCGCGCTGATCGTCGTGGCCAGCAGCCGGTTGTTGCCGTCGTCGGCGTCGACCAGGCGGCCGAGCTGGCCGCGGGTGGTGTCGGCGCCGTTGCTGGGCTTGCGCGGCAGCAGCAGGACGACGCGGAAGCGGTCCTCGGGCGGGTGGCGCAGCTTGTCGAGCAGCACCTCGGCGATCTCGGGGGACCACAGGAACTGGTTCTCCAGGTAGATCAGCCGCCGCGCCGACCGCAGGGCCCGCAGGTAGCTGTCGAGGATGGTGAACTCGCCCTTCGGTGCGAAGTCGTAGGTGTTGTTCGGCACCGTCCGCAGCAGCTGCACCCGGGTCTCGCCGGCCGGTTCGGGCACCTTCGGCGCCGGCAGCTCTTCGCCCGCCACCTCGGTCCACCGGTGCCGGAGGTGCTCGGCGACGTCGGCGACGATCGGTCCTTCGAGCCGGGACACCAGGTCGTGCCAGCCGATCTGCCGCGGCGGGTGGTCGGGGCTGTCGTGCCGGTCGCCTTCGAGCGCGGTGAAGTCGACACCGCCGACGAACGCGACGACGTCGTCGACCACCACCAGCTTTTCGTGGTGGCAGTGCAGGGTCCGCTCCCGCGAGTCCAGCACGCAGCGCACGCCGGTGCCCTCGGTGAGCTTCCGCTGCTCGTCCTTCGCGAGGCCCCGCGTCGGCTTGAAGGCCGGGACGGGCGGCCCGCCCCACAGCAGGACCCGCACGTCGACCCCGCGGCCGGCGGTCTCGGCGAGCAGCTCACGCAGGGTGGGCGCGCCCGGCTCGCGGGTCAGCCGGAAGTCCGCGCTCGCGTGCCAGTTGGCGATGTGGACGTGGGACTTCGCGTGCCGGATGGCGTCCTGGATAGCCGGCAGCGCCTCTTCGCCGTCGATCAGGATCTCGACGCGGTTGCCGTCGCGGACCGCGGCCCGGCCGCCGAACCGGCCGTCCGCGCCGCCGGGCTCGAGGACGTCACCCCAGCCGAGCCCGCGCAGCCGCCGCCGGTGGTGGGCGCACAGGACGTGCTCGAGCCGGTCGCCCAGCCGCTCGTCCGCCTTGTCCAGGAAGGAGTGGAATGTCGTCACCCCTCCATGGCACTACAGATCGGCCCGGCCCGCCGCGCAGTGACGCTCCGCTACCCGGTCGGCGCGTCGCGGGCCGGGCGCCGGGGGAGCGGCCCGGGTGTCGGTAGGGTCCGGCACGGTGCACCGGGCGACGAGGGTCCTGGCTGCCTGCTCGGAGAGGAACGTCATGGCTGATCAGAACCCGGCCGCCGATCCGGTGGCCCCGGGACACGCGCCGAGCGGGCGCGAGGCCGTGCGGCTCGCCGTGGTCATCGGGGCCCTGGGCGTGGTGTTCGGCGACATCGGGACCAGCCCGATCTACACCCTGCAGACGGTGTTCAGCCCAAGCGACCCGCACCCCGTCCCGGTGAGCACGGACAACGTCTACGGCGTGGTGTCGCTGATCTTCTGGTCGGTGATGATCATCGTCACGGTCACCTACGTGCTGCTGGCCATGCGCGCCGACAACGACGGCGAGGGCGGCATCATGGCCCTCATCACGCAGCTGCGGCGCTGGAGCGGGCAGCGCGGCGCCCGGACCGCGCTGGTGCTGTCCGGCGTCGGCATCTTCGGCGCGTCGCTGTTCTTCGGCGACAGCATGATCACCCCGGCGATCTCGGTGCTGTCCGCGGTCGAGGGGCTGAAGATCGTCCAGCCCTCGTTCGACGAGCTGGTCGTGCCGATCACCGCCGTCATCATCGTGGTGCTGTTCCTGTTCCAGCGCAAGGGAACCGCGACCGTCGGGCGGCTGTTCGGGCCGGTGATGATCCTCTGGTTCGTCACGATCGGGGCGTTCGGCATCGGCGGGATCGCGAACCAGCCGGAGATCCTCAAGGCCCTGCTGCCGACGTACGCCCTGGGGTTCCTGGCCGGGCACTTCGGCATCGCGTTCTTCGCGCTGGCCGCGATCGTGCTGGCCGTCACCGGCGCCGAAGCGCTTTACGCCGACATGGGCCACTTCGGCCGGCGGGCGATCACCCGGGGCTGGCTGTTCCTGGTGCTGCCCGCGTGCGTGCTCAGCTACCTCGGGCAGGGCGCGCTGATCCTGAAGGACCAGGCCAACGTCAGCAGCCCGTTCTTCCTGCTCGTGCCCAGCTGGGCCCGGCTCCCGCTGGTCCTGCTGGCCACCGCGGCGACCGTGATCGCGTCCCAGGCCGTCATCACCGGCGCGTACTCGGTCACGGCGCAGGCCGCCCGGCTCGGCTACCTGCCCCGGCTGCGGATCCGGCACACCTCGGAGTCGAACATCGGGCAGATCTACGTCCCGTGGATCAACTGGCTGCTGCTGGTCTCGGTGCTGACGCTGGTCTTCGCGTTCCGCAGCTCGGCGGCGCTGGCCTACGCGTTCGGCATGGCCGTGACCGGCACGATCACCATCATGACCCTGCTGTTCTTCTACGTCGCGCGCGTGAAGTGGGGCACGCCGAAGTGGCTGATCGGGCTCGGCGCGACCGTACTGCTGTCGGTGGACCTGCTGTTCGTCGCGGCCAACCTGACCAAGCTGATCCACGGCGCGTGGCTGCCGCTGCTGATCGCCCTCACCGTGTTCACCGTGATGACCACGTGGCAGCGGGGCCGGCAGATCGTCACGGCGGAGCGCGAAGGGCACGAGGGCTCGCTGCGCGAGTTCATCGATGACCTGGAGAACGACAAGCCCGTCACCCAGCGCGTCCCGGGCACGGCCGTCTTCCTCAACCGCGGCAAGGTGACCGCGCCGCTGGCGATGCGGGCCAACGCGGAGCACAACCACGTCCGGCACGAGCACGTCGTGATCGTCTCGATCGAGACGGAGCCGGTGCCCCGGGTGCCGGAGGACGAGCGCACGGTCGTCGACGACCTCGGCCACGCCCACGACGGCATCACCCACGTCAGCGCCCGGTTCGGCTACATGGAGCGCCCCGACGTCCCCGCAGCGCTGAGGTCCCTCGAGCCGGCGGAGACGGAGGGCGGCTGCAGGTGGACGACGCGTCGTACTTCCTGTCGAAGATCGAGCTCCAGCTCGGCGACGCGAAGACGATGGCGAGCTGGCGCAAGCGGCTGTTCATCGCCACGTCGTTCATCACCGCGGACGCGGCCGAGCAGTTCGCGCTGCCCCGCGACCGCACGGTCGTGATGGGCTCGCACATCGAGGTGTAGAACCGAGCGACAGCCCGCGGGGCGGCCATTGCGGTCGGCCCGCGGGCTCTTGACTGACTGACTCGTTCAGTCAATACTCACCGCATGCGCGGACGGGTACAGCCGCGGCCGTTGGGCGAGATCGCCGCGGCCGCGGCGCGGGTGTTCACCGGCAAGGGGTACAAGGCGGCCGGGATCTCCGACGTGGCCGCCGTGCTCGGCCTGAGCCACGGTGCCCTCTACACCTATGTGGACAGCAAGGAAGCCTTGCTGTACCTGGCCTTTCTGCACCTCGCCGAACCGGAGACGCTGGCCGGGCTGACCATTCCGGTCGGCAGTCCGGGGCCGGCGGGCATCGCCGGGATCGACGCGCGGTCGGTCGCGTCCGCCGGCTTTCCGGCGCTGGACGCCGCCCTCGGCCGGCGCGGCAAGCCGGTGGCCGAGGAGCTCGGCGGGATCATCGACGAGCTGTACGCCTACATCGAAGGCCACCAGGGACTGCTCGCGCTGGTCGAGAGCTGCGCGCGGGACATCCCGGAACTCGCCGAGCTGCACTTCGTGCGCGGCCGGCGCGTGGTCCTCGACCAGCTCGGCGACTACCTGCGCCGCCGCATCCGCTCCGGGCACCTGCGTCCGGTCCCGGACGTCCCGACCTCGGCGCGGTTCCTCGTCGAGTCCGTCGCCTGGTTCGCCTGGCACCGCCACGGTGACCAGGACTCGTTGATGCTCAAGGACGACGACTGCCGGCGCACGGTGCGCCACCTGTTGCTGGCCGCGTTCCTGCCGGCCGAGCCATCTCCTGGGGGAAATGACGATGACACAGACGGCTGAGGACGCCCGGGAAACCGGACCCCGCGTGGCGTGGCGGCCGGTCCTGCTGATCGCCGGCGTGGTCGCGGTGATCCACCTGGCCGTGGCCGCCCGCTACGGCTGGCACCGCGACGAGTTCTACTACGTGCTCACCGGCCGCCACCCGGCCTGGGGGTACGTCGACCAGCCGCCGGTGACGCCGGTGCTGGCGCGACTGGCCGCCGCGCTGCCCGGCGGGGTGTTGCCGCTGCGCGTCCTGGCCATCGCGGCCGCGGCCGGGTGTGTGCTGCTGGCCGCGAAACTCGCCGCTGAGCTCGGCGGACGTCGGCGGGCCCAGCTCGTCTCGGCCGCCGCGGTGGCGGCCTGCCCGGCTTTCGTGGCCGCGTCGGCGTTGTTCGGCACCACCGTCGTCGACCAGGTGTGCTGGCTGGCCGTGCTGGTCGCGACGGCGCGGGCGCTGCGGCTGGGCACGATCCCGGCGTGGCTGCTCGCCGGCCTGCTCGCCGGGGTGGGGCTGGAGAACAAGGACACCATCGCCGCGCTGCTCGTCGGCATCGGGCTCGGCCTGGTCGTCACCCGGCGCGCGGTGCTGCGCACGCCGGGGCCGTGGCTGGCCGCCGTAGTGGCGCTGCTGATCGCGTTGCCGAACATCCTGTGGAACGCCTCCTACGGCTGGCCGTGGCCGGCCGTGCGGATGGCCGGGGTGCTGTCCGGCCGGGAGGGCAACGCGCTCACCCAGGTCCCGTTGCTGCTGCTGGTGTTGACCGGTCCGCCGCTGCTCTGCCTGGGGGTGATCGGCGTACGCCGGTTGTGCACCGGCGCGGGCCGGCCGCACCGGTGGCTGCTGGTCGTGGCGATCACCGCGGTGGTGTTCATCGCCGTCACGTCGGGCAAGTCCTACTACGCGGCCCCGATGCTGCCCGGCCTGTTCGCCGCCGGCGCGGTGGCGGTGGAAACCGCGAACACGCGGGACGGCCGGCGGTCGTGGCCCCTCGCGATCGCCGCCACGGCCGTGTTCGCGATCGTGATCGGCCTGCCCGTGTTCCCGCCGAAGATCACGAACCGCATCGGCTTGAGCAGCACCGTGATGGAGACCTACGGCTGGCCCGAGTACATGCGCCAGATCGTCGCGGTCGCGGACCGGTACCCGGCCGACACGGTCATCTTCACCAGCAACTACGGCGAAGCCGGCGCGCTGAGCACCCTCGGCCCCGCCGAGGGCCTGCGCAACCCGGTCGCCAGCGGCCACAACGCCTACGGGTTCTGGGGGCCGCCTCCGGGCAGCGACGCCACCGTGGTGTGCGTCGGCGAGTTCACCCCCGCCTACCTGCACCGGTTCTGGGCGCAGGTGACGGAGATCGCGCCGCTCACCCTGCCCGACGGCCTGTCGAACGAAGAGGTCGAGAAGGGCGCGGCGAGCTACCTGTGCCGGCAGCCGCGCGGGACCTGGACGCAGCTGTGGCCGGAGCTGGCTCACCTGGGCTGAGCGGACTCGGCGTCGCGGCGCCAGCCGAGCCAGCCGCGGCACAGGAAGTACGACACCACGAGGATCACGACGAAGCCGAAGTCGACGTACCCGCTGACCATGCAGGAGACGCACATCGCCCGCATGGTCGCCACCGGCGCGACGTCCACCGAGATCGCCGCGCGGCTGTTCCTCAGCCCCCGCACCGTGGATGCCCACCTGCGCAACATCTTCCGCAAACTCGGCATCACGTCCCGCAGGCAGCTGCGGAACCAGCCGGGCCTCGACGTCTGACGCCCAGGCCCGGCCGGTCAGCCGAACGTGGCCAGCACGACGCTCAGCCCGCGGTCGTCGCCCAGCGGGCCTTGTTCCAGCATCCGGTTCATCACGTACGCCACGGTCATGCGGCGGTCGAAGTCGTTCATGACGAGCGACCCGCCCCAGCCGCCCCAGGAACAGCTGCGGCCCTGCACGGCGTAACCCATGCCGTACCGGATCCGGGCGCCCAGGACCTGGTCCTCGCCGGCGAACTGCTCCTCCAGGGCCCGCTCGCAGCCGGCCGCGGACAACAGCCCCCGGCCACCCGAGGTGAGCACCGACTGCACGGCGGCCACCGACCGCGCGTTGCCGAACCCGTTGGCGGACGGGATGTCCGCCCGCCGCCACGCCTCGGTGTTGGCCACTTCCGCGGGGACGTCCGGGTTGCCGGGCCCGCGGTCCGCGAACTCGGGCGCCCGCGTCGTGGCCGGGATGACCGGCGCGACCCGGTGGTCGTGCTCGGGCGCCAGCCCGATGTGGAAGTCGGCGCCCAGCGGCCCGGCCACCTCCTCGGCGAAGAACCGGCCGAGCCGGCGCCCGGTGACCCGGCGGATCACCTCGCCGGCCAGGTACCCCTGCGTGACGGCGTGATAGGCACCCACTGTGCCCGGCTCCGACGCGGGCGCCTGCGCCGCCAGCAGCGCGGTCATCGCGGGCCAGTCGTAAAGCCGCTCGACGGTCAGCGGCTCGTCCCAGGATGGCAGGCCCGCGGTGTGCCCGAGCACGTGCCGCACCAGCACCTCGTCCTTCCCGGCGGCGGCGAACTCGGGCCAGTACGCCGCCACGGGCGCGTCCAGGTCGAGCTCACCGTGGTCGGCGAGGATCAGCGCGCACAGCGCGGTCATCGTCTTGGTGGTCGACCAGACCGCGGTGATCGTGTCGCGCTCCCACGGCCGCGTCCGCGCCTCGTCGGCGTACCCACCCCAGAGGTCGACGACCGGCGCACCGTCCACGTACACCGCGACGGACGCCCCGACGTCGTCCTTGTCCAGCGACGCCGCCAAGGCGTCCCGCACCGCTTCGAACCGTTCGTCACACGTACCCTCGATGTGGGCCATGAGCGGTACCCAACCCCGTTTCCCCCCCGGCGCCAACGGATTAACGCAGGCCGTGATCAGCCGCGCCGCCGAATTACTTGAACGAACAACCAGATGCGAGTAGTAGTGGCAGCAGGACCTCCATGATCCGATCGTTTCTCCAGGGGAGTCATTGATGCGCATTGGTTTCAGCCTTCCGGTGTTCGGCAAGGCGGCGGCCACGCCGGGTGGGGTCGCGCGCTACGCGCGGGCCGCCGAAGAGGCCGGGGCGGCCGGTCTGTGGGTGGGGGACCGGCTGTTGTCGCCGGTCAAGCCCGTGGTGCCCTACCCGGGTTACGAGACCATGCCCGACGAGTTCCGGACCGCCCAGGACCCGTTCGCCGCGCTGGCCGTCGCCGCGGCGGTGACCGAGAACGTGATCCTCGGCTCCAGCACCATCAACGCCACGCAGTACCAGCCCGCCAACCTCGCGCGGCTGCTGACCAGCATCGACGTCGCCAGCAACGGCCGGCTGTTGCCCGGGCTGGGCATCGGCTGGTCGCCGGACGAGTACGACGCCGTCGGCATCCCGATGTCCGAGCGCGGCAAGCGGCTCGACGACCTGCTCGACCTGCTCGACACCTGGTGGAGCAAGGACATCGTGTCCCACGAGGGTGTCGGCTACAAGATCGCGGAGTCGTACGTCGACCTCAAGCCGGTGCGGAAGCCGCCGGTGCACCTGGCCGGGTTCGGCGAGAAGTCGCTGCGCCGGGTCGCCGAGCGGGCCGACGGCTGGCTGCCGGTCTGGTCGATCCCCGAGGCGTTCCCCGCGGACGTGCTCACCTCGACCCTGGCCAAGCTCCGCGCCGACGCCGAGCAGGCCGGCCGTGACCCGGGGGCGCTGAGCGCGGCGCTGCGGGTGAACGCGGCCCCGGACACGAAGCCGGAGGACATCGCCGAGTCCGTCGTCAAGATCGTCTCGATCCTCGAGCCGGACCACACCTTCATCGACATCAGCTACCTGACCGGCAGTGTGGACGAGCACATCGACCTCACCGGCCGGTTGCTGGAACTGACCGCCCAGGGCTGAAATCCCCGGTGGCGGCTCGCCCGCGGGTGAGCCGCCACCGGAGCGGTCCCGACGAGTTCCGGTTGTCTGCGTCACCGGCGTGGTGATAAGATAACTTGAAACGTTTCAAATCGGCGAAGATTTGACGTCGGCCGGCTGCGGCCGCGAGTGGAGCGTCCATGCCCGGTCACCCCGCACGAGTCGCGCTCGCTTTCCTGTGCGCCTTGCTCTCGACGCTCTTCCTGGACACCTCCGCGCTCGCGGGGGACCGCGGCGCGGGGATCGAGGCCTACGACCTGCGCGCCGACAACGTTGTCAACCCGCTGGCCACCACCGGCGCTCCGACGCTGAGCTGGAAACTGCGATCCGGCCGATCCGGCGCGCGGCAGACGGCCTACCGGATCCTCGTGGCCAGCTCGCCCGGCCTGCTCGCGGCGCACCGCACCGACGTCTGGGACAGCGGCAAGGTCGTGAGCGGCGGCTCGGTTTCGGTGCCCTACCGCGGTGCGGCCGCCGCGGCCGGGAAACGGAGCTACTGGACCGTCGAGGTCTGGGATTCCCGCGGCGACGTGACGAAACCGGCCGCGCCCGCCTGGTGGGAGACCGGACCGGCGGACTGGGGGAGCGCCGCCTGGATCAGCCCGGACGCGGGGAGCGCGTACGCGTGGCAGGACTTCACCCTCGACCTCGACTTCACGATCAAGGCGGGGGCCGCGAGCGTCCTCTTCCGCGCCGCCGGCCCCGACGACTTCCTGATGTGGCAGGTCAACGCGGCCACGACGCCGGGCAAAGTGCTGCTGCGGCCGCACGTGAAGAGCCACGGCGCCTTCACCCTCCTCGGCGAGACCGACCTCGCGCCCGTCATCACCCCGGCCACCGTGAGCGCGCCGCACCACCTGCGTCTCGAAGCCCGCGGCGACACCGTCGTCACGTCGATCGACGGCACGCAGGTCGACTCCCGCACGGTCGGCGCGGCGACCACCGGGACCCTCGGCTTCCGGACGTCGGTCAGCCAGGGCACGGCCGAGGACGCCCGTTACGACAACATCTCCGTGCACGCGCTCGACGGCACACCGCTGTTCTCCGACGACTTCTCGGCCGTCCCGGACCCGCGCTTTCCCGGCGTCACCATCGCCGGCGGCCGGCTCGAACCGCAGGGTGACCCGGTCCTGCTGGCCCAGACGCCGGACGCGCCGTTGCTGCGCCACGAGTTCGTCCTGGACAAGCCGGTCGCGACGGCGCGGGCGTACGTCTACGGCCTCGGCTTCTACGAACTCCACCTCAACGGCGAGAAGACCGGCGACCAGGTCCTCTCGCCCGCCAGTACCCCTTACGACCAGCGAAACCTCTACGACTCGTTCGACGTCACCGGGCAGGTCCACACCGGGCGCAACGCCGTGGGCCTGTGGCTAGGCAACGGGTACGGCTCGCGGTTCAGCCAGTACGGCTTCCGGTGGACGGGCCCGAAACAGGGCATCCTCGCGCTCGCCGTCACCTTCACCGACGGGACGACCCGGACCGTCACCACCGACGACACCTGGCGCTGGTCCGACGGCCCGGTGACGGCCAACGACCTCTACGCGGGGGAGAGCTACGACGCGCGTCTGCAGCAGAATGGCTGGGACCGGCCCGGTTTCGCCGACGCGTCCTGGCACCCGGTTCGCACGGTCGCGGCGCCCAGCGCCTCCCTGACCGCCGCCACGGCGCCGCCGATCCGCGTGGTCCAGACCCTGCGCGCGGTGTCGGTGAAACAGCCCCGCCCGGGTGTCCACGTCTACGACTTCGGGCAGAACTTCGCGGGCTGGGCGCAACTCCGCGTCGCCGGGCCGGCCGGGACGACCGTGCGGATGCGCACGGCGGAGGAGGTCGGCGCCGACGGGATGCTCGACACCAGCACCAACCGGAACGCCGCCTCGACCGACTCCTACACGCTCGGATCCGCCGCGGGGACCCAGGTCTACGAGCCGCGGTTCACCTACCACGGCTTCCGCTACCTCGAGCTGACCGGCTTCCCGGGCACGCCGGACCTCGGCAGCGTCGCCGGCCGCGTCGCGCACGCCGACGTCGTGGCCACCGGGCACGTCGAGACGTCCGACCCGCTGCTGAACACGATCTGGGCGAACAACCGGCGCGCCGTCCTGAACAACTCGATGAGCCTGCCGACCGACAACCCGGTCCGCGACGAGCGGACGCCGCCGGGCATGGACGTGCAGGCCTACCACGACGCGGCCGTCCTCGACTTCGGCATGGACGGCTTCTACGGCAAGTACCTGCAGGACCTGCCGCCCGGCACGGCGCTGCCCAGCGACGCGGGCAACGCGCAGCTGCCGGACATGGGCGGCGGATCGGTCGACCTCGCGTGGTCGCTCTACGAGCAGTACGGCGACCTCGGGCGCCTCGCCGCGGCCTACCCGAAGATGACGGCGTTCGTGGACACCAACGCGGCCGCCTACCCGGGCCGCATCTGGCCGGACGACCGCGGGTTCGGCGACTGGTGCCCGCCCGACCGCGGCCCGAACGCCAACGGGGGTCAGGGAAACCCGTCGGCGGGTGACTGCTTCAGCGAGCGGTCGATCGTCAACACGGCGCTGTCGTTCCGGCAGGCCGACGACGTCGCGAAAGCCGCGCGAGCACTGGGGAACACCGCCGACGCGGCCCACTTCGCCGGACTGGCGACGTCGATCGCCGATGCCTTCAACGCGCACTTCCTCAACGCCGCAGGTAACACCTACGGCGACGGCCGCCAGACCACCAGCATCCTGCCGCTCGCCTTCGGCATCGTGCCGCCGGACAAGCTCGCCGCCGTCGGCGCGCAGCTCGTCGACACGATCCTGACGAAGAACGGCGGCCATCTCGACACCGGCATCTTCGGCACCCGCTACCTGCCCGAAGCGCTCGCCAAGGTCGGCCGGATCGACGTCGCGCTGACCGTGCTGGACCAGAAGACCTACCCCGGGTTCGGCTACGAGATCGGCCGCGGCGCGACGACGCCGTGGGAGCAGTGGACCTACCAGTCCGGCATGGAAACCCACGACCACGCCATGTTCGCGGGCATCAACGCCGCGCTGTACACGCAGTTCGCCGGGATCACCCCGGCCGCGCCCGGCTACGCCGCGATCGCTTTCGCGCCCCAGGTTCCCGCCGGCCTCGGGCACGTGGTGGCGTCGATCGACACGGTCCGCGGCCCGGTCTCCTCGGCGTGGACGCGGTCCGGGTGCCGGCTCGACCTGACCGTCACCGTGCCCGCCAACTCGACCGGCACGGTGACGGTCCCCGGTACGGGCGTGACGGCGCCGCCAGGGGCGTCGCCGTTGCCGGGGGCGAACCGGTTCTCCGTGGGCTCCGGTACCTGGACGTTCACCGCCCGCCACTGCGACTGACCGGGAGTCCCTCGTGAAGCGAATCCTCTTGGCCGCCTTGGTGGTCGCCGGTCTCGTCACCCCGGTCAGTGCGGCCGGCGCGGCCGTGAGTTACCCGAGTCTTGCCGCCGCCTTCGACAACGTCGGCGTCAGCACCGCCGCCCAGCCGGCCGCCGCTGACCTCGACGGGAGCGGCCACAGCCTCGTCGCCGAAGACCTGGCCGCCGCGGGCTGGACGCCCGGCCGCACGGTCACCGTCGACGGCGCACCGCTGGCACTGCCCGCCTACAGCCCGGGCTCGCCCGACAACGTCGTCGCCGCCGGTCAGCGGATCGAGGGTGCCTTTTCCGGTGCGGCGCTGTCGTTCCTGGTGACGAGCACGGGCACGGCGTCCGCCGGGACCGGGACGATCGAGTACGCGGACGGGCACGTCCAGGACTTCCGGCTGGGCGCGCCCGACTGGTACTTCGGGCCGGGTGACCGGATGACCGTGTCGTTCCCGCGGTGGAACACCCCGAGCGGGCCGAATGCGAGCCGCCCGCGTAGAGGATCGCGAACGCCGTCGCGACCGGGGCGGCGGCCGTACCCAGCGCCGAGACGACCGCACTCGCGAACCGCAGCCGGTAGTTGCGGCTTCGCCACACGTTGATTCTCCCCAAGACGTTTCAACCCGGATAGTGTCAATTGTGCTCATGAGGGTTGCGGCTACTCTGGTGGCGTGTCAAGTGAGATAACGCCGCCGTCCGGGGCGCAGCTGGCCGACGCGCTCATGCGCACCACGCACGCGCTGCGGCGGTACGCCGGGCAGCCCTACCAGCAACGCGGCTGGTCCACGTCCCGGGTGCTGCTGATGCTCGCCGTCGACGAAGCGGGCACGCCGCGGATGGGCGAGCTGAAGGACCGGCTCGGCGTCACCGGCCGGTCGATCACGTCCCTGGTGGACGGCCTGGAGGACGAAGGCCTGCTGCGCCGGTGCGACGACCCCGGCGACCGCCGCTCCACCCGGCTCGAGATCACCGCCAAGGGCCGCGAACACCTCGGCGAGATCAAGGCCCTGCACGACGCGCACGCCGAACACACCTTCGCCGTCCTCGGCGCCGCCGAGCGCAGCGCCCTGCTCGACACGCTGGGCCGGCTCCGCGACCACGTCGCGGGGCGGCTGCCGGAACCCGGCGAAGACGCGTCTTGAGCACCGCGTCGCACAACCGTTGCACGTTCGTCTGAGCGGCCGCGAAGCCTGGCGAGTTGCTGGTCTGGACCCGCATTCTGCATCGATTGTGAATCGGTTGTACCGTCGGAGGCAGCAGCGGTTCACTCGAGCAGCCGCCGCACCCACATCCGCGATCCCGTCCGGGACCCGGCGTGGGACTGGACTGGTGCACGCCGCGGTTTGGCCTCACGGTGAAGAGGGAGGCCACCCGTCATGCCTGCTGGTCCGCTACCCCGTCAGCGCGGCGCGTTCGTGTCGGCGCGGTTCGACGTTTCGGTCTCGGCCGAGGCCGCGGTGCTGGCCGCGGCCGGTGAGCTCGACATCTCCGTCGCCGCTTCGCTCGCCGAGTCGCTCGGCCGCGAGCTGGCCCTGCGGCCGCGGGTCCTCGTGGTCGACGCCGCGGCCGTCACCTTCTGCGCGGCGCGGGCGCTGACCGTGCTGGTGAAGACCGCCGCCGACGCGCACGCCGCCGGCGTCCCGTTCGTGCTCGTCACCCAGCAGCGTTCGGTGCTGCGCCCGCTGACCGCGCTGGGGCTGGAGCGGGTGCTGCCGGTGTACCGCGACCTCGCCGAGGCGTTGTCGTGGCTGGCGCTGCTGCCGCGGCTGACCGAACCGGCGCCGGACTGCTAGCCCTCAGGGTTCCGTGCAGGGGACCCGGCCCCACACGGTCTTGCCATCCTCGTCGTCGCTGACGCCCCAGGCCCGGCAGATCCGGTCGACCAGCAGCAGCCCGCGGCCGCCGTCGTGTGCCGGGTCCCGCATGTGCGGCACACCGCCGCCGTGGTCGGCGACGGCCACCATGACCTCGCACGGGTCGTCGACCTGGTGGAGCCGGAGCTGGATGGGCCCGCCGGCGTGGTGGTAGGCGTTGTCGAGCAGTTCCCCGACGACCAGCACCGTGTCGACGCGGTGGGCTTCGTCGAGGGTCGAGAGCCGCGCTTCGGTCCACCGCCGGGCCGCGGAGAGGTCGGCGAGGTCGTGGCCGGTCAGGTCCAGGACCTGCCACCCAGGCCGATCGGTTTCGCGCCAGGTCACCGGCATGAACAACTCCTCCCGACGACGTCCGCCACACCGGGGAGCAGCAGTGGCCGGCGTCGTTGTCCGGTAGGTACCCCGAGCCGCCGGGCTTACCCGTGACTCGCGCGCCTTTCGCGGACGCCCCGACCGGCTGAACCGGGTTTGTGCCCTCCCGTCGCGGGAAACCGGGTAGTCCGCACTCGCAGAGGAGTCCCATGAAGGCAGTGACCTGGCACGGCAAACGTGACGTCCGCGTCGAAGAGGTGCCGGATCCGAAGCTCGAAGAACCCACCGACGCGATCGTGCGGATCACCTCCAGCGGCATCTGCGGCTCCGACCTGCACCTGTACGAGGTGCTCGGGGCGTTCATGACCGAGGGCGACATCCTGGGGCACGAGCCGATGGGCGTGGTCGAGGAGGTCGGGGCCGAGGTGACCGGCCTGAAGCCGGGTGACCGCGTGGTCGTCCCGTTCAACATCTCCTGCGGCCACTGCTGGATGTGCGACCGCGGGCTGCAGTCGCAGTGCGAGACCACCCAGGTCACCGGCCAGGGCAAGGGCGCCGCGCTGCTGGGCTACACCAAGCTCTACGGGCAGGTGCCCGGCGGGCAGGCCGAGTACCTGCGGGTCCCGCAGGCGCAGTACGGGCCGATCAAGGTCCCGGACGGCCCGCCGGACGAGCGGTTCGTCTACCTGTCCGACGTCGTCCCGACCGCCTGGCAGGCCGTCGAGTACGCGAACGTCCCCCGCGACGGCACGGTCGTGGTGTTCGGGCTCGGCCCGATCGGGCAGATGGCCTGCCGGATCGCCCGCCACCGCGGCGCCGGCCAGGTCATCGGCGTCGACCTGGTGCCGGAACGGCTCGCCCGCGCCCGCGAACACGGCGCCACCGCGATCGACACCCGCGACCACAAGGTCATCGGCGACGCGATCCGGCAGCTGACCGGCGGCCGCGGCGCCGACTCGGTGATCGACGCCGTCGGCATGGAGGCGCACGGCGCCCCGGTGGGCAAGCTCGCGCACAACCTGGTCGCGATGCTGCCGCAGCCGATCGGCGCGAAGATCACCGAGAAGGCCGGCGTCGACCGGCTGAGCGTCGTCTACGCCGCGATCGACAGCGTGCGCCGCGGCGGCACGATCTCGCTGTCCGGGGTGTACGGCGGCGTGGTCGACCCGCTGCCGCTGATGGACATGTTCGACAAGCAGCTGCAGCTCCGGATGGGCCAGGCCAACGTGCGCCACTGGATCGACGACATCATGCCGGTGCTGACCGGGGACGGCGACCCGCTCGGCGTCGAGGGGTTCGCCACGCACAAGCTGCCGCTCTCGGACGCGCCCCGGGCGTACGAGATGTTCCAGAAGAAGCTCGACGGCGCGCAGAAGATCCTGCTGCGGCCGGGGTCTTGAGCGGGACGCCGGTTGGGCCGTCCCCCGGCGGGTACCCGCCGGGGGACGAAGGAGGCTGCCCGTGTCGACCGACGCGATCGTGATGCTCAAGGACGATCACAAGACAGTCGAAAGGCTGTTCAAGCAGTTCGAGAAGGCGGGCGAGCGGGCCTTCCAGGAGAAGCGGAAGCTCGTCGACGCGATGATCGAGGAGCTGACCACCCACACGTACATCGAAGAGGAGATCTTCTACCCCGTCGCCCGGGAAGCCGTTCCGGAAACGCGCGACCACGTGCTGGAAAGCGTGGAAGAGCACCACGTGATGATGTGGCTGATGGCCGAGCTGCGGACGCTCGACCCGAAGGACGAAACCTTCGACGCGAAGGTCACCGTGCTCACCGAGACCGTGCGCCACCACGTCGAGGAAGAAGAGGAAGAGTGGTTCCCGGAGGTGCGCAAGGCGCTGGGGCGCAAGCGGTTGCAGGAGATCGGGCAGACGATGCTCGACATCCGGTCGAAGGCCCCCAAGGACCCGCTGAAGATCCGCAGCGCGCACGCTTGACGCGCGTCGCGTGAGCCGGCCCGGGCGCGCTTGCGCCCGGGCCGGTCCCGTCACCGCAACCAGCCGAGCACAGCTTCGTAGACGACGTTCTCGTGCAGCAGCGCGAAGTGGTTCAGCCCGCCGAGCCAGACGATGTCGGCGTCCTCGGTCAGGTCGTCGCTCCCGACCGGGGTCACGAGGAGATCGCCGAAGAGCCGGCCCCACGTGCTGTCCTGGGTGCGCGAGAGCGTCGCGGACACGAACAACCGGCGGATGTCCGTCCCCGAGCCGGGTTCCGGTCGCCAGGTGGCTCCGGCTTCCCCTTGCGCGTGGTGGACGTGGCCGTAGGCGAGGTCCTGGATGCCGTCGCTGCGCAGCGCGAGCACCCGGGCCAGGGGCGCCGCCGCGGCCGAGCGGCCGAGCAGGCTCACGAGCCGGGCGACGTGGCGTTCGAGCGGCGCGCCGCGGTGCGGGGTGCCCAGGCAGACCAGGCGCGTCACGCGGGGGAGCCACGGCGAAGCCTGTTCTTGTGCATGGTACAGCGCGCTTCGCGCGACCAAGCCGCCCATGGAGTGTCCGATGAGGACGATATCGGTGACGGGCACCGGCCACGCGGCGACGAGCCGGGACAGCAGCGCGACGAGCTCACGGCCGTTCTCCCAGACGTGGCGGCCCGAGTTGTACCGCAGGTACACCGGGGTGCCGCCGACGTCGGCGGCCAAGCGCGTCCCGAAGTCGGCGCCGGGGGCCGCGCCGCGGAACCAGCCGCGCTCGGTTTCCACCAGGCCGTGCAGGAAGACCACCACGCTGCCGGTCGCGGCCGGGAAGGCCGCGGCGAGCGCCCGGTGCTCGACCTCGACGGGTCTTCGTGCCGCTCGGACGGTCATGGTGTCCCGGCCGGGGGCGGGCAGGCTCGCGCCGAACACCCCGTGGGCGACACCGGTGACGTAGTGCCCCGCCGAGGACTCGAGCACCGAGCCGGCCCAGTACCGCCACGCGCGTCGCACGGGGACCCGGCCCAGCAGTTCGTGCAGCGCCGAAGCGGTCGTCTTCGTCATGGTGCTTCTCCCGTGCTTCGCCGCCGCAGGACCGGCCGACCTCAGGTGGGGACTACCCGCGTCGACGACCGGTACGCGGCCGGACCCGAAGCGCCGGGGTGACGTCCGACGCACTGCCGGAGCGGCGAGGCGCGAAGGTCGCGCTCGGGCGCGGTGCCGCCCCGGACCATTCTCACTGTCCTGATTGGACGCCGAAATCGCCCGTCAGGACCGCGGCCCGTACGTTTTCTGGGTTTCGACGTTTCCCGTCGCGTCGTGGACGAAATGCGTGACCCGCTTCCGGCGCGCCATGGTGCGCCCGAACGACACCGCGTCGCTGCGGCGCGCCGAGGTGTTCGAGGCGCGGACGCCGCCCTCGATCCGGTTCTTCCACAGTCCGTCTTCGTAGTACGTGTGCACGTCTCCGCGGGTCACGCCGACGCCTTTCACCGTGGGTGGGCCGTCCTACCCGAGGTGGGTGCCCTTCCCGGTGCGGCACAAACGCCGTGCCGCCGATCGGCTCACGTGCCGGGGTCGCCCGAGTCGAGCACGGTCACGACCCGATCGATCCCGGCGAGGCCGATCACCCGCCGGACCCGGCGCGGTGCGAGGACCACGAACGTCGTTCCCCGGTCGGCGCAGCGCCCCTGCACGGTCACCAGCGTCGAGATGCCGGCGGAGCTGAAGAAGGTCACGGAGTCGAGGTCGAGCGTGAGCCGGCGCGGGCCGCCGGCGAGCTCCGCGGTCAGCGCGTCCTCCAGGACGGGGCTGGTCGAGGCGTCGACCTCGCCGCGCGCCCGCACGCTCACGTCGCCGTCACCGGCGCTCTGCCGGGTCACCGTGAGCAGGTCGTTCGCGGGTCCGGTGCCGTCCGGGCGCGGGGTCTCCATGGCAGCTCCTCCACTCGCGTGACCGGTTCCATCCCACCAGGTCCGGCGGTGGATACCAAGGGGCCGGCCTAGCTCGGGCCGGCTTCGTCCTTCGGGCAGGCGAGGCCGGGCTCCGCGCAGCCGAGGCGGCCCCACACGACCTTGCCGTCGTCGTGGTAGCTCGCGCCCCAGGCGAGGCACAGCTGGTCGACGAGCAGCAGCCCGCGGCCGCCGTGGTCGTCGGGGACGCGCAGCCGCGGCGAGCCGCCGCTGGTGTCGGCGACGGCCACGGTGATCTCGCAGGGGTCGGCGAGGCGGTGGAGCCGGACCTGGGTGGGGCCGTCGGCGTGCTGGTAGGCGTTGTCGAGCAGTTCGCCGATCACCATGAGCACGTCGAGGCGGTGCGGTTCGCCCAGCGTGGCGAGCCGGGCTTCGGCCCAGTGCCGCGCGGACGCCGAGTCGGCCCGGTCGCGGCCGGTCACATCGAGAATCTGCCAGCCGGCCTGGTCGTCTCGAGCCCAGGTCACCGGCAAAACGACTCCTCCCGCGGGCCCGTTCCCAGAGGTGCGGAACCTGCCTGGGCTGTCGTGTTCTCCAGGCAGGCTACCCGCGCTCGGGATCGGCACCCGCCGCGGCCGTCGGAGCGCTGTGCTCAGCGCAGCGGCAGCTCGACGAAGTTGCGCAGCACGAGGGCGTTCTGCGCCTGGATCAGGCGGCCGCCTTCGTCGATCCGGCCCAGCTGCACCGCGGCGAAGCCGAGGGCGACGGCGAGATCCGCGATCCGGTCGCCCGCTTCCGGCGAGTCCGTCGCGAGGAAGACCACCCGCTTGCCCGGGCCCGGGGCGGGTTCGGCCGCGAGGGTCTCGGACGGCAACTGGTTGAAGGCCTTGACGACCGCGGCGCCGGGCAGTTGCTCGGCGACGTAGTGGGTCGACAGGCGGCCCTGCAGGATCTCGTCGGCGTTCGGCGTGTAGTACGCGTTCGTGGTGTCGACGACGGTCTTGCCGGTCCAGTCCGGCCGGGACTTGCCGAACCGCTCGACCGCCGTGAACGGGATCGCCAGGAAGAGGACGTCGCTCTCCAGTGCCTCTTCCAGTGTCACGGCGTGCACGCCGGAGCCGAACGACGGCAGCGATTCCGGCCCGCGGGTGTTGGCGATGCTCACCTCGACGCCGGCCCGGGCGAACAGCCGGGCCAGGGCCGAGCCGATGTTGCCGCTGCCGATGATCGCCGGACGTGCGCTCATGGTGTCCTCCCGATGTGGTTAACGTGTGAACCAAACGTAGGCCGCAACTGGTTCACATGTCAACCAAGCGGTAGGGTTCCGGTTATGGCGGACGCGCGGTGGCTGGACGAACGGGAAGACCGGGCCTGGCGTGGCCTGATGGCGATGCAGGACGGCCTCTCGGAGTTCATCGAGCGGCAGCTGCGTACCCGCTGCGGGCTGTCCCGGGCCGACTACCAGGTACTGGCCCACCTTTCGGAGGCGCCGGAAGGCCGGTTGCGGTCGTTCGAGCTCGGGGAGCTGCTGCGCTGGGAGAAGAGCCGCCTGTCCCAGCACCTGGGCCGGATGCAACACCGCGGCCTGGTGACGCGCGAGCGGTGCGCCACCGACCAGCGCGGGGCGGTCGTCGTCAGCACCCCGCGAGGCCAGGAACTGATCGAGGCCGCGGCCCCGCAGCACGTCGCCGACGTCCGGGACGCGTTCATCGACCAGCTCACGACGTCGGAGCTGGAGACGCTCGCCACCATCGGCGACAAGGTCCGCGACCGCCTCGCGGCCTTGGACCGCAGGTGACGGCTAGCCCAGCCGAGCTGCCGTGTCGTGGAACTCGCGGCGCACCGCGGCGATGGTGTCGCCCGAGCGCGTCGGGCGGACGCGGTTGGTGAGCAGCACGTAGTACCGCCCACGCGACGGTTCCACCCACAGGCTCGTGCCGGTGAACCCGTTGTGGCCGTAGGCATCGGGCTCCAGTGCGCCGCCGATCGGCGAACCCGGGACGTCGAGTCCCTGCCACCCCAAACCGCGGCGTAAGCCTTCCGTCCGGACGGTGATCATCTCAGCGTGCGTGGCCGGTTTCAGCAGCGGCGCGGCGGCGCCCAGTACCGGGCTCAAGGGCACCAAGGACGTCCGCGGCGACGTCGCGATCATGCGTGAGCTGCGCCGGGCGCTGCCGGACGTCGAGCTGCGCGTCGACCCGAACGCGGCGTGGTCCGTGCCCGACTCGATCCGCGCGGGGCTGGCTCTGGAGGAGTTCGCCCCGGCGGTCCGGCTCGGCGCGGTCGACGTGATCCACGGCGACGTCTACAAGTGGGGCGGGATCGCGGCGACGACGGCCCTGGCCGCCCACTGCGAGACGTTCGGCCTCGGGATGAACCTCCACAGCGGCGGCGAACTGGGCATCGCGACGGCCTGCACGCGGACGACATCGTCGCACCGCTGGAACTGACCGACGGCCGCCTGCGCGTCCCGGCCGGACCCGGCCTCGGCGCGACGGTGGACGAGGACAAGCTGGCCTTCTACGCCGAGCGCAACGAAGAGGAAGGCGACCTCACCGGCTAAGAACTGTATAACGCCCTACACGGCTCACCGGTGGGTGATGCCGGCCAGGATGAGATCGACCCCGGCGAGGAACTGCTCCCGGTCGTCGTGCTCGCGCACCTGCGCCGCGACGGCCCGGGTGAACGGGTACTCGTCGGGGTCGAGCTCTTGCCACGCCGTCGACACGGCGTCGAGGAACTGGGCGCGATCGACGCCGGGTTCGAGCGCCCGCCCGCTCGCGGAGTTCGCGGCGTTCTGGCCGGCGGCGCCGAGGATGTAGTGCACCAGCGCCGAGGTCGCCGTGAACCAGCTGCCTTCGGGCACGCCCAGCGCGCGGACCTGCCGGCCGAGGCTTTCGAAGATCCGCGGGGTCACCGAGCCCCAGGGGCTGCGGGCGAACTGCGCCGTGAGCTGCGTGGCGAGCCACGGGTGGTCGTCGATCGCCTCGAACAGGCCGAGCGCGACGGCGCGCACCTCGTCCTGCGGGGTGCCCTGGGACTTCCCCGGCGCCATGGCCCGCGCGACGACGGCGTCGGTCGCGGCGGCCAGCAGCTCGCCCTTGTTCGCCACGTGCCAGTAGATCGCGCCAGCGCCGGTGGCGAGGCGCTCGGTCAGCACCCGGAACGTCAGCCCGCCTTCGCCGGCCGCGTCGAGCACTTCGACGGCGGTCTCGACGATGCGCTCGCGGGAGAGCGCCTCTGTGCGCCGCGGGGCCCGGCGCGTGCGTGTAGCCATGCCTCCAGTTTGACACATCTGGAATAGTGTTCCAATATGGAATGACGTTCCAGTGAGGCCCGACGGCCTTGAACCCGGAGGAGTCACCATGAACACCCAGGTCACGATCATCGGCGCCGGTCTCGGCGGCCTCACCCTCGCCCGCGTCCTGCACGTTCACGGCATCCCGGCCACGGTCTACGAGGCCGAGGCGTCGCCGGCCGCGCGCACGCAGGGCGGCATGCTCGACATCCACGACTACAACGGCCGGCTCGCCCTCGAGGCCGCCGGCCTCACCGAGGAATTCCGCAACCTGATCCTGGAGGGCCGCGAAGCGACGCGGATCCTCGAGCGGGACGGAACCGTGCTGCTCGACGAACCCGACGACGGCACCGGCGGCCGCCCCGAAGTGCAACGCGGTGAGTTGCGCCAAGTCCTGCTCGACTCCCTCCCCGAAGGCACCGTCCGGTGGGGCCACAAGGTCAGCGGCGTCCGCGCCCTCGGTGACGGCCGCCACGAAGTGACCTTCGCCAACGACACGACCGTCGTCACGAGCCTGCTGGTCGGCGCGGACGGCGCGTGGTCCCGGGTCCGGTCGCTGCTCTCGGACGCCACGCCCGAGTACGTCGGCACGTCGTTCGTCGAGACGTACCTGTTCGACAGCGACACCCGGCACCCGGACAGCGCGAAGGCGGTCGGCGGCGGGGCGCTGTTCTCGCTCGAACCGGGCAAGGGGATCCAGGCGCACCGCGAGAGCGGCGGGAACCTCCACACCTACGTCGTGCTGTCGAAGCCGCAGGAGTGGTTCGCCGACATCGACTTCACCGACGCCGCGGCGGCCACCGCCCGGATCGCGGCGGAGTTCGACGGCTGGGCCCCGGAGCTCACCGCGCTGATCACCGACGGCGAGACCCCGCCGGTGCTGCGCCCGATCAACACCCTGCCGACCGGGCACCGGTGGGACCGGGTGCCGGGGGTGACCCTGCTCGGCGACGCCGCCCACCTCTGCGTCCCGAACGGCGAAGGCGCCAACCTGGCCATGTTCGACGCCGCCGAGCTCGGCAAGGCGATCGCCGCGCACCCCGGCGACGTCGAAGCCGCGCACCCCGGCGACGTCGAAGCCGCGCTCACCGGCTACGAGCAGGCGCTGTTCCCGCGCAGCGCCGAAGCCGCCATCGAAGCCGCCCGCGACTTCGACCTCTGCTTCGGCGAGAAGACCCCGCACAGTCTCGTCAAGCTGCTGACCGGGCAGGCTTAGCCCGCTGGCTTCACCCCCGGTTCCAGTGCTCGGCGAGCAGTTCGTAGGACCGCACGCGGTCGGCGTGCGCGTGGGTGATGGTGGTGATGACGAGCTCGTCGGCGCCGGTCGCCTCCTGGAGCTGCCGCAGCCGGGCCGCCACCGTGGCGGGGGAGCCGACGAACTGGGTGTCGACGCGGTCGGCGACCAGAGCCCGGTCCTCGTCGCTCCAGACGTGGGCGGCGGCTTCTTCCGGCGTGGGAAAGAGAATCGCGCCCTCCGCGCGGCGGATGGAGCGGACCCAGAGGGCGTAGCCACTGGCCAGTTCCCGCGCGGTGGCGTCGTCTTCGGCGACGACGACGTCGGCCGACACCGCGACGTACGGCTTCGGCAGGGTCGCCGAAGGCACGAACGCTTGCCGGTATGCGGTAACGGCGTCGAGCACGCTGGACGGGCTGACGTGGTAGTTCGCGGCGAACCGCAGGGCGTTGCGGCCGGCCACGGACGCGCTCTGCCCGCCGCTGCTGCCGAGGATCCAGATCTCGACCTGCGCGCCCTCGCCGGGCACGGCGTGCGCGTCGAGCCCTTCGGGGGAACGGTAGGTGCCGCCGAGGAAGGCGAGGATGTCGTCGACCTGTTCGCCGTAGTCGGGTGATTCGGCGCCGGGTTGTTGCAGCAGCCCGAAGGTCAGGCCGATTCGCGACGAGCGGGCGAGCGTGCTGAAGTCGGGCTTCTCGGGAATGAGCAGGCCGTTGCTCGCCTGCGTGGCCGGCGGTGGTGCGGCTGCGGCGGCGGCGTATTCGCGGACGAGTTGCTTGCCGCTGCGGCCGAGCCCGAGGTCCAGCCGCCCCGGGTGCAGCGCCGCGACGAGACCGAACTCCTCGACGACGGCCAGTGGCGTCCGGTGCGCGAGCTGCACGCCCGCGGACCCGAGCCGGATCCGCTTGGTGGCCCCGGCGACGAGGGCGATCAGCACCGGCGGTGACGCGCCCGCGACGCCGGGGTTGAGGTGGTGTTCGGCGAACCAGTAGCGGTGGTAGCCGAAGCGTTCGGCGTGCTGTGCGAGGTCGACGGTGTTGCGCACGGCCTCGGCGGCGCCGGACCCGGTGCTGATCGGGACGAGGTCCAGCACCGACAACGGGACTTCAGGCATGACGGTCCTTTCCGGCGGGCCACGGCGGGTCGGGGATCTCCCGCCGCAGCGCGGGCGCGATGTCCGACTGGAACAGTTCGAGGGTGGCGCGGTGCTGTTTTGCGGTGAGCCCGTCGCGGTCGGCGTGCAGGTGCATCACCTGGTGCCCGAGTTCCTTGTGGTAGCGCAGGACTTTCTCGGTGATCTGGGCCGGGCTGCCGATCAGCGCCGAGCTGCGCTCGACGAAGTCCTCGAGCGTCGAGAAGACGGGTTCGAGGCCGAGCCGGGTCTGCAGGGCCAGCCGGCTCTCGAAGATCGGCCGGTAGACCTCGAGCGCTTCCTGAGACGTCTCGGCGGCGTAGTACCCGGCGGTCCCGGCGCCGACGATGGCGGCCGCGGGATCGTGGCCGTGGTGGGCCCACCGCTCGCGGTAGTGGCGGACCAGCTCGGCGTAGGGCTCGACGGGGTTGGTGACGTTCGCGGAGAAGAGCGGGTCACCCCACTTCGCGGCGAGATCGACGGACTCGTGGCTGGTCGCGCTGCCGTGCCAGACGCGGATCGGCCGCTGCAGCGGCCGCGGCCAGACCTCGGCGTCGGTCAGCGACGGCCGGAACCGCCCGGACCAGGTGACCTTGTCCTGGCGCCAGAGTTTCCGGAACAGCTCGTAGCCCTCGGCGTTGCGGTCCCACTGGTCGTCCGGGGTGACGTGGAACAGCTCGCGCTGGGCGGCGCCGTTGCCCTTGCCGATGATCAGTTCGAGCCGGCCGCCCGAGAGGTTGTCGAGGGTCGAGTAGTCCTCGAACGCGCGGACCGGGTCGAGCAGGCTGAGCGTGGTGACGGCGGTGAACAGCCGGATCCGGGACGTCCGGGCGGCGATGTGGCTCAGCACGACCGGCGGCGAGGAGGAGATGAACGGCCGCTCGTGCCGCTCGCCGACGCCGTAGCCGTCGAAGCCGAGTTCTTCGGCCAGCTCGGCGTTCGCGACGACGTCCAGCAGCCGTTGGTCGGTCGGGGTGAGGACGCCGGTGACCGGGTCCGGTACATGGGTGATCAGGGTGATGAGCAGGAACTTCACGTGCCCGCAGTCCTTTCTCCGACTGGTTCAAGCTGTCCTTTGTGGACTGATCCGGCGACGCGCCCGTCGACGAGGACCCACGCGGTTTCGTGCGCGCCGAGCCGGTCCGCGGCGGCCCGGCGGCTTTCGCCGATGCCGACCGCGGGCAGGGGGCCGGTGACGTAACCGGCGATCGGGTCGGCCGGGCGGGCCATGCCGGCCGCGGTCAGCAGGCGGAGCTCCGGGACGTCGAGCGCGCCGGTCACCTCGGCCACCGACGGTGGACCCGTGGCGCCGGGCCGGTCCGGGCCGACCGGCCACAGCGGTCCGGTACCGGGATGCCGTTCGGCCACGGCGAGCGCGCTGCCGACCGACGCCGTCGCCGCCAAGCCGGGTGCGGCGGCCGGGAACGGGCCGGCGGCCTCGGCCACGGTCTGCTCGCCCGCGTGCTCGGTGAGGAAGCCGAGGTGCCGGAGCCAGTCGTCGTCGTAGTACTTGGACAGGTAGGAACGGCCGGAGTCGGGGACCACGACGACGATCAGGTCGGCCGGACCCAGCCCGGCGCCCAGGCGCAGCGCGGCGGCGGCGGCCGTGCCCGCGGAAGCCCCGAGCAGCAGCCCTTCCTCACGCGCCAGCCGTCGCGTGGTCAGCAGTGACTCGCGGTCGCCGACCGGTTCGACGTGGTCGACGACGTCGCGGTGGTACGAGCGGGGCCAGGTGTCCTCGACGGTGTCCGGGTGCCGGTAGTGCCCGATGCTTTCGACCACGTAGGGGCTGCCGTCGCCGCCCGAGTAGACGGAGGTCTCGGGATCGGCGCCGATCACCCGCACCCGGCCGCCGCTGACCCGCTTGAGGTGGGCGCCGGCGCCGCTGATGGTGCCGCCGGTGCCGATCCCGGCGACGAAGTGGGTGATCCGGCCCCGGGTCTGCCGCCAGATCTCCGGCCCGGTCGTCGTTTCGTGGGCGGCCGGGTTGGCCGGGTTGTCGTACTGGTCGGCGAGCCAGCCGCCGTTCTCCTCGGCGAGCCGGCGCGCGACCTGCGAGACGTGGGCCGGGTCTTCCCGCGGTACGGCACCTGGGGTGACCACGACGTCCGCCCCGTAGGCACGCAGGATCGCGGTCTTCTCCCGGCTGCTCTTGTCCGGCAGCACGACGGTGAGCCGGTAGCCGCGCTGGGCCGCCACGATCGCCAGCCCGATCCCGGTGTTGCCGGAGGTGCCTTCGACGATCAGCCCGCCGGGTGGCAGCGCGCCCGAGCGTTCCGCGTCGAGCACCATCGAGAGCGCGGCGCGGTCCTTGACGCTGCCGCCCGGGTTGAGGAACTCGGCCTTGACGTAGATCCGCGGACCGGCCGGCGGCGCGATCCGCGCGAGCCGGATCAGCGGGGTGCCGCCGATCGCGTCGAGCACGGAGTCGAACGCTTCGACGTCGTCGGATGCCATGCCCCACCACCTCGCTTCCGGTTACTGCACAGGTATCCCGTCGCGGGTGGTCCCCGCACGGATGTTCAGGATGTGGACCTCGCCGGTTGACAGGATCGCCGGGTTCATCCTAACCTGTAAAAGTGACCAGCAAGGTTAGTTGACCGGATCGGGTTACGGCGGCCACAGTCTGCGTCGCCGTGTTCCCAGCATGTGGTTTCTGTCGTACCCGCTGGTTAGGGTCGTGGATGTCTGGATCATGGGAACGAGGAGTGTGGGCACGTGCGCTGGAGCCGGAACCTTCGAGCGGCCGCGGTGGTGGCGGTGGCCGTCTTCGGCCTGACCGCGTGCGGGGGCGGGGACAGCGGTGACAAGCCCGCTGCGCCGGGCAAGGGCGGGGCGCCGATCGTCGTGGCGTCCTTCAACTTCACCGACAGCCAGATCCTGGCCGAGATCTACGCGCAGGCGCTGGAGGCCAAGGGCTACCCGGTGACCCGGAAGCTGAACCTGGGCTCGCGCGAGCTGATTTACCCGTCCCTGAAGTCCGGTGAGCTGCAGTTCATCCCGGAGTACCAGGGTTCCGCGATCACCACCGGCTTCGGTGCGGAGCCGGTCAAGGACGCCAAGGGCGAGCACGACCAGCTGGCGAAGCTGTTCGAGTCCAGCGGCGTCTCGCTGCTGGACTACGCCCCGGCCGAGGACAAGAACACCTACATCGTCAAGGCCGATCTCGCGAAGTCGAAGGGCATCGCGACCATCAGCGACCTGAAGAAGCTCGACAAGGTCATCCTGGCCGGCGGTCCGGAATGTGAGAAGCGGCTGACGTGCTTCAAGGGCTTGACCGACATCTACCACCTGACGAACGCGTCCTTCCAGACCGTGCAGGAAGTCGGGCCGCGGGTGCAGCAGCTCAACTCCGGTGCGGTCACGGTGATCCCGGTGGACTCGGTGAGCCCGTCCGCCGGTGACCCGCAGTACGTCGCGCTCAAGGACGACCTGAGCATGGTGCCGACGGAGAACGTGGTGCCGGCGGTGAACAAGAAGGTGCTCGACGCGCGGGGCGCGGACTTCGCGACCGTCGTCGACGCCGTGAGCGCGAAGCTCAGCACCGACGGCATGCGCGAGCTGAACAAGCGCGTGGACTCCGGCGGTGAGCCGGCGGCCGACGTCGCGAAGGACTGGCTGTCGCAGCAGGGTCTCGCCTGACGGCGGCACAACACGAGGAGTCGTTCCGTGAGCGCGGATCAGTTGCACTTCAACGCTTTCATCTGGCCCAACGGGTACCACGAGTCCGCCTGGCGCGTCGTCGAGGACGACGTGCGCGGCGTGCTCGGGCTGCCGTACTACGCGGACATCGCGCGCATCGCCGAACGCGGCCTGATGGACACGATCTTCCTGGCCGACAACATCGCCATCGCCGAGTACCGGGCCACGCACCTGCCGCAGACGCAGTTCGACCCGATCTCGGTGCTCTCGGCCCTGGCCGCGGTCACCAGCCACATCGGACTGATCGGAACCGGCTCCACGACCTACAACAAGCCGTGGGAGCTGGCCCGCCGGTTCGCGACGCTGGATCACCTCAGCGGCGGCCGCGCGGGCTGGAACATCGTCACCACCATCACCCCGCTGGCCGCGGCGAACTTCGGCGAGCGCGCCCACCCCGACCACGCCGACCGGTACACGCGGGCCCACGAGTTCGTCGACGTCGTGACCCGCGCGTGGGACAGCTGGGAGGACGACGCGGTCGTCGGTGACCGCGAACGTGGAGTGTGGGCGGATCGCGCCAAGCTGCACGCGCCCCGCTTCCACGGCGACTTCTACGACGTCGAGGGGATCCTGCCGTTCCCGCGCTCGCCGCAGGGGCGCCCGGTCCTGGTCCAAGCGGGACAGTCCCCGGCCGGCATCGCGCTGGCCGCGCGGTACGCCGAGCTGGTGTTCTCCGGGCCGCCGTCGCTGGAGGCCGCGGCCGCGTTCCGGACCGAGCTCCACGCCCAGGTGGCCGCCGCGGGCCGGGACCCGGCCCAGGTGCTCGTCCTCCCGGCACTGATGGTGACGCTGGGCGGTACCGAGGCCGAGGCCCGGGAGAAGGCCCGCCGGCTGGAAGAGCTGGCGAGCCCGGAGTTCCGCTGGCAGAACATCCTGTACACGGCCGGCCTGGACCCGGACGGCTTCGACCCGGATGCTCCGCTGCCGGCGGAGCTGTGGACCGGAACGGCGAACGTCTCGAGCCGCGCGAACGAGCTGTTCGCCCTCCAGCGCGCGCAACCGGAGCTGCCCTTGCGCGAGCTGGCCCTGCAGCTCAAGAGCGGCGCGGGCCAATCCCACTTCGTCGGCACGCCCGAGCAGCTGGCCACGCACGTGATGGCCTGGCAGGACGCCGGCGCGGTCGACGGGTTCACCATCATGGGCTCGACCCTGCCGTACGAGCTGACGGCGTTCGTCGACCACGTGGTGCCGATCCTGCAACGCAAGGGCCGCTACCGCACGGAGTACACCGGCCCGACCCTGCGCGACCACCTGGGCCTACACCGCCCGCCCGCAGGAGGTGCCACGCACCGCTAGCCGCACACGGACGGCGGGTCACCGGATCTGCGGCCGGCGTCGGCACCTCCCGACCCACGGCCGGCACCGGCGCGGATCTCCGCCTTGCCGGTCGCTGACGTCGGCAAGGCCGGGCGCGCGGTCGACGCGCGCCGTTACCCACACGCGGATGGCGGGCTATCGGATTCCGCCTTGCCGGCCGTCTGCGTCGGCAAGGCGGTCGCGGCCGGGGAGAACCGGCCCGCCACCGCCTCGATCCGCACCGCCTCAACCGGCACCGCCTCGATTCGCACCGGCTGTGACGGCCGAGCGTCGCCGCGCCGGTCGCGACCCGGCGCCGGGCGGCGGCCGTCACGGTCGGGTAAAGGCCGTTGTGCCTGGTCCGCGCGTGTGATCTCGTGATCCGGAACTGTCCTCAAGGGACGCTGAAGGTGGCGTGTCCGGGTGGTGGCGTTCGGTGAGGAGAGGGCGTGCCTTTCATCCTTTCCCGCCTGTTCGCGCGCTGGCTCCTGCGTGCCGGGTGGATGCTCCCGGTGGTGGTCGTCGTGTTCGTCTTCGCGACCAGCTGGCCGCTGATGGTGCTGGCCGAGCCGGCCGGCAGCGACCTGGTTCAGCCGGGCAACTACTGGTGGTACTTCGTCGTGACCGCGGCGACGGTCGGCTACGGCGACTTCTCGCCGGAGACGGCGGCCGGGCACTTCGTCGGGGTGTACGTGATCGTCGGTGGGATCGCCACGCTCACCACGGTCTTCACCCGGCTCGCGGCGCTGCTCGAGCAAGCGAAGGGACGGCGGATGCAAGGCTTGGAACCGGTGGAGCTGAGCGGCCACGTCGTGCTCGTCGGCTACCTCGCCGGCCGCACCGAGCGGCTCGTGGCGCAGCTGCTGGCCGACGGGATCACCGGACTGGTGCTGTGCGCGGGCGACGAGGTGCCGGTGCACCCGATGCCGGCGCAGCCCGTCGAGTTCGTCCGCGGCGACCTCACCGCACCGGCGGTGCTGTCGCGGGCGGGAGTCGAGCGGGCCGCCACGGTGCTCGTGGACGTGCGGGACGACAACGAGGCGCTGGCGGTGGCGGTCCTCGTCGAGCACGCCTCGACGTCGGCGCACGTGGTGGTCACGATGCGCGACATGGAACGGGCCGAGCTGATGGGCTACGTCGACCCGCGGATCACCTGCGTCCAGTGGCACACCCCGCGGATGGTCGTCGAGGAGGTGGTCTCGCCGGGCATCGCCGAGGTCTACACCGAACTGATGACCGCCGGCGGCGCCGGCACGTACTCGGTCACCGTCCCGGAACGCCTCGGCGCCCTGCAGGTCGAACGCTGCCGGGCCGCACTGGGCCGGACCTTCGGGGCCACGGTACTGGCCGTCCGCGGCGCGAACGGCCTGACCGTCAACCCCGCCTGGGACGGCGACCTGCCACCCGGAGCGGTGCTGTACTACGTCAGCTCCCGCGCACTCGGCCAGGACGAGATCGAACGAGCCCTGCGCGCCGCACACCACTGAGTCACTCGCGACGGGCCTGCCGCCGATCAGTCGATGTCGCCCGGGCACGTCGTGGCCGAGGCCGTCGCCGCTAGGTGAGGGTGGCCGGCAGGTACTCGTAGCCGCGCAGGATTCGGGTCTCTCGGCGGCGGCTTCCCGGACGCAGAGCCAAGCCGGGGAAGCGGTCGAAGATCGTCCGCAGGCCGATCTCGCCCTCCATCCGGGCCAGTGCGGCGCCCAGGCAGTGGTGCCGGCCCGCGCCGAAGGCGACGTGGTCGCGGGCTCGGGCCCGGGTCACGTCGAACGTCTCCGGCTCGGCGAAGACCTGCGGGTCGTGGTTCGCGCCGGCCAATACCGTCGTCACCAGCGCTCCTCGCGGCAGGGGGACGCCGGCGACCTCCGTGGCGCGGACCGCCAGCCGGCCGGTGAGCAGGACCGGCGGGTCGTGGCGCAGGACCTCCTCGACCGCGTTGCCCCACAGCTCCGGCCGCTCGCGCAGGGTCGTGAGCTGGCCCGGGTGGGCGGTCAGCAGGGCGATGCCGCTGCCCAGCAGGTTGACCGTCGTCTCGAAGCCGGCCGCGAGGACCAGGCCCGCCGTCGACTTCAGCTCGGCCTCGGTGAGTCCGACGCCGTCGTCGCGGGCCGCGACCAGGCGGCTGAACAGGTCGTCGCCGGGGTGGCGGCGCAGGTGGTCCAGGTGCTCGCCCAGCCAGGTGTCGAACTCCGCCAGCGCCGTCTCGACGTCGCGGAACGTGCGCCAGCCCAGGCCGAGGTCGAGGCTCGGCGCCGCCGCCGCGCCCAGGGACAGCACCTTGCCCACCTCGGTGGCCGGGACGCCGAGGATCTCGCTGATCACCGTCACCGGGAGCAGGCCGCAGTAGGACTCGACCAGGTCGACCGGGCCGGTGGGGTCGATGGCGTCGAGGACCTCGTCCGCGATCGCCTGGACCCGGCCGCGCAGCTGCTCGACGGCGCGCGCGGTGAACACGCCGGTGACGAGCTTGCGGTAGCGGGTGTGCTCGGGCGGGTTGACGGCCAGCAGCGACGGCGGCCGCACCGGGTGCAGGTGCTCGCCGGCCGACCACTCCAGCAGCCGCCCCAGCGCGGAGCCGTCGGAGCCGAGCACGCCGGTGCGGAAGTCGTCGCTGGAGAGCACCTCCCGGACGGCGGCGTGCTGCGTGGTGATCCAGCCGAAGCGCGTCCGGGCGACCGGTCCGGCGGCCCGGATCTCGTCGAACAGCCCGCTCAGGTCGCGGCCCGCGGCGGCGTCGTCGACCAGCCGGCCCTGCAGGTCGCCGCGCCGGGCGCCGCGCAGCAGCACGGCCCGCGGCAGTGCGTGCCCGAGCCCCCACCGGACCACGGGCTTCGCCCGCAGCAAGGTACCTTCGACGACCGCTTTGCCGAACCGGGCCACGTTCCCCCCACTGCGCCGCACGACTGTGTCTACTCCAGAGTAGCCCGCACCGGCCCCGGAGCCGGGCGGGCTCCGGGGCCGGCCGCCGGGTCAGCCCGCCGTCGTCGCGTTCAGCGTCAGGTCACGTCGACCTTGATGTCGCGGTACACCCCGGTCAGCTTCGAGGTGATCTTCGACGCGAGGTCCTGGACGACCACCGCCGCGGTCAGGGCCGCGATGATGGTGATGATGGCCTTCGGGTCGACGAAGAGCGCGCTGGTCTTCGGCGTCGACCAGACACCGCCGCTGTAGAGCCGGGTCGCCGTGCACTGCCGGGCGCTGCTGCACCGCGAGCTGGGTGTCCTCCCGTGACGCGGCTGGTCGCCTCCCAGCCGGCGTTGTGATCAGCTGTAGGCCTCGAAGCGGGCGATCTGCCCGGCGGGCCAGCCGGTGTTGCCGGTGCAGGTCAAGCGCAGGAAGCGGCGGCTGGTGCGGGGGATCGTGATGGTGACGTTGTTGCCCCGCGCGGGATCGAACACGTAGCCCGTCGCGGGGGAGAGGGTGTCGAACGTGGTTCCGTCGGATGAGCCCGACAGCGCCAGCGTCTGGGTGCGGGTGCTCCACGCGCTCGACGGTGGGACGGCCACCACGATCCGCGTCACCGCGGTCGACGCGCCGAGGTCGACCTGGAGCCACTGGGGGAACGCGTTGTTCGTGCTTTCCCAGTAGCTGTCGGCGTTTCCGTCGACGGCGTTGCTCGCGCCGTAGTTCTGCGTGTGGCTGCTTTCGCTCGTGGCCCGGCCGCGCGCCAGGTCGGTCGAGCCGCCCGTGCTCAGCGTCGGCGACGTCGGCCTGGTCGCCGTCAAGGCGAGCTGGCCCTTGAGCATGCGGCCGCCGTCGTTGGTGAGGCGCAGGTAGTAGTCCGACGAGCACGCTGTCCCGTCTTCGTCCAAAGCGAGCAGGCCGGAGCCGGCGGGGGTCATCGACGCGTTCTCCGCGGTCTTCGCGATCTGGTTGCCTTCACCGTATTCGTCGAACATCGAGATGTAGATGCCCTGCACGCCGGCGCGCACCATGTTGTAGAACTGGCGCCACATGAAGTCGCCGTGGGCCCGCTGCCGGCCGGAGACGTCGCCTGGCAGCACGCACGGCTGGTAGTCGATGCCGTGGGCGTTGCAGTCCGCCTGGTCGGGCACGGTGAGGTTCTGGTACATCCAGTCCGAGCCCGCCGCGTCGCCGACCGCGCCGACCATCCACGGCGAGATCATGGTGAAGGAGCGGTAGACGTCGCCGAAGCCGGGCCGCGAGCCGCCGTCGCTGGTGCGCCATTCCCTTGGCACGCCGCCGATGACGTAACAACCCAGGCCCTTGAACCAGTTCACCACGTCGAGGCAGGTGTTCGCGTCCCACGGGTGGTTGCCGTCGTTGTACCCGAAACCCCAGATGCAGACGACCGGCTTGCCGTTCTGGCGGGCGTAGGCGGACGACGCCGTGTGCGCCGACATCTTCGCCGTCCAGTCGGCCTTCATCTCCGGCTGCATGTTCGCCCAGCCGGTGGCGTCGTACATGATGTAGAACTTCCGCCCGTGCGCTTCGGCGGCGCTGCGGACCTTGGCGGCCATCGCGTCGCGCGTCGGGCCTTCGCTGCTGTTGGGGTTGAAGCGCTGCAACGCGGCGGTGTCGCAGCCGTTCTGCTGCATCCACAGGAAGTGCGTGTCCACGGTCTGCTGGTCGTAGGACGAGAAGAGCGTCGCGGGCTGGCCGTTGCCAAAGTTGGCATAAGCGGTCTGGTAGGTGCGGGTGTACTCGCGCATGTCCGGCCAGGCCTTGATCACGTTGTTGCCCGTCGACGGCGTCTGCCCCCAGTTCTGGCTCCAGTGCCACCAGCCGTTGATCGGCGCGCCGTCACCGGCGCAGGCGAACCAGCCCTGGTACCCGACGGTGATCTTGCCGACGACGTCTCCCGGCGCGCTGGCGGCGGACGCGCCGGGCGCGCTGGCGAGGGAAAGCGCTCCCCAGGCCGATGCCGCCGCGGCCGAGCCGATGAACGTCCTGCGGGAGATCGCCATTGCAGATCCTCTCGGCACCGTTGCACGAGTACGTGTTCCGGGAGGCGACTGTAGGCTTCCGGCCAAGAACTGGCAATACTCGGACCGATTTCAGAAATTTACGTACTGAAGTCTGCAAGAATTGTCGGAGAAGGCGGCCGGTCAGCAGGCGACGATGCCCTTCCGCAGCGCGTGCCCGCCGTCATTGGTGTCGTCGGACCAGTAGACGGGCTTGGTGCCGCCGGTGCACTCGCTCGCGCCGGCCAGGGCAAAGCCTTCGTTGTTGTAGTCGGGCATGCCGGTGGGCCGGTTGTAGACCGCGGTCGTCGCGAACACGCCGGCGGCGTTCACCTTCATCGTGCGGTGCTGGCCGTGGCAGGTGTCGTCGCAGACGACCCACAGGCGCGCGGCCTGCGGCTCCCACTGCACCTCCATGACGCCGCTCATCCCGCTGGCGAAGGACGCCACCCGGGTGAACGCGCCCGAGTCCTGCAGGACGTACCCGTGAACCATGCCGGTGCCCTCGACGCCGACGAAGAACACGCCGCCGCTGTGCGCGCCGTAGTGGCCGGGGTCGTAGGCCGCGCCGGTCGAGGCGTCGGCGAACCCGGCGCCGGTGAGGGAAGCGTCGGGAACCCAGGTGACGCCCTCGAAGCCGAGGTTGGCGCCCACGGGCGGCAGGTCCGCGGTCAGGTTCCACTCCTTCGTCGCGGTCAGCGTGGAGCCGGTGCCGCTCACGTCGTAGCGCAGCACGGACGTCCGGCTGCTGCCGGAACCGTTGCGCTCACTGGCGACGAACGCCGCGCCACCGGTGACCGTCACGCCCTCGCTGTCCGGATTGCCGGAGCCGCCCGGGAACCGCAGTGTCTTGCCCGACGACCAGCCGTTTGCGGTGTCCGGCTTCCAGCCGCCGGAGCCGTTGGGCAGCAGGCGCCACAGCTTCCCGGAGTTCTGCGCGGCCCACAGCACACCGCCGTCCTGGAACAGGCCGCTCAGGTCCTCGCCGAAGACGTTCGACGCGTCGGCTGTCGTCACCGAGCTGCCGCCGGGCCACGCCACCGGCGCGGTGCCGGAGCCGCAGCTGTTCGCGGCGCCGAGCGTCAGCGGGGCCGCGGTGAGCGGGCCCGTCCCGTCCGGGCAGCGCGACCACGACGGGTCGGAGTGCTCGCTCCAGCTGACGCTGTCGACCAGCGTGGTGCCGTTTGCCTGGTAAAGCCGCGCTTTGTCCGACGAACCGAGCCCGAAGGAGCTGTGGACGTCGAACGCGCGGAAGGCGCCGGGCGCCAAGGACGTCCCGGCGGCGATCTTGTACTTCGAGCTGTCCTGGTCGTCCTTGATGATCCAGCCCGAGACGTCGACAGCGGCCGTGCCCGAGTTGTACAGCTCAACGGAGTCGTTCACGCTGCCGGTGGTCACGACCTCGTTGAGGTGGACGTCCTGGGCCGCGGCGGCGTGCGCCGGGCCGCTCGCGCAGGCCGCGGCCAGCAGCGAACCGGCGACGAGGCAGCAGACGCGCCTGCGGGCACGGGATTCGGTCACGGTGTCCGTCCTCGGGGTCGGGGATCCAGAGCCGGTTCAGCGTTCCGGGGCGGGCCGAACGAACGCCCTCCGGAAGGTGGGTTTCCCCTGAACGATGGCCGAACGTCCGTGGGCGCGCCACTCGCGTACCGGTGATCGGGACGCGAGTGGCGTCCGATGGTCAGCCGTAGAAGTGGATGTAGCGGAAGTCGTTCTTGTTCACCGTGTGCCGCAGGTAGTGGCCGGTGCCGTCCCAGTTGTAGTCCTCGACGGTCACCTGGTTGCCGTTGACGCTGTCCACGATGGCGACGTGGCCGTACTGCCCGGCGTCGGTCTGCGCGGTCGCGCCCGCGGTGGGCGTGTTGTCGACGCGGAAGCCATGGTTGCGGGCGTTGTCGTCCCAGTACTTGGCGTCGCCGTAGTTGTTCGCGCTCTTGCCGTGCCGCGCGATGTTGTACGCGTTCCACGAGACGCACTCGCGGTTGTACATGTTCCAGTCGTCGACCACCGAGTCCTGGGGGATGTTGCGCCACTTCGCGGGGTAAGTGTCGCCGATCGTTGCGGGCGCGGCCGGCGCGGCGGTGGTCCCGAAGAGCGAGGCCATCGACTGGGTGGTGTGGTGGACCGTGGTGGTCGCCGGGGCCGCGACCGCGGCCGGGGCGCCGGCGAGCGCGACGCTCGCGGCGGCGGCGACCGCGAACAGGGTGTGCTTGACGGACATGGGAATTCCCTTCACCGGGGGAGTTGGGGAGACCGCATAGAAAGGAGCTGGCCAGAACGGTAAAGGCGGCAACGGGAAGCGGACAGGCTAAGTGAACAACTGACCTGTCACCGTCTTGGCGCGTCGCACAACCGCAGGTCAACGGCCCTGTGGTGGCGGCTGTAAACAGATTTGGCTACCACTCCCAGTTGACGCCGAGGATGCCCGGGTGCACGTCACGAGTGGCGAAAGTGACCGAGTGGCCCGAATCCACGGGCAACGGACGGCCTTGCGTGCGCGGCCCGCCCAGCTGCCGTTGTTCGAATTCCCGCGCGAGGCGGGGGATGCGGGAAGCGAATTGCACTTGGCAGACGTAGAGCTGCGCGGGCCGGGTGAACCGGTGGTGGTAGTGGTCGGTCTCGTGCCCCCGGCCGAAGCTCAGGGTGTAGGTCACCGCGGCGACGTCACCGGCGGCCAGGGTCCGGTCGATCAGGAGCTCGCCCGCGGTCAGGCCGGTGGCCCGGTCGGTCAGCACCCGGCCCAGCGTGCAGGACTGCAGGTCCTCGTAGGCAGGATCGTCCTGCTCGGGCCCGTCGGCCTGGAAGAACGTCATGATCCGGTCGACGCCGTCCATCGCGGCTTCGGCGACCATGCGCACCCGCAGGTGCCGCTCACGGCTGTGGTCGTCGACGAACAGCGTGTCGTGGAGGGACCAGAACCGCACGTGGCCGTCCGGCGGCGGCTTCAGCTCCGCGGAGAGGGGGTGCAGCGCGGGCCACAACCGGTGCCGGGCCAGCCGCTCGGGCGGCCCGCCCAGCCAGCGGCCGCGGGGCGCTTTCGGGCCCAGCAACGACTTGAGCGTGCCGGGACGCACGTTGAGGACGTCTTCCAGGTGCGTGACGGCGTCCAAAGAGGTCTCGCGCTCCGGGCGGGAGCGACCCGTGCGCCAGTACGAGAGCGACGCCCGGGACAGCGTCACGCCGCGCGCGGCCAGGTGGCGCTGCAGCCGCTCCAGCGACAGGCCGGACTCGGCGATCGCGGCGTCCAGCGCGAGTGAGAACGCCGTGTGCGAGGACTCGAACTCCACGGACACGGGCCGGTGCCTCAGTTCCAGTCCCACTGCAGGCCGAGCAGCCCCGGGCCGGCGTCCGGGACGGCCAAGTGCGCCGTCCCGGACCCGCCGATCCACAACGGTTTCCCCGGCTGCCGGGCGCTGTTGAGGGTCGGCTGCCGGTACGGGACGCAGTGCGGCGGCACCTCGCCGGTGAACTCGACCTGCAGCAGGTACTGCCGCACCGGCCGGGTGAACCGCCGGTGGAACGACGTCAGCACCGAACCGCCCGGGTAGCGCCAGGTGTACTCGACGACCGTGCGGTCGCCCGCCGAAAGCCGTTGCTCCAGCAGGAGTTCGCACACCGTCGCGGTGCTCGCCTCCTGCGGCCGGGTCCGGCCCTGCCGGCAGTACCGCAGCTCACCCAGGACCGGCCGCGACGACTCCTCGGCCCATTCGTAGACGACGCACCGGTCCGTCCGGTCGGTCGTCGCCTCGAGCACCAGCCGCGTCCGGACCTCGCGCAGGCGGCGGCGCTGGTCCACGAGCACGTGCTCGTGGACGTCCAGGTACCGCACCTGGCCTTCCGGCGGCGCGTCGATGGCGGCGAGCGCCGGCCCGCAGGACGGCCACAGCCGCCGGCGGTCGACCGCGCCCGGTTCGGTTTCGGCGCCGCGGCCTCGCGGTCGCGGCGGGCCGAGCAGCACCACCAGCGACTCCCCGGGGAGTCCGATCAGGTCTTCCAGCGCCCGCACCGCGCGCAGCGACTCCTCGCGTTCCGGCCGGCTGCGGCCCCGCCGCCAGTAGCTCAGCGCGGCGCGGCTGACCCGCACACCCCGGTCGGCCAGCCGCCGTTGCACCTGCTCCAGGCTCAGCCCGCGAACGGCCAGCGCGTGGTCGAGCACCTGCGCGAACGTGCCGTGCCGCAGCAGCCGGCGCAGCTCGCGGTCCACCGGCACGGCTCGCGTTCCCACCGCATTTCCGGCCATCGGACCTCCACAGCTCGCCACTCCGAGGGGTTCGCGGACCGTAGGCGGGTGATCGCGATCGGTGGTAGGGCCGAAGGGTGGAATCCGGGGCATAAGCGGCAATCCGCCCGGGGCGCGGCCGCACTGAACGCGTCCGGACCTCTGTGGACAACTGGCTACGGATCGCGCCTCCGACCTGCGGCGGAACCCGGCGCGAACCGGTTCACTGTGAACGGAACTGAACGTTCACGCAGGGATTTCCCGGGTGACGGCCCGTGATTAGCGTTCGGCCGGTCTCCGGCGTCGACTGCATCCGGTGTGCCGCAGAAAACGTCGCCACTCCACTCCCGGAGGAAACAGATGTCCCCATTCCCCAGCGCCAGGAGAGCGGCCGCCGCGGCGACCACCTTCCTCACCGCTGCGGCGCTGCTGGCCGTCGGACCGCCGGCAGCGCACGCCCAGAACACCCGAGTCCCCCTGCCGGACAGCATCGCGGCGCCGGCGGGCGCGCACCGGGACGCCGCCGTCGCGGGAGACCGCGGCGTCGGGATCGCGGTGGCGCTGCGCCCGCACGACGAGGCCGGCCTGAACCGGTTCGTCGCCGCCGTCGGCGACCCGCGCTCACCCGGCTACCGCCACTACCTCACCAGTGAGCAGTACAACGCGCGCTTCGCCCCGACCGCGTCCGACGTCGCGCAGGTGACGGACTTCCTGCGCGCCCAAGGCTTCCGGGTGACGTCGGTGGCGGGCAACCGCCAGGTCGTCGACGCCACCGGCACGGCCGACGCGGTGAAAGCCGCCTTCGGCACGTCGCTCGGCGACTACACCGGCGCGGACGGCGCGCACTTCTACGCCAACGACGCCGCGCCGTCGATCCCGGCCGCGCTCGGCGGGGTCGTGCGCAGCGTGCTCGGCCTGTCCGACCGCCCGGCAGCCGGCACGACGGCCGGACCTACCAGCTGACCGGCCCCCGGGCGCTCAGCTTCGGCGAGGCGGTCGACGTGATCGGCCAGGCCACCGGACGCGTGCTCCGCCACATCGACGTCGCCCCCGAAGTCCACATCGGACAGTTGGTCGCGAACGGCGTCCCGGCCGGTGTCGCCCAGCTGCTCACCGGCATCCTGGTGGCCATCCGCGACGGCGCGGCGCCCGTGCCGACCGGCGACGTCGAACGCGCCCTCGGCCGGCCGGCGAGGTCGTTCGAGGACTACGTCACCGAAACGGCCGCCGCGGGGGTGTGGACCTGACGGCCTACCCCTGGTCCATCCCGGAGAAGAACTCGACGATCTCCCGGGGCGCCGTCGGTGTGAAGCACCACTCGAGTCCTTGCGCGGAACCGTGGGCGGCTTCTTCGGCGCGCGGGAACATCGCCGTCTCGTACTGCGTCAGGGCGGTTTCGACGTCGTCCGGGTGCTCGATGATCGCGCGGGCGAGGTCGGCGCCGTCGATCAGGGCGAGGTTCGCGCCCTCGCCCGCGTACGGGGACATCACGTGCGCGGCGTCGCCGACGAGTGTCACGCCCGGGACGCGAGCCCAGCGGTGCCCGGCCGGGAGGCCGAAGATCCGGCGCGGCGTGATCGTGTCCTCGCAGTGGCGGATGAGGTCGGTCAGTTCCGGGGCCCAGTCGGCGAACTCCTTCAGCAGGGCGTCGCGGGCCGCGGCCGGATCGGTCCAGTCGACGCCGCCGGCGGACAGCCAGTCCTCGGGGACGCGGAAGGAGGCGCCGAGTTCGATGTCGTTTCCGCCGTGGCCCAGGAGACCCTTGTTGTCGGACAGCGCGAAGACCATGCCGGGCCCGATGAGCGCGGCCAGCTCCGGGTGCCGCGCCGGCGCGTCCGGGATGCGGATCTCGACGTGGGAGACCCCGCAGTACTCCGGGATCGCGGGAGACAGCAGCGGCCGCACCTTCGACCAGGTGCCGTCCGCGCCGACCAGGAGGCCGGTGGTGGTCGTGGTGCCGTCGGCGAAGGTCAGCTCGTGCCGGCCGTCGCCGAGGGCGCGGGCCGCGGTGACCTTGTGGTCCCAGACGATGCTGCCGGGGTCGAGCGAGCCGACGAGCAGATCGCGCAGCACGGTCCGGTCGATCTCCGGACGTCCGCCTTCGCCGCCGTCGGGCCCGGCGTCGATGAAGACGTGCGCTTTCTTGTCGAGGACCCGCATGTGTTCGCCCTGCGGGTGCGTGTGGCGGCGGAACTCGTCGTACAGCCCGGCTTCGCGCAGGGCGAACTGCCCGGTCTCTTCGTGGATGTCGAGCGAGCCGCCCTGGCGGCGCGCGCCGGCGGTGGCGTCGAGTTCGTGGACGGTGGCGGGAATCCCGTGGTTCTGGAGGATGCGGGCCAGCACGAGGCCGGACAGGCCGGCGCCGACGATCGTGACGGAAGAGCTGGTCATGGGAGGTCCTGTTCCGGTGCGGGAGGGGGGTTCGCGGCGAGGATGCCGTCGAGCAGGACGTCGAAGGCCCAGTCGCCGCGGGAGCCGCCGTCGCCGGAGACGAGCGCGGCGCTGAGCGGGGCGATGTGCGGGTACCGGGCCGCGTCCACGGTGGTGATCTTCGTGGCGAGCGCCGACAGCGCGGCGGCTTTCTCGGTCTTGGCGGCCGGGGCACTGAACTCGACGGCGACCGCGGTGGGGAACAGCAGGAGCAGGTCGACACCCCAGGCCGCGGCCCGGTCGTGTGCGCCGCCTTCCTGGAGCAGCGCGAGAACGGTGTCGACCAGCGCCAGGTAGTTCGGGCCGCTGGGTTGTGTGGACAGCGCCATCCGGGCGATCCCCGGATAGCGCATCAGCAGCTGCCCGTAGCCGGACAACAGCCCCTTCACCCGATCACGCCAGGTGCCGGGCCCGGCGACCGACGGCCGAAGCTCGCCGAGGAGCACGTCGAGGATCTGCGCGTGCAGGTCTTCGGTGTTCCGGACGTAGACGTAGAGCGAGGCGTGCCCCGAGTCGAGCGCGGCGGCGACGCGCCGCATCGTCACCTTCTCCAGGCCTTCGTCGCGCAGGATGCCGAGCGCGGTGTCGATGATCCCCTGCCTGGTCAGGGCGGGTTTCGCCGGCCGCTCACGGCGGCTGCGGGGTTCCGGGGTGTCGTCGGCGGGGGGCATGACGCCACCGTAGCACGACCATGGTCGTAGCGACCATGGTCGTCAGGTGCGGGCAGGCCGGATCGCGGACGGCCGGCAGGGGGTTTGGCGGTAGTGGTAGCGGACCTCGCCGGTGTGAGCGTCGACGAAGATCTCCTCGTAGCCGATCTTTCACCGACGTCGTGGTGCACATCAGGTACCGCCTGAGCTACGCAGGACTAACACCGTGCCGGGACGGTCGACGTGCACGTTCCGCGTGACCAACGTTTCCCGTGGGCCCCGAAGGATCGCCTCGGCGACGCGTGGGGCCAGTTCGTCGGCCAGTCGCCGCGCGCCGTCCGGATCATCGACGGGGAATCGCACTCTTCCAGCGTAGGACGGCCGATCGGGCGGTGGACGGCGCCGGGAGTTCCGCGTTCGTGCTCATTCCCTTGCACAGCCGTGAATTGCGCCGGTTTCCGGTGTTACGGTCCGCCGCGGCAGTCGAATCCACACCCCGGAGGCGCAAGTGGTGGCGAAGCGTTGGTTCCTGGCCCTGGTGGCGGCCGTGCTCGGTCTCGCCGCTCTGGCCGCGCCCGCGTCGGCGGCGGTGCAGGTGGCGCAAGCGGCCCAGGTGGCGCCCGCCGGGTGCACGACCTCCATCCAGTGGGTGCAGCAGGGCAACAACTACTTCTACGGCCTCGGCAACCTGCAGTGCACCTCCGGACGCTACCGGGCGAAAGCGGTCTGCATCAACAACCAGACCGGTGCCGGGTACGTGAACTACGGCACCCAGGTCGTCACCGCGCCGGCGACCGCGACCGTGCTGTGCAACACCGGGAACTCGGCGCAGGCCGTCTACGCCGTGACCGATCCGCTCGACGCCGGGGTGCCCGGGTGCGTCTCCTGGGTCGAGTGGGTCAACCAGGGTGGCAACAACCTGTTCTACGGCCGCGGCCAGGCGCAGTGCGACACCGGGCGCTACCGGGTCAAGGCGCTGTGCAAGAACGAGCAGACCGGCGATTACTACATCCTCTACGGCACCCAGGTGGTGACCGCGCCGGCCGCCGTTTCCGTCACCTGTAACACCGGGAACACCGCGCAGATCGTGCAGGCCGTCGCCGATCCGGCCGCCGCCGGCCTGGCCGGGTGCATGACCTGGAGCGCGTGGATCGTCCAGGGCAGCACGCTCTACTACGGCCGGGGCAGCGCCCAGTGCGACAGCGGCCGCTACCAGGCCCGGCTCGCCTGCCACAACCTCCAGACCGGCCAGGACTACGTCGTGTACGCCCCGGTCGTCACGGCGCCGACGACCTCGACCGGCACGTGCCTGTCCGGCAACTCCGCCACCGCCGTGACGACGGTGGCGGCCTGAGCGGCCGGTTTCAGCGCGCCGCGGGTCAGGTCCCCAGCTTCTTCAGCAGCTCGGACAGGTCCACGACCTGGTCGCCGGGCGGGGCCTCGATGGTCACCGGCTTACCCCAGTCGCGGTACTCGGTCGTGCCCTTGACCGTGGGGCCCGGCTGCTCGAAGCCGGGGGACAGATCGACCGTGAACCGCACGGGCCGCAGTGCCGCGTCGAGCCACAGTTCGGCGGGGAGCTTGCCGGTGACCGGCGCGGCGGGCTTCCCGTCCAGCGGCACCCTGATGAACTCCGGGAACAGGTCCGGCGCCTTCGTGGGGTCGAGCTCGAGCCGGTAGTGGTTGGCCAGGCCGGTCCGGTCGGCCGACACGATCCGGCCGGTCCGTTCGATCTCCGCCAGGGTCCGGCCGAGGTCGGGCAGCTGCACGATCGTCGGCACCACCACGCCCGCCGCCTGGGCCATCGGGTCGGGGCTGTCCGGGTCGGTGCCGACCCACGGTTTGCCGGGGATCGCCGCGCCCGGCGTGCGGGTGTAGGTCTTCTTGCCGAGCACCCGGACTTCGCTGCCGTCGAGCAGCATCGTGAGGCTGCTCGTGGAGCCGTCGAAGCGGAGCGAACCGGTGACGCTCTTGGTGTCGGGGCTCACGACGGCGTCCGTGGTGAAGGCCGCGGACGGCGCCTGCGCGATCCCGGCCCGGGCCGCCGCCACCAGCTGGGCGACGTCGGTGACCGGCGCCGTGAGCGCGGGTGCCGGTGGCGGCGCGCTGCCGGGCCCCGGATCGCAGGCGGTGAGCGCGAAAACGGCCATGGCGATGATCGGACCGGTCTTCCGCACGGTTCCCCCTCGGTGTCGTGTTCCGGGGAAGATAGCGGGACAAGGTCACATTCCGGGCATGCCGGCCGGGTCACGACGGCGAGAGGGGATTCCGGGGGAGACACGGCGCGCGTGGGCGCGGGGCCTCGCGTTCGCGGCCGGACTCGGCCTTCTGACTCGGTCCTGCTGCAGCCGGGTCGGCTGGAACGCTCTCTGACCCGGCTGCAGCAGGCGTGACCTCCGGCGTCAGATCAGCGGGAACTTCTGGGCCGCCGAGGAGTTGCAGTCCCAGATCTGCAGCCGCGTGCCGTTGCCCGTGGCGCCGCTCGGGGAGTCCAGGCAGCGGCCGGACTGCGGGTTGCGCAGCGAGCCGTCCGCCTGTTGCGTCCAGCCCTGGCCGCCGACGCCGTTGCAGTCCCACAGCTCGACCTGGGCGCCGTTGGCCGTGCCGTTGCCGACGATGTCCAGGCAGCGGCCCAGCGTCCGCAGCGCGCCGCTCGACAGGTGGAACCAGTGCTGGTCCACGGCGAAGGACTGGCAGTCCCACAGCTGCACGCCGGTGCCGTTGACGCCGTGGTCGTCGCCGGCCACGTCGACGCACTTGCCGCCGGGGCCGGTGATCGGGCCGCCGCCGGTGACGGAGAACTTCTGCGCCGCCGAGCTGTTGCAGTCCCAGAGCTGCAGCCGGGTGCCGTTGGCCGTGGCGCCGTTCGGCGCGTCGACGCAGCGGCCGGACTGCGGGTTGCGCAGCGAGCCGTCGGCCTGCTGCACCCACTTCTGGCCGCCGACGCCGTTGCAGTCCCACAGTTCCAGCAACGCGCCGTTCGCCGTCCCGTTGCCGACCACGTCGAGGCATCTGCCCAAAGTGGACAGTGACGAGTCCGCGTTGTGCGCCCAGTGCTGGTCGGACGCGTTCGCCTGGCAGTCCCACAGCTGCGCCGCGGTGCCGTTGGTGCCGGTGTCGTCGCCGGCGACGTCGAGGCACTTGCCGCCGGGGCCGGAAACCGGGGCCGCGTAAGGCGGTGTCCCGGTGGAACCCGAGTAGCCGACGGAGACCACATTGGACTGGACGGCGTCGTCCGCGGCGTCGGTCGGGTAGCCCGCGGTCATCACGCCCTCGAAGAACGAGCCGATGGACGCGTTGCTGTTGTCCCCGCCGGTGCCCAGCACGATCGAGCCCTCCTGGTGCATCGGCGTGTACCCGCCCGACGGCAGTGTGCCGTTGTACCAGGTGGTGAGGCCGCCGCTCTGCGAGTTGCCGCCCTTGAGCGCGAACGTCGTCTGGCCGTTGTTCTTCAGCAGCGCCGTGACGAACGGCGTGGCGTTGCCGCGGTTGGCGGTGTTGGAGCGGTTGCCCTGGAACAGCCCGTTCTCCAGGTCGCCCGCCACCCACGGGCCGATGCCGGTGCACGGCGGGAAGTAGCACGTGGTGCCGAGGTTCACCGCGTCCATGTGGCCGTTGCCGGTGTCGGCGATCTGCGCCTCGACGTTGCCGTAGTCGAAGCAGCAGCCGCCGTTGACGTGCGTGCCGCTGGCGACCATGTACATGCCTTCGGGCTGGCCGTTGACCGCGACGCCGGCGCCGACGTAGTGCCGGTACCCGGTGCCGGGGGAGACGTAGACGCCGTAGACCTTGTGCCCGCCCGCGGTGACCGGCAGCGCGGACGCGATCGCGGCGACGTCCTGCCCGCCCGCGGTGCCCGGGCCTTCGACGGTGAGGTCGTTGTGACGCGGGGACTGGTCGTAGATCACCGTGATGGTGCACGTCGTGCCGGCGCAGAAGGTGTCCTGCGCGGCGGCGTTGGCGTACCCGCCGGTGGCGAGCAGGCCGATGTTCGTTTCGGCGCGGTCGGAGGCGCGCTGCACGCGGTAGAGGTTGCCGGCGTAGGCCGAATACAGGGCGCGCGTGGTGCTGTGCGCGGCGACGCACTGGGTGCCCGCGGCGCCGTAGATGTCGCAGGGCAGGGAACCGGCGGCCTGCGAGGTGGTGGCCAGGCCGAGCATCGTCCCGAGGACGAGCAGCGTCGTGGTGAGCGTGGCGAGAAGTCTTCGGCCGGAAACGCGGTGCACGGGGACCTCACTCTCAAGCCGCAGGTCAGCGACCCGGGCGGATTTTTACAACGTTGTATTTCCAGGAGAGAAGGGGGTTGCGGGAAGACGGTGGGGATGTGGCGAGGGTAGGTCGGCGTTCTCGACCGTGTCAACAGGTCACGAGGTGCCGCCGGTCCGGTCCACGGGGAGCCTCCGGCGGGAGCACCCGGACGGCCTATCCGACGGGGATCCGTTTCGTGCCAGGGGATGCGGCTCGCTCAGCGCGATTCGTCCGATTGGTGGCCCCGGCGGGCGGCGCACTTCGGAAAGGTCCGGTCGCTATCTGTTCTTACAGGCCGTCTTCGGCCGATCGGGCCTGGTGCCGACGGTCGCGCTGACGCCCACGGCGCGGGAATCGCGGTCCGGCGTCGCCCTGATGGCGGCGCTGTTCGGGTTCGTCCTGACGCGCGGACCCCGGACGGGGCGGGAGACGCCGCTGGGCATGACTGACTCCAGGTGAGCAGAGGCCCCTGAGCGGGTGGCGGCGACACGCAGGAGAGTGAGGTGAATCGGTTCCGAATATCGCCCGCGGGCCCCGATCTGTCAAGGCTTGACAGGTCGGGGGCGGTGGTATGAACCTTTTCACCGAGCGTCCCCGGCCGGACACGGATGCACCTTCCCGGCGGTCAGGGGGCGAGCCGGACGACGCCGTCCCCTGACCGGCGGCGGGTCCGCCCCACTTTCCCGGCCAGGGAGGAACCATGCCCACGATTGCCCGTCCGCGGCGCCGCCGCGGACCCGGAACCCGGTTGACGACGCTGGCGGCGGCGCTCGCCGTCGCCGCGCTCGGCTTCACCGCACCCGCGGCGCACGCGGCGGATCCGCTGATCTCCCAAGGGAAAGCCGTCACGGCGTCCTCGGTGGAGAACGCCGGCACACCCGCCACCGCCGCGGTGGACGGCAACACCGGCACCCGCTGGTCGTCGCAGTTCAGCGATCCACAGTGGATCCAGGTCGACCTCGGCGGGGCGGCGACCGTCAGCCAGGTCGTGCTGCGCTGGGAGGCCGCGTACGCCACGGCGTTCCAGATCCAGGTGTCCGCCAACGGGTCCAGCTGGTCCACTGTGTACCAGACGACCACCGGCACCGGCGGTGTGCAGACGCTGAACGTGACCGGCTCCGGCCGGTACGTGCGGTTGTACACCACCGCGCGCGCCACGCCCTACGGCGTCTCGCTGTTCGAGTTCCAGGTCTTCGGCACCGGCGGTGGCACGACCACCCCGCCGCCCGGGTCCGGCGTCCCGCCCGACTCCTTCTGGGGTGACACGAGCAGCATCCCGGCCGCGCAGAACGTGCTCACCGTGAAGGTGCTCAACCGGACCAACGGCAAGTACCCGGACAGCCAGGTGTTCTGGAACTTCGGCGGCCAGACCCACTCGATCGCCGAGCAGCCCTACATCGACATGCCGGCCAACTCGGCCGGGCGGATGTACTTCTACCTCGGCACCCCGAACGGCCAGTACGCCGACTTCATCGAGTTCACCGTCGGCCCGGACGTCTTCAACGGCAACACCACCCGGGTGGACGCGTTCGCGCTGAAGCTGGCCATGCGGCTGCACGCCCACGACGGCTACGACGTGCAGGTCGGCGACGACTACGGCACCTTCCAGGAGGACCGCGCGGCCACGTTCGCCCGGTTCCAGGCCGAGGTGCCGACCGAGTTCAAGGGCCTGGCCACGGTGAACGCGCCGTACCGGATCCCGGCGCCGGGCAGCGCGCCCGACTTCCGCGCGGGCGGGCAGTACGCGAACTACTTCACCGCCTACGCCCAGTCGGTCGGGGTCAACGAGCCGACGTCGAACATCACCGGGTGCGCCGGTTCACTGGCCGGGAACCCGAACATGTGCGCCGCGCTGAACCGGCACACCGCGCAGCTGCCGGCGTCGCAGCAGCAGGACCCGGCGAACTACTACAAGGCCGCCCCGGCGAACTACTACGCGAAGTACTGGCACGACCACGGCATCAACCACCTCGCGTACGGCTTCCCGTACGACGACGTGGCCGGCCAGTCCTCGTTCGTCTCGCACGGCGACCCGCAGTGGCTGGAGGTCGCTGTCGGCTGGTGACCTTCCGGGAGCCGGAGCGTCCCGGCCCCCAAACGCCCCAAGCGCCCCAATGTGGCGTTGGGTGCGTCCAACGCACCCAATGTGGCGTTCGGTGCGTCCAACGCACCCAACGCCACATTGGGGCGCATTACCCGGCCCCCGCCGACCGGCTGACGACGCGCGACACTAGTGTGTCGCGTCGTAAATTCGTGAGTTAAGTGGGTAGTATGGGGATATGTCGAGAACCGGGCGTCCGAAGGCTGAGCTGGTGTTGGCTGATGTCGAGCGTGAGCAGTTGATTCGCTGGTCGCG
>NZ_JAEBDZ010000018.1:0-191381 GCF_046548675.1 Amycolatopsis sp. cmx-8-4
CTCCCGCGCCGGCTTGGACTCACGCTTACGTGGACTCACAAGGTCCGATGTCATCACTCACAGTGCCCATCCCGCCGGACCTTGGCCCGGCGTGTCGGACCGGAAACACCGATCTTGGAACAGTCCCCGCACGGTGCGCGAGTTCCGGTCTCACGCGAGTCCCGGCCGGAATCACGCGAGATCCGGCCAGGATCACGCGGGATCCGTGCGCGATCACGTGAGTTGCGGCTCCGATCACCCCGAAACCCGAATCCTTTGCCAGTAAGCGTGATCCACGTGGTCGGACACGGTATTGACGTGATTGGCCGCGGAACTCCCGTGATCCGAGCCGGGACTTCCGTGATTGGAGGGGCGACTCGCGTACTGGGGCGGCGGGTTAGGGGGTGGGGCGGCGGAGGAGGTACGTGTCCATGATCCAGCCGTGGCGTTCTCGGGCCTTCGCGCGCGTCTCGCGGATTTCGGTTGCCAGGGCCGGCGTTAGGGGGCCTGAGATGAGGATTTCGTTTGGGGTGCCTACGTACGCGCCCCAATAGATCGTCAGGTCGAGTGATGTGTAGCGGTCGAATGTCGTGTGGGCGTCCAGGAGGACGAAGACGTCGTCGACGTCGGGTGGCCAGCCTGACGCCAAGAGGCGGCCTGTCGTGAGCTGGACCGCTCGGCCGATCTGGTTCATCGTCGTGCGGTGGCGGGCCACCAGCGCGGAGATGCTGCTGATGCCCGGGATCACCTCGTACTCGAACGTCACCCGGCCGCGGGCCAGCACCGTCTCGATCAGCGCGATCGTGCTGTCGTACAGCGACGGGTCGCCCCACACCAGGAAGGCGCCCGTCTGAGACGCGGCCAGTGAGGAGAGGATCACGCTCTCGTAGACCTCGGCGCGGGCCGCGTGCCAGTCGGCCACCGCCGCTCGGTAGTCCGCCGGCTTGCGGTCGCGGGGTGGGTCCGCGACCAGCACCACGCGGTACGGGCGCGTCACGTACCTGTCGAGGATCTGCTCGCGCAGCCGGACCAGGTCGGCCTTCTCCTCGCCCTTGTCCAGCACGAAGAACACGTCGACGCGGTTGAGGCGATCCACCGCCTGCACCGTCAGCTGCTCCGGGTCTCCGGCGCCGATCCCGATCGCGTAGATCTTCCGCATCCCGCGAGTCTGCCGGGGCCGGTGGAACACCCCTACCCCCGATGGGTATAAAGGAGGGAGAACGAAAGGAGCCGTCGATGACCGAAGCGACGTACACCGTCGAGGGCATGACCTGCGGACACTGCGCCACCTCCGTGCGCGAAGAGGTCTCCGAGCTCGCCGGGGTCAACGGCGTCGACGTCGACGCCGAGAGCGGGCGCGTCACCGTGACCAGCGACACCCCGCTGACGACCGACGCCGTCGCGGCCGCGGTCACCGAGGCCGGCTACCGCCTGGTGGCCTGAGCGCCATGACGACTGCGCAGTCCGAACGCGTCGAGCTCGCCATCGGCGGGATGACCTGCGCCTCCTGCGCGTCTCGCGTCGAGCGCAAGCTCAACAAGCTCGGCGGCGTAACGGCGACGGTCAACTACGCCACCGAGAAAGCCCAGGTCAGCTACCCCAGCGGCCTCTCGGTCGGCGAGCTCGTCGGGGTCGTCGAGGCCGCCGGGTACTCGGCCCGAGTACCGGAGGCCGACGCGGCCGACGACTCGACGCCGCTGCGCAAACGTTTGCTGCTCTCCGCCGCGCTCACCGTCCCGGTGCTCGCGCTCGCGATGGTGCCCGCCTGGCAGTTCGACTACTGGCAGTGGGTCTCACTGATCCTCGCCGCCCCGGTCGTGACGTGGGGCGCGTGGCCGTTCCACCGCGCCGCCGCGGTCAACCTGCGGCACGTCACCGCCACCATGGACACCCTGATCTCGCTCGGCGTGCTCGCGTCGGTGACCTGGTCGCTGTACGCGCTCCTGTTCGGCATGGCCGGCGAGATCGGCATGCGCCACGAGTTCACGCTGGTCAGCTCGGGCATGGCCGGCGACAACCTGTACTTCGAGGTGGCCGCCACGGTCACCACGTTCATCCTGGCCGGCCGCTACTTCGAAGCCCGGTCCAAGCGCCGCGCGGGCGCCGCCCTGCGCGCGCTGCTGGACCTCGGCGCGAAGGACGTCACCGTGCTCCGCGACGGCGAAGAGCACCTGCTCCCAGCCGTGGGCCTGCGCGTCGGGGACGTCTTCGTCGCGCGGCCCGGCGAGAAGATCGCCACCGACGGCGTTATCACCGAAGGCCGCTCCGCCGTCGACACCAGCATGCTCACCGGGGAGTCGACGCCGGTCGAGGCCGGTCCGGGGGACGCGGTCACCGGCGCGACCGTGAACGTCGGCGGGCGGCTGCTCGTCCGCGCGACGCGGGTCGGCGCGGACACCCGGCTCGCGCAGCTGGCCCGCTTGGTCGAGGCCGCGCAGACCGGCAAGGCCCAGGCCCAGCGCCTCGCCGACCGGGTGTCGGCGGTGTTCGTGCCGGTGGTCGTCCTCGCGGCGCTCGCCACGCTGGTCGTCTGGCTGGCGACGGGCGGCCGCGCGGATCAAGCGTTCACCGCGGCCGTCGCCGTGCTGATCATCGCCTGCCCGTGCGCGCTCGGCCTCGCGACGCCGACGGCGCTGCTCGTCGGCACCGGCCGAGGCGCGCAGCTGGGCATCGTGATCAAGGGCCCCGAGGTGCTCGAGTCCACCCGCCGCGTCGACACCGTCGTGCTCGACAAGACCGGCACCGTCACCACCGGCCGGATGACGCTGGTCGAGGGGGACGGCGAGGTCCTGCGGCTGGCCGGCGCGGTCGAAGCGGCGTCCGAGCACCCGGTCGCCCGCGCGATCGTGACGGCCGCCCGGGAGCGGTTCGGCCCGCTCCCCGCCGTGACGGGCTTCCGCAGCACCGCCGGGCTCGGCGTCACCGGCGTCGTCGAAGGCAAGCAGGTCAGCGTGGGCCGGGGTTCGTTCGTCGGGGCGGCCGGGACGTCCGGCGTGCACGTGGCCTGGGACGGCGAGGTCCGCGGGACGCTGGCCGTCGCCGACACGATCAAGCCGACGTCCGCCCAGGCCGTCGCCGAGCTGCGCGCGCTCGGGCTGAGGCCGGTGCTGCTGACCGGGGACGACGCCGGCGTGGCCCGGGCGATCGCGGCCGAGGCGGGGATCGACGAGGTCGTCGCCGAGGTGCTGCCCGAGGGCAAGGTCGACGTCGTGAAGCGGCTGCAGGCCGAAGGGCGCGTGGTGGCGATGGTCGGTGATGGCGTCAACGACGCGGCGGCGCTCGCCCAGGCGGACCTGGGGCTGGCCATGGGCACCGGCACCGACGCGGCCATCGAGGCCGGCGACCTGACGCTCGTGCGCGGCGACCTGCGCGCCGCCGGTGACGCGATCCGGCTGGCCCGCCGGACGCTGGCCATCATCAAGGGCAACCTGTTCTGGGCGTTCGCCTACAACGTCGCGGCACTGCCGCTGGCCGCGCTCGGCCTGCTCAACCCGATGATCGCGGGCGCGGCGATGGCGTGCTCCTCGGCCTTCGTGGTCAGCAACAGCCTCCGCCTGCGCCGGTTCCGCTGAGTCACCCCGCCCGATACGTGGGGTGGGTATACTCGGGCGCGGAGGAATGCCGACATACGCGGGGACGGGTGGGCCATGACGGGTTACGGCAACGAGCGAGAGGCCTACCTCAAGCGCCTGCGCCGCATCGAAGGACAGATCCGCGGGTTGCAGCGCATGGTCGAGCAGGACAAGTACTGCATCGACATCCTGACCCAGGTCTCCGCGGCGACGAAGGCCCTGCAGTCGTTCTCGCTGGAGCTGCTCGACGAGCACCTCGCGACCTGCGTGGTCCAGGCCGCCGCGGCCGGCGGCGAGGAAGCCGACCTGAAGGTGCGGGAAGCCTCGGACGCGATCGCGCGGCTCGTGCGCTCCTGACCCGGGCCAAGTGGGGGTCGTGAGTGGTTAGGGCGGTTCTAACCGCCCTGACCACTCACGACGAGCCGCGGCAGATCAGCGGACCAGCACGGCGAGGGTCAGGCCGCCCGCGTTGGTCGTGAAGTGGACGATCACCGACGCCAGTACTCCGTGACCCTTGTGGCGCCACCAGTGCAGGAAGATGCCGGCGACGCCGGCCGCGGCCATCGCCAGGATCTGGAGCACCACCACCGGCGTCGCGCCGAACACCGCGTGGACCGCCGCGTTGCGGCCGATCGCCAGGGCCGGCAGGTAGTGCCAGAGCCCGAACAGCGCCGCCGCGCCTACGATCGGCGGCCAGCGCCAGCGGTCGTCCCGCGCGCCGAGCAGGGCCGGCAGCACGCCGCGGAAGGCGATCTCCTCGATCAGCACCGTGCCGAAGAGGATCCGGCCGCACGTCAGCCAGATCAGCTGGCCGAAGTCGGGGGTGCCGACGCGGCCGTCCTGGTAGACCGTCCGCAGCGCCGGCACGGCCAGCGCGATGCCGAACACCACGGCGACCAGGCCGGCTCCGGCCAGGCCGACCAACACGGACCGCCGGAACGAGCGGAAGCCCAGGTCGGACCACGACAGCCCGGCCGCACGGGCCAGGGCCACCAGGATCACGGCCGCGACCAGCCCGCACACCGGGTACGCCCAGCCGGGCAGCACGCGGTTGGCCAGTGTGGTCGACGCGGCCAGCGTCACGACCGCCGCGACCAGGGCGAACGCTCGGATCAAGGGATGATGTCCCGCGAGACGAGCGCGTCGGTCAGCCGTTCGCGCAGCTCGGCCGCGGTGGCCCGCGGGTCGATCTCAGACGGCGGCGACAGCACCTTCGAGATCACCGTCGACAGGTTCTGGTACGCCGGGGTCAGCGGCCGGACGGCGGCGTCGGACAGCGCGGCCAGGATGTCCGGCGTCATCGGGAATCGGTCCGCCATCGTCGAGCCGGGGTCGGCCGGGTCGAGCGGCGCCGGGTCGACGTAGACCGAGCGGGTCGTCGGGGCCAGGCCGTCCTCGATCGCCTGGTACTTCTGGTTCGCCGGGCTGCGCAGGCACAGCGCCGCGTCGAACGCCTCCGCTTGGTGCGGCGAGTACGTGCTGATCGCCAGGTTGAAGCCGCCGATCGTGACGCGCCCCGGCACCACCAACGGGTACCTGGCCCACTTCACGTGCGCCAGGTCCTGCGGCTTCTCCTTCGCGTAGGACGCGTAGACGTACGGCCAGTTCAGCTCCAGCGCGCGGACGGCGCCGTCGTCCATCAGCACGGACTTGCCGTCGTCGGACAGGATGTTCGCCGGCTTCCCGCCGCCTTCAGGGCCTGGGCCTGCGTCATCATCTCGTCGAACGTCTTCGGCGGTGACGGCGTGAGCCGGTCGTCGTACCAGAGCAGCTGGACGTTCGTGTGCTTCGTCGCCGCGTACAGCTGGCCGTTCCAGCGCGCGGTCGAAAGCGGCCCGGGCAGGACGTCCCGCGTCGCCTCGGCCTCGGCGTCCGCGCTGCGGGGGAGCCAGCGTGATCGTCGTCGAGCGCATGGGCGTCCCCTCACCTCGGCCGGGCGATCACCCGATCATGGGTGCTGCCCGGCCGGGGGACAAGGGGTCACCCGACCGCGTCCGAAAGATCGTCGGCCGGTGAGCGTCGCTGGACGGGCACCCGCTTGGCCATCGGCAAGGTGGCTTCAGGGTCGGATGGCCCCTCGTCGAGGGCGACGGCCGCTTCGGCCAGCAGGTCCCGGCAGCCGAGGAGGCTCGCGTGGAGCTTGTCGCGGACGTCGGTGAGGGCCGCGACCTCGCGTTCCGCGGCCGTGACCAGAGTTTCACCCTTTCGGGTGGCGTCGGTGATCAGCTGCTCGGCCGTGGCCCGGGCCGTGGCGAGCTCGGATTCGCCCGTGGTGACCAGGGTTTCCTTGCGCTGGGTGGCTTCGGCGATCAGCTCGGCGGCCTTCGCCCGGGCCGCGGCGTCCTGCTCGGCCAGCTCGCGCGTGGCTTCGGTGCGGCGGGCCGTGATCGCTCGCGTGTGGTCCTCTTCCTGGCGGGCCCGGCGGTGGGCCGCGGCTTCGTCGAGCTCGCGGCGGCGCTGCTCGGTCGCCCGCAGGAGTTCCTCGTGCTCGACGCGTTGCCGCGCCCGCTCGGCTTCGGCCAAGGCGAGGACTTCGTGTTCCTTCTCGGTGAGCCGGACGGCCTCGAGCTCCGCGTCACGGCGGATCCGTTCGGCGTTTTCCCTTGCCCGTCCGGTGATTTCGGTCGCTTCTTCGCGGGTGAGCTCGATCATCCGGCGTGAGCGCTCCTGCAGCGCGTCCGGCGCGATCGGGGTCCGGCTGATCCGGTCGATCTTGACCCGGAGCTCACGGTTCTCGTCGGCGAACGCGGCCGCGCGCCGGGCCGCGGCGTCGCGTTCGTCGGTGAGTCTGCGGATCTCGGCCTCGGCCCACTCGACGTATTCGACGACCTGCGCGCGGTGAAAACCGCGCCACGCCTGGTCGAATCCGGGCTGCGTGCGCGCCACGTCCTCGCCACCGCCGGGGGCCATGCCTCACCTCCGAATTGGATGGTTTCTCCTCGGCCGCACGTTTTCCTTGTGGTGCCGGGGATTTCCGTGTGCACCCCAGTGTGCCGCAAACCGGCCCCCGCGCGCTGCCCGGGCGGGCGATCATTCGTCGAGCGGTTCCCCGGCGCCGGTGGACGTGCTCCGGACGCCGGGTAATTCGGCCAGTTCGGCGGCGAGGTCGTAAAGATCACCCCGGCCGTCGAGGCGCAGGGTGACGACCGCGATCCGTTGCCCCTCTTCGGAAGTAGACTCGTGGTCGACCTCGACGTGGTGCACGGACCAGCCTCGCCCGGTGCACGTGGCCAGGGCCGCGCGCAGCACACCCTGGCCGTCGACGTAGCTCAAGCGCACCACCGGCGGCTCCTTGCGGTGGCGGGCGACGAACCGCTGCAGCGGAGGCAACCCGCGCGTCACCACGAAGTGCCCGATCGTCGTGCCGACCGCGAGCACCGGCAGCCCGGCGCCGCACGCCGTGCCGACCGCGGCGGTGAGCCAGATCGTCGCGGCCGTGGTCAGCCCGCGGACCGCGTCGCGCCGCACGAAGATCAGCCCGGCGCCGAGGAAGCCGATGCCGGACACGATCTGCGCGGCGATCCGCGACGGGTCGAGCGCGATGCCGCTCGTCGTGAGCAGGTCGGCGAAGCCGTACTTCGACACCAGCATGAACACGGCCGAGCCGACGCCGACCAGGCTGTGCGTCCGCAGGCCGGCGGCCTTCATGCCGGCTTCGCGTTCGAGGCCGACGGCGACGCTGAGCAGCAGCGCGAGCACCACCGGCGGCAGCAGCTGCCACTGCGCCGACGTGGACCACAGAGTGGTCAAGATCACTACCTCCCGAGGTCTTCGGTGCCGGCACGCGGGGAGAACCGCCGGGGCCGTCACCAGGGGATACTGGGTCGAGAGCACCGATCGTGCCAGGGCGGGGTGGAGCGCGTGACAGGGAGTCGGCCGGTTCCGGCCCCGGACTTCATGGGCTACCCGGAGGTGCGGCGCAGCGTCCGCGCGCTGCTGGAGGCGCGGCCCGGCACGCACCTGCGCCCGGTGCCCGCGTGCCGGGAATGGACCGTCACGGACCTGGTCGCCCACGTCGTGGAGATCGCCGAGCGGGTCCTCGGCCAGGGCGGCACCCCGCCGCCCGCGCCGGCCGTCCCGGCCCTGCTCGACCGCTGGGACGACGTCGGCGAGCAGCTCGACCGCCGGCTCGCGGCGGCGGACGGGCGCAGCGGCGAGATCATGGTGATGGACGCGTACACCCACGAGCTGGACCTGCGCGCGGCGCTGGACGTGCCGCCGCCGGCGGAGCACCTGGCGTGGGCGCCGAGCTTCGAGGTGCTGGTCAGGGGCTTTTCCGGCGCGGTGGCGGCCCGTGGCCTCCCGGCGCTGCGGCTGCGCACGACCTGCGGCTCGGAGTGGACGGCCGGGCGGGGCCGGGTGGCCGGGACGCTGACGGCGCCGGCGCACGACCTCTACCGCGCGCTGGCCGGCCGGCGGTCGCCCGCGCAGCTGGCGGCGTTCGAGTGGGCCGGTGACCCGGCGCGGTGGCTCCCGGCTTTCACCTGGGGCCCGTTCGTGCCGCCCGCGTACCCCGGGGTGTAGCCGAACCCGCTGGTCAAAGCGGTTGCCGGCGGGGGGGGGGGCGATGCGCTGTACGAACCTTGAATCTGCCGGTCAGCGGCTCGTCGTTCGCCACGCCGTCGCGTGAGCGGACCGAAAAGACCGCGCACCCGGGGAGGGGCCCGGGTGCGCGGTCTTCGGCTCGGTTCAGGCGGCTTCGGCGGCGGCGCTCGCGACCGCGGTCAGGCGGACCGGGAGGGTGCGGTGGCCGTTCATGATGAACGTCGGCAGCGGGGGCAGCTCCTCGGCGGGGACGGCGAGGGTCAGCGCCGGGAAGCGGTCGAACAGCGCGGACAGGCCGACCTTGGCCACCATCCGGGCGATGCCCGCGCCCAGGCAGTAGTGCGGGCCGTAGCCGAAGGACAGGTGCTCCTTGTCCTCGCGGGCGATGTCGAACGTGCAGCGCGACTCGCCGTGCAGCTCCGGGTCGCGGCCGATCGCGGCGTAGTTGACCAGGATCGGGTCACCCTTCGGGATGACCACGTCGCCCAGGTCGATGTCCTCGACGGCGTAGCGCAGCGGGAGGTTCGCGATGGGCGACTCCAGCCGCAGCACCTCGTCGATGACGGCGTCCCAGTCGGCCTCGCCGGACTTGACCAGCTCGAGCTGCTCGGGGTGGCTGAGCAGCAGGGTGATCGCCTTGTCGAAGAAGTTGATCGTGGTCTCCGAGCCGGCGCCGAGGATGGCGAAGATCGTGTCGGCGAGCTCCTGCTCGGACAGCCGGGAGCCGTCCTCGTCGCGGGCGGCGATCAGGTCGCTGGTGATGTCCGCGCCCGGCTCGATGCGCTTGAGCGCGACCAGGTCGGCGATCGCGGTGCGCCAGCCCACCAGGACCCCCTGCGCCTGCTCCGGGGTGATCGTGGTGTCCAGCATGACGTCGAGGACCTTCGCGGCCGCGACTCGGGCCTCCTCGGACATCCCGATCAGGTCGGCGACCAGCATGCCGGGCAGCGGGTAGGCGAACCGCTCCTTGAGGTCCACCACCTCGCCGGCGGGCGCCGCGGCCAGCGCGTCCAGCAGCACGGTCGCCAGGTTCTCCACGTGCGGGCGGATCTCTTCGGTCCGCCGGGAGGTGAACGCCTTGCCGATCAGCCGGCGCAGCCGGTGGTGGTCGCGGCCGTAGGTGGTGGAGACGTTGTCCATCGCCACCCAGCTGATCAGTTCCCAGTCCGGGCGGAGCTCCCCGTTGGTGAACGCCGGCCAGTGGTTGCGGGCGCTCTTGGTGACGTTCGGGTCGGTCAGCAGCTTCTTGATGACGTCGTGGCTGTTGACCGACCAGACGAGCACGTCGCCGGGCAGCTTCACCTGGACGGCGGAGCCCTGCGTGCGCAACTCGTCGGCCTGGCCGTGGATGTCACGGCCGCTCGGATCCAAGGCGGGACAACGGTTTTCCATGGGTGACTCCCGAATCTGTGCGGACACGACGATGCCGGCGGCGAGCCACTGCCCGCCGATGTCTTACTCCGATCCTGCCGAGGCGAGCCCGGGAGCTCGTCTTCACGGTTGCGGATTCCGTTGTGGCACAAGGCAGTGGCCTGCTCTTTCGGCGCAAACGCCCTTCGCAAGGCGGGAGATGCGGCGTGCGGCGGCGGCATCGGTTTCGCCACCGCGGAAACTGGTCGACGTCGGCGCGAACGTGTCCCGGCAGGACGACCTCGACGAGCCGGCCGGCCGGCATCTTCGCCAACGCCGGCGGCTCGGTCGTGGTCGACGGCACCGTCCTCGTGCGGCACGGCATGGGCCTGGCGACGGCCCGCTCCACGACGAAGGCCGCCGTGACCAACCTGGCCCGCGCGCTCGCCGCCGACCTGGGCCGCGGGCCAGGTCCCGATCGGCAGGCACCCGGCTCGCGGAGAAGTTCGAGTTCCTCGCCGGCCTGCTGGCCAAGGCGCTGGAGATCACCGGCGTCGCCGACTTCCGCGGCGTGCAGGCCCGTCTCGGCGAGGTGCTCACCTGGCGCAACCTACGCCGGCAGCCACGAGAACACCCGGCTGGAGCTGCTGAACGGGCAGATGGCCGACGACCAGCTGGACGGCTACAAGGCCCTCGTCGACCAGTGCCTGTCCGAGTACGACCTGGACGGGTGGCAGGTGCCCGACCTCGCCTCGTTCGACGAGCTGGGCAAGGCGGGCCCCGGGTCATCGGCATGCCCGCGACCGGTGGACGACGTCGGACGGCCCGGCGTGCTTCCGCCGGTCGGGTTCGGTGCGCCGGAGCGAGTGAGCCCCGCGGCGAACGCGCAGAGAGCAGTCCGTTAAGGACGTTCGACGATCCCGGCGACTCGATCACGCACGCTGCGGAGCGGGCGCGACGAGTTTGGGTGTGGCTCGGCATCAGGTCGCAAGACGGAGAAGCCGGGTCAGCCGCCGGGCGGGGTGACCGTCAGGAACGCCGCCAGGGCGAGGACGACCACGCTGAGCAGGACCTCCGTCGTCACCGCCAGGCGGAGGCGGCGCAGGTCCGTGGTGAGCGTCGCCGTGCCGCCCGGCGCGGGGGTCGCCATCCGGTGGACCACGAGGCGGGACCGGCTCGCCACGGCCAGCAGCGCCGCGAAGCCCGCGATCTTCAGCAGCACCAGCACCCCGAACGGGGTGGTCCACAACGACGTCAGCGACGGCATGATCCGCAGCGCCAGCACCGCGCCGCTGAGCGCGATCGCCGTCACCGCGCCCGCCGCCAGGCCGGAGAACCGGGCCGCCACGCGGGCGACGTCCTCGTCATCGGCCGGGTGGTACAGGCACAGCGCCAGCTGGACCAGGCCGCCCGCCCAGATCGCGATCGCGCCGAAGTGCACCAGGTCCGCGGTCACCGAGACGTACATGATCGGGTCGGTCACCGGGTGGCCGGTCGCCGAGAACGTCAGCAGGATGACGAAGCCGGCCACCATCGCCAGGTTCTCGAACCGCGGCCGCAGGCGGTCCGACGGCCCCAGCAGCCGGGCCGTGCACACCGCCAGTGCGCCCACCGCGGCCAGGCGCAGCAGCAGGAGCTTCCCGTACGCGACGCGCAGTGTGTCGGCCAGCAGCGCCGGGTCGAGCACCGCCGCCAGGTCGCGGCCGGCCGCGTACGGGCCCTGCAGCACGAACGCCGCGGCCGCCGTCACGCCGACCAGGCCCGCACCCCAGCGGAGCAGCGCCCGTGCGCGGGCGTCGGTGCGGGCCGCCGGGCGGCAGAGCAGCACGAACGCCAGCCCGCCGAGCAGGACGACGCCCAGGTAGGCCAGCCAGCGGACGAAGGTCGAGACGGTGTCGACCGCCGGGTCCGTGCCGGTGGCCGCCGAGACCGCGCCGGCCGAGGTCACCAGCGGCCCGGTGCCCACGACGAACGCGAACGTGCCGCGCACCGGGTGCGAGTCGGCCGAGACGAACGCGTACTCCACCAGGTAGCTGCCGCCGGGCAGGTCCGGCTTCAACCGCACGGCCATCTGCTCGGCGACGTCGCCGGGCTGGAACACCGGGCCGGTGTCCGCCTGGTTCCCGGACAGGTCCACGACCTTGATCGAACCGGGCTGGATGCCGATGTTCTCCGACAGCGTCACCGAAACCAGGGATGGCGCCGCGCTCAGGCGGGCGCCGTCCCCGGGGGTGGACGAGACGATCTCGACGTGGGCCGAAGCGGGCACGGCGCCGACCACCAGCAGGCCGAGGACCAGGGCCAGCAGGGCCAGCGCGCGTTTCACGACGTGGCGGGCGCGGCGTGCCGCGGCAGGCCGCAGGTGCAGCCGGTCAGCTCGTGCTCCGCGGCCGAAGCCCGCCGGTGCAGCACGATCGCGACGATCATCGGGATGGTGACGATCGTGTTGTAGAACAGGTGCAGCTCCACCCGCGGCACCAGCAGCTGGATGATGCTGGTGGGCACCTTCTGCCCGGCCAGCCGCCAGCCGGACTGGGCCTGGATGAACAGCAGCAGGTGCTCGATGTGGTGCCAGAACTGGATGCCCAGGGCCAGGTTCCACCACTGCCGCGAGCGGCCGGCGAAGCCGTGGCGCAGGACCCACAGGAACACCAGCATCACCAGCGCGTAGCCGTAGTGCAGCCACTCCTGCGAGATCAGCCACGGGAACGGCATGCCCAGCACGCCGCGGGCGCGCGAGGTCGGCCAGCCGAAGCCGTAGATCTGCACGGCCTGCACGATGTGCTCGGCCCAGTGCCCGATGACGATCACCATGAAGACCGCGAGCGCGCGGTTGTGGTAACGGCTGTTGATCGCGGCGAGGAACCCGGCCGGGCGGGTGATTTCGGACGTCGACATGCAGACCCCAGTATCCCGAAGATGACGTTGCGCACGGATCTTAGCTTTCGCCGGAGGGTTATCCGTTCCTCCGGATTGCCCATCTCGTGGCGAAAAGTGCGGCGGTGTGGCGGATTGCGCGGAAGCGCGTCAGTGGACGGCCAGGCCGGTCGAGCGCTCGGGAGCCGGCGGGATGTGGAACAGCCGGGTGAACAGCTCCAGGTGCGCCGGGTCGCCCTCGACGCGGACCTGGCCGCCGGAGAGCGCGTCCTGCGCGGACAGGCTGCCGTTGAGCAGGTCGAGGATCGCCACGCCCTGCGGCTCGATCACCAGGTCGGGGCTGGGCAGCGAGCCGGCGGAGACCTTGAGGGTGCCGTCGTCGACCAGCGCGTGCACGATCATCTCGCCGCCCATGTGGCGCAGCTCGTAGTTGACGTGCACGCCCGCGGCCGCCTCCTCGCGGAAGGTCGTGTAGAGCGAAAGGATCGCGGTGTCCATGCTGAACGCGTCGTCCGGCTTCGGGTAGCCGAGCGAGCGGGCACCCCACAGGCCGAGGTCGAGCACGATGTGGTCGAGCTCGCAGCCGTATTCGGTGAGCTCGTAGACGACGCCGGCGTCCAGCTGCGAGAGCACCCGGCGGCGGATCACACCCGCCTCCTCGAGCTCGTTGAGCCGGGAGGTGAGGATGCTCACCGGGATGCGCGGCAGGGTCTGCTGCAGGTCGGTGAACCGCTTCGGGCCGAGCACGAGGTCACGGACGACGAGCAGCGACCATCGTTCGCCGATGATCTCGAGCGCCCGGGCCAGGCCGCAGAACTGTCCGTAGGTGCGAGCAGAGGTGGGCATACTCGGTTCCTCACTTTTTCGGGTGCCTGGCCGGAGGCCGTCCGATTCGCGCGATGCCGCGGGGTCGGGTTACGGTTCCGGCGACGTGCCGTGCCGCCACGGGTGTCGCTGTCCACGGTGACGGTCCGCGCCGCCCGCGGCCAGTGAGCCACACACCGGCGCCCCCTGTGTTTCCCAGGCCGGGACATGCGTTTTGCACGACTTCTCCATGCATTTCCGCACTGGCCGGGCCCCGGCCTGCAGGAGCAGGATTCGGGTCCTCGTTCAATCCTCCCGACTGCCGGCAGGAGAGCCCCATGCGCACAACAGCGGTGGACGTGCGGGTACCGGACGACGGCGCGCCCGCCGCGGCCACGCCCGCTCCTGCCCCGACCCCGGCGTTCCGGCGGCACCTGCGGGCGGAGGTCCGGGCGGGCAAGGGCGCCTACCTGTTCTCCGAGCGGGGCGTCATCGCGATGCACGGCGCCAAGATCGAATCGCTGGCGGCCCTGCTGGACGGCACGCACGACCTCGACCGGCTGCTGCGCGGCCGGCCGGGTGGCATGGCCCCGGAGGAGGTCGCCGCGCTGCTGACCCAGCTGGTCGACGCCGGCCTGGTGACGTTGCGCAAGGGGACCGGGGGCACCCGGCCGGGCGACGAGCGCGCGCTGGCCTACTGGGACGCCTGCGGCATCGACGCCGACGTCGTCGCCGCGCGGCCGGGCACCGTCGCGTTGATCGCGGTGGGCGACAGCGCCGCCGGCACCGACCCCGGTGCCGTCGAGCGGGCGCTGGCCGACGCCGGGATCGAAGTGCTGCCCGCGGACGCCGGCGTCGCCGACCTGTCCATCGTGCTGTGCGCCGACTACCTCGACCCGCGCCTGGCCGAGATCGACGTCGAACACCGCCGGATCGGGCGGCCCTGGCTGCTCACGCGCCCGTCCGGGGCCCAGGTGTGGATCGGCCCGGTGCTCCAGCCGGGGGAGGCGTGCTGGCACTGCCTGACCCACCGGCTGTGGGGGCACCGGCACGCCGAGGCGTGCGTGCAGGAGGAGCTCGGCCACGACGGCCCGGCGCACCGCCCGGTGTCGGCCCTGCCGTCGCTGACCGCGGCCGCGGCGCACCTGGTCGCGCTGGAGGCGTCCAAGTGGCTGGCCGGCTACCGCCATCCCGGCCAGCAGTGCGTGTGGACGCTGGACACGCTCGACCTGCAGGGCCGGCTGCACGAGCTGCGCCGCCGCCCGCAGTGCCCGGACTGCGGCGACCCGTCGCTGGTGGCCGCGCGCACGGACCGCCCGGTGGTGCTGCAGCCGGCGAAGAAGGCGACCACCGGCGGTGGCGGGCACCGGACGACCACCCCGGCGGAGATGCTGAGCCGGCACCGCCACCTGGTCAGCCCGGTCACCGGGATCATCAAGGAGATCCGGCCGGACCCGGCCGCGCCGTCGTTCGCCAACGCCTACCGCTCCGGGCCCAACGTCGCCCGCGGGGTCACCGGGATGGCCGCGTTGCGCGCCGGGTTGCGCTGCGAGAACGGTGGCAAGGGCGTCAGCCCGCTCGACGCCGAGGTCAGCGCCCTCTGCGAGGCGGCGGAGCGGTTCTCCGGCAACTTCCAGGGCGACGAGCTCCGCATCCGCGGCTCCTACGCGCAGCTGGGCGCGGAAGCCGTACACCCCAACGAATGCATGCTCTTCGACGACCGGCAGTACCGCGACCGCGCGGCCTGGAACCGCGCCCACGCGGAGTTCCAGGGGGTCCCCGCACCGTTCGACCCGGCGGCCGAGGTCGACTGGACGCCGGTGTGGTCGCTCACCGGGCAGCGCCGCCTGCTGCCGACGTCCTACCTGTACTACGGCCTCCCGCGGGAGCACGCGACGCCCGGGGTGCGCGCGGACTCGAACGGCGCCGCGGCGGGCAGCAGCCTGGAGGACGCGATCCTGCAGGGCGCGCTGGAGCTCGTCGAACGCGACGCGGTGGCGCTGTGGTGGTACAACCGCACGCCGGTGCCGGGCGTCGACCTCGCGTCCTTCGGCGACCCGTGGCTGGAGGAGATGTCGGCCGGCTACGCGACGCTCGGCCGGGAGCTGTGGGTCCTCGACGTGACGTCCGATCTCGGGATCCCGGTGGCCGTCGCGCTTTCGCGGCGGACCGACGGCCCGCACGAGGACATCATGATGGGCTTCGGCGCCCACCTCGACCCGCGGATCGCGGTGCGCCGGGCGGTGACCGAGCTCAACCAGATGCTGCCCGTCGTGCAGGCCGCGGGCCACGACGTCGACGACCCGGACGCGCGGCGCTGGCTCGCGTACGCCACCGTCGCGAACCAGCCCTACCTGCGGCCCGCGGCCGGGCAGCGGATGCGGACCGCGGCCGACTTCCCGTACGTCAACCGGTCCGACGTCCGCGACGACGTCGAGGCGCTGGCCCGGCTGCTCGGTCAAGCGGGTCTCGAGCTGCTCGTGCTCGATCAGACCCGGCCGGACGTCGGGATCCCGGTGGTCAAGGTGCTCGTCCCGGGCCTGCGCCCGTTCTGGGCCCGGTTCGCGCCCGGCCGGCTCTTCGACGTCCCGGTCCGGCTCGGCCGGCTCGACGCGCCGACGCCGTACGAGGGCCTCAACCCGTTCCCGATGTTTCTCTAAGAGCCCCGCGGGAGGCTCTGTGCTCGTTGTTCCGCCCGAGGAGATACCTTGCTTGCAGACGGCCTGGAGGGCAGTCCGGAGACCGTCCGGCTGTGGTCCCTGAGCGAAGACACCCTGCTGGAAGCGGGGGAGGACGACACGCTCGTCGCGATCACGTGGTGGGGCGAGTACGAGCTGGCGAGCATTCCCGAGGCGGTCCGCGAGTCGCTGAGCCGGCTGCTGCTCGGCCCGGTGTCGATGGCCAACCTGGCTTCCTCGGCGCGCGGTGGTGCCGAAACCTGGGCCGGCACGCTGCGCCGGGTGCTCAACCGGCTGGCCGGCTCGGTCGTGCACTCGCTCGCGCTCAACGACGGCCGCGGTCCGCTGTTGTCGGCCATCCCGGTCACCCAGTTCCCGGTCTTCCAGGCCGAGCCGGTGCCGCCCGGCCGGCTGGTCAAGCTCTCCCGGTTCTCGGCGATGCGCCCGGACGGCGGCGGGCTGCTGCTCGAGTCCCCCCGCGCCCGGTACCGGGTCGCGTTACTGCGGCCGCCGGCGATGCTCGTGGTCTCGTCGCTGGCCGGTCCGGTCACCGTCGCGCAGGTCGCGGAGACCACCGGGCTGGCCGAGCCGGTCGTGGCCGACATCGTGGCGTTCCTGGTGGCCGCGGGGGTGGCGCTGCTGGCCGACGACTGGGCGCGGTTCACCGAGGACACCGACGGTGACCTGGCCGTCTGGTCGCCCGGCGACCTGCTGTTCCACGCCCGGAGCCGGACCTGGCAGAAGGGCGGCCCGACGGACCCGGGGGCGCACCGCGAAGGCGCCGAGCCGCCGGTGGTCAAGCAGACCGCGGCCGGCTCGACCTTCCCGCTGCACCGCCCCAGCCCGGCGATGCTCCAGGCCAACGACCCGACCCTGAGCGCGCTGCTGGAAGACGACCACACCTGCCCCGAGATGACCGAGCGCTCGTTGTCCGCCGAGCAGATCGGGGAGCTCCTCTTCCGCGCTGCGCGGGTGCGCTCGGTCGGCCCGGCGTACCTGCCCGGCGGCCCGGCCCACGAGGCCTCCCAGCGGCCCTACTTCAGCGTCGCCTGCCTGTACGAGCTCGAGATCTACGTCGCGGTCAACCGCTGCGTGGGCCTGGCGCGGGGGATCTACCACTACGACCCGCTGTGGCACACCCTGACGTTGACCAACGACGACGCCGGCGGCCTGGACGGCCTGCTCGACCTGGCCATGGTCGGGGCCGGCAGCCACCGCCGGCCGCCGGTGCTGCTGACGATGACCGCGCGGATGTCGCGGATCGCCTGGGTGCTGGGCAACGCCGCGTACGCGACGACGCTGCTGCACGTCGGTGCCCTGCAGCAGGTCCTCTACCTGACCGCGAAGGCGATGGGGCTGGCCGCGCACGCCGTGCCGGTCGACGCCGGGGACCGGGTCGACCGCGCGCTGAAGCTGGAGTGGCCGGCCGAGGTGAGCGTCGGCGAGTGCGTCCTGGATTTCCCGCCGTCGCGGTGACCTCCCGTTTTCCCGGACTTCCCTGTTACCTTGGAGTCTCCGGGATCCAGGGGGTATCTGGGAGGGCTCGTGGTTCGGCCGGTACTGATTCGCGGGACGCCGCTCCAGGGGCCGGCCGCCGAGCAGCCTCCCGCGTTCGAGGACGAGCGGTCCGAGACCCGGACACTCGTGTTCGCCGCACAGGTGGCGGCCGCGATCGGGGTGGCGTCGCTGGCGTCCCTTCCTGTGCTGACCGGCACCCAGCCCGGTCTCGTCCGGCTGGCCGCGCCGGTCTGCGCCGCGGTGCTGGCGGTGGGGTACCTGGTCGGTTTCGGCCGCGGCCGGGTCCGGCGGCCGGTCCTGGTGCTGCTCCTGCAGGCGGTGGTCGGCTTGATGCCGTTCGGTGCGTCGTGGAGCGTGGCCGGCGGGTTCTTCGCCGGGAGCGTGCTGCTGACGTTCCGGCCGGTCCTCGCGGTGCCCGGCGCGTTGCTGGCGTGCGCCGGGGCGGCGGTGGTCCCGGCGTTGCCGGGTGGTTCGGTCGCCGCCGGCCTGGCGGGCGCGGCGGCCGCCGGGGTCGCCACGCTCGCCCTGTTCGGGCTGGGCACGGCCGCGCGGCTGGTGGCCGAACGGGGCGAGCAGGTGCGCGAGCTGAAGCGCCAGGCCATCGCCGAGGAACGCAAGCGGTTCTCCCGCGACCTGCACGACCTGCTCGGGATGAGCCTTTCGGCGATCACCCTCAAGGGTGAACTTGTCGATCGGCTAGTGCTCGGCAGGCCGGGTCAGGCCAAGGAGGAGCTCGGCGAGCTGCTGGTGATGTCGCGGCGCGCGCTGGCCGACGTTCGCACGATCGCCGCGGGTTACCGCGACCTGTCGATCGAGGACGAGTGCCGGGCGGCGGCGGCGGTGCTGAGCGCGGCCGGCACCCGCGTGACCATGGCCCGCTCCGGGATCGGCGACCTGCCGCCGCAGGTCGCCACCGTGCTGGCGATGGTGCTGCGCGAAGGGGTGACGAACGTGCTGCGCCACAGCAGCGCGAGCTGGTGCGCGTTCTCCGTCAGCACCGAAGACGGGACGGCCTGGCTGGAGATCGTCAACGACGGCGCGGCCGACGCCGCCTGCGGCAGCCTGGACTCCGGTGCCGGGCTGCGCAACCTCCGCGACCGCGTGCAGGCGCTCGACGGCGCGCTGACGACGGAAACGGGCGCGGACGGCACCCACCGGCTGCTCGCCGCGATCCCGGTGCGCTCCGGCCCGCAGCAGCTCGCTCGTCGTCGACGGGCCAGCTGAGGGCCGCGCGGCCCTGGTGACGCGGGACGGGTCAGAGCCACTCGGCTTCGGTCGCGATGCGGATGGCGTGCACCCGGTTGCGGGCGTTGAGCTTGGTCACCACGGCGGCGAGGTAGTTGCGCACCGTGCCCGCCGAGAGATACAGCTCGGCGGCGATGTCGGCGACCGTGCGGCCCTTCGCGGCGAGGGACAGGATCTCGAGCTCGCGCGGGGTGAGCGGGCAGTCGTCGGTCTCCCAGGCCGCCAGCGCGAGCTCGCTGTCGATGAACCGGCGTCCTATCGCGACCGAACGGACGGCGTTGGCCAGCTTGTCCGACGGGGCGTCCTTCAGGAGGAAGCCGTTCACCTTGGCGTCCAGCGCCCGGCGCACCGTGCCGGGCCGGCCGAGGCTGGTGAGGATCAGCGTGTGGCAGTCGGGCAGGCTCTCGTGGATTTCGATCGCCGCGGACAACCCGTCCTTGCCCGGCAGGTCGATGTCGATCACCGCGACGTCGGGCAATGCCGCTTTCGCGGCGGGCAGGATCTGGTCGCCCGAGGACACCTCGGCCACCACTTCGATGTCGGACTCCAGGTTCAGAAGGGCGACCAGGGCGCCGCGAACCATGTGCATGTCCTCGGCCAGCAACACCTTGATCACGCCGGTACCTCGCCCCCCAGTTCAGCGACTCCGTGTGGTGATTGTACGTCATTCGTCCTCGGTGCCGGTGTTTCGCGGACGCCCGCTCGAGCGTCCGGGTGAGAACGTCCGGAATTCCGTGGTTTCCGCCGGAGCGGACCCGCGACGCGCGAGACCCGCCGTCCGCTGAGTACGGACGGCGGGTTCACGGCCGGAAAGCGCGCGTTCAGCTCGCGATCGGGCGGGACATCGCGGGCTGGCGCAGGTCCGGCAGCGCCAGCAGCACGGGCGGGTCGAAACCGTCCCGCGGCCGCAGCCGGACGTCCCCCAGGCTCGCGGTGACGCCGCGGTGGATGGTCAGCGGTCCGGTCAGCCCGGTGAACGGCCGCAGCGCGGTGTCGTCGGGCGCTGTCGTGCCGTAGGCGTGGGACAGCACGAACCACGAGCCCAGCGGCACGTTCGTCAGTGCATACGGCCCGGGTCGCGGCAGGATGACGTGCCGGGCCGGCGCGCCTTCGGTGATCCGGGCGGCGAAGAGCCCGATGAACACCGGCCCCACCGCCGCCGGCGAGGGCACCCGCAGCTGGCCCCGGATGGTCGCCTCCGAGCCGGGCTGGGCCTGCCGGTCGGACAGCCGCGGCGCCGTGCCGTGCAGCTGGCGGTAGCCGGACGGCGAGACGCCCACGCTGCCGCTGAACCGCGCGCTGAACGTGCCGACGCTGTTGTAGCCGACCTGGTGGCTGATGTCCGCCACCGAGGTGTCGGTGGTCGCGAGCAGCCGTTTCGCCTCGGCCAGCCGCAAGGCGGACAGGAAGCGGCCCGGCGAGAGCCCGGTGACCCGGAGGAACACCCGGGTGAAATGGAATTTGCTGAATACGGCCGCACGGGCCAGGTCGTCTATCGTGAGCCGTTCGTCCAAGTGGTTGCGCATGGTCACGATGGCGCGAGCCACAGCTTGCCGGACGATCTCATCCATCGCGGGCCGTCCTTCCGACGTGGGAGTCGCCCTCCGGGCCTTCCAGACGAAGGCATCCGCTGCGGGCACTTGATTCGACCAAAACTGTAGATCTGCGGCCGTCTACTTCTTAAGTGCTCTGTGCACCGGTGCGCATGGGTTTCGCCGGTGGTCGACATGCGTTTCGCACATCCGGGTCCGGCGGCCGCCGAACCGGGTAGTCCGACCATGACGAGATGTGCGTTCTGCACGCTCCGTAGCGGCGGGCCGTGACCGGCCGGACGCGGATGGTGACGAAAGGCCCCGGATCGCTCCCGCGTCGATGGTTTGTTAGCCCATTCGGAGTCCCTCCCGAGCCGCGCGGAGCATGTGTAAGCCACAACGGCCCGGTGACACCGGCACTGGTTGTCGACGCATCCCTGAGCGACGATTTGTGGCACGTGGAGAATTCATCTTCGTCACTGGGGAGAACAACAATGACTGCACATGTTTCCGCCGACGTTCGCGCGCTTTTCTCGGATATGGGCATCGAGTTCGACAAGACGGCCACCGACCTGGTGATCGAACAGTTCGGACAGTGGCAGGAGGCCACCTCGGGCGGCCCGGCTCGCACCTGTTTCTGCCGGGCGGACGTCCTGGAAGCCGCCTGAGCTTCGTTTCCGCAGTTCCGCACCCGGCCCGTCGCTTGTGGACCGTCGCACAGTCCACAAGCGGGGCAAGCCGGAAAATTTCCCACCAGGCTCGTTCGAGCCTCCGGCACCGGTCACCACAGGTAGCTGTCCGGTTGCGGATAGATCTTCTCCTCGAGTCGTCCCGGTGGGTGCCCGGACATTTCGCGATGCCGGCGCCAGTGGTGCCCGAATGGTGCAACCGATTCCCCGGGCAGAATGTTTAACTGGGGTTCTGGGGAATCGTGAGTGCGGAGGCATCCGTGATCAGAGTGCTCGTCGCAGAGGACATGCACATCGTGCGTGGGGCGCTGGTCGCCCTGCTGCAGCTGGAGCCCGACATCGACGTGGTCGCGGAGGTCGCGTCGGGGCTCGACATCGTGCCCATGGCCCGTGCGAAAGAGGCGCAGGTGGCGGTCATCGACATCGACCTGCCGGGCATGGACGGGCTCACCGCCGCCGGTGAGCTGCACGAACAGGTCCCGGACTGCCGGACGGTCATCCTCACCAGCCTCGGCAGACCCGGGACGCTGCGCCGGGCGCTGGACGCCAAGGTGGGGGGCTTCCTGCTCAAGGACGCGCCCCCGGACAAGCTGGCCAACGCCGTGCGGGGGGTCCTCGCCGGCCGGCGCATGGTCGACGGCGACCTGGCGCTGGCGGCCTGGGACTCGGTGGACTGCCCGCTCACCGCCCGGGAGCTGGACGTCCTGCGGATGACCGCGCAGGGCTTCGGGACGGTCGAGGTGGCCGCCCGGCTGTACTTGTCCGCCGGGACCGTCCGCAACTACCTCACGACGGTCGTCGCGAAGCTCAACGCCCGCAACCGCGTGGACGCGATCCGCATCGCCGAGGAGTCCGGCTGGCTGTGACCGCGGAAAGGTCTGGACCGGTTGGTTCGGACCGCATGGTCCAGACCGGGTGGTTCAGACCGGGACGACGGCCCGCAGCCGGAACCGGCCGTCCGGCTCGATCCCGGCGGTGAGCTTGCCGCCGAGGTCGGCGACCCGGTGGGAGAGGTTGCCGATCCCGCTGCCCGGGGACGCGTCGGCGGGCACGGCGACCGTGCCCGCGAGCCGCGGTGCGGGCACCTCGGCCGCCGCCGGCTCTTCCGGGCGGGTGGCGGGGACGCGGGCGGCGTCCCGCTGGACGCCGTCGTTGACAATGTCGAGGCAGATCCCGTTGCCAGTGCGGCGCATCGCGATCTCGCAGCTTTCCACCTTGCTGTGGCGCAGCACGTTCGTGATGCCTTCGCGCAGGACGACGGCCAGTACCGTGCGCACCGGCGTGGGCAATTCGTCTTCGAGCATCTCCATGCGCACCTTGACGTCCGCGGCCACCAGTACGGACTTCGCGGTGCGGGATTCACTGTCGAGGGACAGCTCGCGGTACCCGCTGGCCACCGACCGGACGTCGGAGAGCGCCTGGCGGGTCAGGCCGAGGACTTCCGTCAGCTCCTCTTCGGCCCGGCCGCGATCCAGCGGCAGCACCCGGGCGGTCAGCTCGCTCTTCAGCGCGATCGCGGACAGGCTCATGCCGAGCAGGTCGTGCAGGTCGCGGGCGAAGCGCAGGCGTTCCTCGGCGAGGGCCATCTCGGCCAGGCGCCGCCGGGTGCTGTCCAGCTCGGTGACCAGCCGGACCAGCCACAGCAGCCCGAACACGGCCAGCCCGGTCATCACGGTCGCGGCGGTGTAGAACACCGTGGAGGTGATGTCGGCGCCCGAGATCCGCTGGATCTCCGCGTAAGCGGCGATGTTCAGCGCGAAGAACGCCCAGCCCAGCACCGGCGGCAGGACCAGCAGCGCGCTGCCGATCAGCAGCCCGGGCAGGCTGACCCAGTCCTGCCCCAGCGGCAGCAGCGGGAGGTAGATCAGGCAGGCCTGGACGAAGAGCATCCCGTAGCTCTGCGCCGAGCGCAGCTGGGTCGTCGGGCGGTTGAAGTAGGAGAACTGCAGGGCGAGCAGCGCCGCGATCGAGCCGACGACCAGGGCCAGGTCCCACGGCCGGTCGGTCAGCTGGAGCTCGTGCACGGTCGCGCCGAAGGCCATCATCGCCATGGTGAGCGGCAGCAGCGCGCGGATCCGCTTCGACTCGATCCGCGCCCGCTGCTCGGCCTCGTGCTCGGCGGGGGCGCCCTGGCGGCCGGGCACGGGCAGCTCGACGCGCAGCCGGAACCGGCCGTCCGCGTCGATCTTCGCGCTCGCCGTGCCGCCGAGCGCGGCGAACTCCGCGGGCAGGTTGGTCAGCCTGCTGTCCGGGGCGAGCGCCGGGGCGTCCGCCGTCATGCCGTCGTTGACGATCTCCAGGGTGACTTTGCCGTCCTGGTGCCGGACGTCGATCTCGCAGTGTTCGACATCGCTGTAGCGCAGGACGTTCGTGACCCCTTCGCGGAGCACCTTGGCCAGCAGCGTGCGCGTCTGCACCGGCAGGTCGCCCTGGTCGAGGTGGATCCGGACGGCGATCTCGGAGCCCGACAGCAGCGATTCGGCCGTCCGGGACTCCTTTTCCAGCGACAGCTCGCGATAGCCGTGGGAGATCGCGCGGACGTCGGACAGGGTGCGCTGGGCGGTGGCGGTGATATCGGCGAGCTCGGTCTTCGCGCGGTCCACCGACTTCCGCATCAGCCGGTGCGCGAGCTCGCCCTTGAGCGCGATCGCCGACAGGCTCATGCCGAGCAGGTCGTGCAGGTCGCGGGCGAAGGCCAGCCGCTGCTCCGCGACCGCGCGCTGGGCCAGTTCGGTGCGGGCCTCGTGGAGGTTGTGCACCATGCGCGCGAGCCGGGTCAGCAAGTAGAAGACCAGGCTGTAGAACACCGAGCCGGCTGCGTTGTACACGATGCTCAGCGGCGAGGCGTCGAAGAACCAGTAGATCCCGACGACGCTGAAGAACACCGCGGTCAGTGCCGGCCCGGCGTACCGCGCCGGCAGGGCGAGCAGCACCGCCCCGCCGACGAAGACGGGCATGTCGGCCCACAGCAGCCCGAAGGTCAGGAGGGGGACGTAGGCCAGCACGACCATCACGGCGACCAGGATCAGGCTGGTGGCGGAGTCGTGCCGGACGGCCGGGCGGCTGAACCAGAGCAGCTGGATGGCCAGCAGCCCGCCGATGCCCAGCAGCGCGTAGGCGCCGCGCAGGAAGCCGACCGGCCCCGGCAGCAGCAGCAGGTTGACCAACCCGATCACGCTGAAACCGGCGACGACGGCGACGACGATGGCCGAGGCCAGGTAGGCGGCCAGCCGGGGCCGCCGGTCCGCCGCGGTCGTACCGCGGGGCTCGGCGGTCACCGAAAGTTCGGCGGCAGACTCGGGTGCGGTGACCGGAGACAATCAGGTGCCCCCTCCGGGATCGGCGCGGCGTCGAGCCGGCCGGGACGCCCGGTCTGGGCGCTGCGTGCATGTCTACGGCGGATCTTATCCCAAGCGGGAACACCGCAAGCGAAGAGAAGCGCGGAGCCCCGTCCTCGCTGCGGAATCGGCCGAATGGGTGCAGCGGAACGGGGGAAACGGCGGCTCAGCGGCCGCCGGGCGCCGACCGGAAGCCGCCCCGGTCCGCGAGCAGGCCCAGGAACCCCAGGTGCGGCACGGTGACCGACCCCATGTGCAGCACGCGCCCGCCGGTCAGCCGGAAGAAGCTCAGCCCGGACTCGTCGTCCCACGACTCACCGCCCGCTCCGGGCACGTGCCGGGTGGCCGGGAAGTCGTCGGTGAACGTGCCCGCGGCCGAGTACGCGGGCACGCCCCAGCCGAGGTGGCGCAGGTACTGCTCGACCTTCGCGTAGGGCGCGTGGGACACGAGTACCAGCTGCAGCCCCCGCTCGTGCAGGGCGGTGGCGATGTCGGCGACCGGCACGACGTCGGCCGGCCCGCTGTGGTCGGCCATCGGGTGGTGCACGGCCAGGGTGTCGTGGCGGCCGAACAGCCCGCCGAGGGAGACGAGCCCGCGCGGGCCCTCGAACAGGTAATCCGCCCCGGCCACGGCCCGGGGCCGGTCCAGCTCCAGCACGGTCGGCTCCGTCATGACTCGTCCTCCCTGGCTGTGGTCCCTCTGCGAATTGTGAGCGCGCTCACCGGGCGGGCCCAGCGTTCGCCGCCGGAACCGCAAGCTGGGAGACGCGCTCCGCCGTCGTGCCGGTCCGGCGAAGCAGGTTCGAGCGCTCGTCACCCACCCCCGGGAGCGGCCAGCTCACCGCCCGGAACGGCCACCACGACGACGGGACGGGCGGTGTGCCGGCCGGTCGCGTCCTCGCCGGGCTCGGTCGGGTGACGGGCTTCGCCGGCCGTCGTGCCGGGGTTCCGCGTGGCCCCTAGGCTCTGCGGTCATGGCACGCTATTTCGACCTGCACCCGGAGAACCCGCAGCGCCGGGCGCTCGGCCAGGTCGTCGAGATCCTCCGGCACGACGGGCTGATCGCCTACCCGACCGACTCCTGCTTCGCGCTCGGGTGCCGGCCGGGCAACCGCGCCGGGCTCGACCGCATCCGCACCATCCGCAAGCTGGACCACCGGCACCACTTCACCCTGGTGTGCCAGGACTTCGCGCAGCTGGGCCAGTACGTCCACGTGGACAACGCGGTGTTCCGCGCGATCAAGGCGGCCACCCCGGGCAGCTACACGTTCATCCTGCCCGCCACCAAGGAGGTGCCGCGGCGGCTGATGCACGAGAAGAAGAAGACGGTCGGTGTGCGCATCCCGAACCACCGCGTCACCCAGGCGCTGCTGGCCGAGCTCGGCGAGCCGCTGCTCTCGAGCACGCTGCTGCTGCCCGGCTCGGGCGAGCCGATGACGCAGGGCTGGGAGATCAAGGAAGAGCTGGACCACCAGCTGGAAGCGGTGCTCGACTCCGGCGACTGCGGGGTCGAGCCGACCACCGTGGTCGACTTCTCCTCCGGGGAGCCGGAAATCCTGCGGGTCGGCGCGGGCGACCCGGCGCTGTTCGAGTGAGGCTTCGGGTGAGGCGTCGGGTGAGGCGTCGGGTGAGGCTCAGCCTTCCAGCAGTTCCAGCCACTCGGCGGTGCGGCCGCCGGTGAAGGTCAGCGCGAGGTCCTCGGCGAAGCGGCGGCCGGTCACCAGGAGGCAGAAGTCCTCGGCCGGCCCGGCGACGCGGTCGGTGGCGTCCTCCGGCCCGAAGTCCCACCGCGCGCCGGACGGGGCCCGCAGCTCGAACCGGAACTGCTCGGCGGGCGGCGTCGCCTGCCGGCGCAGGTAGGCGCGGTCCCTGGTGCGGACGCCGTAGTAGGCGACGTGGCCGATGGAGTCGTCCCGCCGGGGCCGGACCCCGAACGCGTCGGCGATGTCCTGGCCGGCGGCGAACACCTCGGTCAGCACGGCCGCGGCGAGCACGGACGGGCGCAACGGGCCGTCGCTCCACGGCAGCTGCTGCTCCGTCGGGGCGGCGGCGAGCAGGGCGGTGGCCTTCCGCTGCTCGAGCAGCCACGTCAGGATCGCCTCGTCGAGCGAGTCGTAGGAGATCTGCGGGGTCACGCCGAACACGCCCGGGTTCTCGACGCTGAGCCGGACCAGCCGCGCGGTCGACGTCAGCCGGGCGAAGTACCCGGTGATGTCGGGTCCCGGACCGGGGCCGCGCCCGTGGCGCTCGGCCAGCTCGGCCAGCGCCTCGGTCTCGGCCCGCAGTTCCGTGAACACGTCGGCCATCGGTGCCACCTCCTGGTGCCGGGAAACCGCGACTACCCCCGTTCAGGCTGGCAGGCGCGACCGCGGTGACTCCACTTCCCGCTTGCGGCGTGGCATCACGGGCTCCGGGCGCCTCGGCTAGGGTCGGGCGGCGGACCAGGTGCGGGTGGCCGAAGGGAGCCGGGACGTGAAGTACCTGCTGGCGATGTACCTGAACCCCGACGTGATGGCGAAGCTGTCCGAACAGGACATGAACGCGATCGCGACCGGGCACGGGGAGTTCATCCGCAAGATCCGGGAATCCGGCGAGATGATCAGCACGCAGGCGCTCGGCCCGGCCGGTGAGACCACCGTCGTGCGCGGGCGCTCGGGCCTGCCGGCGGTCACCGACGGCCCGTTCCTGGAGACGAAGGAGTTCCTGGCCGGGTACTACCTCGTGGAGTGCGCGAGCAGGGAACGCGCGGTCGAGCTCGCGGCGATGATCCCGGACGCCGCCGTCGACGGCCTCGGCGTCGAGGTGCGCGAGGTCGTCTTCTTCGCCGACGCCGAAGCCGAAGTCCCCATGGCGTGACCGCCGTCGCCGAGGTCCTGCGCCCGCTGGTGCCCTCGGTGCTGGGGGCGCTGGTGCGCCGCTACGGCCGGTTCGACGCGTGCGAGGACGCCGTCCAGGAGGCCCTGCTCGCGGCGAGCGAGCAGTGGCCGGCCGAAGGCGTCCCGGACAACCCGCGCGGCTGGCTGGTCACCGTCGCGTCCCGGCGGCTCACCGACCAGTGGCGCAGCGAGAGCGCGCGGCGCCGGCGCGAGGAGTCGGCCGCTCTGCGCGAACCGGCGGCCTCGGTGCCCGGGCCCGGCGAGGAGCAGCCACCGGACTCCGACGACACGCTGACCCTGCTGTTCCTGTGCTGCCACGCCGCGGTGTCGCAGCCTTCGCAGGTCGCGCTCACGCTGCGGGCGGTCGGCGGGCTCACCACGGCGCAGATCGCGAAGGCGTTCCTGGTGCCGGAGGCGACCATGACGCGGCGCATCACCCGGGCGAAGGAGCGCATCGCCGCCGCGGGCTCGACGTTCAGCGCCCCTTCGGCGGACGACTTCCCGGAGCGGCTGCGCGTCGTCCTCCAGGTGCTCTACCTGATCTTCAACGAGGGCTACACGGCGACGTCGGGGGAGGACCTGCTGCGCGTCGAGCTGACCGCGGAGGCGATCCGGCTGACCCGCGCCGTGCACGCCCTGCGCCCGGACGAGGGCGAGGTGACGGGCCTGCTGGCGCTGATGCTGCTGACCCACGCGCGGCGGGCGGTGCGCACCGGCCCGGACGGCGAGCTCGTGCCGCTGCCCGAGCAGGACCGCGGCCGGTGGGACGCGGCGATGATCGCCGAGGGCGCCGGGCTGGTCCGGTCCGCGCTCGGGCGCGGACCGGTCGGGCCGTACCAGGTGCAGGCGGCGATCGCGGCGCTGCACGACGAAGCGCCCAGCACCGAGGAGACCGACTGGCCGCAGATCGTCGAGCTCTACGGCGTGCTGGGCGAGCTGATGCCGAGCCCGGTGGTGACCGTGAACCTCGCGGTCGCCCTCGCCCAGGTGCTGGGGCCCGACGCCGGCCTGGCCGTGCTGGACGAGCTCGACGGCACGCTCGACCTCGGGGCCCGGGCCGACGCCGTGCGGGCGCACCTGCTCGAACGTGCCGGCCGCCCGTCCGCCGCGCGCGAGCACTACCTCCGGGCCGCGGAACGGACCGAAAGCGGACCGGAACGCCGGTACCTGCGGGCCCGGGCGGACCGGGCCGGCCGGCCGGAGCCCCGGTCCTGACCCGGCCGCCGGGTCAGCGGACGACGAGGCCGGTCGCCGGCTCCGGCGCCGCGGGGACGTGGAACAGCCGCGCGAACAGCTCGAGATCCGCGACGTCGCCCTCGATGCCGAGCTTGCCGGAGCGGACCACGTCGGCGGCGGTCACCCGGCCGCTCATCAGGTCCAGCAGCGCGGTGCCGGCCGCCGCCTCGACGACCAGATCGGCGCCGGGGAAGCCGCCTTCGCCGACCTTGACCGCGCCGTCTTCGACCAGCGCGTGCACGGTCATCTGGTCGTTGTAGCGGATCTCGAAGTTGATCTGCACGTTCTCCGCGGCGTCGGAGCGGAACGTGGTGTAGAGCGACAGGATCGCCGCGTCCAGGGTGAAGACCTCGTCGGCCTTCGGGGCGTCCATCGAGCGGGCACCCCAGAGCCCGAGGTCGAGCAGGATGTGGTCGAGCTCGCTGCCGTACTGGGTCAGCTCGTAGACCAGGCCGGCGTCGAGCTCGGCGCGGACACGGCGGCGGAGCACGCCCGCGGCCTCGAGGTCGTTGAGCCGGGCGGAAAGGATCGACGACGGGATCTTCGGCAGGCCGGCCTGCAGCTCGTCGTAGCGCTTCGCTCCGAGCACGAGGTCGCGGACGATCAGCAGCGACCAGCGTTCACCGACGAGCTCGAGCGCGCGGGCGATGCCGCAGAACTGTCCATAGGTACGAGTGTGCGGAGCAGACATCGGACTTCCTCACTTCGTTCTCGGGCGATGCGAAGGACACGGCCGGAGCCGGGAAAGCGGTGGGTCAGCGGTGATCCCCTTCGGAGATCAGCTCGCGGTGCAGCACCTGAAGGTCGTCACACGGTTCGACGCCCAGCTCGCCGGCCAGCCGCGACCGCAGCCGGCGGTAGACGGTCATCGCGTCGGAGCGGCGGCCGCTGCGGCCGAGCACGCGCATCAGCTGGCCGTGCAGTGCTTCGTCCAGCGGGCTGCCGGTGGCCAGCGACCGCAGCTCGCCGATCAGCTCGCGGTGCTTGCCGCTGATGATCTCCGCTTCGATCCGCAGGTGCAGCACGCTGCGCCGCTGTTCCAGCAGTTCCGTGCGGTAAGCCGACAGCACCGGTCCACAGTGGACGTTCGCCAGCGGCGGCCCGGACCAGAGGTCGAGCGCCGCCCGGTAGGCGTCGGCCGCCGCGGCGTGCCGGCCGGCGTCCTGGTGCTCGTGGCCGAGCTGCTGCAGCCGGATGAACCGGTGGGTGTCCACCCGGGCCGGGTCGATGTAGAAGGTGTAGCCGGACTGCTTGGTGGCCAGCATCTTCTCGCCGTCGGCGGCCAGCCTGTTCTGGTCGATGCACCGGCGGAGGTGGTAGATGTAGGTGTGCAAGGTCGTCCGCACCGTTCGCGGCGGGTTGTCCGACCAGAGCTCCCGGATCAGGGTGTCGATGTGTACCATCCTGCCCGGGCGCAGCACGAGCACGGCGAGCAGCTGGAGCACCTTGGGCGTGGTCGGCGCGTAGTCGACCCCGCCACGCAGCACTTCCAGCGGCCCCAGGACGGTGAACGTCACCCCGGTGTCGTCCGGCGGTGGCGGCGATTCGGAGTACATGACTGGCCTCCAGCGTATTCTGTGCGCCCCCGCACTCCCCAGTGGTGCGGCTCGTGTCGCGGGACGGCCGACACCGAGCTTCTCCCTGAATGTGACAGAGAGCCGGACCGGCGGCCAGTGAGGCACCCACCAGAGTCGAGGTGCGTTTGTCGGGTGCTCACGTGCGTCACGCAGGTTCGCCGTATGCGTTTCGCACGGTCCGCCATTCGGCCCACCCTGGTCGTCCGCGTCCGGGGTGGTCGCCGGAACAGACCAGGCACGGGCGCGCCGGGACCGCCCACTCCACGCGTGCGGGCGTTCCGCACCCCGGCGCCGTGCGTTCCACACAGTCCGGTCGATGTGGATTCCCCGTGGCCGCCCCGGACGCCGTCCGGCCGAGTGCGTTTCGCCTGGTAGGCCTCGACCGCCCGTCAATCGAACTGCAAGCAGCGGCGTCTTCCCTGGGCATCAGGAGAACTGCCATCAGGGGAATTCGAGGTTGGACGCATGATGTTGCGGTCTATAGCTGCTGTCGGATACGAGAGCGAATTCGACGATGAGCCCCGGGCACCGGCCATCGAGCGCGTGGAGAAGTCGGTCCGGCCCGCGGTGCTGCAGGCGATTTCCATGATCCAGGAGCGCTACTACGAGCCCATCACGCTCGGGGACCTGGCCTCCGAGGTGTTCGTCAGCCGGTTCCACTTCTCCCGGATGTTCGCCCACGCCACCGGGGTGACGCCGGGCCGGTTCCTGACCGCCGTGCGCCTGTTCGAGGCGAAGCGGCTGCTGCTGACGACGTCGCTGAACGTCTCCGACATCGTGTGCAGCGTCGGCTACAGCAGCGTCGGCACGTTCACCAGCCGGTTCTCGCGGGCGGTCGGGCTGACGCCGACGCAGTACCGCGAGCCGCAGGTGGCCGAGCTGCTCGTGGCGATTTCGCCGACGCTGCAACGGCTTCCGCCACTGCAGACGCTGCGCGCGGCCGGGCGCAGCTGCGCTTCGCTGCAGTCGGGCACGGGCGTGCTGTCGATACGGCTGGACATGCCCCGCGACTCCGCGCCCGCGGACACCCTCATCGGGCTCTTCGCCGACCCGGTGCCCCAGTGCGGTCCGGTCGCCTTCGGCGGCTCGGCCGGCATGAGCACGGGCGACCTGACCATCCACGGCGTGCCCGCCGGGCGGTGGACGGCGATCGCCGTCGCGAAGCACCAGCCGGGCCTGGGCGGACCGCGCTTCTCGATCGGCTACGCGGCCGTGACCGTGACGGCGGAGGGCCTGTCCACCGGCCGGGTGGGGCTGCGCGCGCCGGCCGCGACCGACGCGCCGATCGCGATCACCCTGGCGTCGAAGCAGTCGCCGTTCACCCAGCGCATGCGCGCCGCCCAGCACCCGCACCTGCGCGCCGTCGCCTGATCCGCCGAAGAGAAGAGGACAACCACGTCATGTCCACCGTAATCGGAGTCCTTCGGAAGCGGTTCCTGGCTCCTTCACTGGCTTCGGTCGGGTTCGCCGAACGCGGCTTCCCGGTCACCCACACCGACGCGACGGCCCGGCTGGAGGCGGTGCCGCAGGCGGTCGTGTGCGGGTTCGAATGGGCCATCGAAGGTGCGCCGCTGTGGGAGATCGAGCGCCGGCTGGCGCTGGTCGAGCCCGAACAGCGCGGCTTCGCCTACGAAGGCGCGACGATGGGCTACACGATCCTCGACGCGATGCCGGGCGGCGGCCGCGACCGCACCCGCGCGCTGCTGGAGGGGCCGGGGCGCCCGCACATCTTCCTGACCTACATCGGGATCGGCTTCGCCATGGCGCGGCTGCCGCGGCCACTGTGGAAGAACATCCTGCCCGAGCTGACCGGGGTGGCCTACCACCCGGTGATGAGCTGGCTCGCCGTCGACGGCTACGGCTTCGACCGCGCCTACTTCGACACCGAAAAGTGGGTGGGCGAGCAGGCGGACCCGGTGCCCTACCCGTGGGCGGGCCGTCCGGAGTACTTCGGCCGGGCGTTCGACCAGGGGGTCGGCCGCGCGCTGTGGTTCATCAACGGCGGGAACCCCGGCGCCGTGGCCGACGCGGTCGGGCGGTTCGCCGAGGCCCGCCGGGCGGACCTGTGGAGCGGGGTCGGGCTGGCCGCGACGTTCGCCGGCGGCAGCGACCAGGCCGGGCTGACCCGGCTGCGCCAGGCCGCGGGGGAGCACTACGACCAGCTCGCGCTCGGTGTCGTGTTCGCGGTGAAGGCCCGCACGTACGCCGGGTACGTGCCCGCGCACACCCACCTCGCCGCCGGCGTGCTCACCGATCTCCCGGTCGGGCAGCTGCAGGCCATCTCCGACCGGACGGAGGCGGTCGGCGACGAGGACGGGCCGCTCCCGCGGTACGAGCTCTGGCGGGCCGCGATCCGGGCGGAATTCCGGCCGGACGCGCAACGAGCGGCGAGCTGAATCCGCCCCCGCCAATCCGGCGGCAAGGGTGGAGTAGACCGAACCGAGCGAAATCTGTGACAGTTGATTTAAGTATCGGAAGATGTTCGTAGCCCGAAAGGGGAATGCGTTGGGCGACGGTTGGCGCGCATTGAGGCGCCGGATCCTGACACCGGACGACTCGGAGACCTCGCTGGACAAGCGTGGTTTCCACAAGAAGAGCCCGCAGGCTCAGGAGCTGCTGGAAACGGTGGGGAAGAAATTCCTGCTCGGCTACGCGCACGCCGTCGAGTCCCGCAACCCCGCGCAGTGCGAGGAATGGCTGGAACGCATTCCGGTGCAGTTCCGCGGATTCGCCTACGAGGGCGCGGGAATGGGTTACGCGATGCTCGACGGGCTGCCTTTCGGCGGCCGGCGGCACGTCGACGACTTCATCGCCGGTCCGGGCGGAGCGCGGCAGCACTACATCATCCTGGTCGGCGCGGGCTGGGCGATGGCGCGGCTGCCGCGCTTCGCCTGGCCGAAGGCCGACCGGTTCGACCCGCTGCTGCGGTGGCTGGTGCTCGACGGTTACGGCTTCCACCAGGCGTACTTCAAGACCGAGAAGTACGTCCGGCAGCAGTACCAGGAGCCGGGCTTTCCCTGGCCGGCCAAGGAGTACAGCGGTTACGCGCTGCGGGCCATCGACCAGGGCATCGGCCGGGCCCTGTGGTTCATCTGCGGCACGGACGTCGACCTGGTGACGAAGACCATCGCCGGGTTCGACCCGGCTCGCCACGGTGACCTCTACGCCGGGGTCGGCCTCGCGTCGACCTACGCGTGCGGCGTCAACGAAGACGAGCTGACCGAGCTGGCCCGCCGTGCGGGCAAGCACCGCGGGCAGCTCGCCCAGGGGAGTGCGTTCGCGGCCGACGCGCGGGTGACCGCGGGTCTGCTGCTCCCGGAGACCGAGGTCGCCACCCGGGCGATCTGCGGCCTGCCCGCCGAGCGCGCCGCGGCGATCACCCGGGAGGTGTGGCCGGCGACTGTCGTCGACGGCGAGCTCCCGGCGTTCGAGACCTGGCGGCAGCGGATCGCCGATGAAGTGCTGACTCACGGAGGAGTGAACAAATGACCGCGACCTCGCGCTGGCTGCGCCGGCAGCTGGCGGGCATCGTGGCGATCGCGCTGGTGCTGACGATGTTCTTCGTCGCGCGCCTGCCGAGCGTCTCGGCCGCCGAGCAGGACCAGCTCGCAGCCCAATTCCACTTCACACCGATGACGATCGCGCTGCCGGCGGCGGCGAAGTCGCAGAACGTCCGGACGCTGAACAAGCAGTACGAGCACATTTCGGCCTGGATGTCCTCGACCGGCGCCGGCATCGCGATGAACGACCTCGACGGTGACGGCCTGGCCAACGACATCTGCCTGGTCGACCCGCGCAGTGACCAGGTCGTGGTCACGCCGGTGCCGGGGCAGGGCCAGGACCGCTACGCGCCGTTCGCGCTCGACCCGGCGCCGCTGCCGACGTGGGACTACATGGCCCCGATGGGCTGCGTTCCCGGCGACTTCAACGAAGACGGCCGGATGGACGTCATGGCCTACTACTGGGGGCGCACGCCGGTCGTGTTCCTGCAGAAGGCCGGCGCCACCAAGCTTTCCCCCGCGGCGTTCCAGCCGACCGAGCTGGTGCCGGGCAACCTGCGCGGTCCCGACGGGAAGTACAACGGCCCGCTGTGGAACACCAACGCGGCCACCATCGGCGACTTCGACGGCGACGGGCACGTGGACGTCTTCATCGGCAACTACTTCCCGGACAGCAAGGTCCTGGACCCGAACGCCGACGGCGGCATCACGATGAACCAGTCGATGTCGCACGCGAACAACGGCGGCGGCAAGTTCATCTACCGCTGGACCGGGGCCACCGCGGGGACGAACCCGTCGGTGTCCTTCGTGGACTCTTCGACGGCCATCCCGGCGAACGCCCGCTCCGGCTGGTCGCTGGGCGCGAGCGCCACCGACATCGACGCCGACGGCCTGCCGGAGCTCTACATCGCCAACGACTTCGGGCACGACCACCTGCTCTACAACAAGTCCAAGCCGGGCAGCATCGAGTTCGGCGAGGTCACCGGTGTCCGCGGGTTCACCGACCCGAAGTCGAAGGTGCTCGGGAACGACTCGTTCAAGGGCATGGGCGTCGACTTCGGCGACTTCAACCACGACGGGCTGTACGACATCTTCGTCAGCAACATCACCACCTCGTGGGGTGTCGAAGAGTCGAACTACCAGTTCGTGAACACCGCCAAGGACCTCACGGACCTGCGCAGCCAGCTGCAGCAGGGCGTGGCCCCGTTCCACGACGAGAGCGGCGAGACGCGCACGGCGTGGTCCGGCTGGGGCTGGGACCCGAAGATCGAGGACTTCAACAACAGCGGTGACGTCCAGATCGCCCAGGCCACCGGCTTCATCAAGGGCCAGGTCAACCGCTGGCCGCAGCTGCAGGAGCTGGCGGTGGCCAACGACGGCGTGACGTCGAACCCGTTCTGGTGGCCGAACGCCCGTCCCGGTGACGACCTCGCCGGCGATCAGACGCTGCACTTCTTCGTGAAGCGCGCGGACGGCACCTACGTCGACCTCGCGCCGAAGCTGGGCCTGGCCGTCCCGGTGCCCACCCGCGGCATCGGCGTCGGCGACGCGGACGGCGACGGCCTGCCCGACTTCGCCGTCGCGCGGCAGTGGGAGCAGCCGATCTACTACCACAACGACAGCCCGAAGACCGGCAAGTTCCTGCAGCTGAAGCTGACCACCGACGCCCCCGTGGCGCCCGGGCCCCTGCCGTCGGCCGGTTCGCCGGCGATCGGCGCCGAGGCCACCGTGACCACGGCGGACGGCAAGAAGTACGTGGGCCGCGTCGACGGCAGCAGCGGGCACTCCGGCCGCCGCAGCTTCGACGTCCAGATCGGGCTCGGCGCTGACGTCACCGGTCCGCTCGCGGTGCACCTGCAGTGGCGGGACCGCACCGGGCAGCTGCGCACACAGGACCTGAAGCTCGCACCGGGCTGCCACATGTACCAGCTCGGTACCCAGGCGAAGGAAGAGATGTGACGTCATGGCGACGCCCATAACGACCAAAGTGGACACTGCACCGCCGAAGCGGACCAACAAGGTCATCACGGCCCTGCGCCGCTTCGCCATCTCGATCTCGATCTTCAACATCCTCGGCTACACCGTGCTCGGGTTCGAGCAGCCGTGGCTCTACCCGCTCGTCGCCCTGGCGGTCTCCTACACCACGGAGATCGTGCTGGAGACCATCAACGCCCGGGTGACGAACCGGCCCGTCCGCTACCGCGGCGGCGGCTTCAAGGGCCTGGTGGAGTTCCTGTTCCCGGCGCACATCACCGCGCTGGCGCTGAACATGCTGACCTACGTCAACGACCACATCTGGGCGATGATCTTCGGTGTCATCGTCGCGGTCGGCACCAAGTGGGTGCTGCAGGCGCCGGTGTTCGGCCGGATGCGGCACTACATGAACCCGTCGAACTTCGGCATCACCGTGATGCTGCTGGTGTTCCCGTGGGTCAACATGACGCCGCCGTACCACTTCTCGGAGAAGGTCGACACCTGGATCGGCTGGCTGATCGTGGCGGTCATCCTGATCTCGGGCACGGTGCTCAACTCGCTGCTGACCGGCCGGATGTGGCTGATCGGGGGCTGGCTGTCGTTCTTCGTCATCCAGGCCGTCCTGCGCGGGGTGCTCTTCGGCACGGCCATCCCGGGCGCGCTGGCGATGGGCACCGGGATCGCTTTTGTGCTCTACACGAACTACATGGTGACCGACCCGGGCACCACGCCGTCGAAGCCGGCTTCACAGTTCGCCTTCGGCGCCGGCGTCGCGATGATGTACGGCTTCTTCACCGCCTCGCACATCGCCTACGGGTTGTTCTTCGCCACCGCGTCGGTGTGCCTGATCCGCGGGCTCTTCCTGTGGGGCCTGCACTTCTCGAACAAGTCGCGGATCAAGTTCGAGGCCGAGCAGGCCGAGCAGAAGGCGAAGCTCACCGCGGCACCGCCCGTCCCGGCCGGTGACGAGAAGCCGCTCGCGGCGTGATCCCAACACTCCGCTTCGGACAGTGAGGAGGCAGGCCGGTGGCCAGCGAAGAAGAAGTCCAGGTGCTGACCCTGGAAGCGTACGCCGACACGATCGTGCCGGGGGAGAAGCGCTCCCCGGACGACCACGCGGTGGCCGGGGTGTCCCCGGGGGCCGGCGCGGTCGAGGCGGGCGCGCTGGAGCTGCTGAACTACGACGCCACCGGCATCACCGCCGGCCTGCCGTACCTCGCGCAGTCGCTCAACGACCACGCGAAGACCTACGCGGGTGAGGTCGAGCTGGAGCTCGACTCCGACCTGCCGCCGTTCGTCGCGCTGCCGTACGAGCACCGGCGCGCCCTGGTGACCCGGCTGACGAAGCCGGGTCACCCGGAGAAGGAGGGCTGGGTCAGCCTGGCCCTGTTCTGCAACATGGCCTACGACACCGCCCCGCACCGGCACACCGCCGAGGCGCTGGCGGCCGGGCACCCCGGCCTGCTCGCGCTGGGCTACCGGCTGCCGGACGCCGACGGCCTGTGGCGGTTCCCGAAGTTCTCCTACGGCCGCAAGCTGGCCGAGCCGCATCCCGACACCACACCTTCGGGGAGTCCCGCATGAGCGCGATCGAGAAGACCGACGTCGTCATCGTCGGCAGCGGCTTCGGGGGGTCGATCCCGGCCTACCACCTCGCCGCGGGCGGAGCCAAGGTCGTGGTGCTCGAGCGCGGGCCGTGGCTGGCCGCGGACGATTTCGAGCACGACTACATGCTCGGGTCGAGCTACACCCGGGTGTTCGACTTCGTCGCCGGCGACGGGATGAGCGTGCTCGGCGGCAACTGCGTCGGCGGCGGGAGCGTGGTGTACTTCGCCGCGATGCCGCGGGCGCCGAAGTTCGTCTTCGACCGCCAGGGCAGCATCGGCCGCCGCATGTGGCCGGCGGAGATCAGCCGCGACTCGCTCGAGCCGTGGTACGACCGGGTCGACGAGTCGATCCCGGTGTCGCGCCAGGACTGGAACGACGTCAGCTACGCGGGTGGGCTGTGGGCCGCGGCCTGCAACCACTCGGGCCGTACGGCGAACCCGGCCCCGGTGGCGGTGGACACCGGCCGCTGCACCAACTGCAACTTCCAGATGGCGGGCTGCCGGTTCGACGCGAAGCGCTCGATGCTGACGAACTACCTGCCCGCCGCGCTGGCGCACGGCGCGCAGATCCGGCCGCTGCACGAGGTGGAGCGGCTGGAGCGGACCGAAGACGGCGGCTACCGCGTCCACTACGACCTGATCGACGAAGAGGACTACCGCATCCACAACGGTTCCGGCGTGATCGAGGCGAAGGTCGTCATCATCGCCGCCGGTGCGGGGGCGACGCCGGTGATCCTGCAGCGGTCCGAGGCGTCGCTGGGCCGGATGCCGCACGGGGTCGGCCGGTACTTCTCCGGCAACGGGGAGCGGCTCAACACCGCCATCATCGACGAGGACCGCGTGCGCGAGGTGCTCGGACTGTCCCGTGAGGACGGTGCCGCCTACGCCGCGAACCACATCGGCAAGGGCCCGACCGTGGCGAACTGGGACAAGCTCGACGGCTCGCTGCCCGAGTACGAGCGGTACTCGCTGGAGCAGCTGTACTTCCCGCCCGGGCTCGGCACGATCCTCGCGCAGGCGCCCGGTGGCGAGGAGCCGCGCTGGTTCGGTGCGGAGAAGAAGGAAATCCTCAAGCAGTGGTCGAGCTGGCTGACCATCTTCCTGATGACCGAGGACGACAACGAAGGCGTCTTCGGCACCCCGCCGCCGACCGGGAACGCGTACCGGATCTCGCAGCAGATGCTCGGCCGCGGGCCGTTGCGCTACGACCCGACGCCGAACACCCTGCGCGGCTGGGCCCTGGCCGACGCCGACTGCAAGGCCATCATCGAGAAGGACGGCCTGGCGAAGGTCGCGCCGTGGACCAACGACGTCGTGGGCGCCTACACCGTGCACCCCCTGTCGTCCTGCCGCATCGGTGACGACGCGGCGACGTCCGCGCTGCACCCGAACCACGAGCTGCGCGATCACGCGGGCATCTTCGTCACCGACAGCGCTTCGGTTCCCGGCGCGCTGACGGTGAACCCCGCCATGACGATCGCCGCCCTCGCCGAGCGGTCCGTGCCCGGCATCGTCCGCGCCCTGAACGAGCGCGGCGTCGACGTCAAGTACGGCGCGCCCGCTCCCGACGGCTCCATCACCGGCCGGCGTGCGGTGTCCAAACTGGACCTCGTGGCCGGCAGCTGAACCCCGAACGAGAGGACGGAACAACGTGACTGACACGACGGCTGTGCTCGCCGACCTGACCGCCGAGGCCGCCGAGGTCGACGCGCTCGTGGCCGGCCTCACCGAGACCGGGTGGGAGACCCCGTCGCCCGCGCCGGGCTGGCGGGTCCGGGAGCAGATCGCCCACCTCACCTTCATCCTGCGCATCGCCGGCTTCGCCTCGGCGCAGCCGGAAGCGTTCGTCGCCATGACGAAGTCGCTCACCGGCGGCCTCGACGCGGCGGTCGAGGCCGCGCTGAAGGAGTTCGAAACCGACCCGGGCGAAGTGCTGCTGGCCAAGTGGCGCGGCGAGCGGGACACCGCGATCAAGGCACTCGCCGCGGTGCCGGGCGACCAGCTCGTGCCGTGGCTGGTGAACCCGCTGCCGCCGTACGTCCTCGCGTGCGCCGGGATGATGGAGCTGTTCGGGCACGGGCAGGACATCGCCGACGCGCTCGGCGTGGCGCCGGTGCGCACCGACCGGCTGCGGCACCTGGTCGGGTTCGCCGTCCGCGTCTGGGACTTCGGTTACCAGGCCCGGAACCTGACGCCGCCGGAGACCGAGTTCCGGTTCGAGATCACCGGGCCCTCGGGCGCGGTGTGGACGTTCGGGCCGGAGGACTCGCCGGAGCGGATCACCGGCTCGGCCGAAGACTTCTGCCTGCTGGTCACCCGCCGCCGGCACCGCGACGACCTCGACGTGCGCGCCGAGGGAGCGCTGGCCGACGGCTGGCTCGACATCGCGCAGGCGTACCGCGGACCGGCCGGCGAAGGCCGGGCGCCGGGCCAGTTCGACCGCTGAGCGGTACCGGTTCAGGTGAATTCGAGGATGCGTGTCGCCGGGTGCTGTCCCGGTGACCGCGGGCATGCAGAAAGAAGACACGACCGGAACACCGGGTCATGCTGAACCGGGCCGGTAATCGGGGCACGAGTAGCCAGTGGGAGTGCGGTGGCATGAGCGGTGAGCGGATTTCGATCGTGGGTATCGGTCTCCGGTACCCGGACGCGGGTTCACCGGAGGAGCTCTGGGAGAACGTACTGGCCGGTCGCCGGGCGTTCCGCAGGCTGCCCGACGAACGGATGAATCGGGCAGACTACTATTCGCCAGACCCCAAGGCACCGGACCGGTTTTACGCACAGAAGGCCGCGGTGCTGCGGGACTACGAGTTCGACCGGGTGGCCCACAAGGTCGCCGGGAGCACGTTCCGGGCCACCGACACGACCCACTGGCTCGCTCTCGACGTCGCTGCGCAAGCGCTGGCGGACGCCGGGTTCCCCGAAGGCGAAGGCACGTCGAAGCCCGCCACCGGCGTGGTCATCGGCAACAGCCTCACCGGTGAGTTCTCCCGCGCCAACGTGATGCGCTTGCGCTGGCCCTACGTCCGGCGCACGGTCGCCGCGGCGCTGGCCGGGCGGGGCTGGGGCGACGAGGAGACCGGTGATTTCCTGCGCCAGCTGGAAATCCAGTACAAGGCGCCGTTCCCGGAGATCAACGAGGACACCCTCGCCGGCGGCCTGGCGAACACCATCGCCGGGCGGGTCTGCAACCACTTCGACTTCGGCGGCGGCGGGTACACCGTCGACGGCGCCTGCTCCTCCTCACTGCTTTCCGTGGTGAGCGCGGCGAACGCGCTGGCGCAGGGCGACCTGGACGTCGCCGTCGCCGGCGGCGTCGACCTGTCGATCGACCCGTTCGAGGTGATCGGCTTCGCGAAGACCGGCGCGCTGGCCAAGCGCGACATGAAGGTCTACGACGCCGACTCCAACGGCTTCTGGCCCGGCGAAGGCTCGGGCATGCTCGTGCTGATGCGCGAAAGCGACGCGATCGAGCAGGGCAAGCGGATCTACGCCTCGGTCACCGGGTGGGGCGTGTCCTCCGACGGCAAGGGCGGCATCACGCGGCCGGAGGCCGCCGGGCACCGGCTCGCGCTGACGCGCGCCTACAACCGGGCCGGCTACGGCGTCGAAACCGTGTCCTACTTCGAAGGCCACGGCACCGGCACCGCGCTGGGCGACGCCACCGAGATCGAGGCGCTGTCCACCGCCCGCCGGGACGCCGACCCGCTGGCCAAGCCGGCGGCGCTGTCCACGATCAAGGGCAACATCGGGCACACGAAGGCCGCGGCCGGCGTGGCCGGGCTGATCAAGGCCACCCTGGCCGTCTACCACCAGGTCATCCCGCCGGGCACCGGGCACTTCGACCCGCACGAGTCGCTGACCGGCGACGCGGCGCGGATGTACGTGCCGAGCGAGGCCGAGCTGTGGCCGGCCGACCGCCCGGTGCGCGCCGGCGTGTCCGCGATGGGGTTCGGCGGGATCAACTCGCACGTCACCGTGGCCGAGGGGCCGCACGCCCCCCGCCGCGACGAGCTCGACGAGCGTTCCCGCACCCTGGTCGCCGGCCGGCAGGACGCCGAGCTGCTGCTGTTCGACGCCGACGACGTCGCCACCCTGCGCGGGCGGCTCGCCGCCCTGCTCGAAGTGGTGCCGAAGCTGTCCTTCGCCGAGCTGACCGACCTGGCCGGCGGTCTCGCCGGCGAGCTGTCGGGCAAGCCGGTCCGGGCCGCGGTCGTCGCCGCGAACCCCGAGCAGGCCGAGCGCAAGCTGACCCGGCTGCTCGAACTGCTCGAAGCCGGTGACTCGGTGTTCGAGAGCACCGACGGCATCTTCGCGAGCTCGCGCCCGACCGCGCCGCGGATCGGGTTCCTGTTCCCCGGCCAGGGTTCCGGCCGTGGCGGGGACAGCGCGGTGCGCCGCCGGTTCGACGTCGCCCGTGAGCTCTACGACGCGGTGGCCCTGCCGGTCGCCGCCGACCCGGCCTCCACCGAGGTGGCGCAGCCGCGGATCGTCACCGGCTCCCTCGCCGGGCTGCGGGTGCTGCGCGCCTTCGGCGTCGAAGCGAGCTCCGCGACCGGGCACAGCCTCGGCGAGCTGACCGCCCTGCACTGGGCCGGCGCGGTCGGCGAGCGCGAGGTGGCCGAGCTCGCCAAGATCCGCGGCCGGGTGATGGCGACCGAGGTCGGCCCCGGCACCGGCGCGATGGCGGGCATCGCCGCGTCGCCGTCCCGGACCGAGGAGCTCGGGCTGGGTGCCGACGTCGTCATCGCCGGCTACAACGGCCCGCATCAGACGGTGATCTCGGGACCGATCGCGGCCGTCGACCGGGTGGTCGCCAAGGCCAAGGCCGAGGGCGTCGGCGCGACCCGGATCAAGGTGTCGCACGCGTTCCACTCCCCGGCGGTCGAACCCGCCGCCACCGCGATGATCGAGCGGCTCGGCGAGTTCACCTTCGAGCGGCTCCAGCGGCCGGTCGTCTCCACGGTGAGCGGCGACGTCCTGCACGCGGCGGAGAACCTGCCGGAGCTGCTGCGCGAGCAGATCGTGCAGCCGGTCCGGTTCCGCGAAGCCGCGGTGAAGGTCGCCGAGCGCAGCGACCTGGTGATCGAGGTCGGTCCCGGCCGGGTGCTCACCGGGCTCTTCGAGGAGATCGCGCCGCAGACGCCGGTGCTGGCCTTCGACACCGACAGCGCCTCCCTCGGCGCCGCCCTGCGGGTGCTGGGCGCGGCGTTCGCGCTGGGCGCCCCGGTCACCCCGGAGCGGCTGTTCGCCGGCCGTGTGGTCCGGGAACTGCCGGCCGACGGGGTCTTCCGGTTCCTGGCCAGCCCCTGCGAGGCGGCACCGGCGATCGACGCCGAGCTCGCCGCGGAGCAGGCGGCCGCCGGGGCCCGGCCCGCCGAGGCGGAAACCGCCGACACCGAGAGCACCACGCTCGACCTGCTGCGCAAGCTCGCCGCCGAGCGCGTCGAGCTGCCGCTGGAGACGGTCACCGCGGACACCCACCCGCTCGACGACCTGCACCTGTCGTCGATCACGGTGGGGCAGCTGGTCAACGACGTCACGCGGGCTCTGGGCCGGCCGGCGCTCGAGGGCATGCCGAACTTCGCGACCGTCTGCCTCGGCGACCTCGCCGAGATGATCGACGAGCTGGCGCAGACGGCGAAGCCGGCCGACGCCGCCGGCAAGGGCGAGGCACCGGGCATCGGCCCGTGGGTGCGGCCGTTCGCGGTCGAGTACCTGCCCGCGGGCCTGCCGGCCGCGAACCTGCCCTCGGGCACCGTGTCCGCGCAGTGGCAGGTCTTCGCCACCCCGGGCAACCCGCTCGCCGAGCCGCTGCGGACGGCACTCGCCCGCAGCGGTGCGGGTGAGGGCGTGCTGCTCTGCCTGCCCACCGACTGCGACGCCGGGCACGTCGGGCTGTTCCTCGAAGCCGGCCGGGCGCTCATGGCCGCCCCCAACGGCACGCGGTTCGTCGTGGTGCACCACGGCTACGGCGCTTCCGGCCTGGCGAAGACGCTGCGGCTGGAGGACCCGTCGGCGAAGACCACGATCGTCGACCTGGCCGACCCGACCCCGGCGGAGCCGGCGGCGATCGACCGGGCGGTGACGACGGTGGTCGCCGAAGTGGCCGCGACGACGGACTTCGTCGAGGCCCGCTACGGCGCCGACGGCGGCCGCACGGTCCCGCGGCTGGTCGGCTTGCCTGCCGCGCCGGCCGGGCCCATCCCGGAGACCCTCGACCACACCGACGTCATGCTGGTGACCGGGGGCGGCAAGGGCATCACGGCGGAGAGCGCGCTGGCACTGGCGAAGGACTCCGGCGCGAAGCTCGCGCTCCTCGGGCGCAGCGACCCGGAAACGGACCCCGAGCTGCTGGAGAACCTCGACCGCATGGAGGCGGCGGGCATCCGTTACGTCTACGAGCGGGCCGACGTCACCGACGCCGCGCAGATCGCCGGCGTCGTCGCCCGCGTGGAGGCCGAGCTGGGCCCGGTCACCGCCGTCATGCACGGCGCGGGCCGCAACGAGCCGGCCGCGTTGTTCAGCCTGACCGAGGACGCCTTCCGCAAGACCATCGCGCCGAAGGTCGACGGTCTCAACGCCGTGCTCGACGCGGTCGACCAGGACCGCATCAAGCTGCTGGTGACCTTCGGCAGCATCATCGGCCGCGCCGGTCTCCGCGGTGAGGCGCACTACTCCACGGCCAACGACTGGATGACCGAGGCGACCCTGCGCTTCGGCCGGGAACACCCCCGGGCGCGGGCCATCGCGCTCGAGTGGTCGGTCTGGTCCGGCACCGGCATGGGCGAGAAGCTCGGCGTGGTCAGCGCCCTGATGCGCGACGGCATCACGCCGATCCCGCTCGACGAGGGCATCACCATCCTGCGCCGGCTGCTTTCGGACCCGGCCACGCCGCCGGTGCTCGTCATCTGCGGCCGCATGAACGGGCTGCCGACCCTGCCGATCCAGCGGCGCGAGCTGCCGCTGACCCGGTTCATCGACCGGACGGTCGTGCACTACCCCGGGGTCGAGCTGATCACCGAGGCCGAGCTGTCCGCGGGCAGCGACCCGTACCTGACCGACCACCTGCTCGACGGCCAGCTGCTCTTCCCGGCCGTGCTCGGCATGGAGGCGATGACCCAGGTCGCGTCGGCCACCGTCGGGCGCACCGGTACGCCGGTGCTCGAGGACGTCGAGTTCCTGCGCCCGATCATCGTCTCGCCGGGCAAGTCGACCACCATCCGGCTGGCCGCGCTCGCCCGGGACGCCGACACCGTCGACGTCGTGATCCGCAGCGACGAAACGGGCTTCAGCGCCGATCACTTCCGGGGGCGGCTCAACTTCGCCCGTCCGGAGTCGCTCGGTGAGACCACCCTGCGGGACGTCGCGCTGCCCGCGGTCCCGGTCGACCCGATCCGCGAGCTGTACGGCTCGGTCCTGTTCCAGGGCAAGCGCTTCCAGCGCGTGCTCGGGTACCGGCGGGCCAGCGCGCGGCACGCCGTCGCCGAGATCTCGACGTCGGCGAACGTGGCGTGGTTCGCGCCGTTCCTGCCGCAGGACAAGCTGCTGGCCGACCCGGGCACCCGGGACGCGATGATGCACGCGATCCAGTGCTGCATCCCGGACGCGACGCTGCTGCCGCAGAGCATCGAGAAGCTCTACCTGGCCGCACCGGGCGAGCAGCACGACGAGTACGTCCTGCTCGACGCGCGCGAACGGTCCCAGGACGGGGACAGCTACGTCTACGACCTGGACGTCCGCAACCCGGACGGCACGCTGGTCGAACGCTGGGAAGGGCTGATGCTCCGCGCGGTGCGCAAGCGCGACGGAGCGGGACCGTGGGTTCCGTCGATGCTCGGGGCCTACCTCGAGCGGGCGTGCGAGCGGCTGCTCGGCGGCCAGCGGGCGGTCGTGCTGGAGCCGGACCCCGCGGACCGCGTGTGCGAAGGCATCGCCGAGCGGCGCGTCCAGACCGCGCTGGCGGCGAGCCGCAGCCTCGACCGGCCGGTCGAGGTGCGCTACCGACCCGACGGCAAGCCGGAGATCGACGGGTTCGAGGTGACCGCGTCGCACACCGCGCAGCTGACGCTGGCGGTCACCGGCTCCGGGCAGCTCACGTGTGACATCGAGAGTGCGATCGAGCGGACCGACGAGGACTGGACCGGACTGCTGGGCGAAGAGCTCGTCGCCGTCGGCCGGCTGCTGGCCGCGGACACCGGCGAACCGGTCACGGTGGCCAACACCCGGGTCTGGAGCGCGCTGGAGTGCGTGCGCAAGACCGGCGGGATGACCCAGGCCCTCACGGTCCGCCGGGTCGAGGCCGACGGGTGGGCGCTGCTCGCCTGCGGCGACGCCCTGATCGCGACCTGGTCGACGACGGTCGACGACCGGCCGGCCCCGGTGGTCTTCGCCGTCCTCCACGCAGAGGGGAACCGAGAATGACCGGCTACTACGAGCTCCGCCACACGGTCGGCTTCGAAGAGACCAACATGGTGGGCAACGTCTACTACGTCAACTACGTCCGGTGGCAGGGCCGGTGCCGCGAGATGTTCCTCGTCGAGCGGGCTCCGGCGGTGCTGGCGGACATCCGCGGGGACCTCAAGCTCTACACGCTCAAGGTGGAGTGCGAGTTCTTCGCCGAGATCACCGGCTTCGACGAGCTGTCCATCCGGATGCGCCTCGAGGAGCTGACGCAGACGCAGCTGCAGTTCACCTTCGACTACGTCCACCTGCACCCGGACGGCGAGCGGTTGGTGGCGCGCGGACGGCAGCGGATCGCCTGCATGCGGGGCCCGAACTCGGCGACCGTGCCGGTCCGGGTGCCCGAGGCGCTGCTGGAGGCGTTGGCGCCCTACACGACGGCTACGGCGCGTAACGGCAAGGGAGTCTAAATGGGCCACCCAGGAGCAGGCCCCACCGAGCGGACACCGCTGCGGGTGCCGACGTCGCCGTCCCGCCGCGGGCTCAGCCCGCAACCGGCACTGCGCCAGGTGATGGCGCAGTTCGCGACGGGCGTCACGGTGCTCACGGCCGGCGGTGCGGACCCGCACGGGATGACGGCGAACGCCTTCTCGTCGGTGTCGCTGGATCCGCCGCTCGTGCTGTGCTGCGTCGCCAAGGCGGCCCGGATGCACAGCTCGATCGTCGCCGCGGGCTCGTTCGCGGTGAACATCCTGGCTTCGGACCAGCAGGCCGTGTCGAAGTACTTCGCCGACTGGAAGCGGCCCGACGGGCTGGCCCAGTTCGACGCGGTCAGCTGGACGCCGGGCGGGAAGACCGGGGCGCCGCTGTTCACCGGCGCCCTGGCCTGGCTGGAGTGCGAGCTCGCCCAGGTCGTCGAGGGCGGTGACCATTCGGTCTTCCTCGGCCGCGTGGTCGCCACCGGCCGAGGCGCCGGCGAGGACGCGCTCATCTTTTACAGCGGCGGCTACCACGACGTGGAAGGCCGGGCCGCGTGACCGGACACCGGCCCGCAGCGGTACCGGGGCCGAACGAAGGAGAGGGAAAGTCATGACTGCCAACAACACGGGTCGCACGGACGCTGCCGCGGCGCGGTCCGTCGAGCCGGTGGAAGCGCCGATCGACCTCACCGTGCGGCCGATGCCGCGGCTCGGCCGGGGCATCGTCTGGTCGGACGTCGTCGCCGAGATGAAGCGTGACCTCGAGGAGCAGCAGCGGGGGGAGGCCGCGTAAGCGGTTCCCACCGCGGCGGCAGCCGCACCACGAACCCGGGCCCGGCCATCGGCGGGCGCCGGGTTTCGTGGTGTCCGGCGACAACCCGGACGGCCAGGGCGGGATCTCCCGCCGTAGCCGCCCGGGTTTCCGGCGTGGGGCTACCCGGGTCAGCGTGTACCGCAGGCCCGGCCATGCCGTTCGCACTTGCACAGATTCGCGTCACTTTCATAGGGAAAGATGCGTCCAGGGGGCCTCCGGACGCATCTTTCCCTATGAAAGTGACGGGTGCTCGCAGTGCGCACCCGGCCCGGCCGCGCTGGCGCCGACGCCCCGTCTCGGGCCGCACCAAGCCGGACGAGACCCCCGTGCGCGTCACCGCGACCGAGCGGAAATAGCGTGGGTTTCCGGGCACGACGAAGGCCTCCCCTCCCTTTCGGGTGGGGAGGCCTTCGGTCTACCGCCGGTTCACGCGTGGTCGGCGACGGCCCCGGCGAGCAGGCTGCTGACCCGGCGGGCCGCGGCCATCCCGGCCCACGCGGTCAGCTCGATCAGGGTGTCGTCGCCGGGTGCGGTGCGGCGGAACGCGTCGACGAGCCCGTCGTCGACCTGGTAGGACGCCAGCGCCGTGGCCAGGGCCAGCCGGCCGGCGGGCCGGTCGGGCTCGGCGAGCCCGGCGACCGCCTCGTCGAGCCAGGCCCGGCTGAGTCCCGGTGCCTGCCCGTCCCAGGCGGCCAGCCGGTCCCGCACCAGCGTGCGGACGCCGTCGGGAACCGACCGGGCACCCGCCGCTTCGGCCGCGGCGTAGGCGCGGGCGAACGCGTCGGCGATGACCGGGTTCCCTTGCGCCCAGCCCAGGTCCGCCGGCGCCGGAGCGGCCGGGAGCAGCTCCAGTGACGCTCCCGGCCGCGGTCCCGACGTCGCCGGGGGCCGCAGCACGCCGCCGAGCACCCGCCGCGCCTGCGGCTTGGCGGACTCGGGGACGTGCGCGGGGAACGGCGAATCCCGGAGGTACACGTTCACCATGCGGTTGTAGTACTGGAACGCCACGGCGACGCCGATCAGCTCGGGCGCGTGCGCGGGCGGGAACGGCGGCGCGGGCGCCGTCGTCGTCGCGGACGCGCGCGCCCACGCTTCGAGCGCCTCCCGGCCGGAGCCGCCGGACTCGCCGGGGCCGTCCGGGATCGCGGCGAGCGTCATGCCGTGCACGTCCACGCAGTACGGGCAGCTGTTGGCCGCCGACACCCCGGTGGCCACCGCCTCCTTGGCCGCCCGCCCGGCCGGGCCGGGCACCAGCAGCGTCTCCCGCAGGATCAGCCAGGCCGCGGCCATCGACTCCGGCGCCGCGGAGTGCAGCGCCGTCGGCGGGGCGAGCATCCCGAAGTCCCGCTCCACCTGCTGGTAGACCGTGGCGACCAGGCCGCGAGCCCGGCGCCGGGGCACCACTTCGACGTACCGGGTGTCGCGCAGGGACTTGCGCACGGCGAAGCGGACCAGGGCGCCGATCACCGGGTGCTCGCTCGGGCGATCACGGCGCCGACCACGAAGTCCGGGTACTGCTCGGCGATGGTGTCCACGTCGGGCAGGACCGTCACGTCACCGAGCCCGGCCGCCTCGAACGTGGCCCGCCAGGCGGCCGGGGTCAGGAAGCCGTGTGTCGGGCGCTTCACCGGGTCGGTGATGACGTCGGTGAAGCTGTCGAGGAAGTCGAAGATGATCTCGGCGTGGATGGGGCGGGCGAGCTTCGTCGGCCGCACGCATTCGGACACCACGACCGCGCCGCCCGGCTTCAGCGCCTTCGCCGCCTCGGCGACGACGAAGTCGAGGTCGGGCGCCACGTGGAAGCAGTTGACCGCGTACACGGCGTCGAACGTGCCGGGCTCGACCCCTTGCGCCGCCCAGGGCAGCGTCATGTCGATGCGGGCCGACTCGACCGTCGTCGTCGGCGAAGCGGCCGCCGCGGCTGCCTTCTCGCCGTGCCGGGCGAACGTCTCGGCGACCTCGGTGAACCGGTAGCGCGTGACGTCGGAGCCGAGCGTGCGGAGCACCTGCTCGGCGCCGCTGCCGCAGCCGCCGCCGATCTCGAGGATCTCGAACGGGCCGCCCGCCGCCGGCACGAGGCGGCTCAGCGCCTCCGCGCCGACCTTGTTGTTGATGGAGTACAGCAGGTTGTCGTTCGAGAAGTACTTCAGCCACAACGGAAGCTGAGCGGGGGCGAAGAGGATCTCGTCGCCGGTCGCTTCGCCGGCGAAGAACGTCTTCGCCTCGTCGATGAGCGTCCGCAGGATCTCGACGGCGACGGCGGCACCCGGCTCGCGCGCGGCGAGCTCGGCGGCGACGTCGTCGAACGACGGGACGGGCACCGTGCCGGGCACGTACCGGCCGCCTTCCCGGGCGAAGATCCCCGAGTCCGACAGCTTCTCGTACAGGAAGTGCAACGGGATCGTCCGGCGCCACGGGATCGACAGCTCCTGCTTGGCCTGCGGGACCGAGGTTCCGGAGGCGGTCGGCAGGGCGCCGATCGCGGAGAGGATCCGGTGGGCGGTCGCGTCGACGAGGCGGGCGAACGTCTCGTTGGCCGCCAGGAAGCGGAACGGGAAGTGCTCCCGGACGCCCTCGTCGGCGATGGCGGCTCGCAGCTTCGCGAACTCCGCCGCCTTCGGGTGGTCTTCGGGCCGGCCGTAGCCGTTCTCCGCCTGCTCAGTCATGTTCACTCACTTTCGCGATGTCCGGCGGTCAGGCCGCGGCACGGCCGCGGTCCGGGAACGAGTGGACGGTCAGGGGCAGCCCGCCGCCGAGGCGCAGCGACATCATCGGCTCCGGCTTGACCGCGAACCCGGGCACGGTGTCGAACCGCAGGTCGCGCATCAGCGTGGAGATGATGAAGGTGGCCTCCATCATCCCCAGGTGGTTGCCGACGCAGAACCGGGGACCGGCGCCGAACGGGATGTGCGCGTAGCGCGGGCGATCCGACGTCACGTCCGGGTCGAACCGCTCCGGGAGGAACCGGTCCGGCTCCGGCCAGTACCGCGGGTGCCGGTGCAGGATGTACGGGCAGATCAGCACTTCCGAGCCCGCGGGCACGTGGTACCCGCCGACCTCGTCGTCGGCCAGCGCCCGGCGCGGCAGGATCCACACCGGCGGGAACAGCCGCATGGCCTCCTGCAGCACCATGTGCGTGTAGCGCAGCCGGGTCAGGTCCTCGTAGGCCGGGCGACGGTCGCCGTAGACCGCCACCGCCTCCTCGTGCAGCCGCTCCCGGACCTCCGGGTGCCTGCTCACCAGGTCCAGCGTCCAGCCGACGGTGCTGGCCGTCGTCTCGTGCCCGGCCAGCAGCAGCGTCACCAGCTCGTCGCGCATGCGGCGGTCGGCGACCCGTTTGTCGGTTTCCTTGGCGGTGGAGGCGATGAGCCGGGTCAGCACGTCGTCGCCGGTCGCGGATGGCTGGGCCTTCCGCTGCTCCACGAGGAGCCCGACGACGTGCTGGAGGTGGTCGCGGCCCGCGCGGAACGCCCGCTGTCCCTTGAGCGGGAGCCACCGCGGCACCATGCCCAGGGTCTCCATCTCGAACATGGCCTGGTCCTGCACGGCCTCGAAGGAGTGCTCGACGGCGTCGAACGCGCCGAGGTCGGTGTCGAGCAGGGTGCTGCCGAGCACGCCCAGGGTGAGCGCGGTGACCTCGGTCAGCACGTCCACCGGCGCGCCGGAGTCCCGGTGGGCGGTGAGGCGCTCGACCAGGCTGAGGGCCTCGTCGATGATCACGTCGGCCTGCGCGGCGATCCGCTTGTGCTGGAACACCGGCTGGATGGTGCGCCGCTGTTCCTTCCACAGCGCGCCTTCCGACGTCAGCAGCCCGTCGCCCAGCGCCCGCTTGGCCTCGGTGTAGCCGATGCCCTTGTGGTAGTTGGCCGCGTTGTCCGCGAGCACGTGCTTGGCGTGGTCGGGGTGGTTGAAGATGTAGAGCGTCTTCGGGCCGATCGACACCCGCACCGCGTCGCCGTATTCGCGGACGGCCTCGCTCATCAGGCCGATCCGGTCCGAGCGGAGCTTGCGCAGGATGCCGGGGGCGGCCCGGCGCGGTGGTCCCGGGGGGACGCGGCGGGGGCCGGCGGTCATGCCGTCGGAGTGGTCGAGCCGGGCGTGGGCAGGCCCTGCTTCGAGGTGCTGTTCTGGTAGGCCGCGAGCCGCCACTGGCCCTCGGTCCGCACGGCCAGCCAGGAGGAGCGGATCGCCTGCGCGGCCGACACCTCGGTCTCACCGGCGGCGAGCACACCGCCGGACGACAGCAGCAGCGCGACGTCGGGGCCGAGGAAGCGCAGGCCGATCGGCTTGCCGACGACCTGGGTGCCGGCGTACGGGCCCTCGAAGGCCTCGGCGAAGTACTCCTTGATGTCCTGGCGGCCCTGGCGGAAGACGCCGGGCAGGATCAGCGTGCCGTCCTCGGTGAACAGGTCGGCGATCGACGCGGCGTCCTGGTGCGCCCAGGCCGCGAGGAGCCGCTGGGGGATCACTCCGATGGCCGCCTGGTCGGCGGCCGGCACCTCGGTGGTCGTCATGGCGCTTCCTTTCGGGCGAACGGCGGGACGGCGGCGGGCACGGGAAACCGGCCGGACGGCGCGGCTTCCCGGTCACTCGTCCACGTTCGCACCGATCGCCGCCCGCCCACGTCTTCCGCAGTGCGGGCCGCCCGGGCGCCGCAGCGCAAGATCGGAGATGTGCCCGGCGCGTGTCCCGGGGGAGACTGGAAGCTGTTTGGGCCGAAGTGTCACCAGGGCCCGCCACGGGCCGGGGCCCGCGACCCGTCTCGGGTACCCCGCGGACGTTGGTTGGGAGGCCGGCGGATGGCGATGCGCCTCCAGCTCATCGAGGGAATCGAACTGCTCGACAAATGGGCCGAATCGGCGACGCAGGCTCGTCGAAATGTCATGTACGAAGCTTTGTTCGCGATCAGTGACGGTTCCGCATTCCTCATTTACGATATTTTCGGCGACCCCGCGGATCGGGGGATTTTCGTCGTCGTGGTGAAACCCGATCTGGTGCTGAAGGTCCTGTTGCAGCGCGCGGACTCCTCGTTCGCGATTCGCTACGTCGGCCTGCCGGACGGCGAAGCCGCAGGTCTCGGCAGCGAGGTCGGGCCGCCGCTGGAGGAGCCCAGTAGCCCGGACGGCGCCTAGGCCGAATGGCCTAGTGCCGGGCGCCGTCCGGTGGGCGGTCGGCACGCATTGCGGGTGTATTCCTCACCTTGACAGCGTCTCTCGGCGTGTGAAAGCCTTTTCGTGTTTGCGGTCGGTCCGCATTCTGGGGATCCTTGGTAAAAAGGAGGACGGACCATGTCGTCACCCGAGTTGCCCGGACTGGACGTGCACGGCCGAGTGCGGGCCCGTGACATCCAGATGACCGGTACGGCCGATCTCGGCCGCCGCGTCCTGATGATCACCGGTGCCATCGACACGACCGACCACGACGTCTCGATCAGCGTCACCCTCCCGGAGCCGGGCCGCTGGCAGGTGATCAAGGCCGAGACGAACCTGACCGACCGCACCTGGGTGGCCATGCAGGCGGTGCTCGACGAGGACTCGACGTTCGTCGAGGACGCCGGCGCCGCGGTGATGTCCCCGCAGTTCGCGAAGAGCTTCATGACGCCGGACCAGCGGCGGCTCACCTTCTACGACGGTGAGGTCCGCCCGGGCGAAGCGGTGCTCAAGATGTACTCGATGGAGACGAGCGGTCGCAAGCCGGGCTACTTCTACTCGCGGTACAGCCCGATCGCCACCGACAGCGCCGAGCAGTCGGAGACGGCGCTGAACCAGCTGGTCAGCGACGGGATGCAGCAGCGTCCGGTGATCGAGCTGATCGTGCCGATCACCGTCGTCGGTTGAGCTCGGCCGCGGCCGCGGTGGGTGCGTCGTGATCAAGTTCGTGCCGGAGCCGCACCTGCTCGAGTCGCCACGCGGGCGGGACTGGCCGCGGCTGCCGCGGCCGTCCGCCCGCGACCGCGTCGGGGGGCCGGCGAACTCCGCCGAAGTCGTCATCGTCGGCGCGGGCCCGGCCGGGCTCGCGGTCGCTTCCGCGCTGTGGCACCACGGCGTGCGCGACGTCGTGCTCGTCGACCGGGACGGCCGTCCGTGCGGCCGGTTCTTCGACCGGATCGACCGGCTCGGCCAGCGGGTGCTCCGCTCGCCGTACGAGCACCACCCCGGCGTCGAGGGGTACCGCGACTGCGAGCTGCTGGACTTCGCGCGGCTGCACTGGGCGCGGCTGACGGCCACCGAGCGCCGCGAAATCCGGATGGCCCAGGCGGGGCACCGCTCGGTCGTGCCGGTGGACGTCTTCGAGGCCTACTGCGAGCACCTGGCCACGAGCCATCACGTCGCGGAGAACACCTGGCCGGGGTCGGTGCGCGAAGTGCTGCCGACCGATGAGGCGGTGACCGTGCGCGCGAACCGGTTCACCGTGACCGCCCGCCACGCCGTGCTCTGCCTCGGCGAGGAACGACGCCCGGCGCCCGACGCCTGGTGGGGTGGCGGCCGCCCGCCGGCCGGAGTCTCCTACTGGGACGAACCGGCGGCACCGGGCGGACAGAGCCAGGTCGTGGTCGGCGCCGGGCTCACCGCGGCGCACCTGATCGCCGGTGCGCTCGAAGCGGGCCGGCAGGTGCACTGGGTGGTCCGGGAGGCCGGCGAGCACTACCAGTGCGCCGACGTCAACTCGTCGTTCTTCCGCCCGGAGGGCCGGGCGCGCTTCGACGGCGTCGACCGGGACGGGCGGCTGGACCTGATGCGCCGGTTCCGGCGGGCCTCCATCATGTTCGAGTTCCGGCCCCTGCTCCAGCAGGCCGAAGCCGACGGGCAGCTGGTCGTGCACCGCGGCGAATCGGTCAAGGAAGTCGACGAAGGCGTGGTGTTCCGGCTGGAGAGCGGGCGGACGGTCAAGGCCGACACCGCCGTGCTGGCGCTGGGTACGACCCCGTCGATCGGCAGCGGTCTGCTGCCGTCCGAGGTCGTGGGCGAGCGCGACGGCTGGCCGGACCTGGACGAGCGGACGCTCCGCTACACCCGCGCCTCGCGCGTGTCGGTGGTGGGCGCGGCGGCCGGCCTGGTGTTCGGCCCGGCCGCGCGCAACATCGACGGCCACCGGGTGGCGACCGCGCGGGTGGCCGCGTCGATCGCGCACAGCCTGCGCCACGGCCGCGTCCCGGTGGTGGCCGGTGTCCGATGACCTCCGGTTCGCGCTGCCCTCGATCGACGACCCGGACGCCACCGAGGTGGGCGTCATCCTGCTCGGCCTCGACGCGGAGCGGCTGCTGGCCGGCGTCGGGTTCGCCCGGCTCGCCGACGACCCGGCCCTGGTCACCCAGGCGGTCGACCAGGCCCGGCACGAGGTGGCCGCGCCCGGTTACGCCGGCCTGATCGCCGCCGGGCGGGACCGCTGGCGCGCGGTCCGGGTGGCCATCGGGAGCCTGCCCGTCGCGGTGAACCCGGCTTCCCCGCGGCGCGCCTGGGCCGAAACCGCCGCACACGTCGCCGCCGCCGTCCCCGACGCCGGACCGGCCTCCATCAGCTACCTGACCGCCTGCACGCTGCGCCGCCGGGAGGTCGACCGGCTCGCCGACGAACGAGGAGAACCCGATGTCCTACTTGAGGGCCCTGCCGGCTGAGACCGCGCTGCTGGACGTGTTCCGGGCCTACCCCGGCCCCGCCGGTCCGCTGCTGGACCTGCACGAGCAGGTGATGCGGGCCGAGTCCCCCTTCACCCCGGGGGAGCGGGAGCTGATCGCGGCGTACGTCTCGGGCCTCAACGGCTGCGACTACTGCCACGGCATCCACACGGTCACCGCGGAGGCGTTCGGCGTCCCCGAAGGGCTGCTCGCCGCCGCGGTGCGGGACCTCGAGTCCGCGCCCGTGGACGACAAGATGAAGCCGGTGCTCGCCTACGCCCGCAAGCTGACCCGCACGCCGGCCAAGGTCACCGAGGCCGACGCCGAAGCCGTGTTCGCCGCCGGCTGGGACGAGCGCGCGCTGCACGACGCGGTGCTGGTGTGCGCGCTGTTCAACTTCATGAACCGGATGGTCGAGGGCGTGGGGCTGCGCGCCGACGCGGCCTACGCCGAGGTGTCGGGCCGGCGGCTGCACGAAGTCGGCTACGCGGGCTTGGGGAAGGTGCTCGCCGCGGAGAGCTGAGCCGCGTGCCGCCGGAATCGAGCACGACGGCGGGTGCGCAACCGTGGAGACGCAGCTAGCGGCCGCCCTGCCGGATGCTCGGTTCCTCGGGCCACCGACACGGTGGTCGCGGCCGGCGGAAGGTGCGGAATCATGGTTGTCGTGATGGCTGCCGATGCCACGGAAAATGACGTCGAGGAAATCGTCGACCGGGTGGCGGCCGCGGGCGGCGAAGCCTTCGTCAGCCGCGGCGTGAGCCGGGTGGTCGTCGGGCTCGTCGGCGACGTCCACCGCTTCGAAACGCTCAACATCGGCGCGATGCCGGGCGTCCACAGCGTCACCCGCATCTCCGCCAAGTTCAAGCTGGTGAGCCTGGAGCACCACCCGCAACGGTCCACAGTGTACGTCCGCGGCGTGCCGATCGGGCCGGACACGGTGACCCTGATCGCCGGGCCGTGCGCGGTGGAGACCCCGGAGCAGACGCTCGAGGCGGCGCGGATGGCGCAGGCCGCGGGCGCGACCTTGTTGCGCGGCGGGGCGTTCAAGCCGCGCACGTCGCCCTACGCCTTCCAGGGCCTCGGCGAGCTGGGGTTGAAGATCCTGGCCGACGTGCGGGCCGAGACCGGTCTCCCGGTGGTCACCGAGGTGGTCTCCGCGCACGACGTCCCGATGGTCGCCCGGTACGCGGACATGCTGCAGATCGGCACCCGGAACATGCAGAACTTCGGGCTGCTGCAGGCGGTCGGCGAGGCCGGCAAGCCGGTGCTGCTCAAGCGCGGCATGAGCGCGAGCATCGAGGAATGGCTGATGGCCGCCGAATACATCGCCCAGCGCGGCAACCTCGACATCGTGCTGTGCGAGCGGGGGATCCGCACGTTCGAGACCGCGACCCGCAACACCCTCGACATCTCCGCCGTGCCCGTGGTCCAGCGGCTTTCGCACTTGCCGGTGATGGTCGACCCGTCGCACTCCGGCGGGCGGCGCGACCTCGTGCTGCCCCTTTCGCGCGCGGCGGTCGCGGTCGGCGCGGACGGCGTGCTCGTCGACTGCCACCCCCACCCGGAGCAGGCACTCTGCGACGGCCCGCAGGCCCTCGTCGCCGAAGACCTGCGGATCCTGCAGAGCTCCCTGGAAGACCTCGCCGCCGTGCTGGGCCGGCAGTCGCCGGCGTGGCGGACCCGCAGCGCCGGCTGAGCCGTGACGGTGGGACGTGCGCGTCTCCGGCGTTGCGAGTGCGCGGCAGCCGCGGAGATGTGCCGGTGCGCCACCGGTTCCGGTCGTCGCCGACGACTTCGTCCCCGAGGTGCTGTGGGCGGGGCTCGCCGCCGTCTCGTGCGGCCCCGCGGCGGACTTCGCCGGGTTCGCGACCGACGGCCTGCCCGCACGGCGCTACGGCAACGGACGGGTGTTCGGCCGCAACGCCGCGGGAAACCTGCCGGGCCTGCTGTCCATTGTGGACTCATGGCGGCCGGACCTGGTGCCGAGCGAGCGGGCGGAAGCGGCCGGCCCGGTGGCCGCCGCGGCGTTCGGCGTGCCGCTGGTGGAACTGCAGTGGGGTATCCCGCTGTTGCGCGAGTGCCGCCTCGCGGCGGCGGATGAGCTCGGCCCGCACCTGGCCCGCCTGAGCGTGTCCGCCGCGCCGTCGCCCGCGACGGTGCTGAACCCGTGGCCGCCGAGCCTGCGCCGCTCGCACGCCGTGCGCCGGCGTCGGATGCGCACCGTGCCCTACGCCGGCCAGGCCCCGGGTGCCGGCCTGGGTGTGGCAGCCGAAGAAGCGGCCACGGATCTGCCTCACCCTGGGCACCGTGCTGCCCCGGCTCGGCCCCGGCGGGGTGGCGGAGACCGTCATCCCCCTGCTGCACGCGCTCGCCCGGCTCGACGTGGAGGTGGTGGTGGCGGCCGAGGACGAGGTCGTCGCCGGCCGGCCACCGCGGCCCGCCGTGGCGACCCACGTCGGCCGGTTGCCGCTGTCCCACGTGCTGAGGGCGTGTGACGTCGCCGTCCACCACGGCGGCCAGGGCACTTCCCTGACGGCTCTCGGGGTGGCACGCCCCAGCTGGTGCTGCCGTCGTTCGACGACCAGCTGGACAACGCCGCGGCCGTCGTGTCGGCGGGCGCCGGCCTGAGCCTGCCGCCGGGCGAGGCGGGCGGACGTGGTGGCCGACCGCTGCGCCGAACTGCTCGGGCAGCAGGCGTTCCGGCAGGCCGCGGCCGCGATCGCCACGGAGATCGCCGCGCAGCCGTCCCTGGCCGACGTGGCCGCCGACGTGGCGGCCCTGGCCGCTCCCGGGCGTCCCTTGAACGCCGCGTGACGCGCTTCCGGCGAAGAAAGCCCTTTCTCAGGTTTCGCAGCACGACCTGATCGGTTGTTTTCGTTTGCTGACAAGCGGAAAAGATGCGTCGACGGCGACCCGGGCGGGCCCGGCGCAAACGAGGAGATGCGCGACCGGGCTTCCCGAGTGCAGCCTGGAAGGGAAGTTTCCGGACGCCGGCCCGGTTTCGCGCGACTGGTGTTCTTTTTCGTCCGCTTCCTTTGGAGGATATCTTGGCCACCACGATCCCGACGCGCGAGGAAATCGTGCGCAAGGTGTCGGACCTGATCCCGTCGCTGCGCAGCCGCGCGGCGTCGGCCGAGGACAACCGGCGCCTGCCTGAGGAGACGATCGAGGCGCTGGCCGACGCCGGGGTCTTCAAGCTGCGGCGCCCCAAGCAGTTCGGCGGGTACGAAGCGGACACTCGGACGATCACCGAGGTCGCCACCGAGCTCGGCCGCGGCTGCGGTTCCACCGCCTGGGTCGCGTCGGTGTACTGGATCCCGACCTGGATGGCGAGCCAGTTCCCGGACGAGGTCCAGGAAGAGGTGTTCTCGACCCCGGACACACGTGTCTGCGGCACGCTGAGCCCGACCGCGATGGCGACGCCGGTCGACGGTGGCATCGTCGTGAACGGCAAGTGGGGCTTCATCAGCGGTGCCCACCACGCGCACTGGCAGGAGATCATCGCGATCCTCATCCCGGCGGACGGCGAGCCGTACCCGGTGACGGCGCTCGTGCCGATGTCGGACCTGCTGGTCCTGGACGACTGGGACACCGCGGGACTGCGGGGCACCGGCAGCGTCAGCACCTTCGCAAAGGACCTGTTCGTCCCGCAGGAGCGGGTGCTCCCGCTGCCGGTGGTGCTGTCCGGCCAGGGCGCGTCCAAGCGCAACGCCGACTCCCCGATCTACCGCCCCCCGCTGATGCCGGTCGCGGCGGCGACCTCGACGGGCGCGATCGTCGGCATGGCCAAGGGCGCCATGGACGTCTTCCTGGACCGCCTGCCCGAACGCAAGATCACGTACACGAACTACGACAGCCAGCGCGAGGCCCCGATCACCCACTTCCAGGTGGCCGAGGCGACGCTCAAGCTCGACCAGGCCGAGTTCCACGCCTGGCGCGCGGGCGAGCTCGTGGACCGCAAGGGCGAAGAGGGCACCGAGTGGAAGCTGGAGGAGCGGGCCCGCACGCGCGCCGACGTCGGCAGCGTGATCCAGCTGGCCAAGGAGTCCATCGGGATCCTCGCCAACGCGAGCGGCGGGTCGTCCATCTACAAGGGAATCCCGATCCAGCGCATCCACCGCGACATCCTCGCGGTCAACCAGCACGCGCTGATGCACCCGAACACGAACTTCGAGCTGTACGGCCGAGTTCTGTGCGGCCTGGAGCCCAACACGCTGTACATCTAGTCCCGGTCGAGACGGGGCCGCCGCCCGCACGTGTGGGTGGTGGCCCCGTTCCGCTTTCCTGGAGGTCCGATGTTGGTAGGCATCACGGGCGGCACGGGATACGTGGGCGCCCACTCGGCGGCGGCCGTGCTGCGGGCGGGCCACCGCGTCCGCCTCCTCGTCCGCGACGAGTTCGCAGTGGAGCGTGCGCTGACGCCCCTGGGCGTGGACGCGGGCGCGGTGGACGTCGTCACCGGCAACGTCCTGGACCGCTTCAGCGTGGACCGCCTGATCCGCGGAACGGACGCCGTGCTGCACGCGGCATCGGTGTACTCGTTCGACAGCCGCGCGCACCGCGAACTGGCCCGGACGAACGTGGCCGGCACCGAGCAGGTCCTGGAAACGGCGCGCCGGGCCGGAACCGGCCGGATCGTGTACGTGTCCAGCTTCGGAGCGCTGCTGCCGTCCCCGGACAGGGTCCTCGGCCCGGACTCCCCGGTCGGCCGTCCGCGCGAGCGGTACCTGGCGGCGAAGGCCGCGGCGGAATCGATGGCCCGCGCCTACCAGGCGGCGGGAGTCCCCGTGACGATCACCTACCCACCGGCGCTGCTGGGCCCCCACGACCCCAAGGTGGGTGACCAGGTGACGCGGCTGCGCAACACATTGCGCCACCTGATGCCGATCTGGCCGACGGGCGGTCTCCCGATGGGCGACGTCCGTGACACAGCGGCCCTCCATGCGGCCTTGATCACGGGCACCGCCCCGGCGGGCGGCCGCCACTTCGGTCCCGGGCGGTACGTGAGCACCCGTGAGTTCGTGGCCACGCTGCGGGAGGTGACGGGCCGGAAGCTGCCCGCGATCCATCTCCCGGCCCGGGCGATGCTGCCGCTGGGCGTGCTGACGGGCTGGCTCCAGCGGGCATGGCCCTGGCACATCCCGGCCGAGTACGGCGCGATCTACACGTGCGCCTGCGCGGCCCAGGTACCCGGCAGCCCGGGCCGGCCACTGGGGGAGACCCTCGTCGACACGATCCGCTGGCTGCACGGCGAGGGCCTGCTCCCAGGCCGAGCCGCAGGAGCCGCAGCGGCCGAGGGATTACGCGCGGCTTAGGGGACGTGGACCGCGCGGTCCACGCGCACCCGCACGCTCGCCTGCCGCGCCAGGGATAGCTGCTGGACTTGACCGTTTCGCGCTCGTCGGCTGCGCCAAGGGTGGCTGCTGGACTTGACCTTTTCGCGCTCGTCGGCTGCGCCAAGGGTGGCTGCTGGACTTGACCTTTTCGCGCTCGTCGGCCGCGCTGGGGAGGCCTGCTGGACTCGACCGCACCGCGCTCGCCTGGCGCACCGGGGAAGCCTGCTGGTGGACCGCACCGCGCTCACCCGCCGTGCTAGGGGGAGCGCTGCCGGACTTGACCGCTTCGCGCTCGCCTACCGCGTGCGGGAAGCCTGCCCGACTCGACTGTGCCGCCCTCGGCAGGCTCTGGCCGGTGCAAGCGGGAGACGTGACCACCGGCTCCGGTGGTCGAGTCCCCTATCCCGAACTGCCGGCCCGCGTGCCCGAAGCTGCCACCCCGGGGCGTGGCCATGGCAAGGTGCGTCCAGACGGGGCCAGTGGCCGCCGGGCACGCCTCAGGCGGCGTCCGATGTGGAGTGCGGGCCCTCTGTTGCCGGCCCGGGCGTTCGGGGGTCGGGTTCGGCGGTGGGCGGGGTGCGCTCGGCCAGGTACCGGAGCTTCGTCAGGTGGCGTCGGACCAAGCCTGCGCAGCGGGCTTCGTCGAAGGCCGTGCGGGTGATGGCGTTCTCCCTTCGCCGGCGGTGGCGGCCGCCTGGTGATTCCTGGTTCACCGTGAGCGTCTTCCTTTCTGCTTTCGCTCGATCGGTCGTCTTCGGCTTGCCCAGTGGGCGTCGGCCTGATCGCTCGGCGTGACGGTTCGGCTGCGGAAGGGCGCGAGCAACCACCGAGCCGGTCAGGTAACAAGGTTGTCTCGGATGGGTTCGGCCGGGGAGCGTTGGGCCACCTGGACGCACACGGGGTGCGACTTCCGGGCTCAGGCAACCGGGAACGAAAACGGTGACCGTCCACAGTGGGAGCACGGCCGAGAAGGGGCGGTGTGTGGCCGGTCACTTCGCGTGGTGGACGTCGTGCGCGCTCGCGCACGACGTCTTCCCTGGTGGCGCCCCCGGCAGGACTCGAACCTGCGACCTAGAGATTAGAAGGCTCTTGCTCTATCCAGCTGAGCTACGAGGGCCCGCGCCGACGGACCGCGCCGACCGTGCCGGTCGCCCGGCATCGGCAGCTTAGTCGTCGCCATCCTCTCGATCGTTCGACACCGGCGAATCGTTTCAGGTCTCGTTCGACGGAATTTCGGAGTTCGGCGGCGTCGAGGTCAAAGCGGTGCGGCGCTCCGAGGTCGCGGCCCGGTGCGTGAAGGTGGTGCGGACCTTTCCGCGCGGTGGTCGAGGATCCGCGGGTGCCACCCGGTCGGGTGAGGTCCCGACCGTGGGGCCGGGAGGGTGTGGCGGGGCATGGTTGTTCGACCCTTTCGAGGAGCGGCGCGCGAACTGCCGGTGACGCGCGGGAGTTGGCTGGTGGAGGTGCTTCGGACCGTCAGCTGGTGGTGCGGGCGATCGGCCTGGCGGGGACGGTGCGTGCCGTGAGTCGGGTGCGGTCACCGGCAGGGGATGGTTTCGGGCTTGCTCGCCCCTGGTGGCCGAGGCTTGTGGACGACTGGTGTTGCGGGTGTCTGCGGCGCCTGGGTGGTGGGCCCGTGGGCGCGCCCTGCCGCTGGGCGCGCCCACGGGTGGGGCCGCTTCGGGGCAAGCGGCCCCCCGGGGCTCGGCTGTCGCCTGGCGAGCCGGCTCGCTCCATGGAGCTGGCGGTCTGCCGGGCCCTGGTCGGGGGTTGCCGCTCCTGAGGTCGCGCGAGACGGCCGCAGGAGCGGTATGTGGTCGCGGAGGACCACGGTCGGGCGGGCGTTCGGTGGCTTCGCTTGGAAGCGCTGGTTCGTGGTCGGGCGGCCACGGCTGGACGGTTTGATGCGTCCAGGCCCTGGCCTGCGGTCGGCTTGGCCTTGGTCGCAGACCAGGGCGCCGGGGAGATCGCGCGGGGTGCGGTCCTGGGCGGGGGCTGGTGCTGCGGCCGGGTCACAGGTCACGCGCTGGGGCCCCAGGCCACGCGCCGGGGCTTTCCCCGATCGCGTGGAGTCAGGGCCTGGGGCCGGCTGGTCACAGGGGCGCGGTCGGGGGTCGCCGTCTCTGGTACTGAGCGCGGGCTGCTTGCCCGGCTCGGCGGTCGGCTGTGTGGACCGCAGCCCGTAGGGCGGTGCGGGCTACTCCCAGATCTTGATCGCGCGGACCACGAAAGGGGAGTTCGGGACGTACGTTCCCGCACCCGGATAGGTGATGAAGTCGCCCTCTGTTGTGCATTCCTCGCTTTGGTAGACCGTGACGTCGCGGCTCATCAGGTTGACGAACGACGATCCGTCGAATCCCTCGGGCAGGGGAATGCAGTCCTCCGGATTCGCGGTGCGCAGGTCGAAACGCTGGGCGTCACCCGAATAGTGGTCGGCCGACCAGATGCAAAATTCGCCCTTCTTGCAGACCGGGTCCGGCTGGGACGGGGCGGCCTGGGCGACTCCTGCGCTGGTCAGGAGGCCGATCGTGGCCAGGAGCAGCAGGTGCGGCAGGCGGGCGCGGAGGCGGCGTGAAGACATCGTGGATCCCCTCGGGAGTGCGGCCGGTGGGCCGCGGTGAATGTGTGATTCCAGGTTGACGGGTGCGCGGGGAGTTGTCAGCACGCACTTTCGAATCTGTGGACAACGAACGGAAACGAGAATGGTTGTCCACAGATCTGCGAATGGTCTTGATCAACAGCCGCGACAGTGCTAGGCGCGCACTGTGCTGATGCGGATTACCGGCTCCACCGGCACTTCGGCTCCCCTCGTCGGCCCCGGCGCAGTCCTCTTTGCCTCAGCGTGACCGAGGCGCTTCAGTCACGCTGAGGCGAGGAAGGAGGGTCCGATGCGGGATCGGGTCGCGGTGTTCACCGTGTTTGCGCTCAACGGGCTGGCCCTGGGTTCCTGGGCCTCACGCACGCCCGCGCTGTCCGCGCAGGTGCACGCCTCACCAGGGGTTTTCGGGCTCGCGCTGCTCGGCGCCAGCGTCGGCATGCTCGCCGCCGCGTCGGTCGCCGGGCGGCTCGTCGAACGGGCCGGGGCCCGGGCGGTCGTCGCCGGGAGCACCACGCTCGCCGCCGGCTCGCTGGTGCTGATCGGGTTCGCGCCGGACGTGCCGCTGCTGGCCGGCGCGCTGCTCGTGATCGGGGTCAGCGTCGGGCTGCTCGACGTCGCGATGAACGTCGCCGCGGTCGCCGTCGAACGCCGCGTCGGCAAGGCGATCATGCCGGTGTTCCACGCCGGGTTCAGCTTCGGCGCGCTCGCCGGTTCGCTGGCCGCGGGCCTCGCCGCCGGGCACGGCTGGTCGCCGGCGCGCCACCTGACCGTCGCCGCGATCGTGGCCGTCCTGGTGCTGCCGGCCGTGGTCCGTGCGGTTCCCGGCAGCCGGCCCGAGCACGCGAAAGAAGCCGCACCGGGCCGGGCGCCCATCCGCCGTCCGGTGCTGTGGCTGCTCGCCGCGGTCGCACTGTGCTCGGCCATCGCCGAGGGCGCTTCGTCGGACTGGTCCGCGCTGCTGATGACGGCCGAACGCGGGGTCGGCCAGGGGGCCGCGGCACTGGCGTTCGCCGGGTTCCAGCTTGTCATGGCCCTGTCCCGGCTCGCGGGGACGTGGGCGCAACGCCGCTTCGGCCCGACGCGCTGCCTCGTCGCGGGGTCCTCGCTCGCCGCGGTCGGGCTGCTCGCGACGGCCACCGTGCCCGTCGCCGCGGTCGGCTACCTCGGGTTCGCGCTCGCCGGGGCCGGGCTCGCCGCGTCGTTCCCGCTCGCGCTGAGCCTCGCGGGCGACGCCGGGAAGCGCGGGGACGGCACCGGCGGCGAGCGTGAGATCGGCTTCGTCACGGCCGTCGCCTACACCGGTTTCCTCGGCGGTCCGCCGGTCATCGGCGGCATCGCGCAGGGTGAGCGACTACAGCGTGGCCTTCGTGTTCGTCGCGCTCGTGGCGGCCCTGATCCTGCCCGCCGCGCTGGCCGCCCGCCGGTCGCGACGGCGCGAGGACGCGGCCGCGATCGTCGGCCGCTAGCCGTTCCCGATGCGAAATCCGTGCCGCCAACCGGGTTTCAGCCACGCCCCGGGCGTTGACAGGCTCGCGGTGCGAGAGGCAAGCTGAGCCCCGTCGGTAAACTGAAATGAATACGGCGACGTTTCCATTTCAGGTCGGCTGATCGGGGTAGGGGCCTCGGTCGCGGGAGGGACGTCGTGAGGGTTGTGCTGCTCGGCGGCGCGGGGGCGCTCGCCGGCGGGAGCGGGCGCTTCGGGCCCGGGCTCTCGCTGGTCCAGGGCGCCGTGCCGCGGCTCGTGCTGGTCCCGGTCGTGTTCCGGCTGGCGCTGTTCGTGCAGGCGGTGTGGGCGGCGGACACCGTCGCCACGCCCGTGCTCTGGTTCGGCCTGGCCGGCTACCTGGTGCCGAACCTCCTCGAGATCGCCTGGGTCTTCCGCCGCAGCACCGGCATCCGGCCGGTCCTGGCCGTCGACACGACGTACACGGTGGTCACGAGCTTGGCCGCGGCCTTGTTCGCGACGCACCCGTCCTTCGCCGACCTCCTGACCCTGACCTGGCCGAACATCATGGGCACGGTGATGATCTGGACGCTCCTGCGCGGCGCGCTCGCCGGTGGCGCCGCGATCGCCACGGCGGTGGTCCTGCGGTACGTGCTGGCCGCGCTGTCCGGCACGGCGGCGCCCGCGACGTGGATCCTGCTCGCGCTGGTCGCCGCGGCGGCGACGTCGCTGGCCATCGTGGTGCTGGTCGCCGGGTCGATGCGGTTCGCGCTCGGGCTGGGCGAGCAGCGTGGCCGGGCCGCCGAACGCGAACGGCACCGCCGCGACGTCCACGACACCGTGTTGCAGGTGATGGAGGCGCTCGCCCTGCCGTCGCCCGGCGACCTGCGCGACCCGGGCGCCAGCCTCGACCAGGTCCGCCGCACCGCCCGCGCGCACGCCCTGCGCCTGCGGCTGAGCCTCGAAGGCGACGCGCCGGCCGAGCCGGGCGGCCTGGAGCACCGGCTCGGCGCGCTGGCGGTCGAGATGACGGCCGAGGGGCTGCGGGTCGACCTCGTGGTGCTCGCGAAGGTCACCGACGTCCCCGAAAGCCTCGTGAACGCGCTTCACGACGCCGCCCGCGAAGCCCTGCGAAACACCTTGAAGCACGCGAAGACGCCTCGAGCCGTGTTGTGCCTCGAAGAGACCGGAGGCGTCGTGACGGTGTCCGTGCGCGACCACGGGACGGGCTTCGACGTCGGGGCCCGCCGCGCCGGGTTCGGCATCGAGAACTCGATCCACGCGCGGCTCGCGGAGATCGGCGGCGCGGCCCGGATCGACTCGGCGCCCGGCCACGGCACCCGCGTCGTGCTGAGCGCCCCGCTAGAGCTGCGTTTCCCCGTCGGGTGAGTCCCGCCACTGGCCGAACGGCCGGTCCAGCGTCCACTTCCCGTCGTGCTCCTCGAGCACGCGGTATTCGCAGGTCCCGGGGTTGGACAGCGATTCGAAGAGTTCGACGCTCCAGCCGAACAACCGGCGGCACAGCAGCCGCAGCGTGAGGCCGTGCGAGACGATCAGCACCGTCTCCGGGTGACGTTCGTCGCGCCGCTGCAGGTCCGAGAGGAACCCCGCGACGCGGTCGTCGACGTCGGCGCCGGACTCGCCGAAGGGCAGCCGGTAGAAGAAGTGCCCGAACTCGTCGCGCCGCGCCTTCTGGACCTCCTGGTCGGCCGGGTCCTGGAGGTTGCCCCAGTCCTGCTCGCGCAGCCGCGGCTCCTGCAGCAGCCGGTCGCACGAGGCCTCGATGTCCAGCAGCCGCAACGTCTCCCGCGTGCGCAGGTAGGGGCTGACGTACACCGCGGGCCGCGCGCCGCCGAGCAGCCGGGCGATCTCCGGCGCCACCGCGGCGGCCTGCTCCCGGCCCGCGTCGGTCAGCGGCAGGGCGTGGTCGGGGATCCGCGTGTAGGCGAGCTCGTCGACGTTGCCGAGCGACTCGGCGTGCCGCAGCAGGATCATCTTCACCCACTCCATCCTGCCCGTCACACGGACGTCACCGCGGCTGGGCATACCCTCTGGGACGTGTCCAGCGAGCCCGTGACGAAATCCGGCGTGCCCCCGCGTCGCCGGGCCAGTGTGCTGCCCCTGCTCTCGGTCGGCGTGCTGCTGGCGGCCGTCGTCGCCGTCGGGCTGATCGCGCTCACCGGCGGCGCCGGTTACGTCATCGCGGGCCTGCCCGATCCCGGGCTGGTCACCAAGTACGGCATCACCGTCGTGCGCGTGCTGTCCGAGGCCGCGTCCGTGATCTGCGTCGGTTCGCTGCTGCTGGCGGCGTTCCTGGTACCGCCGCAGAAGTCCGGCACGCTCGGTCCCGAGGGCTACGGCGCGCTGCGCGCCGCCGGGATCGCCGCCTGGGTGTGGTTCGCCGCGGCGCTGCTCTCGGTCGCCTTCACCGCCGCCGACACCGCCGGGAAGCCGTTCGGCGACGTCCTGGACCCGCAGACGCTGCTCGACCTCGTCGGCGCCATCGAGCAGCCCAAGGCGTGGCTGTGGACGGCGCTGATCGCCGTGCTGGTCGCGCTCGGCTGCCGGCTCGCGCTGTCCTGGGGCTGGACGGCGGTGCTGTTCTTCCTGGCCGTCGGCGGGCTGGTCCCGGTCGCCGTCACCGGCCACTCGGCCAGCGGCGGCTCGCACGACGTCGCCACCAACAGCCTGCTGTTCCACCTGGTCGCCGCGTCGCTGTGGGTCGGCGGGCTGATCGCGCTGCTGGCGCTGGGCTACCGGCGCGGGGCGCACCTGAGCCTGGCCGCGCAGCGGTTCTCGCGGCTGGCGCTGGTCTGCTGGATCGTGATGGCGATCTCCGGCGTGATCAACGCGCTGGTCCGGATCGGCCTGAACGACCTGTTCACCACCGACTACGGCCTCCTGGTCGTCGCCAAGACGGTCGCCCTGCTGCTGCTCGGCGTCTTCGGCCACCAGCAACGCCGCAAGGGCGTCGCGGACCTCGTCGACGGCAAGGGCGGCGGGCAGCTGCTGCGCCTGGCCGCGGTCGAGATCCTCATCATGTTCGTCACGCTCGGCATCGCCAGCGGGCTCGCCAGGACGCCACCCCCGGCCGACGCGGTCACCCAGCCGTCCACGACCGAGCTGCTGATCGGCTACAACCTCGACGGCGAGCCGACGCTGTGGCGGCTGCTCTTCGACACCCGCTTCGACCTCGTCTACGGCACCGCGGCCCTCGTCCTCGGCGTGCTGTACCTGGCCGGCGTCCGGCGGCTGCTGCGCCGCGGCGACACCTGGCCGGCCGGCCGCACGGTCGCCTGGATCGCCGGCTGCGTGGTGCTGCTGATCGCGACGTCCTCGGGCATCGGCCGCTACTCGCCCGCCATGTTCAGCGTCCACATGGGCAGCCACATGCTGCTCTCGATGGTGACGCCGGTGCTGTTCGTGCTGGGCGGCCCGGTGACGCTCGCGCTGCGCGCGCTGCCCGCCGTGGGGAAGGACGACCCGCCGGGGCCGCGCGAGTGGCTCGTGGCGTTCGTGCACTCCCCGGTGTCGCGGTTCCTGACCCACCCGGTGGTCGCGCTGGCGCTGTTCGTCGGCTCGTTCTACGCGCTGTACTTCTCGGGGCTGTTCGACAACGCCCTGAGCTACCACTGGGCGCACCTGGTGATGAACGCGCACTTCCTGCTCGCCGGGTACGTATTCTACTGGCCGGTGATCGGCGTCGACCCGGCGCCGCGGCGGCTCCCGTACCTCGTCCGGCTCGGGATGATGTTCGCCGCGATGCCGTTCCACGCGTTCTTCGGCGTGATCCTGATGAGCAAGCAGACCGTGATCGGGCAGGCGTTCTACAGCCAGCTGCACCTGCCGTGGGTCTCCGACCTGCTGACCGACCAGCGGCTCGGCGGCGGCATCGCGTGGGCGGCCGGCGAGATCCCGGTGCTGCTGGTGCTGATCGCGCTGCTGGTGCAGTGGGCGCGTCAGGACGAGCGCGAGGCGAAGCGGCGCGACCGGCGCGAAGCGGTGACCGGCGACGAGGAACTCAACGCCTACAACGCGATGCTGAAGAACATGGCCGACGGGAAGCGCGCCGAATAGTCTCGACTTCCGGTTGAGCTTGAGACTCCGGCGATCGGCCGTTCCGGTGATCTGCGGCTGACTTTCGGTAGCCCGACGGTGACCGGCGTCAGGTCGCGATCAGGTGCGCTCTACGATCGTGCGTATGGCCGAGTTCATCTACACCATGAAGAAGGTGCGCAAGACCGTCGGGGACAAGGTCATCCTCGACGACGTCAGCACCGCGTTCTACCCCGGCGCCAAGATCGGCGTGGTCGGGCCGAACGGTGCCGGTAAGTCCACCGTTCTCAAGATCATGGCGGGGATCGAGCAGGCCAGCAACGGCGAGGCGTTCATCCATCCCGGGTCGAGCGTCGGCATCCTGATGCAGGAGCCGGAGCTCAACGAGGAGAAGACGGTCCGCGGGAACGTCGAAGAGGGCCTCGGCGAGATCAAGGTCAAGCTCGACCGGTACAACGAGGTCCTCACGCTGATGGAGACCGAGTACACCGAAGAGCTGATGGAGGAGATGGGCCAGCTCCAGGAGGAGCTGGACCACGCCGACGCCTGGGAGCTCGACTCGACCGTCGAGCAGGCGATGGACGCGCTGCGCTGCCCGCCGCCCGAGGAGGCCGTCACCCACCTGTCCGGTGGTGAGCGCCGCCGCGTCGCGCTGTGCAAGCTGCTGCTCTCGGCGCCGGACCTGCTGCTGCTCGACGAGCCCACCAACCACCTGGACGCCGAAAGTGTCCTGTGGCTGGAGCAGTTCCTCTCCCGCTACGCCGGCGCCGTCCTCGCCGTCACCCACGACCGGTACTTCCTGGACAACGTGGCCGAGTGGATCATGGAGATCGACCGCGGCCGCGTCGTCGGGTACGAGGGCAACTACTCGACGTACCTGGAGAAGAAGCAGGAACGTCTCGCGGTCCAGGGCAAGAAGGACATGAAGCTCGCGAAGCGCCTGAAGACCGAGCTGGAGTGGGTCCGGTCGAACGCCAAGGCGCGCCAGACCAAGTCCCGGTCGCGGCTCGACCGCTACGAGGAGATGGCGGCGGAGGCGGACAAGCACCGCAAGCTCGACTTCGAAGAGATCCAGATCCCGCCGGGCCCCCGGCTCGGCAGCGTCGTGGTCGAGGTCGACAAGCTCAAGAAGGGCTTCGACGAGCGCGTCCTCATCGACGGCCTCTCGTTCGACCTGCCGCGCAACGGCATCGTCGGCGTGATCGGCCCGAACGGCGTCGGCAAGACCACGCTGTTCAAGACGATCGTCGGGCTCGAGGACCCGGACGACGGCATCGTCAAGATCGGCGAGACGGTCAAACTGTCCTATGTGGACCAGAACCGCGGCGGGATCGACCCGAAGAAGACCGTCTGGCAGGTCGTCTCCGACGAGCTGGACTACATCCACGTCGGCCAGACCGAAATGCCGTCGCGGGCGTACGTCTCGGCGTTCGGCTTCAAGGGCCCGGACCAGCAGAAGCCGGCGGGGGTGCTCTCCGGTGGTGAGCGCAACCGGCTCAACCTGGCGCTGACGCTCAAGCAGGGCGGGAACCTGATCCTGCTCGACGAGCCGACGAACGACCTGGACGTCGAGACCCTGGGCTCGCTGGAGAACGCGCTGGAGCAGTTCCCCGGCTGCGCCGTGGTGATCTCGCACGACCGGTGGTTCCTCGACCGGGTCGCGACGCACATCCTGGCCTGGGAAGGTACCGACGAGAACCCCGCGCAGTGGTTCTGGTTCGAGGGCAACTTCGAAGGGTACGAGAAGAACAAGGTGGAGCGGATGGGCGCCGAGGCGGCCCGCCCGCACCGTGTCACCCACCGCAAGCTGACCCGCGACTGAGGGGGCGGGTTTCCCCGTGGAAGCCAGCAAGCAGCACCGGACGGGCCCGCTCGCGCCGTCGACCGCCGCCTCCGCCGGAGGACGCGCGTCGACGGGCACCGAGAGCGGGCGCTCCGCCAATGCCGGGGGAACCCTCTCCGCCGTCGGGCGGCTCATCGAGCGGGCGGACGCGCTGCACCTGCGCGCGCCCGAGCTCGCCCTGGTCCTCGGCGAGCGCGCGGCCGCGTTGGCCGAGGCCGCCGGGGCCGACGAGCAGTGGATCCGGGCCGAGAGCCTGGTCGTGTCCGCGCGCGTCCGGCTCGGCGACCGGCCGGCCACGGTCGGGCGGGCGGTCGCGGCGTTGCGCGCGGCCGAGCACGCCGGGTACGGCGACATCGCCGCCCGGCTGCGCATCGACCTCGCCGTCTGTGCCCGCAGCCTGGGCGTGCCGCTGACCGGCCTGTCCGCGCTGCGCCCGGTGCTCACCGACCCGGTCGTCTCGCCGGTGCACCGCGCCGCCGCGCTGACGCACCTGGTCGGCTGCCTCGCGCAGATCGGCCGGAAGTCCGAGCTGGACCGGGTGCTCGTCGAAGCCGACAAGCTCGTGCTGGGCGACGACTCGCTGGGCGCCGACACCCAGCTGCTGGTGCGGGCGCTGCTGCGGGTCGGCACGGCCGCGCACCGGCGCCGGCACGGCGACCTGACCGCGGCGGCCGACGCCGCCCGCACCGGGCTGGGCTTCCTGGAGAAGCTCGACAACCCGTCCGACGACGGCGGGCTCGTCCGGATCCGCTTGGTGCTGCTGCTGGTCGGCACGCTGCTCGACCGCGGTGACGGCGAAATGGCGTACGAGATCGCCGAGCCGATGCTGGCCGAGCCCATGCGCGCCGCCGGCGTCGCGCCCGCGAGCTGGCTGCGGCTGGCCGTCGCGACCCGGATCCACCTGCCATCGGGCTCCGGCGAGGCCGCGATCGAGCTGGTCCGCGAAGCCGTCGCGAGCACCGACCGGCACGGGCTGTCCGCGGTCACCGCGCGGCTGTGGCTGGAGCTGGCGCAGCTGCACGAACGCTTCGGCCAGGCCGAGGAAGCCATCGCGTGCCTGTACCGCTCGCGCGCGGCCGAGCAGCTGTACGCGCGAGCCCGGCGGCAGGCGTGCAACGTGCTGGCCGGCGAGTTCGGCACCGGCGAACCGGCGTCGATCGACCTCGACGAGGTGCTCAAGGCGGTGCCGTCACGGCCGGTCCCGGTCGTCGCGGCCGAGCCCGCCCCGGCCCCGGCCGTCCGTGAACCGGCCGCGCCCACCGTGCCTGCTGCTCCCGCCGCCCCGCAGGCTCCGGCTTGGTCGTTCGGCAGCCGCGAGCCGGAACCCGGGACCATCCCGGCGCCCGCGTGGTCGTTCGAACGGCCCCGGACGGCACCCGACGCGGCCGAGACGACGACGTTGCTGCCGGCCGTGCGGGACGAACCGGCGCGGCCGGAGCCGGTGGTCGTCGAGCGCCGCCCGGAACGGCCCGCGACCCGGCCGGAGCCGATCGAGGTCCGCTCGGCCGAGCGTGCCCCCCAGCCCGAGACGCGCGAGCGTCTTGAGCCGGCCGAGGTTCGTTCGGCGCGGGAGCGGCGCCTGGAACCGAGCGAAGCCCGCGCGGCCGAGCCCGGCCGGCGGCCGGAGCCGAGCGAGGCCCGCCCGCCGTGGCAGCGCGCGGGGACGGGCGAGAACCGAGCCGCGGAAGCGCGGCCGCAGTCCCGGGCCGAGCGGCGGTCCGCGTCCGAGCCACGCCTGGATCCCATCGAGGTGCGCTCGGCGCCCGAACGCGGCGCGAAGCCGGAGTTCCGGTCCGAGCCGGTCGAGGTCGGCCCGGCGGAGCCCGATTCCCCGCCTGAGCGCGACGAAGCCCGGTCGAAGCCGGAGTTCGGATCGGAGTCGGCCGACTTCCGGTCCGGCCGGCGCGCCGCACCGGAACCGGAAACCGGCCGGTCGGCCGCGCCCGAGTCCAACGGCCACACGACGCAGCCCGCCGCCGAGGCGCCCGCCGGAAACGGGAAGGCCAAGTTCTCCTGGGCCGCCGTCGCCGAGGCCCGGCTGCGGGAGACCGCCGCCGAACGGGAGTCGGCACCCACGCGCGTGACGCCGGCCCTGCCCCTCGCGCCCGAACCCGCGGCCGAGCGGGAACCGGTGCGGCGCGAGCCGCAGCCCTCGACCCGGCACGACTCCGAGCACGGTTCGCCGTCGGTGCTGGACCGGCTCGGGATCTCCGCTTCGGGTGGTGGCGGGGGCCGCGGCCGCCGCCGGGCCGAGGACGCCGAAAGCCCCCGCGAGGAGCCGGCGCCCGAACCGAAGCGGCCGGAGGCCCTCGCGCCGGCACCGCGTCCCGAGGACTACAGCGACGACGCCGAGTCGTGGCTGCCGCGGCTGCGGATGCCGCCGTCGCTGGAGCCGATGGAGGACTTCGGGCACTGGACGCCCGCGACGGCGCCGTTCCCGGAGGGCTACGCGCGCGCCATCGCCGAGGACGAGCCGCCGCCGGACGCCGGTCTCGCCGACCTGCTGGCCCGCGCGCTCGCCGAGCACCAGGCGGGCACGGCCAGCGCCGCCGCGCTCGTCAAGCAGCTCGGGTCGGAGGACAACGGCCGTCGCAACGGGCACGGCCGCAACGGCCACGGCGCGGAAGTCCCGGACACCCGCCGGCACGGCTCATCCGACTGACCCGCTCCGCCGACCCGGGTGGTCCGACGTCGAACCACCGCCACTCATCGCCCAGGTGCGCGTCGGCCGCATCAGCGAACGCCGTTCATTCGGTGAGACACCATCTTTCGTCGCCGACTCGCCGGCGGCCCGTGAGAGTGGGATGCGTCGCACTTCGCTGTCGGTGACCGGCCGTCACCGCTCGCCGAGCGGCTCGGCACCGTCCGCCGCGCGGGTCTGCTGAACCGATCATGTAGCCACCGCGCTGCGCACCGGCCGGTGCGCGCGGCTGGTCAGCGCCGCGGGAAGGCCCGCAACACAACCCGTCAGTAGCTTGACCGATCACGCGAATCCGCAGGCCCATAAGGGTTTTCCGGCGCCCGGCAAGCTCCGGGTCTTCGTGTCTTCCGCCAGCCCGGCGGATTAGTGTGGGGTGGCCGGAGTTCAACGCCGAACCCGGCGCGGAGTCACCCACGCATCTTGGAGAGTTGCCTCGAATGAGCTCGACCGGAGTCTCGTCCCCACCCGGAACCGGAGCCGTCACCGAACCCGAGTTCGGTCCCCCGCGCTCCACCGTCAGCCCGGAGCAGATCAGGGACGACCTGATCGACGCCGCCGCCGGGCTGGCGCCGGAGATCGGCGAGCTCATCCGGCTCTACTACCGGCACATCCCGGCCGAGGAGATCGTCGGCGACGAGCCGGTCAACCTGGTCGGCGCGGTCCGCTCGCACTGGCAGCTGGCCCAGCAGCGGATGCCGGGCCGCCCCGCCGTGCGGCTGCTGAACCCGACCGTCGCCGAGGACGGCTGGGCCCGCGAGGCCACCGTCGTGCAGGTCGTCACCGACGACATGCCCTACCTGGTCGACTCGATCGCCGCGGAGTTCGCCCGCGACGGCGTGCAGGTGCAGCGGATCGTCCACCCGATCGTCGTCGTGACCCGCGACCTGACCGGTGAGCTGCTGGAAGTGCACCCGGACGCGGACCCGGCGAACCCGCCCGCGAACTCGGCCGCCGAGTCGTGGATGTACATCGAGATCGACTTCGTCACCGACCCGAACCGGGCCCGCGAGCTCGACAACCGGCTCTCCAGCGTGCTGGGCGACGTCCGCGAGGTCGTCGAGGACGCCGAGAAGATGGCCCAGACGGCCTGCCAGCTCGCCGGCGAGCTGGAGACCGACCCGCCGCAGCTGCCCCAGGCCGAAGTCGCCGAGGGCGCCCGCCTCCTGCGCTGGCTGGCCGACGGCCACTTCACGTTCCTCGGTTACCGCCGCTACGAGCTGGTCGAGAACCCGCATCCGGACTCGGACGAGCCGGCCCTGCGCGCGGTGCTGGCCTCCGGCCTCGGCGTGCTGCGCCAGGACAGCCTGGCCGCGCGCGGCCTCACCGCCGGCCCGGACAGCTCGACGACCGCGCTCGCGCCGTCGCTGCTGGTGCTGACGCAGGCGAGCGCGCCCTCGACCGTGCACCGGCCGGTCTACCCGTACTACGTCGGCGTGAAGACCTTCGACGCCGAGGGCACGGTCACCGGCGAACACCGCTTCCTCGGCATGTTCACCACCACCGCGCTGCACGAGAACGTCCTCGACATCCCGGTGGTCTGCGACCGCGTCCGCGAGGTCATCCACCGCGCCGGGTTCCCGATGGAGTCGTTCTCCGGCCAGCGGATGCTCGAGGTACTGCAGAACTGGCCGCGCGCGGACCTGTTCTCCGCCGACACCGACTCGCTGTACTCCACGACGACCGGCGCGATCACGTTGTCGGACCGCCGCCGGCTGCGGCTGTTCCTGCGCCGCGACCCGTACGGCCGCTTCTACTCCTGCCTCGTCTACCTCCCGCAGGACCGCTACACGACGCGCTCGCGGCTCGCGATGCAGGAAGTCCTGCTCGAAGAGCTCGAAGGCACCCAGCTCGAATACAGCGCCCGCATCGGGGAAACCGTGCTGGCGCAGGTGCACTTCATGGTCCACACCGATCCCGCGCGCGGCCAGGAGCCGGACACCCCGCGGATCCAGGACCGGCTCAACGACGCCGTCCGCAGCTGGGACGACCGGATGGTCGAGGCGGTCCTCGACGAGCGCCGGGAGCGCTCGGACGGCGGCGTGGCCGTCGGGGTCCTCGGCGAGGAGTCGGCGACCGAGCAGGGCCAGCGCTACGCGAGCGTCTTCCCCGAGGGCTACAAGGAGGACTTCTCCGCCGAAGAGGCGCTCGCCGACCTGCGCGCCCTCGACTCGCTCTCCGACGAAGGCGACCTCGCGCTGTCGTTCTACCTGCCGGGCGACGCCGAGCCCGGCGAACGGCGGTTCAAGCTCTTCCTGCGCGGTGAGGGCGTGACGCTGTCGAAGGTCCTCCCGGTGCTGCAGGCGATGGGCGTCGAGGTCGTCGACGAGCGGCCGTACGAGCTGCACCGCGAAGACGGCGGCCCGTGCTGGATCTACGACTTCGGCCTGCGCATCAGCCAGAAGATGCTGGGCCAGCAGCCGGACGACGCCGCCGTCGCCGAGCTGCGCGATCGCTTCCAGGACGCCTTCGAGGCCGCCTGGCGCGGCGACGCCGAGGTCGACGGCCTCAACGGCCTCGTCCTGCGCGGCGGGCTCACCTGGCGCCAGGCCGCCGTGCTGCGCGCGTACTCGCGGTACCTGCGCCAGGCCGGCAGCGCGTTCTCCCAGGACTACATCCAGAACACGCTGCTGTCCCACACCGAGGTCGCCACGAAGCTGCTGTGGCTGTTCGAAGCCCGCTTCGACCCATTCCTGTCGGACGCCGACCGCGAGGCCGCGACCGACGGCCTGGCCGGCGAGCTGAACGCGCTGATCGACGAGGTCACCAGCCTCGACGAGGACCGGATCCTGCGCCGGCTGATGGCCGTCATCCGGGCCACCCTGCGGACGAGTTACCACGTCACCGACGCCGAGGGCGCGCCGCGGCCGTACCTGGCGATCAAGCTCGACCCGAGCGGCGTGCCCGACCTGCCCGAGCCGCGGCCGCGGTTCGAGATCTTCGTGTACTCGCCGCGCGTCGAAGGCGTGCACCTGCGCTTCGGCGAGGTCGCGCGCGGTGGCCTGCGCTGGTCGGACCGGCGCGAGGACTTCCGCACCGAGATCCTCGGCCTGGTCAAGGCGCAGGCGGTCAAGAACGCCGTCATCGTGCCGGTCGGCGCGAAGGGCGGCTTCGTCGTGAAGCGCCCGCCGGTCCCGACCGGCGACTCCGGCATCGACCGCGACGCCCAGCTCAACGAGGGCATCGCCTGCTACCGCATGTTCATCTCCGGCCTGCTCGACCTGACCGACAACCGCGTCGAGGGCAAGACCGTGCCCGCGCCGGGCGTCGTCCGGCACGACGCCGACGACTCCTACCTGGTCGTCGCGGCCGACAAGGGCACCGCGAAGTTCTCCGACATCGCCAACGAGATGTCGGCGCAGTACGGCTTCTGGCTCGGGGACGCCTTCGCCTCCGGTGGCTCGGTCGGCTACGACCACAAGGCCATGGGCATCACGGCGAAGGGCGCCTGGGAGAGCGTCAAGCGGCACTTCCGCGAGCTGGGCAAGGACACCCAGACCGAGGACTTCACCGTCGTCGGCATCGGCGACATGATGGGTGACGTCTTCGGCAACGGCATGCTGCTGTCCGAGCACATCCGGCTGGTCGCCGCGTTCAACCACATGCACGTCTTCCTCGACCCGATCCCGGACGCGGCGGCGACCTACGCCGAGCGCCGCCGGCTGTTCGACCTGCCGCGCAGCTCGTGGGACGACTACGACCGCTCGCTGATCAGCGAGGGCGGCGGCATCTACTCCCGCTCGGCCAAGTCGATCCCGGTCAGCCCGCAGGTCCGCGAGGCGCTCGGCCTCGACGCGAGCGTCACCGCGCTGGCGCCGATGGACCTGATCCAGGCCATCCTGCTGGCGCCCGTGGAGCTGCTCTGGAACGGCGGTATCGGCACCTACGTCAAGGCGGAGACCGAAACCCACGCCCACGCCGGTGACAAGGCCAACGACGCCATCCGCGTCGACGGCAAGCAGCTGCGCGTCAAGGTGTTCGGCGAGGGCGGCAACCTGGGCCTGACCCAGCTCGGCCGGATCGAGTTCGCCCGCGAGGGCGGCAAGATCAACACCGACGCGCTGGACAACTCGGCCGGCGTCGACTGCTCCGACCACGAGGTCAACATCAAGATCCTGCTCGATCACCTGGTGCAGACCGGGAAGCTCGAGCAGGCCCAGCGCAACGCGCTGCTGGAGGAGATGACCGACGAGGTCGGCGCGCTGGTGCTGGCCGACAACTACCGGCAGAACGCGGTGCTCGGCGTCAGCCGGGCGCACGCCGGGCCGATGGTCTCGGTGCACGCGCGGCTCGTCGCGTCGCTGGTCGCCGAGGGCGCGTTCGACCGCAAGCTGGAGGCGCTGCCGAGCAACTCGGAGTTCCGCGAGCTGGAGAAGGCGGACAAGGGCCTCACCTCGCCGGAGCTGGCGACGCTGCTCGCGCACGTCAAGCTGGAGCTGAAGGACGAGCTGCTGGCCAGCGACCTGCCCGACTCGCAGGTCTTCGCCGGCCGGCTGCCGGAGTACTTCCCGAAGCCGTTGCGCGAGCGGTTCGCGCCGGCGATCGGCGAGCACCCGCTGCGCCGCCAGATCATCACCACGCTGATCGCGAACGAGGTCGTCGACGGCGGCGGCATCTCGTTCGTCTACCGGCTGATGGAGGAGATGAACGCGACGGCGACCGACGCCGTGCGCGCGTACGCCGTCGTGTCGCGGGTCTTCGACCTCCCGTCGCTGTGGAGCGCGATCGACGCGCTGGACAACGTCGTGCACACCGACGTCGCCGACGAGATGACCCTGGAGACGCGGCGGCTGCTCGACCGGGCCGCGCGCTGGTTCCTCACCAACCGGCCGCAGCCGCTGGCGCCGCTGGCGGAGATCAACCGCTTCGGCCGGGTCCTCAACGAGCTGGTGCCGAAGCTCGGCGACCTGCTGCGCGGCCGGGAAGCCGAGTCGGTGCAGGCGAAGGTGGCGGAGCTGACCGCCGGGCATGTGCCGGCCGAGCTGGCCCGCCGGATCGCCCTGCTGCTGCACACGTTCGGCCTGCTCGACGTGACCGAGGTCGCCGAGCTCGCGGAGCAGCAGATCGGCGTCGACGCGACGCACAGCCCGGCCGAGACGGCGGAGCTGTACTACGCGCTGTCGGCGCACCTGGACGTCGACAAGATGCTCACCGAGATCAGCGCGCTCGAACGCGGCAACCGCTGGCACGCCCTCGCCCGGCTTTCGCTGCGCGACGACGTCTACGGCTCGCTGCGGGCGATCACGCTCGATGCGTTGCGGCACAGCGATCCCGGGTCGTCGGCGGACGCCAAGATCGCGCAGTGGGAGAAGACCAACGCCTCCCGGCTGCAGCGGGCGCGCGTCGCGCTCGACGAGATCACCAAGTCCGGCCGCCTCGACCTGGCGACGCTTTCGGTGGCGGCCCGCCAGATCCGGAGCACGGTGCGGTGACCTACGTTTCGCTGGTCCGCCCGCGCTGGACGGACATGGACGTCTACGGACACGTCAACCACGCCAAGATGGTGACGCTGCTCGAAGAGGCCCGGATCCCGCTGCTGTTCGAGGGGGCCGTCTCGGCCGGGTTGGAGCAGCTGCCGAAGGGCATCGTCGTGGTCAAGCTCGAAGTGGGCTACAAGGCGCCGATCGTGGTGACCGGGCAGGAGCTCCGCGTCGACATCGACCTGGCCGAGCTGAAGGCGGCGAGCTTCACGCTGGCCTACCGGGTGCACAACGGGCCGGCCGAGGCGGACCCGGTGGCGGTCACCGCGCAGACGGTGCTGGCGCCGTACGACACGGTCGCGTTGCGGCCGCGTAGGCTCACCCCGGCCGAGTCGGAGTTTCTGAAGCAGGGGTTCGCGGATGCCTGAGTTGTTCGTGCCGGACGCGGCGGACCGGGAGACCCTCGGCGCCTTCGTCGCCCGCGCGGTCCGGCTGGACGGCCAGACGGCCGTCCGGCTGCGCCAGCGCGGTGACGGCGTGGTCGAGGCCTGGACGGCGACGCCGTTCGAGTGCCTGGCGACCCGCGCGGTGGCCGGTGACGTCACCCCCGGCGACGTCACGGTGTCCGGCAACGAGCTGCTCGCCGCGCTGACGGTGGCGGGCGCGCCGCGGATGGACCCGGGTCCGGCCCGCGACCTGCTCTGGCACGGCGAGCTGCCGCCGCGCGGCCCCTGGCCGCTGGTCGACGAGCTCCCGGCGCACGTCGTCGCGCAGCTGGCCGACCGGGGCGTCACGCTGGCCCGCGACAACGCGGGCCCGCACGGCAACCCGCCGGCGTCGCTGATGGACCAGGCGGTGCTCACCGTCAGCGGTGGCTCGCAGGAGGTCAAGGTCCAGATGCGCTGCCTGTTCGCGTTGTCCGGCATGGGTTTCGTGGACTCGGGCGTCGAGGGTGACGTCGTCCGCGTGACGGCGACGGACTCGTGGCTGCGCCTGGACGCGCGCTACGGCGCGATCCTGCGCCGCCGCCACGCGCTGCTGCCGCTGCTGTTCTGAAGCCTTACGGAATCCTTGCGAGCCGGGCGATCACCCGGCCGCGGTGGCACGCTGAGGCCATGGCCCCGGACGACGACCCCACAGCGGACTTCCTCGACGGTGTTCGCGCCGAGGAAACGCCGTGGCGACGCGACCGTCCGGTGGGTGAGAAAGCGCCCGAGGGCGTCGAACGACCTGAGAGGTGGGGCCGCACGCGTGCGGCGGGCCGGGCGGCTGCCCAGGCGGCGCCCTACCTCCAGGCCGCGGCCCTGGTGGCCTGGCTGGCGAGCGGAGCTTTCGACGACGGCTCGGGTTCGGGCGACCAGAGCTAGAGCAGCCAGCCGACGCGTCGGTGGGGCTTCTCGCGCCGATCTATGTTCACCCGTTTGTCGAGGTAGACACGTCTAGTCGATTGGACGCTTGCGTGTCTAGGTGGATAGACTTACTCTTGTGGTGAACAAAACGATGAAGGCATCGGCGGTGCTTCAGCTCGCTCGTGCGGCAGCTCGACGCAAGGGCCATCGCGTCGAGCATCTGCCCGGTCGGGGCAAAGGGTCGCACGTGGTCTACGTCGTGCTCGACGCTGACGACGATGTCATCGGTCGATTCACGTTGACCAATCACTCCCGTGACGTGTCCATCGGCGTGCTGCGTGCGATCGAAGACGGTTTGGCCCATCTGTTCGGCGAGAAGTGGATGGAGAAACGATGAACTATCCGACTTTCACGGTGACCGTGAGCCGCGAAGACACCCTGTGGGTCGCGGTCGTGACCAATGGCCTCGAGCGAGGGTACGTCGGTGCGGACGACTTTGAGCACTTCGCCGACATCGACCCTGGGATGCGGGAGATCATCGCGGATCTCACGGGTATTCAACCGGGTCAGTTCACCGTTTCCTGGCGGTACGAGTTCGGCGAAGAGGATGAGACGGCCCTGGTGCTGGAGTACCAGGAGGCTCATCGAATTGCTGAAGACATGGCCGAATGGCGTGATCGGGTCCGCTCCCGTTTGGTTTCCGATCTCAGCAAGAAGCTGTCTCAGCGGGCGGTCGCTGACCTTCTTGGTTTGTCCCATCAGCGCGTGAATCAGCTCTCGCATGGTCCTGTGCCCGAGCTCTCGCTGGCTCTTCCCGCCGTGGACGAACTGGCTGACGCGCTCAGGCGTTCGCTGGGAATGGACCGCGAGGGATTCTTGAAGGCGATCGCTCAGCTCAACTCGTTTGCCTCATCGTCGAATCAAAATCAAGAGGAAGGGATTGCTTCTTCAGCTTGTCGAGGTTGAGTGTGCGCAAGGCGCTGACCCACTCCGGCTAGACGAGCCAGGCCGCCGAATCGGCCGGGAGCTTCCCGTCCACCAGCGGACTGCTCGACAGCAGCACCTCGCCCGGCGGCAGCGCGATCGGGCTGGCGGACGTGTTCAGCGCGCAGACCAGCCCGCCACCCCGGCGGCGGAAGGCGAAACACCCCGCGGGCGCGCCGTACCACTCCAGCTCGTCGCCGCCGAACGCCGAGTGCGTCTTGCGCAGCTCGATCGCCTGGCGGTACAGCGAGAGCGTCGAATCGGCGTCTTCTATCTGCTTCTCGACCGTCAGCTCGGCCCACTCGCCCGGCATCGGCAGCCAGGTGCGCGGGTTGCGGGAGAAGCCGAACGGCGGCAGGTCGCCCTCCCACGGCAGCGGTACCCGGGAGACGTCGCGGCCGAACTCCGCGCCGCTCGTCTTCGCGCGCGGGTCGGCGATGGCCGAAACCGGGACGTCGACGTTGGCCAGCCCCAGCTCTTCGCCGTTGTACAGGTAGACCGCGCCGGGCAGGGCCAGCTCGACCAGCGCCATCGCCCGGGCGCGGCGGACGCCCTGCGCGCCGCCGCCGTAGCGGCTGACCTGGCGCCAGACGTCGTGGTTGCTCAGCGTCCACGTCGCCGGCGCGCCGACCTTCGCCGGCACGGTCAGGGAGCGCTGGATCGCCGTGCGCATGGCGTCGGCGTCGAAGTGGGTCAGCACCAGCCGGAAGTTGAACGCCAGGTGCAACTCGTCGGGCCGCAGGTAGCGCGAGAGGCGCTCCTCGTCGGTCACCCAGATCTCGCCGACGGCCATGGTCTCCGGGAACTCGTCGAGCACCTTGCGGATCATCTGGTGGATCTCGTGGACGCCGTCGTAGTCCCAGCGCGGGTCGTAGTAGTCGGTCGGGGTGAACCCGCCGGCCCTCGGGTCCATGTCCGGCAGGCCCGGCGGCTTCGCCATGCCGTGCGCGACATCGATGCGGAAGCCGTCCACGCCGCGTTCGAGCCAGAACCGCAGGGTGCGTTCCAGGTCGGCGGCGACCTCGGGGTCGGCCCAGTTCAGGTCCGGCTGCTGCGGCGCGAACAGGTGCAGGTACCACTGGCCGTCCGGCACGCGGGTCCACGCCGGGCCGCCGAACGCGCTGACCCAGTTGTTCGGCGGGTCCTCACCGCGCGGGCCGACGCCGTCGCGGAAGACGTACCGCTCGCGCTCCCGGCTGCCCGGCGCCGCCGCCATCGCCGACTTGAACCAGGCGTGCTGGTTGCTGGTGTGGTTCGGCACGACGTCGACGGTGACCTTGATCTTGCGCTTGTGCGCCTCGGTCAGCAGGACGTCGAAGTCGCCGAGGGTGCCGAACATCGGGTCGACGTCGCGCGGGTCGGCGATGTCGTACCCGTGGTCGGCCATGGGGGAGCGGTAGAACGGCGTCAGCCACAGCGCGTCGACGCCCAGCAGCTCCAGGTAACCGAGCCGGGACCGGATGCCCTCCAGGTCGCCGACGCCGTCGCCGTCCGAATCGGCGAACGAGCGCACGTAGACCTGGTAGAAGACGGCCTCCCGCCACCACTCCAGCGCTTTCCGGGGGCCCCGGGTGGCGGAGCCTCCGGCCCGGGGCGAAGCCCCGGATGTTTCGGCGTCCTCCGGCTCGGCTCTCATCAGACGAAGCTGTTCATCATGCTGTGCGCGGCCATCTCCAGGTAGGCCCACAGCTGCTGCCGGTAGGGCTCGTCGAGGTTCTCTTCGTCCACCGCGATCCGGATGCAGCGCAGCCAGGCGTCCCGCTCGATCGGCCCGATCTTGAACGGCGCGTGCCGCATCCGCAGCCGCGGGTGCCCGCGCTGGTCGGAGTAGGTGTGCGGGCCGCCCCAGTACTGCATCAGGAACAGCCGGAAGCGTTCCTCGGCCGGGCCGAGGTCCTCCTCCGGGTAGAGGGGACGCAGGATCTCGTCCCGCGCGACTTCCTCGTAGAACCGCCCGACGATCCGGCGGAACGTGGGTTCGCCGCCCACCGCTTCGTACAGGTTCGCCGGTTCGCTCACTGGTGACACGCCTCCCATTTTGCCCTTCCGCTCAAGGTTCCCGACGCCCGGTACCGGTGCTTCCGAACCGTCGCAAAACCGTTTCCCAGCGTAACGGCGGCGGTCCCGACGACCGGATCGCGACGACCTCCGGCCGAGGGTCGTGAGTGCGTAACAGTGTTCTAACACTGTTACGCACTCACGACCGGTGCTACTCGGACTGACGGCGGCCGTTCTCGAGCGCCGCCGCCGCCTTGGCCGGGAACAGGCGGCCGAGCGGGGGCTCGAAGCCGGCTTCCTCCAGGGCCGCCAGGAGCTGCCCGCGCAACGCCCGCTGGACCGCCCACTGCTTGCCCGGGCGGACCTTCACCGTCAGGCGCAGCTGGATGCCCTCCGGGGTGACGCTCTCCACCCCCAGCATCTCCGGTGGCTCGAGCACGTTCTCCCGCAGCAGCTCGCTCGACGTCGCCGTGGAGGCGGCCGCCATGAGCACCGTGGACGCGCGCTCGACGTCGGCCGAGTAGCCGAGCGGGACGTCGACCAGCGCGACCGCGAAGCCCTGGCTGGAGTTGCCGACGCGCAGGACCTCGCCGTTGCGGACGTACCAGACCGTGCCCTTGACGTCGCGCAGCGTGGTGATCCGCAAGCCCACGGCCTCGACGGTGCCGGTCGCCTCGCCGATGTCGACGACGTCGCCGACGCCGTACTGGTCCTCCACCATCATGAAGATGCCGGACAGGAAGTCCTTGACCAGGTTCTGGGCGCCGAACCCGATCGCGACGCCGATGATGCCGGCCGACGCGATGATCGGGCCCAGGTTGATGCCGAGCTCACCCAGCACGAGGATGAACGCGAGGCCGTAGATCAGGAACGTCGACATCGACTTCAGCACCGAGCCGATGGTCTGCGCGCGCTGGCGTCGGCGTTCGATCACGGCCGAGCCGAGCACCTCGGGGGCGCGCTCACGCAGGGGGCGCAGCAGCGCCGGCAGCTTGCCGCCGGAGCGGGGCAGCCGCGTGACGCGGTTGATCATCCGCTTGATCAGCAGGCGCACCACGAACGCGATCAAGAGGATGAACAGGATCTTCAGCGGCTTGGTGAGGAGCCAGTTCGCCGAGCCGGCCAGCCACGCGTTGTTCGTGACCTCGAACACCTGGGAACAGAAGGTGCTGGAGTCCTTGATGCATGGCGGTTCGGCGGTGAGCAAGGGGGACACGGGGGTTGATCATCCTTCCGATCTCGTCGGTTTCGCCAACTTCGAGTGGATGTTGGGTCGCGCGGATGTGACACGTCTTGTAACACACGTGCGCTGGGGGCCTGTTCTGTGGTCGACTATGCCTACGCCCCTGGAGGTGGTCGAGTGCCAGACCGACAACCCAGCCCCCGCGGTGTCTCCGGCCAAGCCATGGCCGCAGAGACGCCAGAGGTGGTCCTGCGCGCCTACCCGGGGGGAACCGCATCCGGCGGACCCGCCCCGGCCGGGCCGGGGAACCGCCCAGGGGGAGTTACCCGCCCGCCCGGTCAGCGTAGTAGAGGCCGGGACCCGGCGGCCCCGGCCTGGGGCCGGCGCCGGGTGCTCCTGCTCAACGCGACCTTCGAGCCCCTGACCGCGCTGCCTCTGCGGCGCGCTGTGGTCTTGGTCATGTGCGGCAAGGCCGAAGTGGTGCACGGCGACCCCGGCGGCACCGAGCTCCACGCCGCGACGCTGTCGCTGCCGGTGCCCTCGGTGATCCGGCTCAGCACCTACGTGCGGGTGCCCTACCGCGCCAAGGTGCCGCTGACCAGGGCCGGGCTGATGCACCGCGACCGGTACCGCTGCGCCTACTGCGGGGGGCGGGCCGAGACGATCGACCACGTCCAGCCGCGCAGCCGTGGCGGACCCCACAGCTGGACGAACTGCGTCGCCTGCTGCGCCAAGTGCAACCACCGCAAAGCGGACCGGCTGCTCTCGGAGATCGGCTGGAAGCTGCGCGTCGTCCCGCGAGCCCCGCACGGCCCGCACTGGCGCTTGCTCGCGCACTCCAAGGAGGCCGACCCGCTCTGGCGGCCTTACCTGGGTTCGGCGGCTTAACCGGGCCCTGACATGCCGGCGCCCCGGCTGCCTTGCGGCGGCCGGGGCGAGCCGGGGTGCTTGCGCGGTGCGTCCAGGAAGTGTGAAAAGGGCTCAGGCGGCGAGCGCGAACTCGCTCTGGCAGGTGACGCGGGTGCCCATGGTGACGCGCGTGCCCCGGGTGACACGGGTGCCCCGCGTGACGCGTGTGCCGCAGGTGACGCGCGTGCCGGCCGTCACCCGCGTGCCCATCGTGACCCGCGTGCCGCGGGTGACCCGGGTGCCCCGTGTCACCCGTGTGCCCGCCGTCACCCGGGTGCCGCGGGTGACTCGTGTACCCCGGGTGACCCTGGTGCCCGCCGTCACCCGCGTTCCCGGCACGAAGTCGATGTCGCTGGGTGACGAGGTGGTCTCGGTGATCGCCTGTGCGGGGGTGTGGACGCTGTTCATGGCAAGGCCTCCTGGGACCGGTGCGTGACCTGCTGGGGCTGGAGAGCGGGGCGCAAGGCCCGTACAGGTGAAAAAGCTACGAGGATTTCAAGGCAACGACAAGACGACAGCGGCGGGTGCGGCCGCCTGTACGTTGAGTTGCAACCTTTCGGCCCGACGGTCTTCGCCCCAACGTTCCAGTGCCCGCGCGCCAAGCGGCGGACGGCGCCTGCCTTACGACGAACGGTCGAGTGCGCCGCGCGCGGTGGTCGCGGAGGTCATCCGATACGCTCAGCGCCGTGAACGTTGTCGAGACGATCGTGGTCTTCGCCGTGATCCCGCTGGCCATCTACGGCTTCGCCGGGCTGCTGACGCTCCGGCGCAAGTCCGGTGGCGCCCCGCGGCACCGGCCGGGCCAGGCTTGGGAGTACCCGGCCATGTGGTGGAGCGCCAACCCCGACGGGGTCGGTGAAGGGCACGCGCACGCGGGTGCCGGGAACAGCGTGGTCGCCGCAGGCGCCACTACCGCGGCAGGGGGCGCTCGTGGCAACTGGTGAGCTGACGAAGCGCGTCGACGAGTCCGAACTGGGCTATGGCGAAGCGCTGACGTCCAGCGGCCGCGTGTCGGCCGCCAAGATGTACGAGCCCGCCGCGCCGGCCGGCCCGTTCACCACCCGCCAGCTGGCCCGCCTGGACGAGGCGCTGACGTTCGCGAGCCGGGAGACCGGCCTGGACTTCAGCCTGTACCTCGGCGAGCTGGGCGGCCAGGACAGCCGCGCGACGGCGGAGAGGCTGCACGCCACCACGGCGAACCCGGCCAACTCGGTCCTGATCGCGGTCTCGCCCGGCGAACGGCTGATCGAGATCGTCACGGGCAAGACGGCCTACAGCCGGCTGCCCGACCGCGGCGCCAAGCTGGCGATCGCGAGCATGGTGGCGTCGTTCAAGGAGGGTGACCTGGTCCGCGGCCTGGTCAACGGCCTCGCGAACGCGCTCCGCATGCTGTCCGACCAAGCGGGCCCCGCGCCCCGCTGACCCAGCCACACGAAAGGGCCCCGCACCACCCGGTGCGGGGCCCTTTTTCGCGTACGGTCCCGGTCTCAAACGCCCCAATGTGGCGTTCGGTGCATCTGACGCACCCAATGTGGCGTTCGGTGCGTCTGACGCACCCAACGCCACATTGGGGCGTATCAGGCCTGGGCGTCGAAGTCGCGGGCCGCCAGGGCCCGGACGATGCCCGCCCGGCCTTCCGAGACCAGCCGGCGCAGGGCCTGCGAGTGCTCGGTCTCCAGCCACTTGTCGGACGCCTTCACCGTCGCCGGCTCCACGGCCCACGACGGGTACAGCCCGATCGCGATCGGCTGCGCGCGCTCGCTGGAGCGCCGCTGCCACACCTCGTCGATCACCTCGAAGTACTTCCCGACGTACTCGCCGAGCAGCGCCTTCTGGCCCGGGTGTGAGAAGCCCGAGATGAGCGAGTCGCTGACGGCGTTGGTCAGCTCGTCGTCGTGGACCGCGCGCTCCCACGCGTCGGCCTTCGCCTCGGCCGCCGGACGCAGCGCGCGGCCGCGTTCGGCCTGGCGGCGCCCGGTCGCGGTGTTGTCGCGGGCCAGCTCGGCGTCGAGCTCCGCGGAGCCCGCCTTGTCGTGCGCGACCAGCGCGTGCAGCAGGCGCCAGCGCAGGTCGGTGTCGACGCTCAGACCCTCCAGCGGGGCCGAGCCGTCGAGCCAGCCGGCGAGCACCGCGAGGGTCGCCTCGTCCAGCACCGAACCGGCCAGCGAGTTCACGAACGCCAGCTGGTGGTCCGAGCCCGGCTCGGCGCCGCGGACCAGCTCCAGCAGCCGGGCGGTGAACGCCGGCCAGCCGGTCTTGGCCGCCCAGCCCTGCTCGGCGTAGGAGTTCAGCGCGGTCTGGGCCTGCAGCAGCAGCCGCTGGACGACGCCGACCTCGCTCTCGGTGTGGATGCCGCGCTGCACCAAGGTGACGAAGTCGCGGGCCTTCAGCTCGGCCTCGCGGGTCATCTCCCAGGCCGCCGACCAGCACAGGGTGCGCGGCAGCGGCTCGGTGATGTCGGCGACGCGGTCGATCAGCGTGGTCAGCGACACCGGGTCGAGCCGCATCGTGCAGTAGGTCAGGTCGTCGTCGTTGACCAGCACGAGCTTGCCCGCGGCCCGACCGACCAGGTCGGGCACCTCGGTGCGCTCGCCGTCGACGTCCAGCTCGACGCGGTGGGTGCGGACGATCTTGCCGTTGCCGTCCTCGTCGTAGATGCCCACCGCGACGCGGTGCGTGCGCAGCTCGCCGGCGCCCGGCTTGGCGCCGGACTGCACGACAGCGAACGAGGCGAACGTGCCGTCCGCGCCGATCTCGTAGCGCGGGCTCAGCGAGTTCAGGCCGGTGGTCTCCAGCCACTGCGCGCTCCACCACGACAGGTCGCGCCCGGACGCCTCTTCCAGCGCGCCGAGCAGGTCGGCCAGCGTGGCGTTGCCCCAGGCGTGCTTGCCGAAGTAGACCTTCAGGCCGTCGAGGAAGTGCTCGAGCCCGACGTAGGCGACGAGCTGCTTGAGCACGCTCGCGCCCTTGGCGTAGGTGATGCCGTCGAAGTTCACCTCGACCGCGTGCAGGTCGACGATGTCGGCGGCGATCGGGTGCGTCGAGGGCAGCTGGTCCTGGCGGTAGGCCCAGGACTTCTCGATGTTCGCGAAGCTGGTCCACGCGTTCTTGTACTCGGTGGCCTCGGCCTGGGCGAGCACGCTGGCGAAGGTCGCGAACGACTCGTTCAGCCACAGGTCGTCCCACCAGCGCATGGTGACGAGGTCGCCGAACCACATGTGCGCCATCTCGTGCAGCAGCGTCTCGGCGCGCCGCTCGTAGGCGTAGCGGGTGACGCGGCTGCGGAAGACGTAGTCCTCGAGGAAGGTGACGGCGCCGGCGTTCTCCATCGCGCCCGCGTTGAACTCCGGCACGAACAGCTGGTCGTACTTGGAGAACGGGTACGGCGTGCCGAACTTGTCGTGGTAGAAGCCGAAGCCCTGCTTGGTCTCGGTGAACAGGCGCTCGGCGTCCATGTGCTCGGCCAGCGACGCGCGGCAGTAGATGCCGAGCGGGATCGTCTTGTGGGCGTCGGTGTACTCGTCGCGCCACTCGGTGTACGGCCCGGCGATCAGCGCGACCAGGTAGGTCGAGAGCCGCTCGGACTCCTTGAAGACGGTCCGGACGGCGCCTTCCGGCGTCTCCTCGGCCGACTCGGCCAGCGTGTTGGAGACGACCTTCCAGTCCTTCGGCGTCACCACGGTGAGCCGGTAGACCGACTTCAGGTCGGGCTGGTCGAAGCAGGCGAACATCCGCTTGGCGTCGGCCGTCTCGAACTGGGTGTACAGGTAGACGCCGTCGTCGACCGGGTCGACGAACCGGTGCAGGCCTTCACCGGTGTTCATGTACCGGCAGTCGGCGGTGACCGTGAGCTCGTTCGTCTCGGCCAGGTCCGCCAGCGCGATGCCCCGGTCTTCGACATAGGCGCTGATGTCGACGTCCGCGCCGTTCAACGTGGCGGAGTGCACGCGATCGGCGACGAGGTCGACCCAGGTCTGTTCGCCGGCCTTGGCGCTCGCGAACCGGACGGTCGTCTTCGACGCGAAGGTCTTCTCCCCGGGACCGCCGTGGCCGTCGGTCAGATCGAGCTCGATGTCGTAGCCGGTGACGTCGAGCAGATCCGCGCGCAGTTTGGCGAGATCACGGGTCAGGTTGGGGGCGGGCACAGGCACCTCTGGTCGTGGGATCGGTTTCAGGCTCCCCGCATCCAATCATGGGTCCGGGGTGCCGGGCGATGAGGGAACAAGCGTGCGCTCCCGGGTGTTGGCCCGCAGTGTGGGGCCCGCCCACACGCCGACGTCGCCTTCACCGTGCACAGGAGTACCCGATGACCACTGCCGAGCAGCCCACGAAGGTCGATTTCTACTTCGACCCGATCTGCCCGTTCGCCTGGATCACCTCGCGCTGGATCCTCGAGGTGGAGAAGCACCGCAACCTGGACCTGACCTTCCGCGTGATGAGCCTCTCCTACCTGAACTCGGGCCGGGACGAGCTGCCGCAGGAGTACAAGGACCTGCTGGCGAAGGGCTGGGGCCCGGTGCGCGTGGCCGTGGCGCTGGCGGAGCTCAAGGGCGAAGAGGTGCTGCGCGACTACTACACCGAGTTCGGCACCCGCTTCCACAACCAGGGCAACAAGGACCGCGACGTGGTCATCAAGGAAGCCCTGGCCGCGATCGGCGCGCCGTCCGAGCTGTACGACGCCGCCGACTCCACGGAGTACGACGACGCGCTGAAGAGGAGCCACCACGAGGGCATGGACCCGGTCGGCATGGACGTCGGCACCCCGACGATCCACATCGACGGCGTGGCGTTCTTCGGCCCGGTGCTCAGCTCGATCCCGCGCGGCGACGACGCGCTGAAAATCTTCGACGGCGCGGTCGCGCTGTCGAGCTACCCGGACTTCTTCGAGCTCAAGCGCACCCGCACGGGCGACCTGAACTTCGACTGAGGTTCGGAGGGCGTCACTTTCATAGGGAAAGATACGTCGGAGGCCCCTTCGGACGCATCTTTCCCCACGAAAGTGACGTCTCCGGGTCAGAGCGTTTTGAGGGCGGCCGAGGTGACGTCGGCGGGGTAGCGGGACGCGGCCACCGCCGCCGCCTCGGTCGACTCGCCGCGCCCGACCGCCGCCTTCAGGGCGATCAGCTCGTGCAGGCCGTGGCGGTGGTAGCGGACGAAGTCGGCGTCGACCGGGTCGCCGTGGCCGGGGACGACGACCCGCGGTTCCAGCGCGAGCAGCGTGTCGAGGGTGTCCGGCCAGGCGGTCAGGTCCGAGTCGGCGCCGAACGAGAACGCGCTGAAGCCGTGTTCGGCGTTCTCGACGATGTCCCCGGCGAAGACCACTTCCGCGTCCGGCACGTGCACGATGACGTCGTGGTCGGTGTGGGCGCGCCCGGGGTGCAGCAGCACCGCCGTCCGGCCGCCCAGGTCGAGCTCGGTCCGGTCGCTGAACAGGTGGTCGGGCACGACGAACGTCGTCCGCGCGATGGCGTTGGCGATCGCCGCCTTGCCCTCCTCGCGGTAGTAGGCCATCCACTTCTCCCGCGCGCCCTCGGCGTACTCGGTCAGCTCGGCGCGGCAGCCCTCGTGCGCCCAGACCGCGCACGGCAGGAACCGCTCGGTGCCCCAGGTGTGGTCGAAGTGCGCGTGGGTGAACGCGACCGCCCACGGCAACGCCGTCAGCTGACGCACGGCCGCCGCCAGCTCGGCGCCCTGGTCCAGGTCGCCCCGGGTGTCGATGACCAGGCAGCGGTCGGCCCCGACGACCAGCCCGACGGTCAGGTCCAGCTCCTCGTACCGCCGCGCGTGCACGCCGTCGGCGACCTCGACCCAGCGACCGGTCATCGCAAGACTCCTTCGTGCAGGACGGGAGCGGCTTCGCTCACGTCGATCTGGGCGGCCAGCGCGACGTCGCCGCCGTGCCCGGCCTCGGTCAGCTCGCGTCCGGACACGCAGTCCGCGAGCGCCGCGACGTCCACCGAGCGCGCGGCCAGCGCCGCTTCGGGGGACAGTGTGCGCCCGAACCGGGCCAGCGCGGCGGCGATGGCGCCCGCGCCCACCTGGTCCTCGACGCACGGGCGCAGCGGCCCGAACGTGTCGCCGTGGCCGAAGATGTTCACCCCCCAGCGTTCCCCGGCCGCGATGACCCCGACGGGACCGCCCAGCTCGTGCGCCTTCGCGGCCACGGCGGAGGCGTTGCGCAGGCAGCCGGCCAGCACGTGGGCGCCGGTCGTCGCGGCGGCGTCGCACAGGGTGGCGCCGTTCGGCGAGGGGAGCGCGAGGAGCGTGCCGGGCGGGATGTCCGTCACAGACGACGGCCGCAGGGTGAACGTGCCCTCACCGGCGATGACGGCGCCCGCGGCCCGCGCGAGCGCGACCCCGCGTTCGTCGCGCCACCGCACGGGCAGCACGCGACCGCCGCGGCCGACCACGAGATCCGTGGTGGTGCTGAAGGAAAGCACGTCGACGACCACCAGCACGGCGCATTCCCGGCCGAGCGCGGCCACCCCTTCGGCGCCCCAGTCGAGCCTGACATCGTGTCCCGACTGCTCCCAGATCCCCACCCCCGGAGCATGCCGGAAACCGGCCGTGATGGCAGACTCCCAGCCGTGCGTGTCTACTTGGGATCCGACCATGCCGGCTTCGAGCTGAAGAACCACCTGGTGGCTCACCTGGAGAAGCGGGGCCACGAGGTCACCGACATCGGCCCGCGGGTCTACGACGCGGCCGACGACTACCCGGCCTACTGCGTCGAGACGGCGCTGCGCGTCGTGGCCGACGAGGGCAGCCGCGGCATCGTCGTCGGCGGCTCCGGCAACGGCGAGCAGATCGCCGCGAACAAGGTGCCCGGCGCCCGTGCCGGCCTGGCCTGGAGCGTCGAGACGGCCAAGCTGTGCCGCGAGCACAACCACGCCCAGCTGATCGGCGTCGGCGCCCGGATGCACACCGCCGAGCAGGCCACCGAGATCGTCGAGGCCTTCCTCGCGACGGAGGTCTCGCCCGAGGAGCGGCACGCTCGCCGCGTCCAGCAGCTGCTGGACTACGAGCGCACCGGCACCCCGCCGGCCCCGCCGGAGGCCTGATGCCCGAGGGGCACACGCTCCACCGGCTGGCGCGGCTGCACAAGCGCCGCTACGCCGGTGCCCCGGTCGAGGTGAGCAGCCCGCAGGGCCGCTTCGCCGCCGAAGCGTCCCGTTTGGACGGTCAGGTGCTCGTCGGCGCCGAGGCGCACGGCAAGCACCTGTTCCACGACTACGGGCCGCACGGGATCGTCCACGTCCACCTCGGCCTGATCGGCATCTTCGGCGAGGGCAAGCTGCCCGCGCCACCGCCGGTGGGCCAGGTCCGGATGCGGCTGGTCGGCCGGACACAGTGGACGGACCTGCGCGGCCCCCACACGTGCGAGCTGCTGGACCCGGCCCAGGCCGACGCGATCAAGGCGCGTCTCGGCCCCGACCCGCTGCGCCGCGACGCGAAGCCGGACAAGGCCTGGGCGCGGATCTCGAAGTCGAAGGTCTCGGTCGCCGCGCTGCTGATGGACCAGGCGGTGCTGGCCGGCGTCGGCAACGTCTACCGCGCCGAGGTCCTGTTCCGCCACGGCGTCGCTCCGCTGACGCCGGGGCGCGCACTGGACCGCGCGCTGTGGGACGACATGTGGGCCGACCTGGTGACGCTGATGCGCGACGGCGTCCGCGTCGGCCGCATCGACACGGTCCGCCCGGAGCACCTCCCGGAGGCGATGGGCCGCGCGGCCCGCGTCGACCGCCACGGCGGCGAGGTGTACGTCTACCGCCGCGCCGGCGAGCCGTGCCTGGTGTGCGGGACGCCGGTGGAGACGTCGTCGCTGGTCGGGCGGAACCTCTACTGGTGCCCGACCTGCCAGCCGGCCTGACTCAGAGGCGCTTGCCGAAGGCCTTCGCGAACGTGTGCACGTCTCCGGGCCAGCGGGCCGAGACGTAGTTGCCGTCCTCGACGACGAACGCCGGACGCTCGTCGTCGAGCCGGTCGCGGGCCCGGCCGCTCGCCTTCATTCGCTCGGTCGTGTCCAGGAAGTCCTCCGGCCGCGCCAGCGCGCGCGTGACCTCCTGCTGCACCGACATGTACCCCTCCGGCTGCCCCGGTTCCTCGAGGTAGGTGCGGTAGTAGCCCGGGTCCCAGAAGCGCGTCCGCCGCGTGAGCCGCCAGGCCGTTCGCTCCAGCTGCCAGGTCAGCGCCGTCGTCGTGCGGCCGTGCAGCACCGAGCGGCCGGTGGCCTGGTCGACGCTGCGCGCGGCGAGCAGGACGCCGTGGCAGATCGCGCCGACCGGCAGGTCGCGGCGGAAGGCGTCGGCGACCACGCCCTGCAGCACGGGGCTTTCGAGGTACTCGCGCATGCCACGGGCCCGGTGCCCGCCGGGCAGGAGGACTCCGTCGACGTCGTCGAGCTTGATGTCGTCCCAGCGGATCGGGGTGCGCCACGCGGGATCCGCGAGCAGCGCGCGGTGGGCGTCACGCGCGGCTTCGTCGGCGCGCAGCACGCGGCCGAGCGCGGTGAGCTTCTTCAGGCCCGGCACCCGGCCCCACAGGTCGAGGCCCTCGCCGGTGACCATCAGCTCGTCACAGGTGGCCTGCGTGCCGCCGGGTGTCGCGAAGACGACCGTGTGGTCCCGGCTCAGCACCGCGCGGCTGACGGCCACTTCGGACGGGTCCGAGTCCCGGGCCGGGACGGGGATCAGGACTGTCGCCACGGCATCCTCCTGAAGTCGTCCAGGAGGATGCCAGCCGGTGCTCAGAAGTCGAAACCGCCCCCGTCGAAGCCACCGCCGTCAAAGCCGCCGCCGTCGAAACCGCCGCCGCCCCAGTCACCGCCGCCGCCGTCACCGCCGCCGAAGTCGCCTCCGCCACCATCGCCGCCACCATCGCCGCCGCCGTCACCGCCGCCGGAGTCGAGCGCGTCCTGCTGGCCGGCGTCGTAGCCCGACTCCCAGGCCCCGGCGCTGGCGATGCCGCCCATGCCGGAGAACATCGCGCTGAACAGGAACATCGACCCGAGGCCCCAGGCGCCGGCGACGAGCGCGGGCTTCCACCACGGCTCGCTGTACCAGCCCTGCGGCACCGGCCGGCCGGCCACGCGGCCGCCGGGGTAGTAGTACGGCGTGTCCTGGCCGGCGTCCGGGGAGGCGGCGTAGTGCTGGCCCTCGACGTCGACGTCACGGCGCTCGGTCACCTTGCCGGCGCGCTCGCGCTCGGCCTCCTCCGGCAGCTGCGGGCCCGGGTCCATACCCATCGCGACCCGTGCGGCGCGGACGTAGTAGAGGCCTTCGACGGCGGTGTCCTTGACCAGCCGGGCCTGCTCGATGGTGCGGGCCTGCTCCATCTGCGAGCCGGCCGCGTTGTAGCGCTCGCTCGCGTCGGCCATCGCCTGCTGCGACGCGGTGTCCGTGCCGTTGAGGTTGAGGACCTGGCCGCCGAGCCGCTCGACGAGGCGCCGGGCGTCGGCCTTGGCGTCGTCGAGTTCCCGCTGCCGGGCCGCGGCGCGCTGCCGCGAGAAATACAGGCCGCCACCGACGATCACGACGACGAGCACGATCAGGAAGATCGCGGTGCCCATGGACCACTCCCAGAAGCTCGGTGCCCGGTGACCGGAAGTCACCTTGTGATTCGGACAACGCGGACGTTACGCGGAGGGTTCCCGGGTAGTGATCCGGCCCACCGTCAGGCCTGGCCGAAGAAACTAGAACACGTTATAGTTCCGCGGTATGAAGTTCACCCTGTCGATCGCGATGAACCCGCTTGATCAGCTGGGCGAGCTGGCCCGGGCCGCGGAAGAGGCCGGCTTCGCCGCCATCGCCCTGCCGGACTCGCTCTTCTACGCCGAGACGGTCTCCACAGACTATCCCTACACCCCCGACGGCAGCCGGTTCTGGACCGCCGAAACGCCCTGGGTCGACCCGCTGGTCGCGACGGCCGCGATGGGCGCGGTCACCAGCCGCATCGAGTTCTACACCTCCGTGCTGAAGCTCGGCTCGCGCAACCCGGTGCTGCTCGCGCGTCAGGTCGGCTCGGCGTCGGTGCTCACCGGCGGCCGGTTCGGGCTCGGCCTCGGCGTCGGCTGGCTGCCGCAGGAGTTCGAGTACTGCGGCGTGCCGTTCGAGCGGCGCGGCAAGCGCGTCGACGAGGCGATCGACGTGCTCCGGCTGATCCTCGACGGCGGCATGGTCGAGTACCACGGCGAGTTCTACGACTTCGACAAGCTGCAGATGAGCCCGGCGCCGCCGTCGCGGGTGCCGTTCTACATCGGCGGCCACACCGACGTCGCGCTGCGGCGCGCGGCCCGCGTCGCCGACGGCTGGTCCTCGGCGATGATGAAGCTCGAGGAGCTGCGCGACACCATCGCCCGGCTGAAGGAGCTGCTGGCCGAGCGCGGCCGCGCCGACGACCCGTTCGAGTACCAGGCCGTCTGCATCGACAAGTTCGGCCTCGACGGTTACCGCGAGCAGGCCGAGGCGGGTGTCACCGACATCATCACGATGCCGTGGGTGTTCGACGGCATCGGCTTCGACGCCCCGGTCGAGCCGAAGCTGGAGTCGATCCGCAAGTTCGGGGCCGAGATCATCGACAAGTTCGGGGAGTGACGGCGATGGGCGTGCAGGTCAGCTGGGACACGGAGAAGGAGCAGCCGCCGGCGCGGCGCGCGGCCCTGGCGTCGATGACGGCGGTGACGGCGGGGGACAAGGACGCGTGGCTGGCGCTGTTCGCCCCCGACGGCGTCGTCGAGGACCCGGTGGGGCCGTCGATGTTCGACGAGACGGGCAAGGGGCATCACGGCCACGACGGCATCAGTGCCTTCTGGGACAAGACGATCGGCAACGTCGAGCGCTTCGAGTTCGTCATCCGCGACTCCCACGCGGCGGGCGCCGAGGTGGCGAACGTCGGCACGATCACGACGTACCTGCCGGGCGGCTACCGCGTCGACACGGACGGCGTGTTCGTCTACCGCGTCGGCGACGACGGCCTGATCACGTCGATGCGCGCGTTCTGGGAGACCGAACGCGCGATGGCCACGGCCCGGCAGGTCACGGAGTAGCTTCTCCGGGACCCCGCGCCGGTCCGGTGCGGGGTCCCGGACCTGTCGGCACCTCAGCGGCGGGACCGGCTGTCGTAGGCCTCGCGGGCCGCTTCGACCTTGCCGAGGTTGCCCGACCACTCCGAAAGGCTCGCGAACAGCGGTCCGAGGCTGCGGCCCAGCTCGCTGATCTCGTACTCCACCCGCGGCGGGACCTCGGCGTGGTACGTGCGCACGACGAGGCCGTCGCGCTCCAGCTGCCGCAGCCGCTGGGTGAGCACCTTCGGCGTGATCGTGCCGATGCGGCGTTCCAGCTCGACGAACCGCTGCCGCCCGTATTCCTTAAGCGACCACAGGATCGGCGTGGTCCAGCGGCTGAAGACGATGTCGACCACCGGCGCGATCGGGCAGGCCAGCTCGGGTGTGGTTCCGGTCACGTTCGGGGCCTCCAGCCATTACTTTCCTCTAGGTACCTACTATACGTCGGAATGTAGCGTCCTCCGCATGATCACAGTCATGGGAGCGACGGGAAACGTCGGACGGCCGCTGGTGCGTGCGCTGGCCGCGGCCGGTGAACAGGTGACGGCGGTATCCCGCCGAGAGACGGCGGACGTGCCGGACGGCGTGCGCGTGGCGCCCGCCGTCGAGTCCGCTTTGGACGGTGCCGAGGCGTTGTTCCTGATGGTGCCGGGCGGTTTCGCGCCCGTGGACGGCGTGCTGGCCGCGGCGCGCGCGGCCGGTGTCGAGCGGGTGGTGCTGCTGTCGTCCCAGGGCGTCGCGACGGGCCGGCACCCGGCGGTGCTGGAGGACTCCGTCCGGGCCTCGGGTCTGAAGTGGACGATGCTGCGCCCGGGCGGGTTCGCGTCGAACGCCTTGCAGTGGGCGGAAAGCGTGCGATCGTCCCGGCAGGTGGTGGCACCGTTCGGCGACGTCGCGTTGCCGGTGGTCGACCCGGAGGACATCGCCGCGGTGGCCGCGGCGGCCTTGCTGTCCGGACGTTCCGGCGACGTCTACGAGCTGACCGGCCCGGCGCCGGTCACGCCGCGCCAGCAGGCGGCGGCGATCGGCGAGGCGTTGGGTGAGCCGGTGCGCTTCGTGCCGCGGACCCGCGAGGAAGCACGCGCGGCGCTGCTCGGCTTCATGCCGCCGGAGGTCGCCGACGTGACGCTGGGCATCCTGGGCGCGCCGACCCCGGAGGAGCAGCGCGTCAGCCCGGATGTCTCGCGGGTGCTGGGCCGCCCACCGCGTCCGTTCACCGAGTGGGCCGCGCGCAACGCGGCGGCGTTCAAGTGACGGCACTGTCCTATCAGGACTCCGGAACGGGACCTCCGCTGGTGTTCCTGCACGGCAACCCGACGTCGTCGTACCTGTGGCGCAACGTGACGCCGTTGTTGCCGGGCCGCCGTCTCGCACCGGACCTGATCGGCATGGGCGCCTCGGAGCGCCCGGATATCGGGTACACGTTCGACGACCACGCCCGCTACCTGGACGCGTGGTTCGACGCCTTGGACCTGGAAGACGTCGTCCTGATCGGCCACGACTGGGGTGGCGCCCTGGCCGCGGACTGGGCGTCGCGCCACCCGGGGCGTGTCCGCGCCTTGGCGTTCACCGAGGCGATCCTGAAGCCGATGACCTGGGAGGAGTTCCCACCGGCGGGCGCGGAGGTGTTCCGCGCGATCAAGACGTCGACGGACCTGTCGGGCTTCTTCACCGGCCTCCCGCCAGAGTACCGGACCACGCACGACGTCCCGCTGCTGCGCTGGGCGCGTTCCCTGCCCCTGGGCGGCGAGCCGGCATCGGTGGTGTCGCGCATCGAGTCGTTCGGCGCCTGGCTGGCGGCGACTCCGGAGATCCCGAAGCTCCTGATCACGTTCGAACCGGGCCACGACACGATGCTGACACCGCCGATGATCGACTGGTGCCGGGACAACTTCGCGTCGCTGGAGGTGGTGCACCACGCCGTCGTCGCCGGTCATCACACGCCGGAGCTGATCGCGGAGTCGTTGCTGGCGTGGCTGCCGGGTTAGCGGCAGGCCAGGTGGCTTCGTCGCGTAGTTTCTCCGGCCGAGTTGGTCGTCGAGGTGTCGCAAAGCTGTCCTCGACGATCGTCCTAACCGGCTCCTGTGGGCAGAGGTCGACCCACTCACAGCGGACATTGCGGCCGGGTTGGTCATCTGACCAGCGGTCGCAGGGCCGAGATCAGTGCATGGCGAAATGTACCCAAACGGTACTGCGGATGTCTTCTCAGTAACGAAGGCGGTGCCGCGGACGTTCTTGTTCGCAACCGAGGTACTTGGATCACTACACGGCGATGCCGCCCAGACGGCTGCCCTGAGAGGGTTCGCCTGGCCGGGCAGGTGGCCGTCAGTGTCCTGAGCTGACGCTTGTCGGCAAGGAGAACGCGATGCTGCACTACAGATTGTTCGTCGAGGTCGATGATCTCTCCCGGGAGTCGAAAAGAAAGCCAGTGAACAGTTGCACTCGTGGCTGCGTGGCAAGAACCTTGACGCTGACGCTCTCCGAGTTGGTGCGACAGCCACGTTGTCCTCGCAATCCACGGGTACGCTCACCCTGTCCGAGCCCGGTGACGGTTCGCGCTCCCTTCGATCTGTGATCTCAGAGAATCACGGCTCGCATGGGCATTGGACAACGCAGCTGACTGTGCACGTCCCGGGGCGTGCGCGGGACAAACCGTGGCTGTGGCTTGATCTTGACGGACCGAGCAATATCTTTGGCAAGATTCCACTGCTCGCGCGTTCGCTGCTCGACGTGTTCGACGCGAGCACACATGAGGTGCACCAGGGCTCGGCAGTAGCGCTCACCGACGTCGGGGATATCGCATCACTGGTCGAGGCGGTTTGCGATCCGCGTCGCCGCACTCTGGTCTTCGTTGCCGGGTCCGACCCGAGACTGCCCTTCGACAGGTGGCTCGAGCTCGTGCGGAACCTGCTTCGTGAGACCGTTGGTCTAGCGGGCGGTTATGTATTGTCACCAGAGGCAACCGAGGCTTTCAACAACGCCATCGGGCCGGCGCATCAGATCACGCCTTGGACTGTCCCTGGCACGGTGATGCAGCTGACCGGGCTCGCTTCGGGTGCTCGTGCGGCAGGTGGCCAGGGAAGGCGTCATCGGCCGCAGCGGCTCGTCGAGGTCACCTGACCGTGCCGCCGCCGCGGAGACTCCGGCCAGCGACCGCTCGTTCTGTTCACGGTGGACGGTGGACAGCAGGTCCGCGCGGCGGCGAAATAGCGTGTCGCCACCTTCGCCTTCGTGCATACATCGGCCACTGTCACATCTTCACGGCCTCCTGCTGTGACTGCCCGGCCATATTTCTCTTCGAGCTGGTCCGTACGTCGGTCCTCGCGCCGACCTGACAGCCGGCTCCAGCGCCGGTTCGCCGAGCAATCTTAAGATGTGGAACGTCGGCGTTCCAGACTCTTGTGCTGTGGCGGGAGCTACCTCATACTTCACGTTCGAGTTCACTGATGAGCCCGCCCCGGAGACGCCATGGCCCCCGATGACCGCCAGCAGGCCCTTGTGGCTCGGCCAACGGCGACAGCAAGCCGGGCAGGGTGGGTGCTCGCGCTGCTGTTCGCGGGGAATCTGCTCAACTTCTACGACCGTACGATCCCGGCGATCGTGGTCGAGCCGATCAAAGCCGAGTTCGGCTTGTCCGATGCTGAGATCGGCTTGATCACCGCGGCCTTCACGATCGTCTACGCCTTGTTCGGCATTCCACTCGGCAGACTGGCTGACCGCTCGTCGCGACGGGCCGTCCTGGCCATCGGACTAGCGGTGTGGAGCCTGCTCACGGCTGTCACCGGGTTCGTCGGAGGTTTCGCGACTCTCGTCATGGTCAGGTTGCTGCTCGGCGTAGGCGAGGCCAGCTTCGCACCGGCGGCGAACTCACTTGTGGCCGACCTCTATCCGCCGGACCAACGGGCTCGCGCGACCGGCCGCTGGCAGCTAGGTCTGCCGGTCGGACTGGTGCTCGCCTTCTTCACGGTCGGCGCGATCACCGACGCATTCGACAGCTGGCGAGCCGCGTTCTTTGTCGCCGCATTGCCCGGTCTGGTGGTCGCAGGACTGCTGGCGTTCATCCGCGAGCCGGCGCGGGGCGCGTCCGAGGCGGCGCCGGTGGCCACCGCGCAGGTGAACTCACCAATCCGCAGCCTGCTGCGCGTACGCACCCTGTGGTGGTTGGTACTCGCAGGTATCGGCTCGCAGATCGCTTCCTACGCGGTTGCGACGTTCAGCGTGCCATTGTTCCAGCGGCACTTCCACACCGGTCTGGCTATGGGAGCCACTTTCGCCGGCATCATGATCGCGCTGACCGGACTGGTCGGGTTGACCCTGGGTGGCCGCATCGCCGACCGCGCCAGCCGCCGCTCACCTGCCGGTCGGGTACTCACTGGCGCTTACGGTGTTCTGGCGGCCGTACCGCTGACCGCGGCGGCCTTCATTGTCGCCTCCGACATGCCCGTCCTGTTCGTCATTGTCTTTTCCGCGGGGTGGCTGCCGCAGTACCTGTATTTCACCGCTGCGTACCCGGCTGTGGCCGACGTGGTCGAACCACGACTGCGCGGAACAGCCATGGCTGTCTTCTTGGCTGCGTCATATCTGCTGGGGGGTGCTTTCGGGCCGCCGATCGCGGGAGCTCTGTCCGACCGCTTCGCCGCCTCGCAGGATCTCAGCGTTGACGCGGCGGCCGCATATGGTCTGCACCTGAGCCTGGCAATCGTCATCCCCGCAGGCTTGCTCATCGGCGCAGCCGGCCTCTTCGGTGCAGCTCGGTGCGTCACCCGAGACAGGGAAAGGATGCGCATCTCCCTGCGAGCGGCGAGATGATCATCGGGGCGCTGACTTCCAGCCGTCGACACCGTCGTTCTGCAGGAGCGCGTCAACTCGGCGATAACGCGGCAAATTGCGAAGCGACGTCCGCGGCTGCCCCTTTTGTGTGAGGTTGACCAGCAGGGGTAACTGATCTCGCGTCAATCGTATCCGGATACCCGTGGCCGACATGGGGCTGTCACGGGCTTCAGTGGAATCATGAGGCATGAGTTCCGGTGCGCTCGCCTGCATCTGGTAAAAGGTGTGTTCTGTCTCGTTGTGACAGTGACATCGACATCACCTGCATCATAGAATTACCCCTGTCCGAAAGTTTCTCACAAAACTGACGCGGCGTAAGTGTGCATGATGTGTTTGTTCCAGCTCGCATGCGGCCAATTTGTTGTGCGCGAAAAGGGGACTACAGATGTTCTCAACCCGTAACAAGTGGCCGTCAAAAGCGCTGTGGTCACGGCTTCGGTCGCTCCCTCAGCCAACATGAACGGTAATCTCGCCGACCGGACGTGCGACGGAGTCGGGACGATCTTCGGCGGCAACGGAAACCGGCGCTTGCTGATCGGCTACTCCGAGCCGCGGCGCGGCCAGATTCTGGACTACATCTCCAAGCCTGGCTACAGCGCAGCGGTCCAATCGCTGTAGCTGGAGATTTGCGGTAACCCGAGCTCAGTCGATGGTTCCGAGCCCAGCCATCCGCACGGGGCTGCGACGGCGGAGCTAACCAGAGGTGACACCCGTTACTTCCTGAACCACCGGAGGGGCCGTCGTGTCGCTTGGACCGGCGACCTCTCCGGGACCAGTACCCCCCGCACACACCGGAAGATCGGCATAACCAGTATGAAGAGTCTCAAGCAACTCGTGGCCGGGTGCGCGACACTCGTGCTCGTCGCGGCGGGCATGACGACACTTGCACCCACCGCCCAAGCGGCCGCGTTGCCCTCGCCTGACTACGTTTTCCAGGCGTGGAACGACAGTTTTCTCGTCCAGGCCAATGACGAGACCTACTACACGAACCAGCTGAAAAGCATCGGCACCCAACGTTCCGGCTCCTGGATCGCAGCCCTGAACATCCAGGTCGCGCAGGACGTCTACGAGCGCACGCACAGCGCAGCCGACCGTCAGCGGGTTCGCGACCTGATCGGCACCTTCCTCGAGTACGAGGGCACCAACTGGACCTCGTGGGCCACCTGGAATGACGATCTGGCGTGGATGATCACCACGGTCTTGCGGGGTTACCTGGCCACCGGCGACACGTCGTTGCTCAACCTCGCGGCCGACCAGTGGAACAAGACCTACGACCGGGGATGGACCGGTGACGGCGGGGGCGGTATCTGGGAGGAGATGAACTCCAAGTACAGCAAGTGCTCTCTCAGCAACAACCCGATGATCAGTACTGCGGTGTCGCTGTATCAGGTCACCGGAGAAGGCGCCTACCTGACCAAGGCGACGACGATCTACGACTGGGTCAAGAGCAAACTCGTCAACGCCACAACCGGTGTGGTCAACGAGTGCATCGCGTTTCCGAACGGGCCCGGTGGATCGACCGAGCTGCAGGCGTCCGACAACGCGTACAACGCGGGATCGTTCGTCGAAGCCGCCGACTTCCTGTACCGGGTGACCGGAAACGCCAGGTACCGGGACGACGCCCAGCGGACGGCCGACCACTTCCTGAACACGGTGCCAATCGTGTCGAACAACGCAGGCCGGGGTTCTTCCTACCAGTACTGGCTGTTCAAGGGCATCAGTGACTTCTGCACCGACACGAACACATGCAGCAGGTACGACGCCTACATGCGGGCCAACGCAGCTCAGGCCTGGAGTATGCGCAACGGGTCCAACCTCACCTGGAACGAGTGGACCAGGCCAACGAACGAGGCCAATCCGGACGCGTTCGAGATGAACGGCATGGTGGGCCTTTTCCAGGACTTGCCGACGTCCGACCCCTCGCCGTTCTCCGGTAGCTACGAACTCGAGAACGTCACCAGCGGTATGTCACTCGGAGTACAGGGTGGATCCACCGCCAACGCGGCTCCGATCGTTCAAAACCCTGACAATGGCTCCGCAAGCGCGTCGTGGACCTTCGATCTGCGCAGCAACGGCTATTACCAGATCAAGAACGCCGGAAGCGGACAGCTGCTCAATGTCGCCGGCGAGTCCGGCAAACTGGGAGCCGCGATTGTCCAGTGGCCGGCCGGCAACCTCTCGGCAGGAAACGACCTGTGGATGCCGGTGGCCAACCTGGACGGTACCTGGTCGTTCTACAACCGCAACAGCAAGCTGGCTCTGGACGACCCTGCTGGAAGCACGGCCGCCGGAACGCAGTTTGCTCAGTGGGCGCCGAACGACTCGACCAATCAGAGGTTCCGGGTGGTCTCACGGACCACCGGTGGCGGTCCCTCCAATGGCTCCGGCCCGGTGCGCTCCGGCATCGCCGGGAAATGCTTGGACGTCAACACCGGCAGCAACGCCAACGGCACGGCTGTGCAGATCTGGGGGTGCAACGGCACCGCGGCGCAGTCGTGGAAGGTGAATTCCGATGGCACGCTTCGCTCGCTGGGTAAGTGCCTCGACGTCTCCGGGTACGGTAGTGCCAACGGAACACCGGTGGGAATTTGGGACTGCACCGGCGGCAGTAACCAGCAGTGGCAGGCCTACAACGGCGGCTACCGTAACCCCATGTCCGGACGCTGCCTCGATGACCCAGCTGCGTCCACTTCGGATGGAACCCGAGTCGCGCTGTGGGACTGCAACGGCAGTCCGGCTCAGATCTGGTCTCTTCCCGGAGCCTGAACCGCAGCCACGACAATGCGACAACTACGCAGCTACAAGAAAGAAGTGAGGAGAGGTATGCTCGTGAGTCTACGAAAAATGGGCAGGATCACAGTCATCTCGTTGGCACTGGCTTCTGCGGTTTCCGTAGCCGGGACGGCGCCGATGGCCGCCGCTGCCGGAGCGTCCAGAAGCGTGGTCAAAACCGAGCCGGGACCAGGCGCCCCTTCGGTCGGCCGTCAGCTACTCGGCCGAGTGAGCGGATCCGCGTACTTCGAAGCAAGCCTGCCCGCTGCCGGTGGCTACGCCATCGAGTACGACATCACCGCCACAGCCTTCTTCGACACGTATGTCGACGAGGTCGAACTGGGTTACGTCGGCGGCCCGGCCGGCGTTTACCGGACCCGCTCGCTGACCCTGACCAAGGGGGGTCACCTGGTGCACGTCGTCGGGCCAGAAGGTTCTGGGATGGCATCGGTGTATTTGGTGCGGGTCTCTTGATGCACGTCGCCGATCCGCCGAGGCTGCAAGCCGGCTGAGCCGAAACCGACGTTCCGGGAAGTGGGCAACAGGGTGCTTGCCCTGAGGGGCGGGCAAGCACCCTGGACTGCGTCTCAATTCCGGCACTGAGATCAGTGAGTCCCGACTGGTCGCGGCAGTCGCCTCCATCATGCTGCTGGGCCGATCGGGTTCCGCGGGTTGTTCCGGGCCTGGTGAGCACGGGTGTGGCCGCCGTCGCACTGCAGCGGAAACTGGGACCACCGCTTGATGCTCGTCGTCGACCAGCTTCTAGATCGGTGCCTCACCCTCTGCGCTCGAGGCGGTGAGCTGAGCCAGGAGGGTGAGCGCCGCACGCGAGGCGGAGTCCGGTTCGGTGGTGACGATGACTATCCGCTGCCCACGTCCGTGTGGGAGCGGCATCGCCTGCTGGATGACGTCGACCGGCCCGACCAGGGGGTGGCGCATCCGGTGCGTCGCGATGTCCCAGTCCCGGACCCGGTGCTCCGACCACAGCGCGGTGAACTCCTTGCTGTGCATGACCAGCTCGCCGATCAGGGAGGCCAGTATCGGGTCGTCCGGGTACTGGCCGACGGCGAAGCGCAACTTTCCTACCACGTCGCGGGCCTTCTTCAGCCAGTCGTCGTAGAGGTCGCGGACGTGGGCGTCGAGGAACACCAGGCGCGCGGTGTTCGGACGCCGGCCCGGCTGGTCGGGACTGCGCGGGTCGAGGTGGCCGGCGAACAATGCGTGCCCCGTGCGGTTCCAAGCGAGTATGTCGCTGTAGCGGCCGAGGACGACGGCCGGGGCGTCGCCGAGCGAACTGAGCAGCTGCCGGGTGGCCGCGTCCACTCGTTCCGGTGCCGGTCGGCGCGGCCCGCCCGCGGCGCCCTTCCGTGCGGTGCCGGCGAGGTCGTGCAGATGTCGCCGCTCGGTCTCGTCCAGCCTCAGTGCACGAGCGAGCGCGTCGAGCACCTCGAGTGAAGCGTTGAGAGACTGGCCCTGTTCGAGCCGGGTGTAGTACGACTCGCTCACTCCCGCCAGCTGAGCCAGCTCGTCGCGGCGCAGTCCCGGCACCCGCCGCCGCTCGTCGTACATCGGCAGTCCGACGTCCACGGGCTGCAACTGCGCCCGGCGTGTCTGCAGGAACCGGCCGAGCTCGGACTTGGTGGTCATGAGTCAAGTATGGATCGGAACGGTGGCAGCTACCTGATCCTGCGAGTGTAGGGAAGTGCCGATCGGCCAGGACGATGCCCGCCGGGTGACATGGCCGCGGTCTCAGCAGCCGGCTCCGAGCCGCCTTCGGTCCGTCCCCTTCGTCACCTTTCGAAGCCCCAGCGTCGCACGGCGAAGCCCGGCCCGGCTTCGACGACCTCCACCGCAAGACCGCCGCCCAGGTGCGCGGGGAACACCAGTGCGTGTTGCCCGGCGGCCCGGGCGAGGAGACGCCGCCGGGTCGCTGTAGCGGTTGGAGGGTCCTCGCAGAAGCAACTGCTCAGATCCGGCGCCACGATCTGAATCGGATTGTGCAGCAGGTCACCAGCGAACATTGCGTGGTCCCGGCCGGACTCGAGAGACAGGATCGCGGAGCCCGGTGTGTGGCCGGGCGCCGCTTCGAGGCGCAATCCGTGACCCAGCTCGAAGTCGTCCTCCCACAACCGAAGCAGCCCGGCCCGCTCGACCGGGCGGATGCTGTCGTCGAAGACGCCCTTGTTGGCCGCGGCGAGACGCGGCCGGTGGCTGCCGGCCGGATGCCAGTACTCGAAGTCGGCCCGGGTCAGCAGATAGGTGGCGTTCGGGAACGTGGGTACCCAGTCGCCGTCGACGAGCCGGGTGTTCCAGCCGACGTGATCGGCGTGCAGGTGCGTGAGCACGACGGTGGTCACGTCCTCCGGGGCGACGCCGGCGGTCCGCAGCCGAATGAGGAAGTCGGTGTCGAGACGGTCGAACGCGGGGATTCCCGGCCGCGGCTTGTGGTTGCCGACGCCGGTGTCGATGAGGATCGTCTCGTCGGCGGTGCGTAGGACCCAGGTCTGAACGCAGGTCTGCAGCAGATCGGTGGCCGGGTTCCAGAAAGCCGGCGCCAACCAGTCCTGGTGCGACCGCCAGGTGGCGCGGTCGAGTCCTGGGAACATCGCCTCCGGTGGCCGGGTGGCGCCGGTGTACTCCAGGACCCGGGTGACATCGACAGATCCCAATGTCAAGGTCTGTGTCATGCGGTTGACTCTCTCGTGAAGTCCCCGGCCGCGCTCAGTAGCACCGGAGCCGTACCGAGGAAGCCGGGCGGGGTGGCGCCCGGCTTCCTCGGCGTGGCCGCCGCGGAGGTCATCCACGTGTGCTTGTCCGCATGGCCGGGCAGGCGGCGCTCGGGCTCACACCGTCGCGGTCAGGGTCACCTCGATGTTGCCCCGCGTGGCGTTGGAGTACGGGCACACCTGGTGGGTGGCGGCCACGAGCTTGTCGGCCGTGGCCTGGTCCAGTCCGGGCAGGTGCGCCGCCAGCCCGACCGCGAGCGTGAAGCCGCCGGTGTCCAAGGCGAGCAAGCTCACCGTGGACGTCACGGTCGACCCGGCGACAGCGACCTTTTCTTCGCGGGCGATCACCTGCAGTCATTGTGGAAGCACGCGGCGTACCCCGCCGCGAACAACTGCTCGGGGTTGGTCTTGTCGCCGCCGGGACCGCCCATTTCCTTGGGGATCGCGAGCACCTCGTCAAGCACGCCGTCAGCGGTGCGGACCTCGCCGTTACGGCCGTCGCCAGTCGAGACAGCTTGGGTGCTGTAAAGCGCGGACATGTTCTTCTCCTTCGGTGTTCACCAGGGACGGATTCGACTGCTGATAGCGCAGGTGCCCGTTGGAGTCGAGTATGGATCGGCGCCGCGCCGGCTGCCTGACCCTGCCAGTGTAGGGCTGTCGGACGTCGGCTGACGCAAGGTGATCCCGCCAGGGACAGGCTATCCCACGCCGGGAGACACAGAATCGGATCAGCGCACCACCTGAACCAGGGATTCACGACACACACGTTTCGTGAATCCAACGGCCACAAACGACATCAATCGCTGTGCATCGAAGGAGAAGTCACCGATGAATCCGTGTCTCGCCGCCATGAGGGGTGTCTTTACCGCCGCAGTGCTCGCTACACCATTGTTGCTGGGATCCGTCGCCTACGCCGGGCCCGCCGAACAGTTCGCGGGGAACCACCAGGCCACCCGGTGTGCGCTCACGACGATCGCCGTCGCCGCACCCGAGGTGTTCCCGCACTCCGCCGACTACGACCCCCGGACCGGAACCTTCCTGGTGGGGTCACTGAAGAAGGGTACGGTAACCGTCGTCGATCGCGACGGAAGCGCTCGTACCCTCGTCGACGACCCCGCACTGGTGTCCGTTCAGGGGATCCGTATCGACCGCGCGCGAAACCGGGTGCTGGTCACCGACGTCGACCTCGGAACCGCCGACACCACCAGGGGTGCCGGACCGCTGAAGGTCGCCGGCGTAGCCAGCTACGACCTGCGCACCGGTCGGCGGCAGTGGTACGCCGACCTGGCCGCCGTCGCGCCCAGGAACACTTCGCACCTAGCTGCCGACGTGGTGGTCGACTCCGACGGCACCGCCTACGTCGTCGACACCCAGAGCCCCACCCTGTTCCGCGTCTCCCGCACCGGCCGGGCATCGGTCCTGCTGGCCAGCACGCTGCTCGCCGGCACTCCCGGCCTCGGCGTCCCGGGCGTCCTGCCCGACATCGCCGCCAGCTCCGTCGCTCTCGTGCCCGGTGACCTGCTCATCGTCGCCAAGGGCGACGGCACCCTGGTCCGGGTGCCGATCCACCACCCCGACCAAGCCGCCGCCGTCAAGCTCGACACCAACCTGGTCCCGCTCGCGGCGTCGCTGCGGGCCCTACCGGACGGCTCGATCGCCGCAGTCAGCAGCGGACTGCTCACCCAGAAGCCTGCGGTGGTGCAACGCATTCGTCCCGACAGCTCCTGGCGCAGCGCGAAGGTCACCGTGACCGACACGGTGCCCGACCCGATCACCAGCGGCATCACCGCCGGACCGCACGGCGCCACCTACACCCTCAGCGGCGGGCTCGCGGACCTGCTCCAGCACAAACCCAACGCCGGCTTCACTCTGCGCCAGGTCCGCGTCAGCTGACCCACGCCCGCGCGCCGGCTGGGCGGGGAACCGACCCGCCCGGCCGGCGGTATGCCACATCGGATCCACAATGGAGTCTCCGTGAGCACGAGTATCTCCCCGAACACACGAGTCACCGGCGGGCTGGTGCGAGGAGCGGCCTCCCCGACCGGTGTCGTCTTCCACTCGATCCCCTACGCAGCGGCGCCCACCGGCCCACGGCGATTCGCGCCACCCACGGCCGCCGCGCCCTGGACGGGGATTCGCGACGCCTCCTTCGCCGGGCCGAGCGCTCCGGCGCCGCGCCGGGACTTCGGTAGTTTGGACCTGTCCCCGATCCTCGGCACGGGACGGCAGACCGGCGACGACTACCTCACAGCGACGGTCAGCACACCTGATCCTCATACCGGCGGCCTGCCGGTGCTGGTGTTCGTGCACGGCGGCGGGTTGACCGCCGGGACCGGATCCGCCGACGTGTACGACGGAACGTCCTTCACCCGAGACGGCGTCGTGCTGGTCACGCTGAACTACCGGCTCGGCGCGAGCGGCTGGCTCGAAGTCCCCGACGCTCCCGCCAACCGGGGACTGCTCGACGTGCTCGCCGGCCTGCGCTGGGTCGCCGAGAACATCGGATCCTTCGGCGGTGATCCAGACCGGGTGACCGTCGCGGGCCAGTCCGCCGGCGCGATGATCGTCGCCGCGCTCCTGGCCTGTCCGGCGGCCGAGGGGCTGTTCCAGCGGGCGATCAGCCAGAGCGGCACCGGAGACTGCGCGTTCGAGCCCGGCCAAGCGGCCTTGGCGACGCAGGGAATCTCGTTGCTGCTCGGCCGGGACGTTACAGCGGCGTCGTTGGGCAACCTGACCGACGTCCAGCTTGCCGAGCTGTCCACCGCGCTGCCGCCGCTCGACCACGCCGCACACGGCTTCCTCGACACCGCGGTAGGAGCCAGCCCGTTCAAACCGGTGATCGACGGCGTGCTGCTGACCGGCCAGCCGGCCGACACCCTTCGTCCCGGACTCGCCACCGACCTGCTGATCGGTAGCACGGCTGACGAGGCCAACCTCTACACCATCCCCAACGGCCTGAGCGAGACCGCCGGCGAACCCGACCTGCTTGCCGCAGCGCGACGTCGTTTTCCCGACCCGGAAGCCCGCCTGGCCGGTTACCGCGGCCTGTTCCCGGACAAGTCCCCTGGTCAGCTGCTGTCGAGGGTCATCACGGATGCGTTCACCGCCGGCAGCCGCCGGTTGGCCGCAGCACACGTCGTTCGTTCCCGAGGCAGCACGTTCTCCTACGAGTTCCGGTGGGCTTCAGGCGCCTGTGATGGTCGGCTGGGAGCGTGTCATTGCATCGAGCTTCCCTTCGTGTTCGACCAGCTCGCATTGCCGTCGTTGCGTGGACCGCGCGGTCTGCTCGGGCCCGGGGAACCGGACATCACCCTGGCGGCCGAGACTCACGGGGCGTGGGTTCGGTTCGTCAAGACCGGTCATCCTGGCTGGTCACCGAATACCTGGTACCTCTTCGGTGAATGGGACAAAACCGGGCGGTGAAAGTGGTTCGCGGGACGGCGTCTCGTGGATTCTGGCGCCTGGCCGGACAACTGATCATCGCTACCGGCCAGCGGTACCGGCGTCATCCGGGGGGCACCGCGCGGCATGCCTGGCGTCGATCGATGAGGTGGTTGACCACGGTCACCGCGGCCAACAATGTCAAGCCGATCGGCAACCCATAGCGTTGCTCGTCGACGATCCGGACTGTGGCAGCGATGGCCAGCAGGAGCCCGGCGACGATCCACGGCCATCGCTTCGGCTGCGCTGTCACCGGCGCGGCTGGGCCGCGGGCGTGATCGGAATGATCGGAATCGGTCATCTTGGTCTCCGTGACAAGTCTCGCGCGATGACTGCGGCGCTGTGGTGGACGTTGGCCTGGTGGGACCCGGCGGTCAGCCGGGTCCCACCAGGCCGATCGTGACCGCATCGGGCCGCGTCGTTCAGGATGCGCTGCCTGGCTGGGTCCATTTCTGTCCTGGGCTGCCGTTGCAGTCCCAGAGCTCGAGCTGGGTGCCGTTGGTGGCCGAGCCGCCTGGGTCGTCGACGCAGCGTCCGGAAGCGGGGTTGAGGTAACCGCCGTTGGACGGCACCCACTGCTGGTTCCGGACGCCGACGCAGTCGGACAGCTGCAGTTTCGTCCCTCCGGCGGTCCCTCCCGCAGCGCTCTCCAGGCACTTTCCGAGGGAACGCAACGAATGGTCGGAGTACACCGTCCATTGCTGGTTCGGCGCGGCGCCGGCGCAGTCCCAGATGATCACTGGTGTCCCGTTGGCTGTGTTGCCGCCCTGGACGTCTGCGCATTTGCCCGCGATCCCGGACTTGACGGCTCCGGAGCTGCCGGGTGCCGCGGTGAATCCGGGCGTCGACCACCCTTGGTTGATGCTGCCGTTGCAGTACCACAGCTGCAGCTGGACGCCGTTGGCGGTGTTGTTGCCCGGAACGTCCAGGCACCGGCCGGAGAGGGGATTGCGGTACGAGCCGTCGTAGGGCCGCCACTGCTGGTTTGCCGCGCCGGTGCAGCCCCAGAGCAGGACTTTGGTGCCGTTGGCTGTTCCGGCACCTCCGGCGTCGAGGCACTTGCCGAACGCCCGCAGCGAACCATCGGTGTAGGAGCTCCACTGCTGCGCCGCGCTCGAATTGCAGTCGTAGAGCGTGACCGGAGTTCCGTCGGCGGTGCCTGCTGCCTGAACGTCCAGGCACCTGCCGGCCAGGCCGGAGTGCACCGCCCCGGTGGCGACGACGGCTGCGGGGATGGCGCCGGCCGCCCACGGCGCGGTGATGTTCCAACTGGTGTCGCTCATGAAGTGGGCGGTGGTGTCCTGTGCGGCGGGTGACTTCCCGGCGCCGTCCTGCCCGACCCAGACGGTTCCGTTGGCGAGCCGCAAGAACTTGCTCGGCCGGGACCAGGAGAGCAGGGACGTGCCGCTGCCCGAGTTGCCGGGGATGGGGCAGAAGGTGGCGTCTCCGGCGAACGTCGACGTGCCGTCGTTGTCGGCCCTGACGACCTGCGCGTTGCTCTGGCGCAGGAAACTTCCCGGGTAATTATGGGACTCAAGTGAGATGCACGAACCGTCGGCCAGGCCGGTACGGACGGTGAACGTCGCGTCCTGCTTGTCCAGGTCTGAACTTCCGCTGGTGATGACGGAAGCAGCGGCCACGCCGTTCTGGTGCCGGACGTACCGGTCGGTGGAACCAGCGGTGGTGGCCTGGATCGACACGCTTCCGTTGACCGGCAGGGAAACACGCTGTCCGGGCAGGTTTCGTGATGCCGCGATCAGGCTCTGGTTCGCGGCCCGCACGGCCGACGGGTCGATCTTGACGACCTGCCGGTCGTAGGTGGCGAAGCCGTTGCTCTCGGTTTCGACGTCGTAGGGTTCGGTGTACACAGCGGCGTTGAGGCCTTTGTAGGCCATCAACCCGGTCAGTGATCTGGCCATGCCGAGGAACCTGTTGGTGAGCGTGGCGGCGTCCGGCTCCATTTCGTAGCCGAAGCCGCGACCTACCTGGAACTCGTGCCCGCTGACGATGAGCCCGAGCCCGCCGTATTCGCCGAGGACGTTGGCCCGGGCACCCGTCGGTGGCGGCGAGTCGGGTCCGGTGTAGGTGTGGTAGTCCCAGACGTCACCGTTGCCGCCGTCGGAAGCACCGCAGCAGTTCACCCCGCTCATGTTGTCCACGAGGCGGCTGGGGTCCCAGCTCTTGACGGTGTTCGCGACGCCGGCGGGGTCGAACGATCCCCAGCCTTCGTTCTGGTCGATCCACATGACGATCGACGGAGAGCTGAGGTGCTGGCTGACGACGTTGTGGAACTCACTCAGCCACTGGCTCTGCGCGGTCGCGCCGGGTGAGCTGGTCATCGCCGGCATGTCCTGCCACACCAGCATTCCGAGTTTGTCCGCCCAGTAGTACCAGCGCTGCGGCTCGACCTTGATGTGCTTGCGGATCAGGTTGAACCCCCAGCTCTTCTGCTGCTGGATGTCGGACCTGAGCGCGTCATCGGTCGGGGCGGTGTAGATGCCGTCGGGCCAGAACCCCTGGTCGAGCATGCCGGTCTGGAAGACGAAGTTTCCGTTCAGGACGATGCGGGCTACGCCGTCGACCGTTTTCAGGCCGATCGAACGCATGCCGAAGTACCCGCCGACCGCGTCACCGCCGCCGGCACCGGTCAACGTCACCGAGACGTTGTAGAGGAACGGGTCGTCGGGGCTCCACCAATGTGGATTCGGGATCGGCACACGGATCCTGCCGCCGATGCCTCCGGTTGCCGTAGCCACGACTGCCCCGCCGTCGGGCAGCGACGCGGCCACCCGCACGCCCTGACCGCCGATGCCGGCGCCACGCACGACGATGTCGAGAGCTTGGCCGGGAACGTCCGGGGTCATCTCCAGGCTCGTGACGTGGGCGGGAGCGACCGGCTCGAGCCACACGGTCTGCCAGATCCCCGAGGTGGCCGAGTAGAAGATCCCACCCGGGGAGGTGCGCTGCTTGCCGACCGCGCCGCTACCCGCGTCGGTGGGGTCGTAGACACCGACGATGATTTCGTTGGAGCCGGCGCGCAGGTAAGGCGTGATGTCGAACTGGAACGCGTCGTAGCCACCGGTGTGCGAACCGGCCTGACTGCCGTTGACGTATACGGTCGCCTGCTGATCGACCGCGCCGAAGTTGAGCAGCGTGCGACGTCCGTTCCAGGCGGAAGGCACGGTGAAGGACCTGCGATACCACATCCGGTCCAGATGACGCTGGATGCCCGACAGTGCCGACTCCGCCGGGTAGGGAACGTTGATCCGCTCCGGCAGTGTCTGGTTCACCGGAGGTGCCTGGCCGGCGGAGGCGGCGCTGAACTGCCATTCACCGTTGAGGCTCTGCCAATCCGCACGGGTCATCTGCGGCCGGGGGTATTCCGGCAACGGGTTGGCGATGTTGGCGGTGGCCGCGGCCGTCCACGGTGTCGTCATCGGCGCCGGTTTGACCGGCGCCGCGACGCTGGGAGGTGCCCCGGCCGTGAGGGTCACCGCCGCAGCGGTGACGACCACGCCTGCCAGCGCAGCCAGTCGGCGTAACCGCGGCCGTGCAGCTGGGAAGAGTCGCGCTCTGGCCAAGGAAAGCTCCTCTACGTGGCTGACAGTTGACGGGGCATGGTGGCGACAGCACTGAGTGCCAACCGGCCGGGGTCAGGAGGGGAGGTCCAGCGCTGGTTGGCGCCGCCGGTGCAGGCCCAGATCACCAGCTGGGTGCCGAGGGTGGTGGACGAGCCGGGATCGTCGAGGCACCGGCCCGACTGCGGGTTGAGCACCGAGCCGTCGGCGCGCGGCTGCCAGGTCTGCGCGGCGCTGCCGTTGCAGTCGTACAGCTGAACCGGGGTGCCGTCGGTCGTGCCGCCCGCCGTGACGTCCAGGCACTTGCCGAGGGCCTGGAGGGTGCCACCCTGAGCCGTCCAGCTCTGCGCGCCGCTGCCGTTGCAGGTGTAGATCTGGACTGGGGTGCCGTTGACCGTTGCGGCGGCACGGACGTCGGCGCACAAGTTCTGGTAGCCGACGATCGGCGCGGGCGCGCCGAGCGTGACGTTGCCGGTGAGCCGGATGTCGCGCGAGGACGCACCGACCAGCACCTGGAACGTGCCGGCGGTCCGGGTCCAGTAACCGCCGGTCCAAGCCTGGAAGCTGCGGGCGTCGAGCGTGGTGGTGACCCGTTGGGTCTGGCCCGGGTTCAGCGTGACCTTGCTGAAGCCCCGCAGATTCTTCGCCGGTTCGCCGGTACTCGCCGGCTGTCCGACATAGACCTGGGGGACTTCGGAGCCGGCGCGGGTGCCGGTGTTGGTGACGTCGAAGGCCACGGCGACACCGTTGGCGGCAGGGGAGCTGACGGTCAGGTTGGCGTACCGGAAGGTGGTGTAGGACAGGCCGTACCCGAACGGGAACAGTGGCGCGATGTTGTGCCGGTCGTACCAGCGGTACCCGACGTCGATGCCTTCGGAGTACTGCACGGCGCCGTTCTGCCCCGGCCACTGGGCGGCGGTGTGCGCCGGGACGTCGGCGAGGGAGGCGGGGAACGTGACCGGCAGCTTGCCGGACGGGTTGACGTCGCCGAAGAGGATCGACGCCAGTGCGTTGCCGTACTCCTGGCCGGGGTACCAGCTCTCGATGATGCCGCGGACCGAGCCGGCCCACGGCATGGTCACCGCGGAGCCGCTGTTCACCACGACGACGGTGTTCGGGTTGGCGGCCGCGACGTCGGCGACGAGCTGGTTCTGCTCGGCGGGCAGGCTGAGGTCGGGCAGGTCGCTGCCCTCGGCCTCGAACCGGCCGACGATTACGACGGCCAGGTTCGCGGCGCGGGCCGCGGCGACCGCCTGGTCGTGCGCGTTCGCGCTGCCGGTCACCCGCCAGGTCTGTGCGGGGCTGGTGTTGCAGGTGTAGAGCTGCAGCTGGACGCTGTTGGCGGGGTTGGCGGCGGGTACGTCGAGGCATTTGCCGGACGCGGGGTTGACCAGGGCACCGCCGGAGACGGTCCACTTCTGGGCGCCGGTGCCGTTGCAGTCGTACAGCTCGATCTTCGTGCCGTCGGCTGTGGCGCCGCCGGTGACGTCCAGGCACTTGCCGAGCGCCCGCACGGTGCCGTCCGCGGCGGCGGTCCAAGTCTGCGCGGAGCTGCTGTTGCAGTCGTAGAGCTGGACAGGGGTGCCGTTCGCGTCGTTCGCCGCGGCGACGTCCACGCACTTGCCGGCCAGGCCGTAGATCGGTCCGGACGCGCTGCCGGAGGCGTAGGTGACCGTGGCGGCGGAGCCGGCGCGCGCCTGGATGCCGCGGTAGGGGCTGACCGCGCCGCTGGGGTTGACGCCCGCGCTGCCGCCGCCCTGGTACAGCGGGGCGGCGTCGCCGCCGCTGCCGAGCACGGCGATCGACTTGGTACCGGTCGTGATCGGCAGTGTCGCGTTCGTGTTCTTCAGCAGCACTGTGCCGGCGGCGGCCACCTGGCGGGTCACCGCGGTGTGCGCGGCCGAGGTGACCGGGGTGGTGAGGGTGCCGGTCTGGGCGCGGTCGAAGAGCCCGCGCCGGAACATGGAGGTGAGGATGCGCCGGACGTGGTCGTCGATGGTGGCCGGGGAGACCTGGCCGTTGTTCACGGCGGTGGTGAGCGCGGCGCCGTAGTACCGGCTGTCGGGCATCTCCATGTCGAGGCCGTTGTTGGCTGAGGCAACGGTGGAGTGGGTGGCGCCCCAGTCGGCGGTGACGAACCCGTCGAAGCCCCACTCGTTCTTCAGGATCGAGTTCTGCAGCGGGCCGTTCTCGCAGGCGAACGGGCCGTTGATGGCGGAGTAGGAGCACATCACGGAGTCGGCGCCGCCGGTTTTCACCGACGTTTCGAAGGCGGGCAGGTAGATCTCTCGTTCGGCGCGGTCGCTGACTATCGCGTTGTCGGCGCTGCTGTTGCGATTGGTTTCCTGGTTGTAGACCGCGTAGTGCTTGACCTGCGCCATCGGGCCCTGGCTCTGGATGCCCTGGATGTCCGCGGCGCTCAGCTGCCCGGTCAGGTACGGATCCTCGCCGAACGACTCGAAGGCCCGGCCCCACCGCGGGTCACGCACGATGTTGACGGTGGGGCCGAGTTCGACGTTGGTGCCTTTGCCCCACTGCTCGGCGCCCAGCGTCTCGCCGTACTGCCGCATCAGGGCGGTGTCCCAGCTCGCCGCGCCGGCGACGGGGGAGGCGAGCTGGGTGACGCCGGTGACGCCGTCGCCGACCCCGGCGGGCCCGTCCTGCAGGTGCAGCGCGGGGATGCCCAGCCGGGTGTTGGAGTCGACGCAGCCGACGTAGCCACACGACGCGCCGCCGTGCAGCATCGTCAGCTTCTCGGCCTGAGTCATGGCCGCCAGGAGCTCGGCGGCGCGTTGTTCGGGGGTCTGGGCGGTGTTCATCCACGGCTGGACGGCAGCCTGGACCTCCGGCGCCCCGCCGACGGCCAGCAAGACGGCGGCGGCCGTGGCCATCAGCGAACGGAACACCCCGGGTGGAGACGTGCGCATAGTGCCATCCTCGACGTTGTCGATCACGAGATCCGGGTTCAGCCGGCGGCGTTGAGCAGGTCGAGCACGCTCTGCTGGCAGCCGTAGTCGCTGCTGCCGGTGCCGCCGGCCCAGTGCGGGCCGTACTGGTCGAGAGCGTTGCGGTCCTTGGCGTACGCGGTATCAGCCCAGGTGCGCAGCCTCGCGGTGTAGGGGTGGTCACCCAGCTGGGAGCTGAGCTTGCCCAGCCCACGGACGTAGGCGCCCTTGAAGCTGGGGCCGTCGCCAGTGCAGCCATCGCCTTCACCGGGCTCGCGCAGCACCCCGCCGGTCTGCAGCTTGACGCTCGAGGCGTCGGCCAGACCCCGGGCGGTGTCGAGCAGCGACGCGTCCCCGGTGGCCCGGTACAGCTCGGTCAGACCGCCCAGCACCACGCCCTGGTTGTAGCTCCAGGTGGGCTGGCCGTTGTTGGCGCAGGAGTCGGTCAAGCCGTCGTTGATCAGGTGATCACCGTTGATCATCCCGCTGCCCGTGAACCAGCTCCACTCACTCTTCGCCCGGGTGAGGTAGGTGGTGTCGCCGGGGATGCGGTTGTGCAGGGCCGAGGTGAGCTGCAGGAACAGCTCGTTGGTGATCGCGTTCTTGTAGTTGCCGGTCGTGCTCCACCGGACGCCGCCACCGCAGGTGCCGTTCCAGTTCGCGAACATGTGGTCCGCGTCGGCGCGGGCGGTGGTCAGGTAGCGGCTGTCACCGGTCAGGTCGTAGGCGTCCACCCACGCCAGGCCCCACCAACCGGTGTCGTCGAGGTACTCGTTCGTGAAGTTGCCGCCCTGGGCCACGAGGTTCTTGTCATAGGTGTCCGCGATCGCGTACCGGTAGCTGCCCATGCCGCTGACCCGGGCGTTGTCGATGACGGCGGTCAGTGCGTTGGCGCTGGTCCACCAGCCGTTGCCGCCGAAGAGCTTGGACCGGCGGTCGTAGGACATCATCAGCGCCGTGGCCGCCGCGGTGCGCCGGTCGCCGGCGTTCCAGGTGGTCCGTGCCCACGCGGTGCACGCGATCGCGGTGCCGCCTGTGGCCTGGCCGCAGGCCCGCAGAGCCCCGACGCCTTGGGCGTTCCAGTCGTCGACGTTGTACATCTGGGTCCGCCAGCCACCGCTGCCGGCGGGGGTGCGGGTGTCGCCGAGTTTGCTGCCCGAGCTCCAGGTCCGGCCGCCGTCCATCGACCGGTCGAGCCAGACCTCGTCCGCCGCGGCGCCGTTGTCGATCGACGCCCAGCCCATCGCGTCGGTGTCGTCGAAGTGCAGCGCCAGGGAGCGGCCGGACACCGAGGCGGTGACGGGGATCCGGTCCTGCGGGCTCAGGGAAGGGTCACGGGGTTCGCAGTACTTGTCGCAGATCACCGCGGCGGCGGCGTTCGCGACCGAGGTCGCGGGTGGGTTCGCCGGCTTGGCGGCTGCGCCGACCGACAACGTCGCCGCCACCGCGAGAACCGCGGTCAGCAACGGTCTTGTGCTCTTCATGAGGGTGCTCCACAGCTCACGGCGATCAGGAGTTCGGCAGGGATCAGGTCTGCGCGGGGGTGCCGTTGCACGAAGGTCTCGCTGTTGTTCTGAACCAAAAAGGCCTCGTTCTACGCCTAGAACACGGTCTCAGGGGAGGGGAGGGTGCCGCGCCCGCCGCAGGCGTGCCGTGGCCGTGGTCGCGAGCGCGACCATTGCGCACCCCGAGGCTCTTCAGGATCTTCATCAGTCACTGATCTGCTCGTGCTGATCAGGCGGCGTCGGCCGTCCACTTCTGGTTCGGGCCACCGTTGCAGTCCCACAGGACGAGCTGGGTGCCGTCGACGGCGGAGGAGGCCGGGTCGTCCAGGCAGCGGCCCGATGCGGGGTTGCGGTAGCCGCCGTTGTAGGGCTGCCACTGCTGGTTGCTGCCTCCGTGGCAGTCCCAGATCGCCACCGGGGTTCCGTTCGCGGTGCCGTAGCCGGTGGCGTCGAGGCACTTGCCCAAAGCCTGCATGGTTCCGTCGGGGAAGTTGCTCCAGAGCTGGGCGACGGTGGCGTTGCAGCCCCAGACCTGCGCGGTGGTGCCGTTGGCGCTGTTGCCGCCGTTGACATCCAGGCACTTGCCCGCGATGCCTGACCGCACCGGGCGCCCGGCCGTGCCTGGCGGCGTGATCCATCCGGCGCTGTCGGCTGCCTGGATTCCGGCGTTGAACGCGTCGGCCATCTTGCGGTAGCCGTTGTCGTTGGGGTGCAACGCATCGGACAGATCGGCGGTGTTCAGCGCGCTCATGTCGACGTAGCGGACGTGCCGGCCCGCGGCCTGTTCCTGTTGGACGATGCCGGGGATGGCGGCGTTGAAGGGTCCGCGCAGGGGTTCTTCGGTAGAGCTGGTGGAGACGACCAGCGAGCCGACCAGGACGGTCGCGTCGGGCGCGTCGCGGGTGATCTGGTCGATCAGGGCGTGCAGCCGGTCCGGCGCCGTGGGCACCTGGTACTGCTGCCCGAGGTCGTTGGTACCGATCTCGAGGGTGACGACGTTGGGCCGGTACCGGGCGAGGGTGTAGTCGGCGATGCCGGCGATCTGGTCGATGCGCCAGCCGGAGTGGCCCTCGTTGTCGGGATCGGCCATGGTGCCGTTGCGGCCGCTGCCGACCATGTCGACCGCGTGCCCTTCGGCTCGTAGCTGGTCGGAGAGGAACGCCCGGTAGCTGTTGCCGGTGCTGCTGCCGATTCCCCAGGTGATCGAGTCACCCAGGGGCAGCACCCGCAGCGTGGATGCTGCTGCCGCGGCGGCGGCAGGTCTGCTCGCCGCATCGGCCATCGCCGGCAGGGCGGCGGCGCACGCGAGTGCCGTGATCGTGACGCAGGCAGCTTTGAACCCGTTCATCATCCATCCTCGTATTCGCGGTAGGCGGGAGGTTTCTCAGGTGGACAGTCCCCATTGCTGGTTGGCGGCTCCGGTGCAGTCCCAGATCTCGACCTGGGTGCCCCAGGCGGTGGACCACCCGGGTACGTCCAGGCACCGGGCCGACTGCGGGTTGTACAGCGAACCGTCCGGACGTGGCACCCAGACCTGCGCGCCGGTGCCGTTGCAGTCGTAGAGACTCACCAGGGTGCCGTTGGCGGTGCCGCCGCCGTTGACGTCGAGGCACTTGCCGAGGACATGCAGGGTGTTGCCGGCCCGGTCGGCGGTCCACTGCTGGGCGGGACTGCCGTTGCAGGGCCAGAGCTGGATCGGGGTGGCGTTCGCGCTGCTCGCGTTGCGCACGTCCAGGCACAGTCCCGCGTAGCCGCTGACGGCGCTGGGCTGGTGGTCGGACAGGGTGATCTCGAGTGAGTGGGTGCCGCTCAGGGTGGCGGGCAGGAAGTGGTCGGACCGGGCGACGCCGTCGAGCTTGAAGGAGGTGATGACGTTGCCGGCACCGCGCAGGGTGACGTCGAGGTTCGCTGCCCGGTAGCGCAGCCCGGACAGGGTCACGTCGCCCCAGCCCCACGGCAGCGTCGGTGTCCAGGTGATGCCGTCCGGGGTGAGGTTCATCCCGAACAGGCCGTCGTACACCATCCGCAGGTAGGCCGTCGCCGACCAGGTCTGGTCCCGCACCGGGCCCCAGTGGCCACCGGTTTGCCAGCCGCCGTCCGGGGCGCCGGAGAGGAAGTTGTAGATCTCGTAGAACCCGCCGCTGGTGTTGGCGAGTGCGGCCAGGGTGGTGACCTCGGTGGCGAAGCGCGCCTGGTTGCCGGTTTTGGCGGCGGCTTCGGCCCAGTAGCCCTGGATCATCGGCCACACGCTGACGTTGTGCCGGCCCGGCCGGCTGTCGTCGTAGCGCGGGAAGTGCGGGTACACGTCCACGATGCCGTGGGGCTGGACGTGGGCGTTCTGCATGATCGATCGGGCCTGGTCGGTGCTCGCGATGCCGAAGAGGACGGCGAAGGAAAGGCCGGTGCCCTCTTCGGACTGATCCAGTGTGCCGGTCGGGCCGCCGTCACCGTTGTGGATCAGGTAGCCGTAGGTGCCTTTGGCGGGGATCCAGAAGTACTGGTTGATTCTCGACTTCAGGGCGTCCGCCGCCGCGTTCTGGGCCGTGACTTCGGCGGCGGGCCGGGCGAGGGCAGATGCCATCAGGGCCGCGCTTCGGAATGCCGAGTAGTACAGCGTGTTGGTGCTCAACGTCATGAGCTTGTCGGTCGGGTAGGAGCCGACGAAACCACCTTTGCTTTCGGTGGCGTCAGCCGGCGGGGCGGGGTAGCCCGCAATGCCGTCGTTGAAGAACGACGGACCCTGGAACAGGCCGTACGTGGAATTGAAGCTCACGCTCTTGCGTGCGTTCAGAGTGTTGACGGCGGTCTGGTACGCGTTGGCCAGAAAGGTTCGGTCGCCGGTGGCCAGGTAGTGGTTCCAGGCGGCCGTCAACCACACGACCTGGTCCCACAACTGGTCGTCTTGCTGAAGGATCAGCTGGCCGTTGGCCTGCCTGCGGACCACCGACCACAGGGTGTTCGCGGCGGTGGCGGGATCGAGCAGGCTTGCCGCGTTCCACGAATTGACCGATGCGTCCCTGGTCCACGGCTGCGGGTATTCGGCGCCCGCGCGCAGGAAGGTTCCCGGAGGATCGGTCAGCAGACCCGACTGGTTGTACACGGCCGGGTCGTAGCGGACGGTGTTGACGTCGAGCAGGTTGGTCAGCGCCTTCGTGTACGCGGCGCCCAACGTCGATTGCGTGCTCGCGTTGGCGAACCGCAGGGCGGGCCGGCTCGCCGCGGCGGAGGCGGATCGAGCGATCTGTGGCGGTCCCTCCAGAGTGGAAGCGGAAACCACACCGGGTGCCGTCGAAGCGGTCAAGGCAAGGCAGCAGGCGGTCAGGAGCAGGCGCCGGGCAGTGACACGGCGATGTGTTTGCATGGAGATCTCCAAGCTCGACAACGTTGTCGGTCGAGGCGCCCGGTCGTCGACCGGCTCGAGTGGTTCTAGTTTCGGTTCAGGTCCCGAGGCGACGCGGGCTCGAAAGCCTTCCGGTCGGCATCGGGGGTGAAAGCGAGGAAGTGAAGGTGGGAGAGCGCTTTCCAAGTTAGTTTCACCCCGCCTGCCAACGGTGTCAATCGCCACCGTGCATCTGGTCCAGATCTGACAAACGTTGTCCTGGAACAGGAATCAGCTGTGGTGAACGAAAGGCGAAAGGCTCCGAAGAGCGGTTTCCGGGCGCGACCGTGACCACGGCGGGAGCGGCGGTGTTGCGCCGTTCCCGCCGTGGCGAGGCGAGCGTGGTCGCTAGCTACGCGACCACTTCTGGTTGGCCGCGCCGTTGCACGTCCAGATGACGAACGGGGTTCCGTTGGCGGTGCCGTGGCCGGTCACGTCGAGGCACTTGCCGGATCCGACGTTGACGACCGCGCCACTGGCTTGGACACGCCACTGTTGCGTGGCGGTCCCGTTGCAGTCGTAGATCTGGACCGTGGTCCCGTCGGCGGTGCCACCGCCGGCGGTCTCGAGGCACTTGGTGTCGAACACCTTGAGCTGGTTGGTCGTGGTCGATGTCCAGGCCTGGTTGTTGCCGTTGTTGCAGTCCCACAGTGCTGGGATGGTGCCGTTGGCCTGGTTCGCCGCGGGGACGTCGGCGCACTTGCCCGACTCCGAGGCTTTGAGGATGCCGACGGTGTCGGCGCGGGCCCACTTCTGGTTCGCTCCGCCGTTGCAGCCCCAGAGAACCAGAGCCGTTCCGTTGACCGTGCCGTGCCCGGTCGCGTCGAGGCACTTACCCGATCCCGTGTTGACGACTGAACCGTCGGAGTTGACCGTCCACTGCTGGGCGGGGGTGTTGTTGCAGTCGTAGATCTGAACCGGAGTTCCGTCGGCGGTGCCGCCGGCGCGAGCGTCGAGGCACTTGGTGCCGTAGACCATCAGTTGTTTGGCGGGTGTCGCGGTCCAGCTCTGGTTGGCGCCGCCGGTGCAGTCCCACAGCGCGACGGCGGTGCCGTTGGCCTGGCTCGCCGCGGGAACGTCGGCGCACAGCCCCGACTCCTGGCCTTTGAGGATCCCGCCGAAGTTGCCGTCCGGGTTCGGAGTGACGCTGAAGTTGTCGAACTGGTTCGTCTGGTAGCCGACGACCCCGACGCCGACGAGGCCGGTGGTGAACGCCGTGTCGGCGACGGTGCCGAGTGTGGCGCCGTCGAGGGTCGCGGTGATCTGGTTGCCGCTGAAGCCGAGCTTGACGTTGTGCCAGGTGTTGAGTCCCAGTGCCGCGTGGGAGCCGGAGGTGAGGGTGGTGAGGACGCCGCCGCTGCTGTTCTTCGCGATGGACCAGGCGCCGGTGTCGGCGATCCGCAGCTGGTATGCGGCTTGGTGGCTCTGCGGCCGGTTCTGGGTGTTGGCCCGCCCGAGCAGGGTCACGGTGCCGGCCTGCTGCATGTCGACGTCGGTGCTGACCGTGTAGTTGCTCCACTGTGGATCACCGACGAGGGTGAAGGCGTCGCTGTCGTCCTGCCAGTTGATCGGCCGGACCGGGGCGACCTGCTGCAGGCACTGCCCGCCGCGGCCGGCCGCGCACGGACGGACCTCGTACGAGCCCTGCATGTCGGAGAAGTACTTCGCGGCGCTGCGGGAGCTGTAGCCGTCGAAGTTGTCGGAGTAGGGCAGGCCCAGGTTGCCGGCCGGGGGACTGGCCGCGGTGCCCTTGCCCTGGCCGGTGGTCGTGGTGACCGTGTAGATCCGGTTCGGCTGCAGGGTCAGGGAATACGTCCCCGATGCCGGAGAAATGTCAGCCTGCTTGACGAAGTAGTCGGCGGGGTTCGACGACCCGAAGTCGGTGGACCAGACGTGCACGGTGCCGGTGTTCAGCCCGCCCGAGGCGGTGACGTTGACGGTCTGGGCGGCTGTGGCGCTGGTGGTCTCGTAGATCGTCGAGTAGTCGGTGTTGTTGGTGGACTTGAGGGAGATGTAGCTGCCGTTGGCGCGGTTGCCGCCGAGGTAGCCGCTGGCCGAGCCGGTGAGGAATTTCCAGCCGGGCTGGGTGAACTGGGCCACCTGCGCGTTGGCCCAAAGGTTCTTGCCGAGTGCGTAGGTGCCCGACCATGGAGTGTTCGCCGTCGCCAGCCCGACGGTGTTGTAGGGCAGGTTCGAGTACAGCGCGGCGATCAGTGGCCAGTTCATGAAGCCGGTCATCTGCCCGTCGAGGTAGCCGCGGGTGATGGTGCGGATGTAGGCGGCCGAGCCGGCGTTGAAGTCCTGTGAGCCGAACTCGCTGGCCCAGAGGGGTTTCCCGGTGGCGACGGCGTTCGCGGTCGAGGAGCAGTTGGTCGCGTCGGAGAGGTAACCGCACGGGTAGTGCGAGCCGACCACGCCGACCGCGGCGTTGAAGCCGCTGTCGGAGAGCATGTCGTCGGCGGTGTTCCAGCCGCTGTCGTCGCCGACGATCTGCACGGAACCGTAGCCGCGGGAGTTCAGCGCCGCACGCAGGTTCTTATACCAGGTCTTGTCGTGGCCGCGTTCGTTCCAGCCGCCGAGGTAGCCGATCGTCAGGCCGTGCTGCTTCGCGCAGTCGAGCCAGGAGATGTCGTAGTCGATCATGTCCTGGGACCAGAAGTTCCCGCCGCCGATCCAGCCCGGCGCGGCCCAGGGCAGCGCCACCAGCTTGATGCCGGGGTTGCGGGCAACGGCCTGCTCACCGAGCCAGAATTCGTAGCCCGCGTTGCAGTTGATGTCGCCGCGCACGTGCTGGTGGCTCGGTTCGGAGCCGTCGGTGGAGTTCGCGTCGCCGCCGATCTCCAGTTTCAGCAGCTGCACGGCGGCGCCGTAGCCGGGTTTGAACAGATAGTCGAGGATCTGTGCTCGTTGGGCGGGTGGGTAGTCGATCAGCAGGCGGGAGTTCCCGCCACCGCCGCTGATCGCACCGACACCGTCGAAGGTACGGCCGGTGCTGCCGCCGTTGACCGCGATCGTGGTGGCCGCGCCGGCGGGTGCGGCGGTCACCACCAGTGTCGCGGTGGCGAGCAGGGTGGACAGGAGCAGAAAGAGGAGCCGGCGGAGCGTGGAGCCGCGGCGTTGCGGACGCATGAAAGATCTCCTTCAGAACTTCATCGGGGGAGGGACAGAAGGGTGCTCAGGACGACGGCAGGGTCCACTGCTGGTTGGTGCCACCGGTGCAGTCCCAGATGACCAGTTGCGTGCCGTCGGTCGTGCTGGTGCCGGGATCGTCGAGGCACTTGCCGGATGCTGGGTTCACCAGCGTTCCGTTCGTGGGTGCCCACTGTTGGTTGGCGCCGCCGGTGCAGTCCCACAGCACGACCGCGGTGCCGTTGGCGGTGCCGCCGCCGGTGACGTCCACACAGCGGTTGTACAGGCGCAGCGTCCCGTCGCCGGAGATGTGGACCGACTGGGCCGAAGAGCCGTTGCAGGTCCAGATCTGGATCCGGTTCCCATTGGTCGTGGCGGCGGTGTTGTCGTCCAGGCACTTGCCCGCGCCGACGGAGCTGACGGCTCCGGTCCGGGTCTTCGGCAAAGTCCAGCGCTGGTTGGCGGCACCGGTGCAGTCCCAGATCACCAGCTGCGTCCCGTTGGCGGTGCTCGCCCCGGGATCGTCGAGGCAGCGCCCCGATGCCGGGTTGCGCAGCGCACCAGTGCCGGGCTGGGAGACCCATTGCTGCCCGTTGCTCAGGTTGCAGTCCCAGAGCTGAACCGGGGTGTTGTTCGCGGTGCCGCCGGCGTTGATGTCGAGACACTTGCCGAACAGCATCACGGTGCCGTCACCAGGCACGGTCCAGCGCTGCGCGGCCGTGCCGTTGCAGTCGTAGACCTGGGCGTGGGTGCCGTTGGCGCTGCTGCCGCCCGCGTCGTCGAGGCACTTCCCGGCGATCCCCGAGGTGATGGGACCGGTCGGGCCGATGACCGTGGCCGGCGGCTGCGCACCGCCATCACCCCCGTAGGACGGCGGCGCCGACGACGCGCCGCTGGCCCACGACGTGTTGGCGCTCGTACCCAGCGTCAGGTTCAGCGTGCCGCCGTTGGTCGCGAAACCGGGCGGCACAAAGGCGTTGTTCCACGTCGCGCCGTTGAGGGTGGCGCTCTGCACATAGGGCGCGTCGGCCGAGGCCTGGGGAGCGTTGACGGTCATCGTCGCGCCGTTGGCGAGGGTGATGGCGACCGAGGGGAACAGAGGGCCGCCGATGACCAGGTCCGAGGTGCCCGGCGTCATCGGGAACAGGCCCATCGCCGACCACACGTACCAGGCGCTCATCGTCCCGAGGTCGTCGTTGCCGACGCTCCAGTTCGCCGGCGAGTTCGGCCACATCTGGTTCTGGACCTGCCGGACGATCCGCTGCGTCCTCCACGGCTGTCCGAGGTAGGCGTACTCCCACGGCAGTTCGATCGAGGGCTCGTTGCCGAGGTCGGCGTGCGTCCCGCCCGCGCCGTGCAGGTCCGACAGAACGCTGTCGAGGTAACCGGTCAGCTTCGCGGTGCCGCCCATCGCGTCGGCCAGGCCGCGGACGTTGAACGGGACCATGCCGGTGTACTGCCACGACGTGCCTTCGACGAACTGGTCACCGCTGGCAGGGTCGAAACCGCCACGCCACGCCCCGTTCTTCAGCTTCGGCTGCATGAAGCCAGTGGCCGGGTTCAGGCCGTTGCGCCAGTTCTGCGCCCGGTTGACGAACTGGCTTTTCGTCGCGGTGTCGCCCAGCGCCCCGGCGAACGCGCCGATCGCGAAGTCCGTCGTGGAGTACTCCAACAGTGTCGCGACCGAACCGTAGAACCCGTACGGGTACTGGGCGTCCGAGGGTAGGTAGCCGTAGTTGGACAGGTACTCCAGCCCCGTCCGGATCGCGTTGGGGACGGTCCCTTGCGCCACCATGGCTTTCTTGGCCGCCGCGGTGTCGAAGTTGCGGCCGCCGAAGGCGTAGTAGTCGGCGATGATGCTGGGCGCGGAGTCGCCGTTCATCACGTAGGTGTCGTATTCGTTAAGCGACCACTTCGGCAGCGTGCCACCCTGGGCGTAGTCGTTGACCAGCGACTGGGCGCTGTCACCGGCTTGCCGTGGCGTCACGAGGGCCATCAGCTGCGCTTGCGAGCGGTAGATGTCCCAGCCGGAGAAGTTGCCGTACTGCGCGCCCTGGCCGCCGGAGACCGTGTGCACCTGGTGGTCGAAGCCCCGGTAGCGGCCGTCGACGTCGCTGACCACGTTGGGGTGCAGCAGCGCGTGGTAGAGCGCGGTGTAGAACACCGTCTGCTGGTCGGTGCTCCCACCGGAGATCTGGACCCGGCGCAGCAACGCGTTCCAGGAGTCCTTGGTGGACTGCCGGGTGCCGGTGAAGTCCCAGCCGGTGTTCTCCCCCGTGAGGTTGGCCCGCGCGCCGTCGGCCGAGACGTAGGACAGGCCGACCTTCGCCTGCACGACCCGGTTCGCCGAGGCGTCGAAGGTGACCGAACCGCCGTTGGTGAACGTGCCGTTCGAGGCGAATGGCCGGTCGAAGAGCATGGTGAAGTAGAGGGTGTAGGTAGGGCTCGAGGCACAGAAGTGCCCGGAGGTCACCGATCCGCGGACTTCGGTCGGGCTGACCGCGGTGAAGTTGATGCCGGTGGTCGAGGTGGCGGCTGCGCCCAGCTTGAACAGTAGGTTGGCCTGGCCGGTCACCGGGAACGTGAAGCGCGCCATGCCGGTGCGGGTCGTCGCGGTCAGCTCCGATTTGACGCCGTTTCCGAGGGAGACGGTGTAGGCGCCCGCGCTCGCCGATTCCGAACTGTGGGAGAAGCCTGCTGTCGCCGAGCCGTCGACGGTGCCGACGGTCGGCAGGATCGGGACATCGGCCATCGCGTTGCAGCCCGGGCCCGACAGGTGCGTCAAGCTGAACCCGGTGATGGTGCTGTCGCTGTAGGCGTAATTGCCCCCAGGCGGCCGTGAAGGCGTGTCAGGACTCCATTGCACCATCCCGAACGGCGCGTCGGCGCCGGGGAAGGTGTTGCCTTCGTGGGACGTGCCCAGGAAGGGGTTGACCAGTGCCGCCGGATCCGCCACCGCGGTGGCGGCAGCGGCGGTGGGGGCTGCTGTGGCGGTGAGCGAGCCGAGCAGGAGTGAGGACAGGACGAAGAGACGACCCCAGTGTCTTCCCATTGCGTCTCCAAGATCGAAAGGCCGCGGTTCGGGGCAACGACGCTGTGGGGAGTAGCCGGGTGTTTCCCTGGGGCCGACGTTGAATAGCCCAACGGATGTACCCGGCTTTGCGCCGGTGGTGCGCGGGCGTTCCAGCAGCTGGTATGGCCATCGTTGTCGAACGTCCGTGATAAACAGCACAGTGCCGTGCCGCCGCAAAGTCAAGATCGTGCGGTGATGCTGTCCTGTCATTGGTCTCGTTTACGGATGCAACAGGCTGCGCCAATCGGTGCTTTGTCGTGTAACTCTTGGTGTATCTGTGCACGGAACCCCTGATGCGAGTCGACAGGCGGCCTTCTGCTGGTGCTGACTCGGTGAACAGGGCGCACTAAACCTGCGCTCGGGAGCGCGTGGCGGCACGCTCTCGAACGCCACCCTGACGTCGCGAATAAACGCCGGCAATCCACGGCTGTCAAAAGAGCGTCGCGGTGAAGGGAAATTCGGCTCGAGAGTAAATTAATATCACGGCGATCGAGTCGGCCGAGAAAACGCAAAACCGGCGCGGCCGGTGGCCTCGACGAAGAAAGCCGCGAACTCAGCGGCGGGAGGACTGACCTGGCCCAGGCTGTCCCCGTCGACGGTGGAACCGGAAAGGTCTGCCGACGGTCATCGGGGCCATGTCGTCTCCGAGGCGCGCTCATCAGTGAACTCGAACCAGCAGTATGAGGGAGTCCTCGCCGCGGCACAAGAGTCTGGAACGCTGACGTTCCGTATTCAGCGGCGCGAACATCCGATTGGGCGTTAGGGTTGCTCATCGGATCGGCGAGGACGGGGACATGGACGAGGGTGAGGGGAAGGTGGGGCGTGGGGAGACCTACGCCGGGCAGTCGCGGCAGGAGCGCACCGCCGACCGGCGCAGCCGGATCACCGAGGCGGCGTTGGAGCTGTTCGCCTCACGCAGCTACGACGACGTGACGGTGGCCGATGTCTGCGCGAAGGCGAAGGTGGCGAAACGCTACTTTTACGAGCACTTCGCCGACCGAGCGGATCTGCTGATCACCGTCCACCGCGAACAGAACGACTGGCTGCTGGCCGGCGTCTCAGCGGCGGCGCCGGCACGGGCCGACGATCTCGACGAGCTGCTGCGGCCGATGATGCAAGCCCTGGTCGGCCTGCTGCACGAACACCCGAGGCGAGCCCGGGTCATCTACATCAACGCCCCGCGCATGGAACTGCGACGGCGTGGCCTGCTGCGCACCGACGCCGAGGTCTTCGGACGGCTGATCCGCCGCGCAGTCGGCCGGCAACGCGACCGGATACGGTTCGAGCGGACCCTGCTGGCCCTCGTCGCGGGCGTGAGCGAAGTCGTCATCGACTGGCTCAGCCGCGGCATGACCGATTCCCCGGACGAGCTGGCCGACCACCTCACCCAACTCGCCCGCTCCCTGCTGGCCCCCTTGGTGTAGCACCGACGCACCGGGTCGAGGCATCTGACGATCCAGCGCCAAACTGGAACGTGCGGGTATTCCGGTGGGCGATGCTCCCAAAGGTCGCGTCACTTCTGCTGTGGCGATGACGTCTGGCGCGGCTCACGCTGAAGACCCTTTGCCACTGAGACCGGCCGGCAGAAGTGGTCAGGCGGCCGCGGACACCAAGACGATCGCCGCCACCGCCGGGTGCCACGGGCCCGCCGGTGGTCCGCTCAGCGCGAGCCGGCGCTCCTCCTTTTGCCGTAAGGGCACGATCACCAACCGGTGGCCGATCATCGACGCCATCAGCCCGGGATGACCGACACCCGAGCCCGGCCCGGACCATCGCGTTGAGCGTCGCGCACTCGCGTACCCGGTGGGTCGGGTGCAGCCGGGCGTCGATCTGGCGGTAGAGGTCGTGGGTGACGCCGTTGTTCTCGACCGCGCCGTCACTCGGCAGGAACGGCAGCATGCCACGGTCCAGCGCGGTCGCCAGATCGAACCCAATTGACGTCACCAGCCACGGCAGGTCAATGGCGTGGATCGCGAGATCGTCGATGACCATCGTGCCGATAGGGCGCAGCGGTGTGCGGTCCCGGTTGTCCGGTGACAGCCGCCGGTGAGCCGCGAGAACCGCGATGGGATCCGGCGCGGCCTTCGGCCTCCCGGTTGACGGCGGCTTGAGCGCGACTTCGACGCGGCACGCCCGCTGACGGATCTTGACGTAGGCGGCGCTGAAGCCTAACGTATAAAACGAACGTTACAGATAGAATGATAGGGAGCTCAAGCGCGTCGCGGCCACGCTCCGGTCCGAGATGCAGGCCTTTTTGCAGTCCTGCGGGCGGTTTGGCCAGAGCCTCTCTGCTTACCTCGTCATCCTTTTACGACAATCACTCACGGCAGGACTTCTTCATGGCATCACCTCATTCCTCGGCCGCGTCCGCCCGCTCCGGGGGCTCCGGCCTGTTGGCCGGCCGCACGGTGTCGCGCATCGGCTACGGTGCGATGCAGCTCTCCCGCTTGCGCGCGGACCGCGACGCGGGCGTGGCCATCCTCCGCCGCGCGGTCGAACTCGGCGTGGACCACATCGACACCGCGAACTTCTACGGCGACGGCTTCGTCAACGGGCTGATCCGCCAAGCGATACGGCCCGAGGACGGTGTCACCGTCGTGAGCAAAGTCGGAGCCACGGCCAACCCCGGCGGTCCGCGACCCCTGCGGCTCGCCCAGCGTCCCGAGGAACTGCGGGCAGAGGTCGAGGCCAACCTGGCCGGCCTCGGCATCGACCAGCTCGCGGTGAACCTGCGTCGCGCCGACGCCGGCCCAGGCCTGCGCCCCGACGGCGACCAGGTGGTAGATCTCGACGATCAGCTCGCCGTGATGACCGCCCTTCGCGACGAGGGCAAGATCGGCGCCATCGGGCTCAGCAGCGTCAGCCTGGACGTGCTGCGCCGCGCCCTGCCCGTCGGTCCGGTTTGCGTGCAGAACGCCTACAGCCTGGTGGCTCGTGACGACGAGGAGATGCTGGAACTCTGCCTCGCCGAAGGCATCGCCTGGGTGCCTTACTTCCCGCTGGGCGGCGCCGTACCCGGCCTGCCGAAGGTCACCGACGAGCCCGCCGTGATCGCCGCCGCGCAGGCAGCCGGCTGCACCCCCGCACAGATCGGTCTGGCCTGGATCCTGCGGCACGCCCCGCACACCCTCCTCATCCCCGGTACCGCGGACGCCGGGCATCTTCAGGTGAACGTCGACGCCGGAGCGGTGGAACTGGACGACAAAACCCTCGCGGACCTGGATGCCATCTCGACCCGTGGTCGCCGCGGACAGGACAGGACATGACTGAAGCGCTGGTGCTGGGAGGCGGAGGCGTCGCAGGAGTGGCCTGGACGACCGGCCTCCTGACAGGGCTGGTCGAGGCGGGTCAGGACGTCAGCGGGGCCGAGTTGATCGTCGGGACCTCGGCAGGCGCGACCGTCGCGGCGCAGTTGGGGAGTGGGTTGAGCTTGGCGGACCTCTACGCCCGGCAAGTCGACCCCGAGTTGCAGGCCGCCGAGATCATGGTCGAGGTGGACCTGGCAATCCTCGGTTCGGCGATGGCGGTCGCTACGCGGAATGTCACGTCCGCGCTGGAGATCCGGCGCGCCGTGGGTCGGCTCGCGCTGGAGGCCGGCACCGTGCCGGAAGCCGAGCGACGCGCGGTGATCGAGTCGCGCTTGCCGTCCCACCGGTGGCCGGCACGCGCGGTGAAGATCGTCGCGGTGGACGCCGAGAGCGGTGAGCCGCGCGTGTTCGACGGTACCTCCGGAGTGAGCGTGGTCGACGCCGTCGCGGCGAGTTGCGCCGTGCCCGGCGTGTGGCCCCCCGTGACGATCGGAGGCCGCCGGTACGTCGATGGCGGCGTGCGTTCCCATACGAATGCCGACTACGCCGCCGGAGCGTCCCGAGTCTTGGTGGTTGCCCCGAAGGGACCGGCATCACTGTTGCCGAGCGAGAAGCCGTTGCCGCAAACCGTCGAGGAACTGCGGGCGGATGGTTCCGAGGTCGCGGTGGTCGAGCCGGACGAAGCGGCGCGCCGGGCGATCGGCGGGAACGCGCTGGACCCGTCCACGCGCGGACCGGCCGCCGAGGCGGGGCGTGCCCAGGGCCGCCGTCTGAAGGTCGAGTGGAAGAAAGCCTGAGCTGGAAGCGTGTGGAGTGTCGGCTCTGGGCACTTGGGCGCCGATAATCGTGCCGACGAACCGAGCTCGCTGACGCACCGCTCGAGCTCGGCCGCCGCGGCCTCGGGGAGCCACCGCGAGCCACTGGAGCCGACCGCGCCCTTCGCCGCCGTCTGAGTCCGCATCCGGGCACGCCTGCGTCCGGTGCTGATGGCCCTCGGCGCCCAGCCCCGAGCGGGACGGCGGGACGGCCCTTCCTCAGAAGATCGCCAGAGGGTTGACCGGCACTCCGCTGGCGCCGTGGACGGGCATCGCTCCCAGCGTGAACAGGAAGTCATGGCGGCCCAGTTCGCTGCACGCGACGGCCAGCGCGGACACGTCCGCGTTGTCGACCAGGGGCAGACCCAGCCGCGCGAGGCCGAGTCCGTGCAGCACCGGCGGTGCCCCGGCGCCCGGCGGGAGGTCGCCGATATCACTGGCCAGCACGCTGATCTCGTGCTCGGCCATCCACCGGACCGCGTCCAGTGTCATCGCCGGCAACGGTTCGGCCAGGTCTCGGTGGACGACCCAGCCGCCGCGCACCACCAGTGCGTCGCCGGACCGGACGCGAACGCCGGCCTGCTGCGCGGCGGTGTCGAGATCCGCGGCCGTCACCTCGTGGCCCGGCGCGAGCCGGCCGCCCGGCGCCAGGTCGAGGAATATTCCCGCGGTGGTGATCCCGGCGGCGAAGGGTGTCGTCGATCCGTGCCGCAGGGTGCCCTGAGCCGCCGCATCGTCGACCGCGACACCGGGGTAGACCTGACCGTCCACCGGGAAGTGCGCCAGTGCGTCGACATGCGTCAACGCGACGTGGTGGGTGTTCACGACGAGGACGTCCGACAGGGCCCTCGCCGGTGACCCGGTGAAGTAGAGCAACTGCTGTACCGGCGCCGGCATCGGGGTAAGCCCGTGCGGCACCGGGCCGCCGCCGGCGAGGGGCACCGCGGCGACGGGGTGGGCGAGCGACACCGCGCGCCCGGTGCGGACCGACGCCGCGCCCCGGGCCCGTGCCTGGTCGGTGATGAGGTTCAGCGTTCCGTATTCGTCACGCTCCCCCCAACGGCCCCAATTGCTCGGCATCTCCGTTGAGGCGGTGGTCGGCTGATCGTTCACGAGGCACGTGCCGGCGCGAGGCGCGGGAACAGCTGCTCGGCGTTGCCGCGGTTGAGAGCGTAACGCTGCTCGTCGGTCAGCTCGAACGCGTCGAGCCGTTCGGTGAACTGGCGGGACAGCTCCGGGCGGAACTCGTAAGGCCAGTCGGAGCCGAAGGTGAGGTGCCCGGCTCCGGCGAAGGCCAGCAGCGAAGGCAGCGTGTACGGGCTCCCAGTCAGCGCTGTGTCGTAATAGAACGTCTTCAGCTGGGCTACTGTGTCGGCCTCGTCGGTCTCCCGGGAAATCATGCTGGCGATCCGGTTGGCGGCGTAAGGGACGTAGCCGCCGCCGTGGGAGAGCAGGACCCGCAGCCGGGGATAGCGGCGCGGACAGTCGTGCTTGACGAGGTTCACCGCCGCGCGGGTGCTGTCGGCCAGGAAGTCGACGACACCCGAGGTGATCCCCTCGACCCCCGGCCCCGGCAGAGCGGCGGGGTGGATGAAGAGCACCGTTTCCCGCTCGTCGAGCAACTGCATCAGCGGATCCCAGCGCGGCGAGCCGACGTAGGTGCCGTCGACGTTGCCGAACAGGACGACGCCGTCGGCGCCCAGGTCGTCCAGCGCATACCGGGCCTCCTCCATGGAAGCGTCGAGGTCGGGCAGCGCCAGCGTCGCGAAGAAGCCGAAGTGTTCGGGATCCTCGCGCACCAGCTCTCCGCAGAACTCGTTGACCGTGCGCGCCAGCCGGCGTACTTGCGCGGGGTCGTCACTCGGCCCCCAGCGGACGCTGGGATTGGGCACCGAAAGGATCGCGGTGCCGATGCCGATCGCGTCCATGGCCGCCAGCGTGGATTCCGCGTTCCAGTCGATCAACGGCCCCTGGTAGTCGGGGTTCTCCTTGAGCCAGGTCAGGTATTCGGGAGGCACCACATGGGTGTGGGTGTCGATGCGCTCCCGCCCGCGCACCTGCTCCGGTACCGGCGGCGTGTGGGTCGCCACGTGTTCGACAAGGGCCACCATGATCTCCTTCGGGGTAACGCGTCCAGAACCGCGCGGTCAGGGTGCCGCGCGGGATTGCTGGTCCTCAGCCAGCCGGATCAGCGCGTCGGCGAGCTGGGCCAGCGTCTCCGAGTGCGCCGTCGAGCCGGCCTGCGCGGCCAGGAAGGCGCCCTCGAACGTGGCCGCGGCGATATCGACCAGCTGGTCCGCGATCTCTACGGCCGCCGGCCCCCCGGGCTCCGCGAAGCAGAGGGCCAGTGCGTCGCGCAATCCTTCGCGCTGTTGCTGCCGCAGCCGGGCGACGGCGTCGTTCGCCTCACCGGTCGGTGCGCTGAGCAGCAGGATGGTCTGCAGGCGCAGGAACCCGGGTGACTCTTCGATGATCCGGGCGGCGCGCTGCAGCACCCAGGTCACCCGCTCTCGCGAGGACCCGTCTCGAGGAACGTCGTCCAGGGACGTCTCCGCCGCGAAGCGGGCCGCTCCCCGCTCCATCACCGCCTTGAGGACGCCTTCCTTCGAGCCGAAGTGCCAGTAGATGGAACTGGCCGGCAGTCCCGAGGCACTGGCCAGCGCGGAGATGCTGGTGCCGTCGTAGCCGCGGGCGGCCATCAGCTGGCTGGCCGCGTCGAGGATGTCCTCTCGCGAGCGGTCGCCCTGCAACTGGCGCCGGTTTTTGGCAGGTGGTGAACTCATTGCCGCAGCTTACGGAGAGGATCGGTGCCCACCATCCGAGCGCCGTTCACGACGCTCCATCCGCGGAGGTGACCGACCGGATCCGCAGAAACCGCAGGATCGCGGCCCTGCGCGAGGCAGGCGTGCCCCGCCAAGCGGCGAGGCCGACGGCGAGCAGGAGGGCTGTGCCGTTGAACAGGTCGGGGGTCCAGATCGGCAAACCGGCCAGCTGGAGGCCTTTGACGCCGACGGCCAGGACGTAGGCGGCCACGACGGTGCCCCAGATGTTGAACCGCCCTCCTCGGAACTGGGTAGAGCCGAGAAATACTGCGGCGATGACCGGTAGCAGGAAACCTGGTCCGATGGTCGGGTCTCCGGCCGACAGCTGCGCGGTCTCCAGCAACCCGGCCCCTGCCGCGACCACCCCGGAGGTGATCAGGGCATAGAGCAGGACGCGGGAGGTGCGCACGCCGGTGAGGGCGGCGGCGTGTGGATTGCCGCCGGTGGCGTAGATCCGTCGGCCGAGTGGGGTGCGTTCCAGGACGTACCACAGGAGGATGGAGACGACGATCATGATCCAGAACGGGTAGGCCAGGCCGAGGAACTGGCCGGTGGCGATCCGGGAGAAACCCACAGGCAAGCCGACGATCTGCTCGTTGCCCGACAGCCACGCGATCACAGCGGTCAGCAGTGAAGACACACCCAAAGTAGCGATGAACGACGGGATCCTGGCGCGGGTGATCATCAGCCAGGAGAACACCCCGACCGCCGCTCCCGCCACCAACGACAACAGCACCGCTACCGGCGTCGGCAGGTGCCCGATCAGCAGCCAGGCGACCACGATCGCTCCCAGTCCGACCTCGGTCCCGATCGCCAGATCCACCACGCCTGCGGCAATCGGTACCACCAGACCTACCGCGACCAGGCAGGTGATTGCCTGGTCCGACAGCAACGACCGCCAGGTACCGGCGGTCAGGAAAGAATCGGGTACCCACAGTGAGAACACCACGACCATGACCGCCAGCAGATACAACGCAGCTACGTTGCGAAAAGCCACCGCTCCCCGCAGCCGCACCCGCCAACGCCCACCCACCACCTTCGGCGGGATGCCGTCCGAGGCTCGGGTCGTGGTGATGCGGGCGGCGAGGTCGGCACGGCGGATGCGCCGTCGGCTCCAAGCCGCAGGGGTGCTGCCGCGCAGGAGCCGCATGACGGCCTCGCGGCGGGTCCCGACCGGGCGACGCCAGGCGGCGAGGCCGACGGCAATCAGGAGGGCTGCGCCGTTGAACAGGTCGGGGGTCCAGATCGGCAGGCCGGCCAGCTGGAGGCCCTTGACGCCGACGGCCAGGACGTAGGCGGCGACGACGGTGCCCCAGACGTTGAACCGCCCCCCGCGGAACTGGGTGGAGCCGAGGAACACCGCGGCGATCACCGGTAGTAGGAAGCCCGGTCCGATGGTCGGGTCCCCGGCTGACAACTGGGCGGTTTCCAGTACCCCGGCTCCCGCCGCGACCACACCGCCGGTGATCAGCGCGCCCAGGATGATCCGCGACGTCCGGATGCCGGCCAGCGCCGCCGCCTCACTGGATCCACCCATCGCGTCGACATTGCCGCCGGTGGCGTAGATCCGTCGGCCGAGTGGGGTGCGTTCCAGGACGTACCACAGGAGGATGGAGACGACGATCATGATCCAGAACGGGTAGGCCAGGCCGAGGAACTGGCCGGTGGCGATCCGGGAGAAGCCGGTGGGCAGGCCGACGATCTGCTCGCTGCCGGACAGCCAGGCGATCACAGCGGTCAGCAGTGAGGACACGCCCAAGGTGGCGATGAACGACGGGATCCTGGCGCGGGTGATCATCAGCCAGGAGAACACCCCGACCCCTGCTCCCGCCGCCAGCGACAACACCACTGCCACCGCCACGGGCAGGTGCCCGATCAGCAGCCAGGCGACCACGATCGCGCCCAGTCCGACCTCGGTCCCGATCGCCAGATCCACCACGCCTGCGGCAATCGGTACCACCAAGCCCACCGCGACCAGGCACGTGATCGCCTGGTCCGACAGCAACGACCGCCAGGTACCGGCGGTCAGGAAAGAATCGGGCACCCACAGCGAGAACACCACGATCATGACCGCCAGCAGGTACAACGCAGCTACGTTGCGAAAAGCCACCGCTCCCCGCAGCCGCACCCGCCAACGCCCACCCCCCACCACCTTCGGCAGCGTTTCACCCGGGGCTTTCCCGGGTGTCGCGACGTTCATGACCCTGTTCTCCTCGCTGCGTTCGCTCGCTGCACTGTCAGGTCCTGCGCCCCGGAGGGTTCGCACACCGACGGCTGTTTCACTTCCGGACACCGCACGGTCAGGCACCGCGCTCACCTCCCCGGTCCTCGCCGCGGACCGCGCCGGCGGCCGCCCGCAGGTCCAGCTCGTCCCGAACCAGGCGGGCCTCGGTCAGTTCAGCCCGGGGTACCTCGCTGACCACACGGCCTTCCATGAGGACCAGCACCCGGTCGCACAGGGTCACCAGCTCCTTGGTGTCGGACGAGCACAGCAGCACTGCGGCACCCTCGCTGCGAGCCGTGAAAATCAGCTCGTAGATGGCCGCCTTCGCGCCGACGTCGACGCCCTGGGTGGGCTCGTCGAGCAGCAGCACCCGGGGCCGGACCCGCAGCCACTTGGCCAGCACGACCTTCTGCTGGTTGCCACCGGAGAACAGCTGCAACCGCCGCTCGGGGTCGGCCGGGCGCAGCCCGACCGTGTCCATCCAGGCATGGGTTTCGGCCCGCTCGGATCGGGTGTCGAGGCGGCCGAACGCCCGCCGCAGCGGTCGCATCGCCGGCAGCGTCAGGTTTTCCCGGACGCTCATCCCCAGCACCGCGCCACCCCGTCGGCGGTCGGCGGGTACATAGGCCATTCCGGCCTCGATCGCCGCCATCGTGTCGTCGGCGGCCAGTTCCTCCCCGGCGACCTCCACCTGGCCCCCGTACCGGTGCGCGGCACCGAACAGCATGGGCCCCAGCTGCTCCCGGCCCGATCCCAGGATGCCGCCGATTCCCACGATCTCCCCGGCTCGCAGGGTTAGCGCGAAGTCCTGAAGCTCCTCGCCGCTGATCCCGGCGACCTCCAGCACCGGTGGCCCCGGAGCGGCCTGCCGGATCGCTGACAGGTCGGCCACTGCCCGGCCGGCGATCAGGGCGACGACGGCGTCGTGGTCCAGCCGGTCGGTGGGCTCCTCCGCCACCACCTTCCCGTTTCGCAGGACGACTACGCGGTCGGCCAGCTCGAGCACCTCGTCCAGGCGGTGGGAGATGAAGACCACGCCCGCACCGGAGGCCGCGACCCGCCGGACCGCCTCGAAGAGCAGCTGCACCTCGCCGCCGTGCAGCGCCGTCGTCGGCTCGTCCAGGATCAGCACGTTGTCCGGGCGGGTCCAGCCGTCCATCGCCCGGGCGATGGCCACGATCGCCCGCTGCGCCGGGGACAGCCGGCCGACGGGAAGGGTCACGTCGAACCCGGGGCCGAACCGGGAGATCAGCTCTTCTGCGCGCCGATGCTCCGCTGCCCGGTGCACCGGGGCCAGGCCCCGACCGTGGGATGTGCGGCCCAGCCCCAGGTTCTCCACCGTGGTCAGGATGTCGGCCAGTCCCAGGTCCTGGTGGATGAAGTGCAGCTCCTCCCGCGCCGAGAGCCCCGACACCAGCCGGCCCTCCGCATCGCGGACCTCCACGACCGATCCCGGATCGGCGGAGTGGACCCCCGCGAGGATCTTCACCAGCGTCGACTTCCCCGACCCGTTGTGGCCGAGCACCGCGACGATCTCACCGGAGCGGACCTCCAGGGCCACGCCGTCGAGTGCCTTCAGCCCCGGGAACGTCTTCGACATCCCGCTCACGCGCAGCAGCGGTACGGATGCGGTGTCCATGGGCTCACCCCGCCGGGTGCCACAGCGTGGCGAACCGCTGCTGGTAGTCCGGGTAGGCGGACCAGCCCCGGGATGGGTCGAAGGTGATGTCCTGCTGTCCAAGCAGCTGTAACGGCACCTCGCCGGCCTGCTCGGACGCCGTCGGCTGGTCACCCTCGACCAGACGCGCCGAGGCGTCGACGGCGGCCCACACCGCGATCGGGAAGTCCACGGCCAGACCGGCCGTCATGCCGCCGTCCTTGATGTCTTGCAGGCCTCCCGGCTGGGGCGCGTAGCCCAGGGTCGTGACCGACAGACCGGCCGCCTTCATCGCGGTCGGCAGGCCGGCGGCCACCTCGGCGCTCGCGAACACCGCCACGTCGGTTTTGGGATGCGACTGCAGGTCGGTGACCACCGTGCGGGCGGAAGTCGTGCCCAAAGTGGCGACGTTGATCTGTACCGCCCGGACTTCGCACCCCGCGCAGTTCTTCCGCATCTCCTCTTCGAAAGCCTGTTGTTGCTTGGTGGAGAAATCGATCGCGGGCACGCCGTAGAACACGACGTTGGCCTGGGAACCCTTGTTCGCGATGACCCAGTCGGCCATCAGTTTGCCGGCGGTCTGCGTCGTCTGCAGACCGATGTAGTTGAAGGTGACGCCGTACGGTGCGGTGTCCCTCGCGACCGAGATCGTGACCACCTTGATGCCGGCCGCGGACAGGTCCTTGAGGGCGCCGCCGAACACGTTCGGATCGATGCCGGAGATCACCACGACGGCCGGCTTCAGGGTGAGGACGCTGGACACCGCGGCCTGCATGGACTGCGCGGTGGTGCCGGCGCTCACCGCGGTCAGGGTGCCGCCGACCTCCTTGACCGCAGGAGCCAAGAGCTTGGCCGTCAATCCGCACGCAGCGGTCCCGCACTGCAAGAAGGCGAACTTCGTCCCGGCCGGCAGCGGCCTGCTGAGCGGTTGCGTCACCGGGAACGCACCTGAGTGACCGGTGTAGGGCGCGACAGCCGCCTGCGCCGCCGCCACGTTCGCTCCCTGCGCCGATGCCCCGGACGAGGTCGACCCGGACCCGCAGGCCGTGACCGAGACAGCCATCACCGCCACCACACACGCCGCTGCCACCCTGGGCGCGGTGCCGCGCCTCCAGCGCCCGCCGGCACTCGTGGGCGCCGGCGGGGACGGTGGGGTCTTTCCCGCGGGCCCGGATGTCCCGGACCGCGCGGGCGCGACGCTGCCGCGCCTCAGGTAACCGATCTTCGCGAGCAGCACTCGACTCTCCTGTCGTCAGTGACACGTTGTCGTTTTGCCACGATGCGGGCCTCGAGCCCTTCGCTCCTCGAACCGCCGGCCCTGGTGGTTTGCACAGCGGACACGCACGTCCAATGCCAGGCGGGAGGGGTGTCGACATGCGGCAGGCTCGCCGACCCAGCCCACCGGTCTACTTCTGTGGCGGTCGTTACATACAGCGGTAGAGTGAAGCTAAGGGAGTGGTCAGACCCTGTCAAGGGCGGTGTGCGTGCCCCCGGAATTCGGGTGGACCGCGTGCCGCGAGACGCGACCGATGCTCTCGTTGCCTTCGGTCCGGCCTTGACACAAGCGTGTCCTGAGGTTCAGCATTCGTGAATCTAATGCATAGAGGTGAACGCTGGAGCCTGGCGGGCAGCGGAACGGCGTCACCCGGCTTCCGCACATCGGACGCTTCCCCTGCGTGGTCCTCGCAGACATGCCCTCATCGGAGGAGACAAGAAGATGACTGAGCACATCGCGGTGCGGCACTTCATCGGTGGTGAACGAGTCGGTTCCGCCCGGACCTCGAACAGCGTCAACCCGGCGACCGGCGAGGTCATCGGCACCTACGCCGACGCGGACAAGGCGGACGGGCAAGCGGCGATCGACGCCGCCCGCAGCGCCTTCCTCGACAGCGATTGGCGGCTGGACGCGATGCGACGGGCCACCGCGCTGAGTCACCTGGCCGACGCCTACGCCGAACGGATGGACGACGTGGTCGCCACGCTCTGCCGGGAGAACGGCAAGCTGCCGGGCGAGGCCGCGTTCGAGGCGCACTTCATCGTCCGGGCCCTGCGTTTCGCCTCAGGGCTCGCGCTGCACACCTTCGGCCGGGTGAGTGACACCCAGCCAGGCCGGCAGGCCATGACGATCCGCCAGCCGGTCGGCGTCGCGGGACTGATCGCCCCGTGGAACTCGCCCGCTTACCTGTCGATCCGGGCCCTGGCCCCGGCACTCGCGGCCGGCTGCACCACCGTGCTCAAGCTGCCCGGTCAGGCCGCCCAGTCCGGCCACCTGGCGGCGGAGATCTTCGCCGGTGTGCCGGAGCTTCCGGCCGGCGCGGTCAATGTCGTCATCGAATCCGGGTCCGAGGTCGCCGAACTGCTGGTGGAGTCACCCCAGGTGCCGGCGATCAGCTACACCGGCAGCACCGCGACCGGCCGGATCATCGCCAGGAACGCTGCGGAGAACTTCAAACGGGTGGGGCTGGAGCTGGGCGGCAAGACACCCCATCTGGTCTTCGCGGATGCCGACCTCGACCTGGTCCTGCCCACCGTGGTGGCCTCCTCGACCGTGTTCGCCGGGCAGTTCTGCATGACCGGGAGCCGGGTGCTCGTACAGCGCGAAATCGCCGAGGAGTTCACCCAGCAGCTGGCCGAGCGGCTTGAGGCGGTCAAGCCCGGCCCGGCGTCGGATCCGGCCAGCCAGATCGGGCCGATGATCGACACCGCGTCGGTCGCGCGCGTCGACGCCGCGGTCGACGAGGCCATCGCGGCGGGCGCGAAGCCGATCGTCCGCGGCGGCCCGAGCACCGACCCGGACCTGGCGGGCGGCGCCTTTTACCACCCGACGCTGCTGTCGGTGGAGGACGCCTCGCTGCCGATCGTGCAGGAGGAGACCTTCGGGCCGGTGCAGACCATCCAGGTCTTCGACACCGAGGAAGAGGCGGTCACCCTGGCCAACGACACCAAGTACGGGCTGTCGGCGTCCGTCTACAGCCGCGACGTCGACCGGCCGGCGCGCCTGGCCCGGCAGCTCGACGCGGGCCTGATCTCGGTCAACTCCTGGGCCAATCTGACCATCGAGTTCGAAGAGGGCGGCTACAAGGCCAGCGGCCTCGGCCGGCTCGGCGGCACGGCCAGCATGGAGGACTTCCTCGAATACAAGCAGATCGTGCAGGACTACGTGCCGGTTCAGCACTGACTCACCGGGCGACACGCCGTGCAGAGCCCCGCAAGACCGGGCACCCCCGAACACCGGAACAGGAGCAGTCCCATGAGCAGCGAATCGACGCACGCCGGCCGGGTCGCCGTCGTCACCGGCGCGGCAGGCGGGTTCGGTACCGCCATCTCCACCGAACTCGCCCGCCGGGGCGCCGACATCATCGCGGTCGACCTGAACCCCGCGGACAAGACGGTCGCGGCAGTGCAGGAGGCCGGCCAGAAGGCCCTTGCGCTGCAGGCGGACCTCACCGACCCGCAGCAGGTCGAAGCCATCACCGCCGACATGCTCGGATTCGCCGGCCACGTCGACATCCTCGTCAACAACGCCGGCGCCTTCCCCTTCCGGAACATCTGGGAGCTGGACTTCGCCGAGTGGAAGCGCATCCAGGGCATCAATCTGGACTCCCAGTTCCTCATGGCGAAGGCCGTGATGGGCTCGATGCGCGACGGTTCCTGGGGGCGGATCGTCAACATCGCCTCGAACTCGCTCGGCCTCGCGGTGCCCGACATGGTCCCCTACATGGCCGCCAAGGGCGGGGTCATCGGCTTCACCCGGGCCCTGGCCACCGACCTGGCCCCGCACGGCATCACCGTCAACGCCGTCTGCCCCACCGCGTCGAGCACCCCGGGCGGGCAGACCTTCATCGGTGACGAGGTTCTGGAGATGGTCGCCGGCATGCAAGCGATCAAGCGGGTCGGGACGGCCGCCGACATCGTGGGCGCCGTCTGCTTCCTCTCCAGCGACGATTCGGCGTTCGTGACGGGCCAGACCATCGTCGCCGACGGCGGCCTGATGCGGGTCTGAGTGGTTCTCGACTTCCCTCGGCAAGGAGCCGCCATGAACGACACCACCGAGATCACCCAGGTGATCCTCAAAGAGCGCCAGGGGCGCGACCGCGGCTGGTTCGACCAGGAAGGCTCCTGCTTCCACCCGCACTCGCGGATCCGCATCACCTGGTTCGACGGATCCGGGGCCGAGTTCGTCGAGCTGTCCCGGGCGAGCTTCGCGGCGGGGCTCCGGCCGAGCCACCGGCTGTCCCCGCCCGTGGTGCACACGGCGGGCGACCGGGCGGTGTCAGAGGTGCCCGCCGAGATCTCGATCGTCCAGAGCTTCGGCGGCGTCGACGCCTACGTCATCTCCTGTACCCGGCTGCTGTACCGGCTGGAACGCCTCGAGGGCCGCTGGAAGATCTCCAGTCTCGACTGCGTCTACGACCGCGACACCCTCGTCCCCGTGGTGTACGGAACATCGCCGAAGATCGACACCGAGGTCCTCGCCCGATTCCGCAGGCCGTTCATGTACCTCGCCTACCACCTGCACGAAATCGGCAAGACACTTCGCGACGATCTCTACGGAAGCGATCGCCCGGAGCAGGTGGACGAGCTCTACGAGGGCGCCTTCGGCTGGCTGCACCAGGCGGCCGCCACCCGGTAACACAGCCGGCCCCTCACGCGAAACCGCCCGACCACGGCGAAGGAAGAAAGACATGAAGGCTGCCGTACTGCACAAGCTGGGTTCCGCGCCTGCGTACGACGAGTTCCCGGCGCCGGTGGGCGGTGGCGGGAACTCGGTGCTGCGGGTGGCCGCCGCCGGTGTGCACCACTTCGTGCTCCTGCGCGCGTCCGGGCGTTTCTACGGCGAGGTGCCCCCGGTCCCGCACGTCGTGGGAACCGACGGGGTCGGCTTCACCGAGGACGGGGAACGGGTCTTCTTCGACGAGACCGTGGGGCCCTACGGCGCCTGGGCTGAACAGACCCTCGTACCCACCGACCGGCTGATGCCGGTGGCGCCCGGCATCGACGACCTCGCCGCCGCCGCTCTGGGCAACACCGGGCTGGTGGCCTGGACCGCCCTGACCTGGCGTGCCCGGCTTCAACCCGGTGAAACGGTGCTGGTCCTGGGCGCCAGCGGAGCGCTGGGACGCATCGCCCACCAGGCAGCCCGTGCGCTGGGCGCCGGTGCGGTGGTGGCCGCCGACCTGCCGGGCCCGGCTCTCGAACAGCTTACGGCTGCGCCCGGCCTGTTCGCCGTCCCCGTCACCGACGATCCCGACGACTTCGCACGGACGGTGATCGACCGGGCCGGCCCCGTCGACGTGATCATCGATCCGCTGTGGGGCTTGCCCGCACTGGGGGCGATCAAGGCGGCACGGCACGGCGCCCGGTTGATCCAGATGGGGCAGGTTGCCGCTCCTTCGCTCGATCTCCTGGCCGCAGATCTGCGGGCCCGGGCGATGGACCTGCGCAGCTACGCGCTTTTCCACTGCCCGTTCGAGGACCGCCGGGCCGCCTACCTCGAACTCACCCGCAGTGTCGCGGCCGGCAAGGTGCAGGTCGACGTCGAGGCCGTACCACTACGAGCGGTCGAGGCCGCCTGGGAGCGGCAGGCCACCGGAGCGCGCCGAAAGCTCGTGCTCGTGCCCGAGTCGCGCGGCTGACCGCACGCTTCGTCAGGGACCGCGTTGGTCGCTGGCTTCGCGACTTCCGCCAGTGAATAGAGTGAGGACGTGACCGCCTCGCAGCTGCCGCCCGACCCGAGTGACGAGCCCGGGACATCGCCCGCGCGACAGGGCATCCAGTCCGTCGAACTCGCAATGACGGTGCTGCAGGCGCTGGAGGAGGGGCTCGGCCCCATGACTCTCAGCCAGATCGCCGTCGCGAGCGGGATGCAGCCGAGCAAGGCGCATCGCTATCTGGTGAGTCTGGGGCGCGCCGGGCTCGTAGCCCAGTCGTCCCGGTCGGGACGCTACGACCTGGGGCCGGCCCTGCGACGGCTGGGCATCGAGGCGCTGCGCCGGATGGACGAAGTCTCTTTGGTCTCCGAGCACCTGCCTGCTCTGCGCGACCGGACCGGTCACGCGGTCAACCTCGCCGTCTGGGGCGACCACGGACCGGTCATAGTCCGCTGGGAGTACGGGTCGTACGCGCTCCCCATCACCGTCCGGGTCGGCGCCACGATGTCACTGCTGACGTCGTCCATCGGCCAGGTGTATCTGGCCCATCTGCCGAAGACGCTCACCGGACCCCTGCTTCGCGGCCAGCTCCGGACGCCCGGCGCCCCCAGCCGGGACGAGGTCGACGGGTTCACCGCCGACGTCCTGCGCACCGGCGTTGCGGTCACGTCCGGTGGCGTCGTTCCCGGAGTGGTCTCGGTCGCCGCACCGGTGTACTCCGCCGCGGATTCGCTACCGCTGGTCGTTGCCGTCGTCCTGCCCGCACAGCAGGCCACCGACTCCGAGCTCGCCTCCGTGACGGCTGAATTGCTGAGCTCGGCCCGGGCGATGTCGCAGGAGCTCGGGCACGCGTAGTCACGAGAGGCGCTCCCGCTGCCGGCGGCCTTGATCAGGTGGACGCGTCCCGCACGAAGCCGGCACCGTGGTCGGCGGTCGTCCGCCCGTACCACCCGTGACCGGCCAGGACGTCGGCCAGCTCATCGAGAAGCGCCGGCAGGTCGGTCACCGAGCGCACGGTGCCGAAGATGTAGCCGTCGGGGCGCTGCACGAAGGCCTGTGCGTCGTTGGCCTGGAACCACTGGTCGTACTCCGCGTCGAGGTCGACGTAGTAACCGGGGCCGGGGCCCCGCGACACGTGCGCGATGTCCATGTCCAGCCTGACGATGAGGTTTCGCTGCTCCTGGTCGAACAACTCGGGCGGAATGGCGTGCCGGGCGATGATGCGCCACCCGGACCCGGACCCGAACTCGTCGAGCCGGTTGACCCGGCGGTCGAGCGCCACTCGGGCCTGGGGGGAGAGCCGGCCGACGGCGCTCCCGAGTTCGTCCTCCGGGCCTCTGGCCACGATGCCGGGTCCCAGCCTGGGAAAGAGTGGCGGGGTGGGTACGTTCCCGGCGCGCAGCATCTCGTCGCGCTGCCGGGCGGCCTCGGGATCGCGCATGAGCACAAGCTCGCCGAAGGCCATCGAAATCTCGGTCAGCCGGCGCACGTGCGGCGCCCGCTCCGACTCGTAGGTGTCCAGCAGGGTTCGGTCCGCCTCGCCGCGGACGACTGCGACGAGTTTCCACGACAGGTTCTGCGCGTCGCGGATCCCGGAGCACATGCCTTGGCCCATGAACGGGGGCATGGTGTGGGCGGCGTCGCCGACGAGCAGCACCCGCCCCTGCCGCCAGGGAGTCGTCAGGGCGCTTTCGAAGGTGTAGACGCCTCGCCGTTCGATCCGGCCGGTCTCGGGGGTGATGTCCCAGCGCTTCAGCAGCTCCCAGCAGCGCTGCTCGTCCATCAGCTCCGTGCGGCTTTCGCCCTCGTTCAGTGCGAACTCGAACCGGGAGTGGCGGGGCCCCGACCAGCGGCCGGCCAGCAGCGGCCGGTTGATGTCTAGCACCTGGTACACCTCGGGCAACTGGGGCAGGTGGACGTCTGGGTCGGTGTGCTCGATGTCGATGACGAGCTGGTCGAGAGCTGGGAATCCGAGGTCCGTCCGTTCGCTGCCGATGCAGGAGCGCACCCAGCTGTGCGCTCCGTCGGCGCCGATGACGTAGGCGGCGCGGACGGTACCCGGCTCGGCGCCCGGTTGTGGCGCGGCTTCGGGGCCGTGGCTGGGGACGACGGTGAGGGTGACCGCGTCGTCATCCTGCACGAGCTCGGTCGCCACGGTTCCCATGCGAACCTCGACCCCGAGCGCGCGGACCCGGGCATCGAAGATCGCCTCGATCTCCGGCTGGTAGGAGAGGTAGCTTTCCTTCCAGCCGGCGCCGCCCTTGCCCAGCATGACGGTTGCCAGGATGTCCATGTCCGCCGAGGTCAGGCTCCACTCCACCATCGGACGTGCCACCAGTTCGACGTCTTCCGCTACGCCCAGTTTCTGGAAGGTGCGCATCGTTTCGCTGTCGAGGTGGCCTGCGCGGGAAAGCGAGTATCGCTCGGGCCAGCGCTCGAGGACGACCACGTCCAGTCCGCGCTGGGCGAGCAGCCCGGCGGTGATCATGCCGACCGGCCCGTAGCCCACTATGGCGACGTCGCAGTCAGTGTGCGGAGCCGGCGTCTGCTCGGTGGCCTTGCTGGAAGGGGTCACGTCGTCTCCCGGTGGATGCTCTCGATGACCGGACCGTCGTTTCGCGGCTCGTCGGAGGAATACGAACCGCGGCGCAGCCCGTGCGACGCGGTCGTCCAGTTCCGTAAGGAACGTTCTAGTTACTTCGGTCACGGTAAGTGGGCCCGTGTCGCCGCGTCAAGGCGGGCGCCCGATAAAGGAGGCGCGTTCACCTATATGCAGTCGATTCACTCCAGTGGTACGTTGCTGGCAACACGACCCCCCGTTGTTGAGGAGTTGGCATGGGTGTCCACCGCGTGATCAGCCTTGTCCGGGAGGTGCCGAACCTCCCGTTGACCCGCGCCTTCTACGCCGAGTTCGGCCTACGGGAAACATCACCCGGCGCCTTCGCCACCGAGGTGGGTGGCGAGCAGTTGTTCCTGCGCAGCGGCGACGTGCCGCGGATCGCCGAGTTGAACATCGCCGCGGACGCGGAAGCCGACCTCGATGCGATCGCGAAACGGTTCGAAGGGCTCGGTATCGCCTCGGTGCGCTCCGATGCCGGCCTGGAGGCGACGGAGCCGGTGAGCGGCGTCCTGGTCCGGGTTTCGGTGGCGGATCGCCTGCCGAAGGATCCGGCGCCGAGCGTGCCGACGTCGGTGGACCGGACCGATCTCGTCCAGCGCGAGCCGGTCCGGCCGCTGCGGCTCGGTCACGTGGTCATCGGCTGCACCGACGTGGAGGAGGCGAAGCGCTTCTTCCTCGACGGCATCGGCATGAGGCTCAGCGACTACGTCATCGGCGGCCCGTTCATGCGCTTCGAAACCGACCACCACAACGTCGTCCTTCTGCCGGCTCCGATGACGCTGCTGCACCACACGGCGTGGAAGGTGCGCGGTGTCGACGAGATCGGCTACGGCGGTTCGCGGATGATCGAGAACCACCCCGAGCGGCATGCCTGGGGGCTCGGCCGGCACGCCGCGTCGGCGAACTACTTCTGGTACCTCAAGGACCCCGCAGGGGCCTTCTCCGAGTACTACTACTCGGAGATGGACGGTCTGGCGGACTCGCCGTACTTCTGGGACCCCGACCCCGGCAGCGAAGAGCTGCCCGTCGCCGCGTGGGCGTCCCCGGCCCTGCATGACCGGCCGCTGGTCCCGGAGGCCATGCGGGCACCGATCCTGACCGCGGACCAGTGAGCGGGCCGGCGAGCCGGCCGGCGGTGGGCTACGACGTCCTGGTCGTCGGCTACGGCCCGGCCGGCATGGTGCTCAGTGCGCTACTGGGCAGGCAGGGACACCGCGTTGCGGTCATCGAGCGGTACGCCGGGCTCTACAACCTGCCCAGAGCCGCGACGTTCGACGACGACGCCATGAGGTTGCTGCAGAAGCTCGGCATCGCCGGACAAGTCGCCGTCGGCACTCGGGTACAACGCCGGTACGACTGGTGCAACGCCGAGGGGGAAACCCTGATCGGCAACGAGTTCTCCGACTTCGGCCGCTCGGGCTGGCCGGAGTTCAACATGATGTTCCAGCCGGTCCTGGAACGCGAACTCGACGCCCTGTGCCGACGCACCCCCGGCGTCGAAATCCTCCGGGGCCTGGTGGCCACCGACTTCCGGCAGACCGGCCACGCGGTGGAGGTCGTCGCCCGGCCGGCCGACGAACTGGGGAGGGTGGCGGCCGGGGCGGAGGACCGGGCCCAGAGTTTCACCGCCCGGTTCGCCGTCGGGTGCGACGGCGGGAACAGCGCGCTCAGGTCGAGCCTTGGCATCGAGATCGACGACTACGGCTTCCAGGAGCCGTGGCTGGTCTGCGACTTCCGCCTCACCCGCGAGGTGGACCTGCCCATGGCGCTGCAGTACGGCGATCCCGGGCAACCGACCTCCATCATCTCCATCGGACCGCATCATCACCGGTTCTCCTTCATGCTCGACGAAGCCGTCCCCTCGGCCGAGGCCGTCGACCCCGCGCAGGTGTGGCACCGGGTCAAGCGCTGGCTCACCCCGGAGGACGCCGAACTCATCCGGGTCGCGCCGTACACCTTCCGCTCGACGGTCGCCCAAGACTGGAAGCAGGGCCGGTTCCTGCTGGCCGGCGACGCCGCCCATCAGATGCCGCCGTTCCTGGGCCAGGGCATGTGCTCCGGTTTCCGCGATGCGCACAATCTCGCCTGGAAACTCGACCTCGTCCTGCGGGGAGCGGACGACGAGCTCCTGGAAACCTACGCCGCCGAACGCTCGCCGCACGTCCGGGCCATCACCGAAAAGGCGGTCGAACTCGGGCGGATCCAGACCATCCGCGACAAGCGGGCGGCCAGGCTGCGCGACGAGGAACTGCTCCGGCGGAGGCGCGTGGGCCCACCCTCTGAGGGCTTCCGCTTTCCCGGCTACCGCGCGGGTTTCCTCGCGCCGGCCGCACCGGGCGACAAGGCCCGCGGACAGTTGTTCCCGCAAGCGTGGGTCGCGCACCCGCCAGGCCGCAGGCAGCGCTTCGACGACGTGTCCGGCAGCGGGTGGCTGCTCGTCGCCCGGGACGCGTCGGCGATCGCCGGCCGCGACGACGACCTGGCAGCGTGGCGCACGGTGAGCGGCACGTTCCTCGTCCTCGGCGCCCCGGCCGACAGCGAGCCCGAAGCAGGAACAGCGATCGACGACGTCGATGGTGCGTACCACCGATGGTTCGACGAACACGCCTGCGCGGCGGTCGTGGTCCGGCCGGACTGGTACGTCTACGGCTCCGCCGAGTCTGCCGACTCGCTCGGCTCACTCCTGCGCGCGTGTGTGTCCGACCTGTACCGGCGCCCCAGGGCCGGGACACCGCAGGCATAGAGCGAGCTGTCCACTGCGGCCGGCCCGAAGCCGGCCGCCCCCGTCACCTACCCACCCGAACGAGCGGAGCAAAGCTATGCGGATCGCCAATGTCGCCGGGCGCACCGTCCTGGCACACGGCAAGGAGCCTGTCGACGTCTTCGAGGCGAGCGGAGGCCGATTCGGCCCCAGCCCCTCGGCGGTCTTCGAGCGGTGGGCCGAGTTCCAGGCCTGGGCCGACACCGAGTACGGGGCGATCCCGGCCGAGCAAGATGCGGACTGGCTGGCCGCCGAGCATGTCGGGGCGCCCAGCCCGCATCCGCGGCAGGTGTTCGCCATCGGGCTGAACTACGCCGAGCACGCGCGGGAGTCCGGCTACGACCTGCCGACGACTCCGGTGGTCTTCACCAAGTTCCCCTCGTGCATCGTGGGGCCGCAGCACGAGTTGTCCCTGCCACAAGGCAACGTCGACTGGGAGGTCGAGCTGGTCGTCGTGATCGGCGCGAACGCCTACCGGATCGACGAGGAGCAGGCGTGGGCTGTGGTCGCCGGCCTCACTGTCGGACAGGACCTGTCCGAGCGCGTCCTCCAGCGCTCCGGCCCGGCTCCTCAGTTCAGCTTGGCCAAGTCGTTTCCCGGCTTCGGGCCCACCGGCCCGGTCCTGGTCACCCCCGACGAGTTCGCCGACCCGGACGACCTCGAGATCGGCACCCGTCTGGGCGACGAGGTCCTGCAGCTGGACCGAACCTCCGGCATGGTGTTCGGAGTGCCGGCCCTGGTCGCCTGGCTTTCCCACATCACCCCGCTCTTCCCCGGCGATCTCATCTTCACCGGCACACCGTCCGGCATCGGGATGAGCCGGACGCCGCCGCGCTTCCTCCAGCTCGGTGATGAGCTCGTCAGCCACATCGAGGGCATCGGCCGGATCAGGCAGCGGGTGGTCGGCTCGTACGCCGTCCCCGCCCCGCCCCACAAGACCGCAGCCGCCCTCGCCGCGGAGGGATGAGCCCCCGGATGCGCCCAGCCGCCGGCTGCAGGCCGCAGCCGGCGGCTGGGCGCCGCCGGGGCTCCGGCTGCTTAACGCGAAATCGGCTCAACCGCCCGGAGTGCTAGTCAGCGCGGAGCCATGCGGACGCGCCGTCGAGGCGAACGGTCTCCCTGTCGAGCATCGGGTCGGTGACGACCTGCGCGACCAGCGAGGCGTACTCGGCCGGCCGCTCCAGGCGCGAGGGGTGAGCCACTTGGTGGCCCACGGACTGCCGAGCCTTCTCGGGCAGGGAAGCCGGCAAGGGAGTCTCGAGCAGTCCGGGCTCGATCGTCATCACCCCGGACCGCCCGGTCGGCCAGGTCACGCGCGACAGGGGCATGCCGACGATGCCGCTCTTCGAAGCCGCGTATGCGACCTATCCGACCTGGCCGTCGAACGCGGCGACAGAGGCGGTGTTCACGATGACGCCCCGCTCCTAGGCCGGGCTGTGTGCGGTGCCGCCGCACCAGATGCGGACGAGGTTGCGGGTCGTGCTGATCTCGGTGGTGGGGTCCCCGTCGACGAGGACAAGATCGGCGCGTAGTCCCGGGGTGATGGCGCCGCGGTCACTGAGCCCGAAGTGCTGGGCCGGCAGGGACGTGGCCGCGCGAAGTGCGTCGAGCGCGGAGAGGCCGGCCTGAACCAGCAGTTCCAGTTCGTGGTGAAGGCTGCGGCCGTGCTCGACGGAGGCGGGGGAGCCCGGCGCTGTGTTGGCGTCGGTGCCGGCGAGGATGGGGACACCGGCTGCATGCAGTGCGGCGACGCTGCGGGACGCGCCGGCGAACGCCTCGGGTTTGCCGACATTGCCGGCGATGGTCTCCATCATCGACAGCGTCGGCACGGCAACCGTCTTCGCGGAGACCAGTCGGGCGACGACCTCGGCCGGCAATGGTGCCCCCAGCGGGACGTGCGTGACGACGTCGGCGCCGATGTCCACGGCCAGACGGAACGCGCCGAGCGCGGCGGCGTGCGCGACGACCAGCTTTCCTCGCCGGTGTGCAGCCTCGACGTAGGCGCGCGCGGCCGCTTCGTCGGGGCCGCCTTCGCCGGGCGCTTCGAGCACGATCTTGAGGTAGTCGGAACCGTTGGCGATGCGGGTGTCGACAAAGGACTCTGCTTGGTCGGTGGTGCGCAGGATGGCATCGTCGGCCCGGCCGGGCATCCGCGCGTGCGGGCCGCCGGGCCCGATCGCCGGGGTACCGGCGCTGCGGATGTCGCTCAACCCTGGTGTGCCGCGCAGCGCGGCGAGCCGGCTCGGTGGCCAGGTCGCCATGTCGAGCCCCGTCGTGACACCCCACCGGGTGAGCTGCTCCAGAGTCTCCCGGCTCTTCAGGTGGATATGGGCATCGATGAGGCCGGGAATGAGGATCCCGCCGTCACCGTCGACGACTTGGGCTCCGGAGGCGTCGGTACCGATGACGGAGCCGTCGATGACGACCGTGGACCGCTCCCGCACGGTCAGCCCGTCGAAGACTCGCACATTGTGGATAGCTGTCTTAGATGTCATGCCACTCTCCTCGGAGAACGATTGCGGTTTCTCGAACGAGTCATTCAGCTCTCCGGAGGTCCTGAATGAGTCATTCAAGACGTTGGCGAAGCCGCCGCCGAGGGAGCCGCCGCAACTTTGCCCGGGCCTCGGCGCAGAGGTGGTGAGACAGCGGCTCATCCGCGCGTCTCGGTGGCTGTGGCGGCGGCACGCTCGTAAGCTCGTCGGACCGCTGGGACCAGGCGGACGGCTTCGACCGGGTCGACGTGGCCGGGTACGAGCTTGAGAATGTCGGCGGAGCGACGATGCGGCGGAACGTCCTCGCCCCGTGCCGTGACGACCATGTGGAAGTGCGGGTAGTTCTCGCCGAACACGAGCAGATACGTTGCGGGTGCCCCGGTGACGTCGGTGACCGCGGTGACCAGGTCCCGGGCGCGTCGGGCCAGTGTGTGCAATTCGTCGTCGTCGAGCCCGGTGATCCGTTCGGCATGCCGCCGGGCACGCAGGATGAACCAGCCGGGCACGGCGAACGCGGGCACGACCTCGGCGGCCCACAGTTCGTCGCGGAACACGACCGAGGACTCGTCGATGTCGTCCATCCGGCACATCAAGCAATCGCGCGGTACCGAAGAAGCCGTCATCGGCCGGCGTCCACACGCGAATCGGTACCGGCTGGGGTGAGGTGGCCGAGGATGGCCGGTGGAGCGTGCTCGAGCAGCCGCATGTCAGCCATCCGGTGCCGGTGCGAGGACGGCAGGAATACCGTCTCTGCGCCGGTTGCGGCGGCGAGCAGGAAGTCGTCGTGCTCGGGATCGCCTTCGAGAACGACGACTCCGGCCGGCAGGATCTGAGAAGCGCGCCCCGCGTCGCGCGTAGCGACGTGAACGGTCTCATCGCGTGCGAGCAGACCGCGCACGACGTGGGGGCCGATCGTACCGGTCGCGCCCAGGACGAGGATGGACACAGCGACTCCGGGTGGTGGGAGGGTCGGAGCGACAAGTCGCGGCGCGGTTCAGATCAGGGGGGTGATCTGGTCGTCGCGGCCCAGCAGGGCTTTGCCGTAGATTTCGTAGTTGACCGCGGGCAGGGTGACGGCGTGCCGGGCGGCGACAGCGGAGTCGCGCCAGATTCGCTGCAGGGGATTGACTTCGGCGAAGCTGCCGGCGCCGTGGGCGGACAGCAGGATGTCGATCGCCTTGGTGGTGTGCTCGAGAACCCACGCGGTGTCGGCCCGCACGCGGGTACGGGCAAGGACATCCGGGTAGACGCCGTTCGCTGCTGCGGTGTCGATGTCGTCGGCGGCGCGGTAGGCGTGCAGGTGGGCGGTGTCGATGAGCATGGCGGCTTCGGCGATCTGCAGTTGAAAGGCCACGGAGTCGGATTGGGCGGTGTAGAAGGTGTAGGAGATGGCTTTCTTCGCTGCCTTCTCCGTCACGATTTGCAGTGCTTTGCGGCCCATGCCCAGCTGCGGGCCGGCGAGCACGAGCGACAGCAACGGGACGAACGCGGAGCGGTAGAGCTTCTCGTCGGTGCGTTCGGTGGCGTAGTCACCGTTGATGGCCGCCGGTACCGAGATGACGCGGTGGTCGGGCACGACGACGTCCTTGGCGATCAGGCAGTTCGAGCCGGAGGAGCGCATGCCGGCGACGAACCAGGTTTCCTCCAGTTCGAGGTCGGTGCGCGGAATGAGCGCGAGGCCCTGGTCGACGACCTCGCCGTGCGCGTCGACGAGGGGGATGCCGAGCACCGCCCACTGGGCGTGCCAGGAGCCCGAGTTGTAGTACCAGCGGCCGCTCACCCGGTATCCGCCGTCGATCTTCATCGCGTCCGCGGTCGGGGCGAGCACACCCGAGACCTTGGCGTCCGGTGCGTCGGCCCACACGTCGTCCTGGGCCCGTTCCGGGAAGAGGCCGGCCAGCCAGGCACAGACGTTGCACAGGGTGACCACCCAGGCGGTGCCGCCGTCGGCCTCCCCGACGGCGGCGGAGACGTCCAGCATCGTGCGCATCGACGTCTGCAGACCGCCGTAGCGCTTCGGCTGTGCGATGCGGAAGGCGCCGGCCTCGGTGAGCGCGGTGACGCTCTCCTCCACCACGCGGCGGTCGGTTTCTCCCTGGGCTCCGTTTCCGGCCAGCATCGGCTGCAGGGCGCGGACCCGGCCGAGAACGTCGGCGGGTTCGCCCTCGGGTCGGGTCGAGGCGCGGGTTTCGGTCGTTTGGGTCATGGCTTGGTCCTTGTTTCGGGTCCTCAGCAGGCGCAGGCGGCGATCTGGTCGACGATCGGTGGACGGGGGCGGTCGGCGAACCGGGAGTGGGTGCCGAACGTGCGGTGCGCGTAGATCAACGGCGCTCGCTCGCGGCGGTGCGCGTCGGTGACCAGGCCGAACAGCAACAGGTGGTCTCCGCCTTCGACGGCACGGTCCAGCTCGCACACGATCCATCCGGCCACGTCGTCCAAGCGGGGTAGCCCGCAGTCGACTTGCCAGCCGACGCCGCCGAACCGGTCGGCGCCGCGGCGAGCGAACAGCGTCGCGAGTTCGTCCTGGTCGTGGCCGAGGAGATTCACGCCGAACCGTCCCGTTGTCCGGATGCGTTCCAGCAGGGTCGAGCGGCGGTCGAAGGCGACGGTGACCAGCGGCGGTTCCAGGGACAGCGAGGCGAACGAGCTGACCGTGGCGCCGTAAGGCTGGTCACCGACGGTGGTGGTGACCACCGTGACCGGTGCGCAGACCCCGGCCATCAGGTCCCGGAACCGCCGCGGCTGGATCGGTGGCCGCGGTGGCGTGGCAGAGTTCGTCACCCTCGTGCTCACCTTTCGGTCAGGGAGCGCCGACGAGCACGGACATCGGGTTGGGCAAGTCCGCTTTCGCCGACCAGGCGCGGTTGGTGAGTTCGTCCGCTTCCGCACCGCCGCGGCGGGCTTCGAGCATCGCCTGCGGGTCGAACGCCGGGCCTACGGAGTCGGCCGCGTACTCGGGGCCGTTCATGTAGGCGGTGGCGTCATCGGGTTCGGCGAAGTTGTCGACCTGCATCTCGACGAAGTTGCCGTCCGGGTCCTGGTAGTACATCGACGTGGTCACCCCATGGGCGATGCACACGGCCGGGGAGACACCCTTGTCCCGCAGCGATTCGTAGCGGGAGAGCAGGTCGTCGAGGTGGTCGAAGGTGTAGGCGACGTGGTGCATCGCGGCGGTCGCGGGAGTCTTGCGTTCCAGCGGAGCGGGCGAGTTGAGCAGCGCGATGCGGTGGTGTTCCTCGTCGAAGGTGATGAAGGTCAGGTTGTCGTCCTCGTAGACGACGTGGGCGTCGAGGACGGTGCAGTACCAGTCCCGCATCTGCTGGGCCTGGCTGGTTTGGAACACCACGTGGGCGAACTTCGGGGTGGCGGACATCGGGGTTCCTCTCTCGGCGTTGAGTGAAGGTGGTGTGCGGGCGGAGGTCGGCGTCTACAGCGGCGAGATGAATTGGGTGCGCATCGAGCCGATGCCTTCGGCGAAGGTGACCAGCGCGTCGCCGGGACGCAGGAACCGGGCGGGGTCGCGGGCCATGCCGATGCCTGCCGGGGTGCCGGTGAAGATGACGTCTCCGGCGTACAGCGGGAGGACCGAGGACAGGTAGGCGATGATCTCCGCCACGGGGAAGATCATGTCGCTGGTCCGGGACTTCTGCATCTGCTCGCCGTTGAGGCGGCAGCCGAGGCCGATGTCGTCGCGGTCGGGGAACTCGTCGGCCGTGACCAGCTCGGGTCCCATCGGGGCGAAGCCCGGATAGGACTTGCCGAGGTTGAACTGCGGCACCGGGGGCCTCAGCTGCAGTTCTCGCTCCGAGAGGTCTTGGCCCAGGGTCAGGCCGGCGACATGGTCCCAGGCGCGGGTCGCGGGTACGCGGTAGGTGTCGCGGCTCAGCACGGCGACCAGTTCGGTTTCGAAGTCGACGGATCCCTGGGGGAGCTCCACGACGGCGGACGGGCCGGTGATCGAGGCCGGGAACTTGGTGAAGACCACCGGTGTGTCCGGGACGTCCATGCCGGACTCGGCGGCGTGGTCGCGGTAATTCAATCCGATCGCGAACACCTGCCGCGGCCGTGGCGCGGGTGCGCCGAACGTCAGGGTGTCAGTGGGTGCTGTCGGACCGCCGGTGTAGCCGGCGGCCCACGAATGGAAGTCGTCCCAGAGGCTGTAGAGAGCCTGCGGGTCGGCGGGGAAGGCGCCGCCGGAGGCGGACTCGACGTCGAGCAGCCCGTCGCCGCCGACGATGCTCGCCCGGCCGGCGGCGTTGACGATGCGCATGATGGCTCCTTGCCGGGGTCTTCGGCGGACCTGCGGACTTTTCGCACCCTAGCCTTGATATGTGATAACAGCAAGCTGTGCGGATCAGACGGTCTTGGCCGGCACTCGCGCGCATGCTTGCCGAGGTCCGAGGCCTGATCGCTATAGTTGATAGCACTCGGGCGTAGGGCATCCGGACGACAAGCGAGGGAGTTCACGTGGCATCACCGTCGACTGGTGTGCGCCCGATCGAGTCGCGTTCGGTGGCAGAGCAGGTCACCGTGGAACTGCGGCGGTCGATCCTGTGTGGCGACCTCCAGCCCGGACGCGAATTCTCGCTGCGGGAGATCGCCGGGATGCTCAACGTCAGCTTCATCCCGGTCCGGGACGCTCTGCGCAACCTCGAAAGCGAAGGGCTCGTCATCACCCGGCCCGGCCGCAGCGCGCTGGTCGCTCCGCTGGACCTCGACGACCTGCACGCCATCTACCGCCTCCGGCGCACGATCGAGCCGGAGATCGCCAGCCGTGCGTGTCTGCTGCTTGCCGACGGTGAACTCGACCGCCTCGAGCAGCTGGCCGCGGGATTCGGCAACGAACAGCTCGGAATGGACGCGATCTACGACGCCCATCACGAGTTCCACATGGCGTTGCTGGCGCCCGCCGCCAGCGCGTGGGACGTCCGGCTGCTGAGCACGCTCTGGCGCGCGGCCGAGCGCTACATCCGCATCGGTTTCGGGGCTCTTGACCCCGATCCGCAAGAGCATCATCGCCGCGAAGAGGCCCACGAAACACTGATCGACGTCTTCCGGCGGCGCGATCCGGATGCGGCAGCTCAAGCTGTGCGCGACCATCTCGAACGCAACGAGCGGATCGCGCTGCGGGCGCTGGGCGACGGCGAACCCGCCGACGTGCCGGCGCCTCAGCCTGCTCGGACGGCCAAGGACGAACGTCGGTCGCGGCGCTGAACCCACCGCAACCTCGGTACGACGATTCTGCAGCGGCACCCTTCGCCACTTGTCGTTATCACATATAGCGCTTAGGGTCGTCTGATCCCTTCACCTCGGCAGGAGGCCGACGATGGCCAAGCAGCGCACCGTTCTGACGTTCGATGTCGATGGGCACAAGATCACGGCCCTGGCCGCCAAACCCGCCGAGCCCACGGGCAAGCCGCTGATCATCGCCTTGCACGGCGGGACCTACACCGCTCGCTACTTCGACGTCGCAGGGACCCCCGACGGTTCGTTCCTCGACGTCGCCGCCGCCAACGGGCACGAGGTCGTGGCTTTCGACCGCCCCGGCTACGGAGGCAGCACTCCGCTCGCCCCGTCCGCCAACACCTTCGCCCGGCACGCGGAACTGCTGACCGGCGCTGTCATCTCGGTCACGAAGGATCTGGGCAACGACAACGTCTTCCTGGTCGGCCATTCGATCGGGGGAATGATCGCGTTGATGATCGCCGCCAACCGTCCTGCCTTCCGGCTCATCGGCGTGTCGGCCACCGGAATGGGGGCGGTCATCCCGGCGGGCGGCGCGGCCGAAGCGCTGGGATCACTTCCTCCGGACGATACCGTCGACCTTCCCTACGACCAGCGTGATCAGGTGATGTTCGGTCCGGTGGGGACCTACGCCGCGGCCGGCCTCGACCAGGCGCACGACGCCTACGCGCCCGTGCCGGTCCGGGAACTGGTGCAGGCGCCCGCGTGGCCTCGGGAGCACCTCGGCGCCGTAGCGCCGAACGTCCATGTGCCGGTGCACAACGCGCTCGCCGAATACGACGCGCTGTGGGACAGCAGCCCCGGGAACGTCGCCCGGTTCGCCGCGATGTTCACGGCCGCGCCGTTCGTCGACGCCGGCGTGGCCCGGGGCACCGGGCACAGCATCGACCACCACATCCTCGGCCATGCGCTGCACCTGCGTCAGCTGGCGTTCGCCGACGAGTGCGCCGCCTGGGCCGAGCGAGCCGCGGTGAGCGCCCGGTGACGCCCACCGCACGACTCGCCGCACTGCCCGACACGGTCGAGGTACTGATCGCCGGCGGCGGGCCGGTCGGCCTGGCGGCCGCGGTCGAGCTCGGGAACCGCGGCATCGGCTGCGTCGTGGTCGAACCTCGTGACACGGTGTCGACGGCTCGTCCCCGGTGCAAGACGCTCAACGTCCGCACCATGGAGCACCTTCGCCGGTGGGGGTTGGCCGACCGCCTTCGAAAGCGGGCTCCGCTCCCGGTCTCCTGGTCCCAGGACGTCGTGTTCTGCACCTCGCTGGCCGGACGCGAGCTGTCGCGGTTCACCGGCGTGCTCGGACTCGCTCCCGACGGCGACCGGTTCGCCGAGCTCGGCCAGCAGGCCCCTCAGTACGTTCTGGAGGAGGTGCTGCGCGAGGCCGCCGGAGAACTCGCTCCGTGCCGTCTGGGATTCGGGACGCGGGTGGTCACGCTCGACCAGGCCGATAGCTTCGTCGACGTCACCGTGGAAACCGCGGCCGGCGAGCGGAAAATCATCCGAGCGTCCTACGTCATCGGAAGTGATGGTCCCCGCAGCGTGGTACGCGACCAGATCGGTGCCGCCTATCGCGGAGGCCAGGCCCTGCGCCCCAACTTCGGCATGGTCTTCTCCTGTCCCGAACTGTGGCACCGCGTGCGGCACGGCCCGGCGGTGCAGTACTGGATCGTCAACCGGTCGGCGCCCGCGTTGGTCGGGCCGCTCGATCGCCACGGCACGTGGTGGGCCATCGCGTTCGGCGTCGACCGGCGGACGGGCGAGCGCGAGGCACGACACCTGATCGACGACGTCGCCGGGGTGCCGGTCGAGGCCACCGTGCTGTCGACCGATCCGTGGACCGCCCGGATGCAGATCGTCGACCGGATGCGCGACCGCCGCGTCTTCCTCGCCGGCGACGCCGCTCACCTCAACCCGCCGTTCGGCGGCCACGGCCTCAACACCGGCCTGGCCGACGCCGTCGATCTCGGCTGGAAACTCGCGGCCGTCCTCGCCGGCTGGGGTGGACCGGCCCTGCTCGACAGCTACGAGGCCGAGCGGCGTCCGGTCCAGGAACGCGTGATCGACGAGGCGACGGCCAACATGCGCGTGCTCTCGACCGACCTGCTCAGCGACGGTCTCGACGACGATGACGTGGCCGGAGCCGCCGCACGCCGAACGGCCGACGCCCACATCCAGGAAACCAAGAAGCCGGAGTTCCATTCGCTCGAGCTCGTTCTCGGCCTGCGGATCACCGAATCGCCCGTCGTCCCGTCCGGCGACCGCGCGGAAGACGGTCTCGCCGGGGCGCGACTGCCCCATGTTTTCCTCGATGACGGCCGGTCGCTTTACGACGTTCTGGGACCGGGCCTCACGCTGCTGATGCTGGGTGACGTGACCGGCCGGCAGACGATCGAAGGCGCCGCTCGCGCCCAAGGCGTTCCGTTCGATTGCGTCGACCTCACCGGGTCCGATGTCGCCGCCCGGTACGCCGAAAGGGTGGGCGCAGAGCTGATCCTTACGCGTCCCGACCACGTGGTCGTGTGGTCAGGACGCACGAGCCCGGCCGACGCACCGGCCCTGATCGACGCGGTCCGGGGATGCGAACCCGGCTCGTCGACGCGACGATCATGAGGCAGTCGGTCGGCTGCCGCGGAACAGGAGGATGACGTCTTGAGGATTGTCACGCTGGAGGAGCACTACCTTGATGTGGACGTGGCGCGGGCGAGCGCGCCCGCGGCACAGGCACTGAGCCCGCACTTCTCCTCGAGCTACGATCCGGACAGCGGGCTGCCCTATTCGCCGAGCGCGGCGGTGCTGCGGGACCTCGACGAGGGTCGCCTGGCGGACATGGATCGCCACGGCATCACGATGCAGGTCCTCTCGAGCCTCTCGACGCAGCAGCTTCCCGCCGACGTCGCGGTCGATCTGGTGCGGGCGACGAACGACACCCTCGCCGCCGCGGTACGCCGGCATCCGACCCGGTTCGCCGCCTTCGCGGCGCTGCCGACGTCGGTGCCCGACGCCGCGGCCGTGGAACTCGAACGGTGCGTCGGCGAGCTGGGTTGCGTCGGCACCATGATCATGGGGCGGACCGACGACGAGTTCCTCTCCGCGCCCCGGTTCGACCCGATCCTGCGGACGGCTGCCGCGCTGCGGGTTCCGGTCTACCTGCACCCCGGCGTGCCGCCGCGGGCGACGAGCGCATCGAACTACGAGGGGCTTGATCCGCTGGTCACCGCGCGGTTCCAGACCGCGGCCTGGGGATGGCACCAGGAGACCGCCGTGCATTTCCTCCAGCTCGTGCTGGGCGGGGTGTTCGATCGGTATCCGGACCTGCAGGTGATCCTCGGGCACTGGGGCGAGATGGTGCCGTTCTACCTCGAGCGCCTCGACGAGGCGCTGCCACGGCGCGTCACGAAGCTGGAGCGGACGATCGGTGACTACGTGCGGCAGAACGTGTACATCACGCCGAGCGGGATGTTCAGCCAGGCACAGCTGCGGTATTGCGTGGAGCTCCTCGGAACCGAGCGGATCATGTATTCGGTCGACTACCCGTTCATCGGCAATGAGGACGCGCTGTCCTTTCTCGAGGAAGCCGACTTGCCGGCTGCTGTGAAGGAGGACATCGCATACGGAACGGCGGAGCGGCTGCTGAACCTGCGGATTGCCTGAGAGTTCACGAGCTCTCTAACTCAGTACGACATGGAGGATCCTTTCGTTGCTGTTGTTGGGAATGCTGTCCTTGTCGCCGTCGTTGGATGTGGTCAGCCACAGTCCGCTGTCGGGCGCGGGTTCTACGGTGCGCAGCCGCCCGTAGGTGCCGTTGAAGTACCTTCCCGCCGGCACATCGCGCCGAAAGCACCCCTTATCGTTTCTGTACGGGCAGCTGCAGGTATGAGGCGTGCTCGCCGCCGGTGTGGATGATGTGCTGTCCGGTGTTGGTGGGGGTGTACTCGACCAGCCTGGGCATCATCGGGCCCAGGAGGTGCCGGCCGCTGATGACGAAGCGGAGCTGTTCGCCGGGGTGGAAGGCGAGGCCGATCGGGAGCAGGTCGATCTCGATCTCGGCGATCTCTCCCGGCGCGAGCTTCTCGACACGGTCGAAGCTGTGCGCGGGCACGGCGTCGGTCGAGAGCGTCTCGTCGAGTCGGCGTAGTGAGACGCGCAGGCGGCCGTCGGATCCCTTGTATCGCAGGATCGACGCACCTCGCTCGGTGACGTCGTGCACCGTCGCGCTCTGGTTCGGCACGGTGAACTGCTGCAGCGGCGTGCCGAACCTGTCGAGCTTCTGGACGAGGACGAACAGGTCCATGTCGTCGGCGCCCTGCGCTTCGACCCACAGGTGGGCCTTGGGGTAGCCGACCAGCACGGTCTCCTCGTCGAACCGCGTCACGAACGACACCGCGTCGGGGTTAGATGCGACGTCGTAGCTCGCCGTAGCGCCGTCCGCCGGTGTCGTCGTGGTCAGGGCGCGTGAGCGGCCGTCGAGGTAGTACGTCGTCAGGGTGACGTCGGTGGGCGGGAACTCGTCGGCCGCGACGTCGACCCGGTCACCGCCTTCGAGGTCGAGGACCGAGTAGCGGACGCGGGGCGTCTGCTCCCAGTCGTTGTCCTCGTCCTTGAGGTAGCGGTCGAAGAACCGGCGCAGGTCCTCCCGGTTCGCCTCGTCGTAGTAGTCGGGCCACTCCTGGGTGTTGTGGATGCGAAGCCACTTGTCCTCAGAGGCGATCCGCCGCCAGGCGCGGAACGTGCCGGCGGTATGCAGGGTGTTCGAGTAGCTGGCCACGACGTAGGCGGGCACGGTGATCCGGTCGAACCGCGGGATCTTGTTCTCCCACAGCTCGGTCATCAGCGGGTAGCGCTCGGCTTCCGCGATGATGTCCTCTTTCCGGCCCTTGCCCCAAAAGCTGAAGTCCCGCAGCTGCCGGGCGAACCCGGTGTCCGGCATCCCGCCGCGCAACACCAGGTCGCGGTAGACGTCGCTCACGCCCTCCCACGGGTTGATCGCCGCGAGGTGGGGTGGTTGTTCGGCCGCGGTGAACCACTGCGAGACCGCGAGGTAGGAGGTTCCGCTCATCGCGACCTTGCCGGTGCACCACTCCTGGGAGGCCAGCCACTCGACCAGGTCGTAGCAGTCCCGGCCGTCCTGGCGGTCCCACAGGACGCTGTCCCCGTCCGAATTCGCCACACCGCGGATGTCGGGATTGCAGATCGCGTAACCCCGCGCGCACCAGTAGGCCGGATCCGGGCCCTCGAACTTCGCCAGACCGGAGAGGATTCCGTTGTCCAGCCCGACCAGTCCGAACACACCCATCACGCTGGTGGACGTGCCCTGGCCTTTTCCGTACGGGCTGTAGGCCACGATGACGGGCACTTTTTCGGTTCCCGCAGGGCGGAACACGTCGACGTAGGTCGTCACGCCGTCCCGCAGGGTGACCTCGACGTCCTTCTCGAACACGATGTCGACCGGCAACGGCCGGAACGGGGGCGCGATCTGGAAGCCCGCCGACAGGGTGCGCGTGCCGGGGGCGAAGTCACTCAGCACGCCGTACCGGTCGCTACCGGCCTCGAGCGGGTGGGACGGCATGTAGATCTTCTGGTCATCGCTCATGATGAGCTCCTCACTTCCTGCTTGCAACGTACCTCCGTGGTAGTGGGATATCAACGTGTGTTGATATCGCTCGAAGGGGTGATTCCTGAGGTATCAGCAGGTCAGCGATCTGCTGTGTGGTAGAAATCACCGGCTGTTGATATCCTTGGCGGCGTGTCGTCGAACCAGGATGAGGCTTCCGCGCCCGGCCGACGCGGCCGGCGACCGGGCAGCAACGCGACCCGGCAGGCCATCCTCGACGCGGCACGGGCCCGCTTCGCCGCGGACGGTTTCACGGCCACGACGATCCGCAAGATCGCCGCCGACGCGGGGGTCGACGCCGCGTTGGTCATGCAGTTCTTCAAGTCGAAGGACGAGCTTTTCGGCACCGTCATGTCCGTGCCGCCGTCCGCGCTCACGCGGATGAGCGACGCGTGGCTCGGTTCCCAGGACGGTATCGGGGAACGCGTCGCCCGCGCGTTCCTCGACGTCTTCGAAAACGATCCGCAGGCCTCCGAACCGCTGCTGGCGATGCTGCGCGGCGCGATCGCTCACGACCAGGCGGCCACGCACCTGCGTGACTTCATCGAGGCCCGGCTGATGATCGGCGCGGCCGCTCACCTCCGGTACGACGACGCGCGCTTGCGAGTCGGCATGGCCGCGGCCATGTTGGTCGGTGTCATCGTCGCGCGGTCCATCGTCCGGGTGCCGACCGTCGCGAACGCGAGCTTCGAGTCCGTTGTGGCCACCGCGGCAGACTCCTTGCAACCGCTGCTTGCGGTGTCCCGTCCCGAACGACCGAACTAGACAGCCGCTTTCACCGGAGCCGGCGCGAAACGATCCAGGGAGGTGATGCCCGCGAACTTGTGGGGTTCGGTGCCGGCCATCAACCGACCGTAGTTCTCGGCCAGGGCTTCGAGGTTGAGCGCGCCGTGCAGCGTGATGACCCGCGCGTCGCGCCACGCCCGCTGGATGGGTTCGAAGTCCATGATCGCGGTCGAGCCGGAATTCCGCTGGAGCAGCTCGATCGCTTCAGCGCACCACTTGGCCGCGTATGCGGTCTCGGCGAGGACGCGCGCACTGAACATCTGGAGGTGTTCCGGCGCCGCCGGTGTGCCGGCGGCGGCCAGCGCCCCGAGCCGGTCGGTTTCCTCGGCGTTCGCGCGGGTCATCAGCGTCGCCGACTGGATCTTGGTGTGGACTTCGGTGAGCATCAGGTGCGTGAGCGGGGCTTCGAGCTGGTTCTTGTAGGTCGTACCGCGGATCGGCCGGCCGGCGGAGCGTTCGAGGAACCGCTCCAGCACGCCTTGGGCGAGGCCGATCGACATGCCGGCCATGAGGCTGAACGCCCAGCCCAGCGACGGCGCCTTCCAGAGAGAACCCTCGAGGCCGTTGTCGAGCGTCCCGCCGACGACGTCACGGAAGTCGACACCGCGGTACTCAGGAACGAAGAGTTCGTCCTCCGCGATCCGGATCGACACGCTGCCGGTGGCCCGCATGCCGGCCACCTGCCAGTCGTCGAGGAACCGCAGCTGGTCGCGCGGAACCTGGACGCCCACCAGGTAAGGCCCCTCGCCGTCATCGGCGATGCAGCCGAGGTTGGTGTACGGGGCCCAGAGCGAGTCGCTGCCGAACGTCCACGGCCCGCCGGAGATGATCCAGCCACCGTCGACCCGCTTCGCGCGGCCCCGCGACGCGGGGAAGTGACTGGAACCGGCGACGCGCGGCCCGACCCACGGGCCGCTGTAGACCTCTTCCACAACGCGAGCACCCGACCCGGCGGGGATCCAATTCGTGGAGGCGCCGACCCACACGCTCCAGCCACACGAACCGTCCCACTTGGACACCTCGGACACGACGTCCAGCTGCTGCCGGACGGACAGCTCGTCACCGCCGTACTCGGCGGGGCTGCCGATGCCGAAGGCGCCGGTGGCGTCGAGGTCGGCGATGGTCTCGTCCGGGAGGCGACCCGCGCGTTCGGCGTCGAGCGCGCGCTCGCGCAACGTCGGTCCGAGCTCGCGCACCTTGCCGAGGATCGCCTCGAGCCGGTCCGACGGGGTATCAGTTGCGGCCATGGTTGCGCTCTCCTGTCAGTTCGCCGGCACGATCGGCAGCTGTACGTAGCTGGGGTGGTCGGGGCCGGTGTGGATCGTGTTCGTCGCGCCGAGGTGGTAGCTCTCGTCGTAGGCGCGAACCGGCAGCCCCGCCGGCGTGTACGGCTGGATGTCGACCCGGAGGCGGCAGTTCTTCCGGATTACCGCGCTACTGGGGTTGAGGCCGACCTCGACGGCGACGATCTCCCCGTCGCGCAGCGGCTGGTGGTCCGCCTCGGTGTGGGTGTGGACCGGCCAATACTCCGTCGACCGCGCCTCGTCGAGCCTGCGGCGGGAGACCTTCAGGGAGCCGTGGCCGACCGGGTGGACGTTCACCGGGTCGACCGGGTGGACCGCGGCCTCGTACCGGATCTCGCGGTCCTGCTCGTCGTACACGCGCAGGGACACGAAGACGTCCATGTCCGCACTGGTCGACGACACCCACAGCCTGGCCTTCATGTAGCCGACCAGCACCATGTCCTCGGTCAGCGGGTCGCCGACGAAGGAGATGCCCGTCGACCAGCGCGGTGTCCCGCCGACCGGGCCCGTCGGCGCCGGTGACGGCTGCCCCAGCTCGAGGTGGGCGTCGTAGCTCGCGCTGTGTCCGGCTTCCGGGACGTTTTCGCTGATCCGCAGGATGTCGTCGCAGCGTTCATCTCCGTGCCAGTCCGACTGACGCGCGTCCAGGTACCAGCGGCGGTAGGCGGTCCGGGGGATGGGCCACTCGGCTTCTTCACGCACGTAGTAGGCCGCGTTGCCGGTCCTGACCTGGACCCGCACGGGCGCTTCGGCCATCACGCCGTTGTCCGCGCCCTTGAGCCAATGGTCGAAGAACCGCATGTGCTCGGCGACCGTGGAGTCCTTGTAGCAGTGCGAGAACCAGGCGTCGACGAAGTCGAACTTCCGCGCTTGCGCCCCGGTCGAACGGAGGTAGGTTTCGCTGCTGCCGAGCTGGTGGATCGCGGTGCCCGTCTGAGGGCCGACGATCCACACCGGCGCCGTCGCTTTCTCCAGTTCGGGCCGTATGAAGATCGACCCACGAGGGCCGTAGGCCGCGGGGTCGTTGAACGGCGTCGCCAGCACGCGGGCCATCCAGTCGGTTTCCCGCCGCCTGCCGCAGAAGTTCTTACCCGACCACGTCTGCCACCACCAGTTCCAGAACCCTTCGCCGAAGATCCCGCCGTTGTAGAGGGTTTCGTTGTACGGGTCCGCGTCGGTGCCGAGGGCGATCATCGCCTTCAGGTGGGGTGGCCGTAGGCTCGCGACGTTGTGCTGCGTCATCGCCAGGTAGGACATCCCCCAGAGGCCGACGTTGCCGTTGGACCAGGGCTGGGTGCCCGCCCACTCGATGGCGTCGTAGTAGTCCTCGGCCTCCTGGACGCTGAGGGGAGACTGGAGGCCGGGGCTCTTGCAGACGCCACGAGCGTCCACCCGGATGCAGACGTAGCCGTGCGGGACCCACGCCGCCGAGTCGACGCTCTCGTGGTTTTCGTCTTGCAGGCCGTCGGGATTGCCGGAGAAGAAGCGGTCCTCCAGCTGTTCCTTCTTCAGCGCGTCATCGTCGTTGCAGATGCATTCGTGGTAGAAGCTCTTGCCGTAGAAGCCTTTGTTCATGACCACGGGATGGAGTTCGTCGTCGTCGGGGCGGAAGACGTCGGCGTAGACGAAGGATCCGTCCCGCAACGGGATCTTCACGTCGGTCGTCTTGATGACGCCGCGGATGTTGCGGCGAAGCTCGTTGCGGGCGGCGGCAGGGCTCTGCAGCTGGCGCGGCGTGTTCGCGGTGAACACGCCTGGGGTGGCGTTGAGCTTCTCCAGCAGGCGCACGACCACGGGGTCATCGGCGAAGGTGTCGGCCTGGTCGAAACGGATGATCACGGGTTCGATCAGCTCGTGCACGATCGGTGAGATCGAGACACCGTTCTCGACCGTGCCGTCCTGGTCCAACGTCTGGATCAGCCGCGCGAGGTTGGTGACGAGCGGGTCGTGCAGCCGGTCGATCTTCCCGGCCACGCGGTTGACGAGCTGCGCCAGGTTCACCCGTGGTGCGCCCTCGACCGCGCCGAGGACCAGTCCGCCTACGAGGAAGGTGACGGCTTCTCCTGCGCGATAGCGGAATTCGCCGCGTTCGTTCGTGACGCCGGACAAGGTCGGTGTCTGGTACTTCAGGCCGGCGACCGGGCCGGCGAAGACGCCGGTGGCAACGTCGGCTTTCTCGTCGGTGGTGAGCATCTACAGTGCCTCGATCGCTTTCAGGTAGCCGATCTTTCCTTCGTCGCTGTGCTGACGCAGGACGTTCGTCTGCATGTCGGGGTGGTGCTCGTGGTCGGGCTCGGGAACGGCCGGGTTGCCGGTCCAGGAGACGAGCTTGCACACCCGCCGCTGGATGCGCCAACCGTGCTCGGTCCGGACGAGTTCGTCGTCGTACCAGCCGGTTCCGGTCCAGGTCGAACCGCCGATGGCCGCGTCGCGCACCAGGAGCCAGTTGCCGTAGCTGAAGGCGTTGGCCTTGTCACCGTCGACGTGGACCAGCTGGCCCATCATCGTGTGCTGGTGGTTGTCCAGCCGGTTGTGGAACTCGCCGAAGGAGCGCTTGAAGTTCGCGAGACCCGACCACGCGGCACCGGCCGGGCCGAATTCCGCGGTGACGTCGTCGGTGAAGACGCGGTCGAACAGGTCCCACTGGTGCGCGTCGAGCGCGAAACCGTAGAGGTTCAGCACCTCGATGATGGCGGCTTTGTCGTGGTCGCTCATGACATTGTCTCTTTCTCTTCTGGTCGGACGGCCGGATTAGGAGGGCCAGTCCTCCGTTGTCACCGGGGTGCCGTCGAACCCGGCGACGGGGCGCAGGCTCGGATCGGTTCCGTCGCGCAGGCCGCCGGAGGCGTCGGGGTGATCGTCGAACCAGCCAGTGGCGGGGTAGCGGTACATCCAGTCGACGAACAGCTTGCGGCGCGTGATCAGCCAGACGCCGTCGCGCAGCTCGAACCGGTCGAGGTAGCGCGCCCAGAGCTTGACGTAGTCGCCGTTCCAGTGGTGCCGCTCCGATGCTTGGTGATCGGCCTGCAGATAGGTCTCGACGTGGGCGACGGTCGGACCGTCGAACTCGATCAGGCTGTTGCCGAGCAAGTGCATCGTCCGGACGAACCGGGGCATTTCCGCGGAGAGGAATTCGACGAACCCGTCGACGGATCCGCGGTGCAGGCTCTCGGGGAACTGGACCCAGGCGTCGGGGTGGAAGGCGCCGCGGACGAGGAACATGTCGACCCGGTCGAGTCCGCGGCAGTACCGCAGCAGGACGTCGTGGATCTCGGCTCGAGCGCTGAGTTCTTCGATCTTCATTGATCTCTTCCTGAGGATCAGAGTTTTGTGGTCGCGGTGGCGAACCGTCGGTCGTTGCCCACCACGGCATTGCGGAGCACGCCGAGCCGTTCGATCTCGACCTCGACGGTGTCGCCCGGCTGGAGCAGCTGGGGCGGCGTGCGGGCGTAGCCGACGCCGGCCGGTGTTCCGGTGGCCAGCAGGTCACCGGGGCGCAGCGAGAGAGTGTGGGAGATCTGGGACAGCGTTTCCCCGACCGTGTACATCATTTGGTCGGTGCGGGCGTCCTGCACGGTCCGGCCGTTGACGCGGGTCTGCAACCGCAGGCCCTGCCGCAGGTCGCCGACCTCGCCGGCCGGGACGATCGGTCCGAGGGGCCCGGAGCGGTCGGCGTTCTTGCCCAGCGTCCACTGGGACGTGCGCTTCTGCGCGATCCGCGCGGTCAGGTCGTTGAACGCGGAGTAGCCGATGACCGCGGCCAGGGCTTCCTCGGGGGAGGCGTCGACCAGCGGCGCTCCGACCCAGGCGGCGACTTCGCCTTCCCAGTCCAAGCCGTCTTCGTTCGCAGGGACGGGAACCTCCGTCCCGCCGACGGTCAAGGATTGGGTCCACCGGGCGAACAAGGTGGGGTAAGGCGGCAGGGTCTGGTCGCGGTAGCTGCCTTCGGCCGCGTGGTCGTGGTAGTTCAGGCCGATGCACAGGACGCGCGCGTCGGGCAGTACCGGAGGAACCTGCCGTACGTCCGCGGTGGCCAACGTCGGCCCCGCGGGCCGCCGGGACAGGTGGCCGGCTGGGTCGGTCCAGAAGTCCTCGAGCGAGGCGATGAGGGTGACGGTGTCGTGGTGCTCGTCCAAAGCGGCGACCTCTACGTCTGAGCCGTCGCGCGGTCGTCGGACGCCTACGATCCTCATCGATTTCCCCTTCTGATGACCAGCATGCTGGCGGGCAGGTGGGTCCGGTTGACCACTTGCCGTTCCGTTCCGGTGGTGAAGCGCACCGAGTCGTAGGGGAGCAGCGTCTCCTCCGTTCCCTCGCTGATCATCACCAGCTCACCGGTGAGGACGACGTACACGGTGTCCGCCGGCTGGGGTGCCATTTCCGCTTCGCCGCCGGGCAGGTAGTGCGACAGCGTCACCGTCACGCCGGCCGACGGTGCGTTCTGCAGACGGACGGGCCCGACGCCGCGGTGTCCCGGCGGGTCGAACGGCTCGGCGTCGGCAAGCCTGGTGACCTGCATGCCCATGATCGATCACTCTCCTGCGGTCGAAGCTGGCTGGAGCGCCTGGCGCAGGCGCGTGAGGAAGCGCGGGACGTCGGCGTGCGCGCCGGCCGCGAAGACGTAGAAATCCGGGCGGGCGAGCAACGCCTGGCATTCGTGCTCGGCGAACCAGCGCTTGTAGGCACCTTCGAGGTCGCTCTGGCCCGACAGGTCGGCGGTGACGCCGCCGATCCCCGCGAACCACACCAGGTCGTCCCGGCCGCAGAGTTCGGTCGGATCGCCGCCGAGACTGATCAGCTGCCAGTCCCCGCCGACGACGTCGTCGAACAGGCCCGTCCGGTCGCCGATGCGGATCGGTCCCTGGGGGGCCAGCCGCCCGTCGATGCCGTCGCTGGGGATGGTGAGTGACGGCCTTCCGAGGCGGGGGTGGGGTGGTTCGCGGGGATCGCGCGCCCGCTTCCGCATCTCGGCGTCGCGGGCGGCGGCGCGGTCGACGTCGAGTTCGCAGATGACCCGGCCGGCGGCCACCGCCTCGTCGATGATCTCCCGGACGTGTCCGGCCCGTTCGGGTCCGTAGGTGTCGAGCGCGGCCGGGGAGACCAGGCCTTGATGTACCAAGCCCAACCGCCAGGTCAAGGCCCGCGCGTCGCGCAGGCCCGAGCACATGCCCTGCCCGAGGAAGGGCGGCATGACGTGCGCCGCGTCCCCGGCGAGGAAGACGTTGCCGACCCGCCACGGCTGGGCCCACCGGCCGCGGAAGGTGTAGACGGCGTGCCGTTCCAGCCGGGCGGTCTTCGGTGTGACGCCCCAGGGCGCCATGAGCCGCCACGCGGTGCTTTCCCGGCCCAGCTCGTCGGTGGTCATGTCCGCGCGGCGCATGAACTCGAACCGGCGCCGTCCGGGGCCGCTGTTGACGGCGGTCGCCGGTTGCTTCGGGTCGCAGTACTGAGTGACGAACGCCGTCCAGTTCTCCTCGGCCAGCGGCTGGTAGTCGACCACCAGCCAGTCGGCGCTGAACCCGGAGTCCTCGACGGCGATGCCGAGCTGGGTGCGTACAGCGCTGTTGGCGCCGTCGGCGCCGACCAGCCACCGCGACTCCACCTGCATGGCCTGGTCCGGCTGCTCGGTGCGGTTCAGCTGGACGGACAAGCCGTCGTCGTCCTGAACCACGGCCCGGAACGACCATCCACGATGGACACTCACCCCCGGGGTCGCGGCCGCGAGGCTTTCCAGGGCGGCTTCGAGGTCGGGCTGGTGAAAGCCGTTGGTGTTGGCCCAGCCCGACTCGGCCGGCCGGTTCCAGTCGATGGCCTGCAGGAGCTCGCCCGCACCGTTGCGGAACTCGTAGCCTCCGCGCTCACCCCGGGATGGTTCGAACAACCCGGCGTGCTCGGTCATGAGCCCCGCGGCCTGCAGGATGCGGATCGCCTCGTGGTCGATCGTGCAGGCCCGTGGCAGGGGATACCGCTGTGGCCGGCGTTCCGCGACCACGACCCGCAGGCCGGCTCGTCCCAGGAAGACGGCCGTCAGCAGGCCGACGGGGCCACCGCCGACGACCACGCAGTCGACCACGTGCGGCGGCGGGCCGTCGGCGGTCACCGCCGCCGAGTCGGGCACCGAAGCTCGCTGCGCCACAGGTCGCCCTTCCTGCCGTCGGCCGGCCGACGCCGCGTCAGGACGGCAGCGACGCCGTAAACCACCCGTATGTTTCGGATAGTTTCGATCCTGTCTTTGACACCCGCGCGCTGTCAAGGGCTAAAATATGCGTATGTTTTCGCGACCGCCTGGTCTGGCGCAGAATCTCGCTTCCGAGATCGAGGAGCTGATCGGCACCCGCGGCCTCAAGCCCGGTGATCGGGTCGCGACCATGGAAGAGCTGCGCGTGCAGACCGGCTACGGCCGCGCCACCATCGGGGAGACCTGCCGCCTGCTCGCCGAACGCGGCGTCGTCGACGTCCGTCCCGGCCGCGGGGGTGGGTTGTTCGTGTCGAAGGTCAGCCCGGTGGTGCGGCTGCGCCAGACGCTGCTGACGGTGCCCCAGGGCGCGACGACCGTCGCGCACGCCATCGCGGTCCGCGACGCGCTGGAGGAGCTGGTCGCGCTCGAGGCCGCGGCGAACCGGACCGACCGGGACCTCCGGGACCTGGACGTCTGCTTGGACGCGATGCGCCGGTCGGGCGACGATCTCCAGGACTTCCTGCACGCCAACTGGTCGCTGCACGAACGCATCGCGGCGATCACGTCCAACGATCTCGCCCGCGCCGTGTACGTCTCGCTGATCCGTGCCATCACCGAGCTGTCGGTCCGGGCCGACTCCGAGACGTCGACGACCTCGCGTGACTACCTGGCCGAGCGGATGGCCGTGCACGAGGAACTCGTCGAGGCGATCCGGCTCGGCGACGCCGATCGTGTCCGGGCGGCCGTCGCGGCCCACCGGGGCGACGGCGCCGGTGAAGACGTTCTCTCGCAGGTCGCGTTGGCCAAGCCTGCCGCCGGTCAGTGATCATCCGGCTTGCTCGGGCACGACGACGCATTTCCCGTGCGGTGAGCCCGCCTGGGCCCGCCACGCGGCCGGGAGCTCTTCGAGGGCGACGGTGCGGACTTCGAGGTGCAGCTCGGCGCGCAGGAGGGCGGTCCACAGCCAGTTCAGCGCCGCTTCCTTCTCCCGGAGCGGGGTGTGCAGGCCGGCGAAGCCCGACAGCGTCAGCTGCTTGCCGCGCAGGAGCCCGGCGGGCACCTGCGCGGTGGCGCCGGCGGCGTTGCCGATGTTGACCACGCGCGCTCGAGGGGCGCACACCCGCAGCGCGGCTTCGAACGGCAGCCCGTAGACGCCGTCGAGGACGACGTCCACCGGTCCGGCCGCGGCGAGCAACCGGCCGGCCAGCTCGTCGGCGGTTTCACCGACGCGCAGCTCGACGACGGCGTCCGCGCCGAGGCCGAGCAGGCGCTGCAAGGCTGCGTGGTCGCGGGCGACGCCGACCACCCGTTTCGCGCCGCTGTGGTGCGCGACCTGCACCGCGATCTGCCCGACCGCGCCGGTGGCGCCCAGCACGAGGACGGTGTCCCCGGGGCGCAGGCCGCCTTTCTCGATCAGCGGCACGAACGCGGCGGTGCCGGAGTTGCCGACGGCGGCACCCAGGACCGGGTCGAGTCCTTCGGGCAGCGGCAGCAGGGCATCGTCGGCGACGAGGACATGGCCGGCGAAGGTGCCGGGTGTGGTCGGCGAGGCGTGGCACTCAGCGTAGAGCCGGGTGCCGATTGGGTAGCGGTCGGAGCCGAGCACGGTTCCCACGCACTCACTGCCCGGCACGTACGGGGCATCGTGCCGCGCGGAGTGGAACGTCCCCGAGGCGATGGCCAGATCCAGCGGATTCAGCGGCGCCGCGACCACGGCCAGCAGCGTGGTGCCCGCCGCCCGCGACGGCAGCGTGATCGAGCCCAGCCGTGGTTCGGCGCCCGGAGCGTCGACGATCGCCGCCGTCACCGCATTGCCGATCTCTGCCACTAGAGGCCCCTTTCCGAACTTGACAGGCGGACGCCGTGACAGCAGAGTAGCAAAAAGACGCGAAAGATACGGGTGTTTTACGCTCGGCCTCGACGGAGAGGAAGTGCCATGGTGCGTGCGGGAAGGCTCGCCGGCCCCATCGCCGGCTTGCGGTTCGACACCCCGACCTGCTCGGGCGTCACCGACCACGCCGGGACGTTCCAATACCGGGATGGCGAGGTCGTCACCTTCTCGGTAGGCGACCTCGTGGTCGGCGTGGCCCGCGGAGCGCAGCGGCTCACCCTCGCCGACCTCGTAGCGCGGGTCGGCGGAAACGTGGCCAAGGTGGCCGATCCCGGCCTGACCAACATCGCCCGTTTTCTGCTGACCCTCGACGAGGACGGCAACCCGGACAACGGCATCACCTTGACACCGCAGGTGCACGAGCTGGTCGGCGATCGAGCCGTCGACTTCCGCTACCGGATCATGTCGCTGCCGGGCGCCGCGATCGATCCGGTCCAGGCGTTCACGGATGACCCGGTCCTTGCGCGGCTTCTCGATGAGCTGAACCACGCCGAGGCGTTCACCGACACCACGCCGCGCACGCTCGTCTCGGCCGCCGCCGCGCGCAACGAGGTGCGACGCCACATCCTCGGCATCCGGCGCTACCGCGATGTCAAGATCCCGCTGCGTAACGGCTCGTTCGTGTACGCGGACGTCTTCCGCCCGGACGGTGACGAGCCGGTCCCGGTCGTCATGAACTGCGGCGTCTACGGACGCGCGTTCGTCCACCACTCCATCTGCACCGAAGAGGACGCCGAGCACCACGAGGTGATGGAGGACCGCTACTTCCGCGGCAACCCCGACGGCTACGAGTACGAGAACCACGAAAGCGTCAACACCGCGACCTGGATTCCCCGCGGTTACGCGCTCGTCCGCGTCGACGGCCCGGGCGCGGGCAAGAGCCCGGGCACCCTGGGCATCTGGGGAATCGCGGAAGCCGAGGCCTACTACGACGCGATCGAATGGGTCGGCGTGCAGTCCTGGTCGAACGGGAACGTCGGGCTGTGGGGCATGTCGTACTACGCGGTCAACCAGCACGCGGTGGCCAGCTTGAAGCCGTCGCACCTCAAGGCGATGATCGCCATCGGCACGGACACCGACCTCTACGAGGAAGTGGCCTACACCGGCGGCATCCTCAATGAGGAGTTCTTCCCCGGCTGGTTCGCCCACGGCATCGTCCCCGCGATCTGCGGAGACGTCGACGCGAAGGACTTCCTGGCCGCGGCCCGGGCGAACCCGTTCAAGGACTCCGATCCCTCGACGATCTTCGGACCCCGGTCCGAGGTGCTGATGAGCCCCGACCTCAGCGAGGTCGACGTGCCACTGTGGACGGTCGCCGCGACGGCGCACCCGGGGAACTTCCACCAGCTCGGCAGCAGTGAGACCTACCTCAACACCCCCACGTCCCACAAGAAGCTGGACTTCTGGGAGGACTGGTTCGTCAAGTCGTACTCGGCGGCGGCGGTCGAGGACCACGTCGCGTTCTTCGACCACTGGCTCAAGGGCGTCGACAACGGGATCATGGACACCCCGCCGGTGCGCCTGGAGATCCGCACCGGCCGCGGCGGCTCGTACCTGCAGGAAGAGCAGGAGTGGCCGATCGCGCGCACCGAGTACGTCAAGTGGTACCTGGACGCCACCCCCGCGCCGAGGGGGCCCGCCGGCTGCGACCACGTCGGCGGCCTGGCCCGCTCGGTCCCCGAGACCGACCAGGCGGCGACCTACTCGGCGGAAGCCACCCCCGCGGCAGCAGTTGCCGCCGACGTGGTGTCCGCCCCTTGCTCGCCGGGAGCGACCTTCCTCAGCGAGCCGTTCGAGGCCGACACCGTGCTCGCCGGATACAGCAAGCTCGTGGTCTGGGTCGCCTCCACCAGCGAAGACATGGACGTCTTCGTCGCCCTGCGGGTGCTGGACGAGCAGGGACGCGAGGTCGACTTCTGCGGGCCGGCCCTGATCCCCGGCATCTCCACGCGGTTCTATCCACTGGCCAAAGGGTGGCTCAAGGTCTCGCACCGCAAGCTCGACCCGGCGCGGTCAACCGAGTTCCGGCCGAAGCACACCCACCTGCGCGCCGACCACGCCCCGCTGCGCGACGGCGAGATCGTGCCGGTGGAAGTCGAGATCATCCCGAACACCGGCCTGATCAGGAAGGGACAACGCCTCCGCGTCGACATCCAGTCCCACACCGGCGTCGGGCACGGAATGCGGCACGCCTACGACCCGGCCTATCACGACGGCGCGCGCAACACGATCTTCACCGGCCCGGAGCACCCGAGCTACGTGCAACTGCCCGTCGTGCCACCCACCGGCACTACCACCAGGAGGTGACGAACCCATGGCGACGAACGGCACCGTGACCGTCGACCGGCCGCAGGCCGAGGACATCCTCGCGCACATCGCGAGGATGACGCCCTGGCTGCGCGAACACCAGGCCGAGGCCGAGCAGCAGCACCGTATCCCGCAGGAGACCATCGAGCGTCTCGACAAAGCCGGCGTCTTCAGCCTGACCACGCCCACGCGCTACGGCGGCGCCGACTTCACGACCCGGCAGATGCACGACATCTTCCGCACGCTCGCGTCCGGGTGCGGTGCGACCGCGTGGGTGGTCTGGGCCGCGGCCGGCGGCAACCTGTGGAGCTGCGCCTTCGCCGAGGACGTCATCGCGCCGGTGTACGAGGCACCGTGGGTCGGGAATCGCACGTTCGCCCTCGGCGGCACGAGCCGGCGCATGTCCGGGACCGCGCGCCAGGTCGACGGCGGTTGGATGATCAAAGGCACCTGGCCGTTCGCCACCGGCAGCGTCCACGCGTCCCACGGCTACCTCGCGGTGTTCTACGACGAGACCGACGACAGCAAGGTCGGCATGGCACTGGTCCCCAAGGACCAGCTCCTCGAACGCGACGACTGGGACGCGATGGGGCTGGCCGGCACCGGCAGCCAGACCGTCGCGACCGACGGCGAACTGTTCGTGCCCGACGAGCGCTTCAGCACGCCGGCGCAGCTCGCGGTGAAGATCGAGGAGCTCACTCGGCAGGGTCTCGGGCCGGCCCGCGGCGGCATCGTCCGCTCGCTGATCGCCGGCACCGGGCTGGCCCTCGGCATGGCCGACCAGGCGATGGGGGTCTTCCTCGCCACGATCGGGCGCCGCAGCCTGCCCTACTCGCCGTACGCGCGCCAGATCGACGCCCCGATCGCGCACCACACCGCCGGCCGCGCCTACGCCCAGATCCGCGCCGCCGGCCGCGTCGCCGACGCCGCCGTAGCCGAGCTGGATCGGTATCAGACCGAAGCAGCGGATCCCTCCGAGCACGAAGCGCTGAAGCTGCACACCGACGCGGCCTACGTGTGGGACGCGTGCAGTTCGGCGGTCGAGACGTTGTTCCGCGCCTCCGGGGCATCGGCGATCATCAAACGGAACCCGCTGCAGCTGATCACCCGCAACTGCCTCGCCGGGAGCATGCACGCCGCCAACCACCTCGACACCTGGCTGGAGAACGTCGGCCGGATGCTGTGCGGAGCCGACGCCGCGCCGCTGTCCACCAGCGTCCTCGAACGGCGAACGACCTGACCGGCACCACGACGAGGAGGGCAGCATGTCCGATTTCATCGACCCGCAGCACTTCCGCCACGTGCTGGGACACTTCCCGACCGGTGTCGTCGCGGTGACCTCCTGCGACCTCACGGGTGCCCCGGTGGGCATGACGGTCGGTTCCTTCACTTCTGTCTCGCTGGACCCGCCGCTGGTGGCGTTCCTGCCCGGCAAGCAGTCCGGCACGTCCGCGAAGATCGTCCGAAACGGACGGTTCTGCGTCAACGTGCTCGGCGCGCACCAGGAGTCGGCGTCCCGCGCCTTCGCCACGGGCGGCGAACGCAAGTTCGACGGTCTGGACTGGACACCGTCACCCAGCGGTATGCCGCGCCTGGGCAGCGCGGTCGCCTGGATCGAATGCGTCGTGGACGCCGTCCACGACGCCGGGGACCACGACATCGTCGTCGGGCGCGTGACGTCCTTGGACGCGGCGGGACCGTCGTTGCCGTTGGTGTTCTTCCAAGGCGGCTATGGCCGTTTCGCCCCGCTGTCGCTGGCGGCCGCGGGGGAGCCCGACCTGGTCGAGCACCTGCGGCTGGTCGATGTGGCCCGACCGGTGATGGAGGACGTGGCCGCACGCAACCAGGTGGAGTGCCTGGCTTCGGCCGCCGTCGGGGCGGAGATCGTTCTGCTGGCCACGGCCGGGACCCCCGCCGGCGGCCGCATCTACAGCCGGGTCGGCCAGCGGCTGCCGCACATCCCGCCGCTGGGGACCGCGCTGGTGGCGTGGTCGGAGCCGGCCACCCGGGTCTGGATCGCGCGCGCCGGCGACGCGGCTCGGCGGCATGACCCGCGGCAGCTGGTGGACCGGGTCCGCGAACGTGGCTGGTCGGTCGCGACCTGGAGCGACAGCCTCCGCGAGCTCGAATCCACTGTGGACGAAACTACGGTGAAGGGATTGACGCCGCACGGACGCCGGGCCGTCCGGCAGCTGGTCGACCGGCTCGGCAGCGAACACGAACCCGGCGACCTCCACGACCCGGGCCGGAACTACCGCGTCCGCAGCATGTCCGTCCCGGTTTTCGACGCCCGGCAGCAGGTCGTCATGCAGCTGACCGTCGACGGCCTGCCGCCCGACGCCGGACCGGCCGACATCGACGGGTATCTGACTCACCTGCGCAGCGCGGCGCAGAGCGTGTCCCAGGCGCTGCCCGGTGCCGGCGCGGCGGCATTCGCGGCAGCAGGAAGGAGGCAGGCATGACAACCGCAAAAGCCGGGCCGCTGGACGACCTCGTTGTCGTCGACCTGAGCCGCGCCGTGGCCGGGCCGCACGCGACGATGATGCTCGGCGACCTGGGGGCCCGGGTGATCAAGGTGGAAGCGCCGGGCAGCGGTGACGACGCCCGCGGCTGGGGACCCCCGTTCATGACCACCGAAAGCGGCGTCCCCGAGTCGACCTACTTCCTGTCCGCCAACCGGAACAAGGAGTCGATCTGCCTCGACCTCAAGGACCCGGCCGACGTCGAAGTCCTGGGGGAACTGGTTCGGCGTGCCGACGTCCTGGTCGAGAACTTCCGCACCGGCGTGATGGACCGGCTGGGGCTCGGCGCCGACTGGCTCGCCGAGCTCAACCCGCGGCTGGTGCTCCTGTCGATCACCGGCTTCGGCCACGACGGGCCCGAGGGCGGCCGCCCCGGCTACGACCAGATCGCCCAGGGTGAGGGCGGCCTGATGTCGGTGACCGGGTCCGGCGCCGACGACCCGCAGAAATTCGGCACGCCGATCTGCGACCTGCTCGCCGGCATGAACGGCGCCTACGGCGTCCTCGCCGCGCTGCACGAACGCTCCCGCAGCGGCCGTGGCCAGACCGTACGGACGTCCCTGCTCGCCGCCGCCGTCGGCGTGCACGCCTTCCAGGGCACCCGCTGGACTGTCGCGGGCGAGGTCGGCCGGGCGGCCGGCAACCACCACGCCGCCATCGCCCCCTACGGCCTCTTCCGCTGCGCCGACGGATCGGTGCAGATCGCGGTCGGCACCGAAACCCAGTGGCAGCGGTTCTGCGCCGGCTTCGGCATCGACCCCGCCCTCCCGGGCCTGGCCACGAACCAGGAACGGGTCGTCCGGCGCGACGAGGTCATCAACCTCGTCGAGAAGGTGTTCTCGACCTGGAAAGCCGCTGACCTGCTCGACCGCTTGAACAGCGTGGGGATTCCCGCGGGCAAGGTGCGCAGCATCGACGAGGTGTACACCTGGGATCAGACCCGCAGCCAGGGCCTGCTCGTCGACGTCGACCACGACACTCTGGGAAAGATCACCCTGCCCGGGCCGCCGTTGCGGTTCTTCGAGCCGGCCGGCACCGAGCACACCCGAACCACCCACCGCCCGCCACCGCGCCTCGACCAGCACGGATCCGCGATCCGCTGGTGGATCTCCGATGAGCCGCAGCTGAACGCCGAGGACTGCTGATGCCGGAAAACTTCCGTGACTACCTGATGTCACCGGACACCGAAAAGATCGCCGGCATCAAGGACCTCGATGCCTACCAGTGGGTGGACCGGCACCTCCAGTACGACACGTTCCGCGGCGCGATCGAGGCGTGGACCGGGTTGTTCGCCGACACGTCTTTCCGCGGTATCACCAGCGACGGCACACTGCGGGAAGGGCTGTACCCGCGGCGGTCCGAAGCGGCGCCGACCGCGGCCATGGTGGCCGCGGCGCAGCACCTGCTCGGAACACTCGACGATGAGCAGCAGCACGCCGCGCGGCACTCGTTGAACAGCCGCGTCTGGCGGGCGTGGATGAACCCGGAGCTCTACGTCAACCGATTTGGCCTGCGCTTGGACGAAGTTTCACCCGAGGTGCGGGACGCGGTTCTGGAGCTGATGCGCGCGAGCCTCAGCGACGCCGGATTCGCCAAGGTGCGCGGGTGCATGTGGACCAACGACTTCCTCGGCCGGCTGGTCGGCGGTCCCGGTGTCATGAACGAGTTCAGCTACAACTTCAACCTTTTCGCCGAACCGAGCGAGACGGCTCCGTGGGGATGGTCGCTCTACGGGCACCACGTCTGCGTCAACGTCATGGTGATCGGCACCCAGATGGTCGCCAGCCCGGTGTTTCTCGGCGCCGAACCCAACGCCATCGACGAGGGCCCCCACGCCGGAACCAGGCTGTTCGGCGAGCCGGACCGGCTCGCCTTGAACCTGTTACACGGTTTACCCGACTCCATTCGCGAAGCGGTGGTTCTCTACCCCGACAAGCGCGACCCCGCGATCCCGCCCGGCCGGGAGGTCTTCGGCGACGAACTGCATCTCGGTGGCATGTTCCAGGACAACCGCGCTATCCCTTACGAGGGAGTCTGCGCTGTCAGTTTCCCGCCCTACAGCCGGGATCTGCTCAGCCGACTTGCCGGGACCTTCATCGAACACCTGCCGCCTGGCCCCTATCACGCGCGGCTCAACGACATCCGCGCGCACCTCGACGAGACCTGGTTGTGCTGGATCGGCGGATCCGGACCCGACAGCCCCTTCTACTTCCGCATCCAAAGCCCGGTGGTGCTCATCGAGTACGAGCATCACGCCGGGATCATGCTGACCAACGAGCACCCGGCGAAGTTCCACACCCACACGATCACCCGCACCCCGCACGGCAACGACTACGGAGCCGCACTCGTCGCGGAGGAGACGGGGCACCAGCTCACCCTCACCGACGAAGCCTGATCGGTGCGTCTGTCCCGCGATCAGCGTTCCGAGGTTGTTGCCCAGATGGTTGCGACTGTGACGGCGAATACGTTGATCACCGGGGCCGCTCAGCCTCCGTGGCCCACGCGTTCCCGCCGTGGTCGCGCATTCCAGCGCGAGAGTCGCGTAAACGTGTGCGAGGGATCACACCGTGTAGCTCAGGCAGCGACACGTGCCACAAGAAGTCGAACAGTGCACAGCTTCCTCGGCGAGGCGATCTACTCCACCGAGAGGGCTACCACGCTTTCTCAGGCGCCGCGCCCGCTGAGCGAAGTGATATTTCGGAGCGGACTGTGACACCCGACTGCCGCGCGGCCTCGTACGACTTCACGAATCTCCGGCGCACGGTTCACCTGGCAGCCGCCGGCCTTTCCCGTGCTCGCGCGGGCCCCGGCCACCAGGTCTGGTCACAGGGACAGGCCGACGGGTCGAACCTTCGACGTGTGGCCGAGCGGGAGGAGACCGGCACAATACCGCCGACCGGAGTTTCTCGCGGTCGACGGTATTGGTGATCCTCGCGGCATGGACTCGGTTTCCAACGTTCGGCGGATTTGAACGGGGTCAGGCGGTGAATGCGCCGATCGCGGCATAGCCGCTGATGGCGTCCGGCGCGACGACCTCCGCCGGGGCGCGGCCCTGGAGGATCTGCTTGATCGGTTTCTCCAGCTTCTTGCCGGTCAGCGTCCGCGGGATGGCCGGGACGGCGTCGATCCGGTCGGGGACGTGCCGTGGGGAGAGCTGCTCGCGCAGCGTCTGGCGGATCCGCTGCCGCAAGGTGTCGTCGAGCTCGATGCCGGGTGCCAGGGCGACGAACAACAGCAGCCGGCCGGGGCCGCCGTCCGGGTCCTCGAGGTGCACGACCAGCGAGTCCGCGACGCCGGGCAGCCCCTCGACGACTGCGTAGAACTCGGCGGTGCCGAGGCGGACCCCGCCGCGGTTGAGGGTGGCGTCCGAACGGCCGGAGATGACGAAGCTCCGTTCGGGGGACATGGTCACCCAGTCGCCATGGCGCCAGACGCCGGGGTAGCTGTCGAAGTAGGCGGCGCGGTACCGGTGGTCGCCCGGGTCGTTCAAGAAGCCGATCGGCATCGACGGCATCGGCTGGCGGACGACCAGCTCGCCGACCTCTCCGACTACTTCGTTCCCGGCGACGTCGAACGCGGTGACGTCGACCCCGAGGCATGGCGCGGTCAGCTCGCCGCGGCGGGCGGGCAGCCACGGATTGCCCGCGATCAAGGCGGAGCAGATGTCGGTGCCGCCCGACATCGAGTTGATGTGGACCGCGTTGCCGAGCTGCTCGGCGGCCCAGTCGAAGACTTCGCCCGGCAGTGGCGAACCGGTGACGCCGAGGGTGCGCAGGGCGGGCAGCTCGCCGGGTTCGATGCCGGCCGTGCGACAAGCGGCGAGGTAGGACGGGCTGGTGCCGAACAACGATACCCGCGACTCGGCGGCGAGCCGCCACTGCGCCGCGAGGTCCGGGTACTGCGGGTTCCCGTCGGTCAATACGATTGTGGCCCGCCGCAGCAGCCCGGAGACCAGGATGTTCCACATCATCCACGCCGTGGTGGTGTGCCAGAGGATCCGGTCGCCGGGGCGGGTGTCGAGGTGCAGCGCGTGCGCCTTGAGGTGCTCGAGCAGGATGCCGCCATGGCCGTGGACGATCGCTTTCGGCAGCCCGGTTGTTCCCGAGGAGAACAGGACGTAGAGGGGATGGCCGAACGGGACCCGGTCGAACTCCGGCGGGGCGGGCTCGCTCAGCAAGTCCGGCCAGGAGAGCGTGCCGTCCACTTCGTACTGCCCATATGGGACGGAGACGGTGTGGCGCACGGTCGGCAGGCCCGCGCGGATCGTCGCGACGTCGGTCGTCTTGTCGATCGGTTTCTCGCCGTAGGTGTAGCCGCCGACGGTCAGCAGCACGGTGGGTTCCACCTGGGCGAAGCGGTTCAGGACGCTGCGGGCGCCGAACTCCGGCGCGCACGCCGCCCAGACGGCGCCGAGCGACGCGCAGGCCAGGAACGCGACCAGGGTCTCGGGGATGTTCGGCAGGTAGGCGACCACGTGGTCGCCCCGTCCGACCCCGAGGCGTTGCAGGCCGGCGCGAGCACGGCCGACCTGGTCCGCCAGTTCGGCGAACGTCAGCGAGGCCGGCGGACGGGTCTGGGAGTACGCGAGCACGGCGAGCCGCTCGGCATCGCCGGGTTCGCCGAGCATGTGCTCGGCGTAGTTCAGCTCCGTGCCGGGGAACCACTGCGCGCCGGGCATGTCCGCGGAGCCGAGCACACGGTCGTAGGCTCCGCCCACCTCGAAGTGATCCCAGATCGACGTCCAGAATCCGGCCAGGTCGGCAATCGACCAGCGCCACAGTTCGTCGTAGCTGGTGAACTCCTTTCCCAGTGCCGCCAGCCAGCTGGTGTAGTCGTCCAACCCGGTCACTGTCACGCTCCGTCGTGGGCGTCGGTCATCAGCTCCGCGAGGTCCTCGGGGGCGAGGAACGACGGCGGGGGCGGCGGTCCCCAGGCGTAGAGGCTCTTCTCGCCGGCGACGACGCGGGGTTCCCAGAGCTGGTCCTCGAGGATGCAGTCGATGTCGGAGTAGTACTCGGAGAAGTTGCCGGCGGGGTCGCGCAGGTACCAGAAGAAGTTCGAGCCGATGTAGTGCCGGCCCAGGCCCCAGGTGTGGCGCTCCGGGTGGTTTTCGAGCATCGCGGTGGCGCCGCGGCCGACCTCGTCGACGTCGTCGACCTCCCAGGAGGTGTGGTGCAGGAAGCTGACCGGCGCCTGCTGCACGAGGACGTTGTGGTGGTCGGTGGAGCAGCGCATGAACGACGCCAGTCCGGGCGCCTCGTCGCTGACCTTGAAGCCGAGTCCTTCGGTGAAGAACTTCTGGGTGGCGGCTTGGTCGGGGGAGCCGAACACGACGTGCCCGAGCTTGCGCGGCCGCACCGCCGGCTCGCGGTCGATACCGGGGGCGCGGACGTTGGCGCGTCGGACGGCTCCAGGGGCGTTGTACGGCGCCGGTTCCGGCGGTGTCTGCTGCAGGCGAGGCGCGACCGATACGACGATGTCGAGCCCCGTCACGGGGTCCTTGGTGCGCAGGGTGTCGCCGTCGTGGTGGGCCTCGACGTCGAGGCGGGACAGCGACGCTGTGATGCGGCCGAGGTCATCGGGGTCATCGGCGCCGATGCCGAGGGTGAGCAGCCGGCGCTGCGGGGTCCGGCGGAGTTCGAGCTGTTCGCCGCCGTCGGCGGTGGCGAACCCCGAGTTAGTGGGGGTGAGTCCGAATTCGGTGTAGTACTTGGCGGTTTCGTCGAGGTTCGGGACGCCGATGGTGATCTTGGTGAGGCGGTGCAGGCTCATGGCGAGGATCCTTCGGGTCAGATGAGCGGGGTGATCTGGTCGTCGCGCCCGAGCAGGGCCTTGCCGTAGATCTCGTAGTTGACCGCGGGCAGCACGATCGCGTGCCGTGCGGCGACGGCGGAGTCACGCCAGATCCGCTGCAGGGGGTTGACGTCGGCGAAGCTGCCGGCGCCGTGGGCCGACAGCAGGATGTCGATGGCCCGGGTGATGTTCTCGACGGCCCAGCCGGTGTCGGCGCGCGTGCGGGCGCGCAGCGGCACGTCCGGGTAGGTGCCGTTCGCGGCGGCGGTGTCGATGTCGTCGGCGGCGCGGTAGGCGTGCAGATGCGCGGTGTCGATCCGCATCGCGGCCTCGGCCAGCTGCAGCTGGAAGCCGACAGAGTCGGCTTGCGCCACATAGTTGGTGTACGAGATCGCCTTGCGAGTGGCTTTCTCCTGGACGATCTTCATCGCCTTGCGGCCGAGGCCGAGCTGCGGGCCGGCCAGCACGAGGGTGAACACCGGGACGAGCGCGGCGCGGTAGAGGTCTTCCTCGGGCTCCTCCACGGCGTACCGGCCGCCGATGGCCGGGGGCACTGACATGACACGGTGCTCGGGAACGAAGACGTCGTCGGCGATCAGGCAGTTGGAACCCGACGAGCGCATCCCGGCGACGAACCAGGTCTCGTCGAAGCCGAGGTCGGTGCGCGGAATGAGGACCATGCCCTGGTCGACGACCTCGCCACGCTCGTCGGTCAGCGGGACGCCGAGACCGGCCCAGTCGGCATGCCAGGAGCCGGAGTTGTAATACCAGCGGCCGGTGACGCGCCAGCCACCGTCCACTTTGGTCGTCTCGGCGGTCGGAGAGAGGACACCGGAGACCTTCGCGTCCGGATTCGCGCCCCAGATGTCGTCCTGGGCCTGACGGCTGAACAGCCCGGCCAGCCAGGCACAGACGTTGCTCAGGGCGACGACCCAGGCGGTGCCGCCGTCGGCTTCGGCCACGGCGGCGGAGACGTCGAGCATCGCGCGTACCGGGAGCCCGTAGCCGCCATAGCGGCGGGGCTGGGCGATTTTGAACACGCCGGCCTCGGTCAGCGCGGTGATGCTTTCCTCGACGACCCGGCGGTCGGCTTCACCTTGGGCGGCATTGCGTTCCAGCAGCGGCCGGATGTCGGCGATGCGGGCAAGGATCTGTTCGGTGGTGACCGCGGGTTGTTCGGTGGTAAGGGGCATGACGTCGTTGTCCTTTCCAGGCGGGGTCAGCGGGCGCAAGCGGCGATCTGGTCGGTGATGGGCGGGCGGGGCCGCTCGGTGAAGCGGGAGTGGGTGCCGAAGGTGCGGCGGGCGTAAACCAGCGGTGGCTGCTCCGTGCCGCTCAGGCCGGTGACCAGGCCGAACAGCAGCAGGTGGTCACCGGCGTCGACGGTGCGCTCCAGCGCGCACGCGACCCAGCCCGTCGCGTCCGCCAGCCTGGGTAGCCCGGCGTCCGTGAACCACGTGGTGTCGGCGGTGAACCGGTCGGCGCCGCGGGTGGCGAACCGGACGGCCAGGTCGTCCTGACCGTGCCCGAGCAGGTTCACGCCGAACATCCCGGCGGCCAGGATGTCGGCCAGCAGGGCCGAGCGCCGGTCGAAGGCGACGCCGACCAGCGGCGGGTCCAGTGACAGGGACGTGAACGAGCTGACGGTCGCACCGCGCGGGCCGCCGTCGGCGCCGGTGGTGGTGACGATGGTGACCGGTGCGCAGACCGCGCCCATCACCGCCCGGAACCGGTTCGGGTTCACAGTGCTCACGACGCCTCCACGAACCGGTGGCGCATGACGCCGATGCCTTCGATGGTGCTGACGAGTTCGTCGCCGGCGGCGAGGAACCGTTGCGGGGTGCGGGCGACGCCGACACCGGCGGGGGTGCCGGTGAAAATCAGGTCACCCGGGAGCAGCGGCAGGACGGCCGAGAGCTGGGCGACGAGTTCCGGTATGGAGAAGATCAGCTCGCTGGTGCGGCTCTTCTGCACGGATTCGCCGTTGACCGTGCAGCTCAGTTCCAGGTTGTCCGGGTCGGCGAACTCGTCGGGGGTGACCAGCCACGGCCCGGTCGGTCCGAAGCCGGGGCGCGACTTGCCGAGGCTGAACTGCGGCGCGGGGCCGGCGAGCTGCAGGGCGCGGTCGGAGAGGTCCTGGCCGGCGGTGAGCCCGGCGACGTGGTCCCAGCCGCGTTCGGCCGGCACCCGCCAGGCTCGCCGTCCGATGACGGCGACCAGCTCGACCTCCCAGTCCACGGTCGTGCCGTGGAGTGCGACGTCGCCGAAGGGGCCGGTGAGGGAACTGGCGAACTTCGTGAAGACGGTGGGGGAGTCGGGAAGGTCGAGACCGGCTTCGGCCGCGTGGTCCCGGTAGTTCAGGCCGATTCCGAAGATCTGCGCCGGGTCCGGCGCGGGGGCTCGAAGGTCGGCGTCGTCGAAGGGCGTGGCGTCCTCGTGTCTCGCGTCGCGGGCCCAGGCGGTGAACTCGTCCCAGCGTGCGTACACCGCGTGGGGGTCGGGGGAGAAGCGCTGGTTGCTGGCGTGCTCGACGTCGACGGCACCGGCCTCGGTGATGAGGACGAGCCGACCGGCGAGATTGGCGATCCGCATCGCGGCACCCTTTCGGTCGATGATCCGACGGTGTCCTGGGTGGGCGGCCCGCGAGGGTGGCTCGTCGCCGGGCCCACCGGCGTCGGTTATCTCCATACTCTGCTTCGCAAAGGCGACTGTCAACATAAGAATCGATTCTTTGAGTGAGAGTGTGTTACAGTGCGAGCATGGCGAAGAGAGCGGGTGGCGAGAGCCTGGCCGTGCTGGTGTACTCCCGGGTGCGCTCGGAGATCCTCAACGCGGACTTGGCCCCGGGAGAGCGGCTCAAGCCCGCTGAGCTCGGTGACCGGTTCGATGTCAGCCTCAGTGTCGTGCGTGAAGCCCTCGGGCTGTTGGCGGCCAAGGACCTGGTCCAGATCGATCGCAACCGCGGATTCCGGGTCATGCCGCTGTCACTGCAGGCGCTGACCGACCTCACCGAGGCCCGCGTGGTCAACGAGGGGGCCGCGCTGCGGTTGTCGGTACGGCGCGGCGGCGTGACGTGGGAGTCCGAAGTGCTGGCCGCGCACCATCGGCTCGCCGGCCGGCCGATGTTCCTGCCAGGGGACCCCAAGCGCCGCAACGAGGAATGGGCGCGGGCGCATCTGGAATTCCACCACACGCTGATCCAGGCGTGCGGCAACGCGGTGCTGCTGGACATCTGCACGCGCCTGTCCGATGCCGCCGAGCTCTACCGTGCCTGGTCCGGCCCCGGCACCCTGGAGCACCACCGCGACGTGGCCGGTGAGCACCAGGGCTTGGTCGACGCGGCGCTCGCTCATGACGCCGACGAGGCGGCGGCCCGTTTCGAGGCGCACGTCAACCGCACCCGGCAGATTCTGATGGACACCAGCCTCGCAGTCCTCGGTGACAGTGCCGCGGAGCCGGCGCCGTGACCGGTGCCGACGACGTCGTCGCCGTGACCCAGCTGATCCTGCGGGAACGCCAGGCCCGCGACCGCGGCCGGTGGGATCGGTTGCGAGCGTGCTACGCGCCGGACGCGACCGTCCGGTTGAGCTGGTTCCGCGGCAGCGGGGAAGAGTTCGCCGCGCGGTCGCGGGAGATGGCCGGGCGCGGCGACGTCGCCCGGCACCGGCTCGCCCCACCGGTCGTCGACCTCGACGGGACGCGCGCGGTCGTCGAGGTGCCCGCAGCGATCGAGGTGCGGACTGCTCTCGACGGTATCGATGTCGACCTCACCTCCTACGCCCGGCTGCTATACCGCGCCGAACTGAGGGCACGGCGATGGCAGATCCGATCCCTGGACCCGGTCTACGAACGCGACGTCATCGTGCCGGTTCTGCCCGGGGCCACCTTGGCGATACACCCGAACGTGCTGATCGGCTTCCGGTCGTCCTACCAGTTCCTCGCCTACGTTCTCCAAGGCCGCGGCTACCCGGTCGCGAACGACCTTTACGGCGACGATTGCCCTGGCAAGGCCGCCGAACTCTACGAATCTCTCTACGCATGGCTGACCAGGAAGGGCTCATGACCACCAAGACGGTTCTGACCAACGTCCGTGTCTTCGACGGCACCGGACTGACCGAACCCACCACGGTGACCATCGACGGGACCGTGATCGGCGACGAACCCTCGGGCGGGCAGGTCGTCGACGGCGGTGGCGCCACCGTGCTGCCGGGCCTGATCGACGCCCACGTTCACCTGATCTTCCCGGAGGACCTGCGCAAGCTAGCCGAGAACGGCGTCACCACGGCCCTGGACATGGCGTGCTGGCCGAAGGAGCGCGTGGACTCCTTCCGCGGCCGGGTTCCCGACATCCGCAGCGCGGGCGTACCGGCCATCGGCCCGGGCGGCAACCACGCCCGCATGCCCGGCATGCCGGCGGAGGCGATCTTGACCGCCCCCGGGCAGGCCGCGCCGTTCGTCGCCCACCGGGTGGCCGAAGGGGCGGACTACATCAAGGTCGTCATCGAAGGGGACCTGCTCGACCAGCCCACGATCGACGCCGTCGTCGCCGAAGGCAAGAAGCACGGGAAGCTCACCGTCGCGCACGCCTCGTCGGTCGACGCCTACCGCCGCGCCGTCCGGGCCGGAGCCGACGTCATCACCCACGTCCCCCGCGACGGCGTCCTCGACGCCGACACCGTGGCCCGCATGGCCGAACGCGGCCAGATCGCCGTCCCCACCCTGGCCATGATGGAAGCGGTGATCACCGGTGTCCGGCCCGAAGGCCAGGACTACGCCTACAGCCGAGACAACGTCGCCGCACTGCACGCAGCGGGTGTCCCGATCCTCGCAGGCACCGACGCGTTCTCAGGACCGGCGCCGCTGCCCAACCCCGTCACCCATGGATCGAGCCTGCACCACGAACTGGCCCTGCTCGTCGATGCGGGGCTCACCGAGTGCGCTGCGCTGCGTGCGGCGACGGTGCTGCCCGCCCACCACTTCGGCCTGCCCGACCGCGGCAGCGTGCGGACAGGGTTGCGGGCGGACCTGGTGCTCGTCGACGGAGACCCGTCCCAGGACATCAAGGCCACGACCGCGATCCGGCGGATCTGGGCCGCCGGGGACGAGGTCGAAGTGACCCACCGATGACGAGGCCTGCCCTGGTGGACGTGCATGCGCACTTCCTCACCCCGGAGTACGTCACCGCCGCCCACGCCGCCGGCCACCAGTCACCGGACGGCATGCCCGGCTGGCCCACCTGGGACGCCGAACGGCACCTGACCCTGATGGACCAGTGGGGCATCGCCACCTCGCTGTTGTCGATCTCTTCGCCCGGCACGCACTTCGGCGATGATGAGGTGGCCCGCCGGCTCACCCGGCACGTCAATGACACCGGCGCCGAGATCCGCCGGACGCACCCGGATCGCTTCGGCCACTTCGCGTCACTACCGTTGCCCGATGTGGACGGTGCGCTCGGCGAGCTGGCCCACGCCATCGATGACCTCGGCTGTGACGGCGTGACCGTCGAGACCAACACCGCGGGCGTATACCTGGGCGATTTCCGCTACGCCCCCTTGTGGGCAGAGCTGGACCGGCGCAGAACTCCGGTGTTCGTCCACCCGACGTCGCCGCCGCACGCCGAAGCCATCGCGTCCGGCCGGCCAGGGCCGATGCTGGAATTCCTGTTCGACTCCGCCCGTGCCGTGAGCGACCTGGCCTTTGCCGGTGTGCTGCAGCGATACCCCGCCATCCCGTGGATCTTCACCCACGGTGGCGGGGTGCTGCCGCTGCTGGCGGAGCGCATGGAGCTGTTCCGCGGCATGCTCGGGCCCGCGGAGCCCGATGTCCCGCCGCTGCCGGAGCAGGTGTCCCGGCTGTGGTTCGACATGGCGGGAACTCCCTTCCCACAACAGATCCCGGCGCTGGACCGCGCGTTCGGCACCGAACGGCTGCTGTACGGCAGTGACTACTGCTGGACGCCGCCGGCCGCGGTCGACGCGCAGCTGGCCGGCATCGACGCGGCACCGCAGCCGGCGGGCACCACCTGGCGCGCGCTTACCGCCGCCAACTGCGCCCGGCTGTTTCCCCGGCTGGCCGGCCCCGGCTGACCCGGGCACGAGCCGGCCCGGCACGGACGGGGTCTGCCGCAGCACCGCCGGCTCGTCGGCCCGCCGGGCCGGCACCCGGACCCCGAAGGGCACGGTCGGGCTGGTGATCGCGGGCAGGAGCACCAGCGCGGACAAGGCGGCACTGAGGATGACGGCGACGGTCATGGCGTGTCCTCCGGCTGTGCGGATCCGAACGAGTCGAGCACGGACCGGCAGGTCGCGAGGACCTCGTCGGCCGGCATTCCCTTGGCGACGGCCTCGGCCGGCAGGGTCCGTGCCTTCGTGGCCCACTGGGCGGGGAACCGCGGGTGGGCGCCGGGCCGGGCTTCCCGAAGCACGTCGAGGTGTGGATCGATCAGGCGGGGCAGCAGGTCGCCCCGCCGTTGAGCGGCTCCGAGGCATTCGTCACAGCCGTGCTCGGCGGGGTGCTGTGGGAATCGGCCGCGCTCGCCGCGCTGGGCGGCGTCTACCTGATCAGCCGCCATCTGCTGGACAAGCACCGCGCGCGGCTGTGGGAACGCGCTCTGGCGCGCCTGCGCGGCGACGCGACGGCGCCCTGAGGGAAGCCGGGCCGCTGGCCGCCGAAACGACATAGGTGTAGAACTACTACATAGTTGTCGAATATCGCGGAAGGCGGCCCGACCGATGAACCCGTTGAGCGCGACGTCGTGGTTGTCGAGCCTCGGCGCGGCCGGGGTGTTCCTCGTCCTGTTCGCCGAAACCGGCCTGCTGATCGGGTTCTTCCTGCCCGGCGACTCCCTGCTCTTCACCGCGGGCCTGTTCTGCACGACCAGTGCGACGGCCGCCGTGCACCTTTCGCTGCCCCTGGTGCTGATCGCGTCCGTCGCGGGTGCGCTCCTGGGCGCGCAGACCGGATTCCTCATCGGGCGGCGCGGCGGTCGCGCCCTGCTGGCCCGGACCCGCAACCGGCACCTGCATCGAGGATTGACCAGGGCCGAAGAACTCTTCGGCCGCTACGGCCACGCCAAGGCCATCGTCCTCGCGCGGTTCATCCCGGTGGTCCGCACCGTCCTGAACCCGCTCGCCGGCATCCTCGCCGTGCCGGCCCGGACCTTCGCGGTGTGGCAGGTCCTCGGCGGCCTGCTCTGGTCGATCGGGATCACGCTCGCCGGTTACGTCCTCGGGTCAAGCATTCCCGGGATCGACCAGTACCTGCTGCCGATCATCGCGCTCGTCGTGATCGTGTCGCTCATTCCGCTGGGCCTCGAACTCCTCCGGAACCGCAAACAGCGCGACGAGGTCAGCGGCTCTTAGCCATTCCTTAGCACTTCGCTGCACTTGGGTGAACCCGGGCGTCGTTACCGTGAAATATGGTCGACCTAGCGAGCCGAACCGGAACTCCGAATCTTCCTCGTCCGCCGGTGAAACGTCGTAAGAAACGACTGCGGCGAGTGTTCGTCGTGTTCCTGATCCTGATCATCTATCCGGCCGTCACCTACGTTCAGGCTCTCACCGCGCCCGGGGCGGCGACCTTCACCGCCCGGAGCGCGGACTGGGCGCGGCAGATGGGCGCCGGCCCGGTCGTGAACGCGCTCGAGAACTGGTACTACACCAGACATCCCCCGGCGAACGGCGCGCCGAGCACCGACGCCCTGCCCGTGCCGGTCCCGGCGCCGGCCGGGGATCAGGCGAACGCCCCCGCGGCGCTGACGACTCTCCCGGGTGCCCTGCCCGGCGAAGGCGTGTGGATCCCCGGAGCCCGGATGGCCGGTGGTCAGGCGGCCGACTACACGACGTTCCTCCGCCCGGACCCCGACCACACGAGCGTGATGGCCGCGATCGTGGCGTTCGACCAGAAGTGGACCGGCACCCACCTGATCGCGGGAACGAAGGAACCGGGCGGCAATTGGCCCGAGCAGGCGCAGGTGCCGAACGCGCTCCGCCCCTCGCTGCTCGCCACGTTCAACTCGGGCTTCAAGTTCCGCGACACCGACGGCGGCTTCTACGCCGACGGCCAGTACGGGAAACCCCTGAAGAACGGGATGGCCTCCCTGGTCATCGACCGGTCCGGGGTGGCGACCGTCGCGCTGTGGGGCCGCGACGCCCACATGACTCCGCAGGTCGCCGCGGTGCGCCAGAACCTCGAACTAGTCGTCGACGGCGGCAAGCCGGTCGCCGGGCTGTCGGGAAACCCGGCGGGCCAGTGGGGGAGCGCACGCAACCAGTTCCAGTTCACCTGGCGCTCGGGCATCGGGATCGACGCGCAAGGCCGGCTCGTCTACGTGGCCGGCAACCAGCTCACCTTGACCGCCATGGCGAACGCGCTGACGGCCGCGGGCGTCGTCCGCGGGATGGAGCTGGACATCCACGGCGGAATGGTGAGCTGCAACCTGTTCCGCCCCGACATCGCGGGTTCGGCGCCCCGGACGCTGGTCCCGAGCATGCCCACGGCGCCGGATCGCTACCTGTCCGCCGACCAGCGCGACTTCTTCGCGATCACGGCGCGCTCCGGTGCGCTGCGGGTGCCGGGGGCAGCAACAGGGTGAACGTCGTCGGGGCGGGCCGGCTGAGCCACAGCCGGCCGCCCTCGGCCTCGGCGAGGTCCCGGGCCAGCGCCAAGCCGATCCCGGAGCCGCCGGCGCCACTGTGCCCCCGGGTGAACAGGTCCAGGCCGTCGTTCGTGCCACGGCCCTCGTCGGCGACGTCGATGGCGAACGCGCCGGCGCTGTCGCGGGTCGTGATCGTCACCATCCCCGCGCCGTGGATGACGGCGTTGTCGAGCAGGACGCCGACGATCTGCCGCACCGCGGCCTCGGCGGCTCTCGGACGCCCGTCGGCGTCGGGGGAGATGACCAGCTGCCGTCCCTGGGTGGCGAGC